>JBEBBW010000001.1:0-150726 GCA_041158165.1 Bacteroidota bacterium
ACGAAAAGTCCGCGCTCGCCCCAGTTCCACGCGTACCCCTCTTCAGGCCACTGGTTTCTGGTCAATGGCTTTGGTTGTGGCGGTACGATGTCGGTCAGCGCCGCACCATCCCAGGCGAGCCAACCTTCGGTCGTCTCAAGCACCGGTGTGGCGCCCGACCAGCCCGCGCTGAGCACCCAATCGCTTCGGCGCGTTCGCCAGGAGCCGCCTTGCCACTCAAGTGCACCAAATTCGCCGTAGAGCAGCCATCGCCCATCCGTGAGTTCGGCCAAGCCTTTGGGCACGCCCGAGGACGGCAATGGAATGGTCGTTCGGCCTTCGGGGCGAACAAGCTGAAGTCCGGCGCTTGAAAGGACCGCAAAGCAGTCGGGCGCGGTCCGAGCCACCGAGGTGATGCGGCCCACGTTGTAGGCGGCGGTGCGCACGTCGTACCACTGTTCTGGCCTCGGAATTCGAACCATGCCGTCGCGCCCAGCCAGCAAGAGGCCGCCGTTCCCGTCGGGTGCCAAGGCCACGGCAAGGTCTAGCGGAGTGCCGCCCAAAGCCGCCATGGGTTGCACCTCGTCGTCGACCCAAAAAAGGCCTTCGCGGCTAGCAACCCACCACGAATCCTTGTCGAGCGCGGGGATCCACTGGGCGTCGGTGAGGCTGCGCGTTGCGCGCTCCCAACCTTCGTCGGTGAGCCGCTCCAAGCCCGACTCGGTTTCGGCCCAAACTCCGCCGCCGTCAACCGCCGCCGACCGAACGGGCTGATCGAGCACCCGGGTCCAAAATCCCGAGGCGCCGCGCACCCAAAGTCCCTTGGTCGAGGCGACCCACCAGGAGCTTCCACGGCGGCCAAACTGCGTGGCGCCGAGCAATCCTTCCATGGCCTGCTTGGTCAACGACGCAGTCCCGACGCGCATCCACAGTCCGTCGGTTTGGAGAACCCAAAGGGTGTCGCCGTGGGCATCGACGTCGACCACGGTCGCCTTCATTCCGGCTACCGGCGTGGCTTGGCCTTCGAGCGGAATCCAAAATAGCCCGTCTGAGGTCGCCGCAAAAGCGCCTTGGCGAACCGGGGCCACGCCGAGCACAATGGGCGGAACCTTTGGCCACTGAGCTCGAAGCAGCGTAACGCCGTCGTAGCGCAGCACCCCTTCATCTTGGGTTGCAAGCCACCACAGTCCGTCGGGCCCCACGGCAACATCGAGCACCTCTCGGCCGCGTAGCTGCGCGTCCGTCGACCGGACGTCGACCGCAAACTCAAGCTGCTGGCCCCAAAACGGGACCGACGCGAGCAGTAGGACAAGTAGGCTCAGGGTGCGCACGAAGCGAAGGTAGCCCTTAGCCCGAAACATTCGTTTGCACGCACATGGAGCTCGCACCAAAGCAGATTCTTTGCTTCATGAAGCAGTTTTTAATCACCGCACTTGCCATGCTGGCCGCCCAAAGCACATGGGCCCAGATGCCCACCGAACCGTGGCACGACGCCCTTCGCCGCCAACGCTGGAGCGCGTGGACCCAGCATTCCGGACCCAAACCCGGCTTCACGCAGGCCCAGGCTGCTGCATTCGGTCCCAACATATCGGGCGGCCTGCGCCTCAGTCCCATGGATTTCGGCGTGTGGACCTGCGTGGAACGCACGATGGGTTCCGCACCGCTCACCCTACCCGGACTCAAGCGGCGGACCGAAGTGACGGTGCAGCCGGTTCGCTGGTCGGTGGGCCTCGGCTGGGAATCCCAGCGCATGCAGGTAGTGAGCCGCGCCGCATGGGGTCCCTGGACGGTGACTGCCCAGCCCACGGCGGGTCAGTGGTCTGCGAGCTGGCGCCAGCTGCAGACCTCCGGCTGGACGCTGGTCGCCCACGTGCGCCAGGATCTTGGAGCGAAGCACACCGAATGGATTCTGGGCCTCGAACGCGAGCATTTGGCCTTGTACGCAAGCTCCCTGGGACGCTGGCGGCTGGTCCTTCAGCGGAGCGGCGTTCGCCTTGCCGTGGGCGGCGGATCGGTACTTCAAAGTGCGGTCGGATTTGGACTCCCTGCAACCGAACGCGCGCCGTGATGAAGGCTTTGCTGAACCCACTCCGCCTTGCCGGAGCGCTTTGTGCCCCCCTCAGTGCCGGGGCCCAGCCTCACCTTGCTCCGCAGGGCAACGCATTCGCGGTGCTCGGCATGAAGGCGGACGACGTCCAGATGGACCAAGGTTGCCGCGCCACGCACCCCGAGTGGAGCGACGTTCAGCGGGATTCTGCCCGCGCTGCGTGGCAGCAGTGGTGGCGCACCGGGCCTCCACGCGATGCGGAAGCCTTGGCGTTTCTATGGCCAGCGCAGCAGTTCGCGCTCGAGCGCTACCAAGCCCAATTTGGCTGGCCGCGGGACAGCACGGAATGGCGCGCACTCCCCTTGAGCGGTGCGGAACGGGAACTGCTTCAGCGCCTCTACCACGGACCAAGGCAACGGTTTTCGGCTAGTCGCCACGACGGCAACCGCTGGGAACCCGCGTGGACTGCCGGTTGGAGCTGCTCGAACTGCGCACAGGACAGCTGGACCGCCCGTCGCCTCGGTTCCGGCACCCGGCTGGCCCTGGTGGGTCCAACGTCCAACCTCAGCCTCCTTCCGTGGCTACTTCGAAGCCCCTCAGACCGTCCGATTCGTCTGTGGCTGGGGCCCGAGTCGGTTGCCGCCGCGTTCCAGCCTGGCAAGCTCCCCGGCGGTGCGCCGCAGTGGTTGACGGGAATCGAGCGAATTTCAGTCGGACGGCATCCGGCATCCGGCATCGTAGGTGAAGTGGCGGTGCGGCGCGCCGCATGGGCGGCCGCCGCAAGCCTGAGTCAGTACGGTTGGTGGTTCGCGAGCGGTACCTGGTACGGCCCGGGGGGCGTGCTTATGCAGGCCCAACAGGAACGTCGTTCGGAGCCCCGCCACCCGTGGGCGCACGCCGCTGCCGATTCGTTGTGGGTAAGGCCGGCCGCGGGCGCCACGCCGTGGCGCGCGCAGCGCGGGAACCGCGCCACAGCGGCGTTGCCGCTGTGGGCCGGCCGCCTCACACTAACCCACGGCGCCACAGGGCAATCGGCGAGCTGGGCCGACCGCTCAAGCTCCGTATCGTGGAGCCCTCGTCAGCTGGCACTTGGAAGGTATGTGGACGTGACGGCACCAGACCGCCGGTTGGTGCGCAGCGTACGGGTCATGCTTTACGCCGGGAGGGCGCAAGGCGCATCACTCCACCTTCGAGCCGCATCGCCCCAATGGCAGGGGGAACTTGGCTTGGCAGGCATTACGGCGCCTGACGCGGTGCTGCCGCGCGCACTGGGACCCATGAGCTTGTGGCGGCCAGGATGCACGGGTGAGGCCGGATTGTCGTGGATCCGGGGTCCAAACCGAGCAAGTATTCGCCTTCGGTATGCACCAAGCGGGTGGAGCGGAAGTCTGCGCGTGAATGGGTCGCTCGACTCACGAGCGAAAGCGAAGCCGGTCCGATAGGCCCCACTCCGACCAAAAATTCGGAAAGGATTTGGCCACGGCGGCGGAACCGCGCAGTACCACTGGACAGCGCAAGGAAACCAGGGCCGCACAAAACGCCATGCGGTGGTCGTCGTAGCTGTCCAGCTCGAGCCACTCGGTGGGCAAGGCTAGTGGCGCGTCCCACTCCAGCCAATCGGAGCCGCTGCGCACACGGCAGCCCAACCTAGTTAACAGTTCGGCAGTGGCATCAAGCCGCGGTGACTCCTTGGCATTCAAGGTTTGCAGTCCGGTTGCGCGACCAGAGCGTCCGCCCAAGGCCGCAGCCACAATGGCCGGCATGGCCAAATCCGGCGTTTCGCCAAACGCCACAATCCAGGGCGCAGTGGGCCACGGCGCGGAGTGCGCAGCCAACCCCGAGGCTTCGACCTGAAGCGTGTAGCCGAGCTCGCTACCCCATTGGGTACAGCGGGAATCCCCTTGGATGCTGTTCATGGCAAGACCGGGAAGGCGGATCGATACTCCGGTGAGCCCCACCGCAGCGAGCACCACGAAGGCCGACGACCAGTCCCGTTCGGGAGGCCACGACCGTGCGCCGGCTCCGTGCATGGCCTCGGTCATGGCCAGGTAGGGGGCGCTCGCAAGCCCTTGAGGAAGTTCAAGCCGCACCGGCTCAGCGAAGCAGGGCGAACTCAGCAGGAGCGCGGAGGCGAACTGGGAACTCTGCCGCGCGTCGACGGCCACGGCTCCGCCGGATAGGGTAACGCCTTCGATACGCCATCCCAAGGGATCTGATTCGATGCGAGCACCCATCGACTGCAGAGCGTGAACCAGCGGAAGGATGGGCCGGTTGCGCAGCCGTTCGTCGGCGGTCAAGCGCACGCGCGCTCCGGGCTGGGCGGCCCAATAGGCCATGCCAAAACGGTAGGCTGTGCCCGTTGGACCCGCCGCCGCGGTGTGCCAGCCGTCGCTGCCAAGCGTCGGCTCGAGCACCCACTTCATGGCGTGCATGTCGTCGCTCCACAGCGCGTCGGGTTCCGGCAGTGGTTCGCCGTGCACCGCCTTGAGCAGCAGCGTGCGGTTCGCGATGCTTTTGGCGTACGGGAGGTTAATGCTTCGCATCTGCTTTCCAGGCCGCGTAAAATTGCGCCGCGTCGAGTTCCCAAACCACCTCGGGCGCGCCGGGTTCGGCGCTCCAGACCATGCGCAGTTGACCGCCTCGCTTCTTTTTGTCGTGCTGCATCCTTGCCCACACGGCTTCGGGATCCAGACTGCGGTAGGCACTATGATCAAAATCGGCTTCGATTCGGGTGCGGAGCGCTGCGCGCGCTGAAGCACCCGGCAGCGCAAGCCCATCCAAAATCAGCGATTCAACTACTAGCCCAAAGGCGACCGCGTCTCCATGGCCTAAATCCCAATCGAGCTCGAGCGCTAAACTTTCGACCGCATGGCCCACGGTGTGCCCCATGTTGAGTACGGCGCGGCGGGATCCGCGTTCAAACGGGTCGGCAGCGACTACGTCGAGCTTGACCTGGGCTGCCTCAGCCATGAGCGCCCCGGCATAACCGTAGTCGTGGCGAACCGCCTCGTACCAAAGGGATCCGCCGGTAATCCACGCTTGCTTGAGGAGCTCCGCCCAGCCTTGGCGCCATTCGCGTTCCGGCAAGGTTTCGAGCGCACGAACGTCGGCAAACACGGGCGCCTCCGGACGCCAGGTTCCGAGGAGGTTTTTGGTGCCTTCGGCGTCCACGCCGTTTTTTCCGCCCCAAGCTGCGTCAACCATGGCGAGCAATGAGGTAGGTACCAAAACCAAATCAATTCCGCGCAGGTACAGGGTCGCCAGCAAGCCCGCCATGTCGCAGACCACCCCGCCGCCCAATGCGATCAGCAGCGCACCACGGTCGGCCCCTTCGTCGCGCAGTCCAAGCGCGAGCTGCTCTATTATGGCCAATTCCTTGGAGGCCTCACCGGGTTCAATTTCAAGGATGTGGGCGTCACCTAGTGCGTCCAATTCGCCCATGAACCGAGGCAGCACGTGATCATGGGTCGTGCTGTCGACCAAGATGTGCACCGACGTGAAGTGCCCCTCGTGCGCTAAGAGCCACGCACTCAATTCGTTCCATGCGGTGGGGCCGAGCGCACGTACCGGATGAAGTTCCATAGCACAAAGGTCGAGCATCTCGGCCCATATCTTTGCACGAACCTTGAATCCTTAGCCCTGTGAAGCTCGATTTTTCGGATACGGCCCTTGCCTTTCAGCACGCTTCAAACGCGGACCTTCGGCGCGCCCGATTGCTCTTTGGCGTGCTCGCCTCCCCAGCGCTGGTTTCGGCCGGAAAAGTTCTGAGTCTTTGGGCCTTGCGCTGGCGACTTCCCGTTAAGGGCCTCATTCGTGCGACCGTGTTCCGGCAGTTTTGCGGCGGCGAAACCGTGGCCGAAAGCCGTCCGGCAATTCAGCGCTTGTGGCAGGCCAAGGTGGGCAGCATTTTAGATTATTCCGTTGAAGGCCAAACCACCGACGCGGCCTTTGACCAGACGGTCGAAGTCGCGTTGCAAACGTTAGCACTCGCCGCCCACGAACCTGGGCTGAGCTTGGGCGTGTTCAAAATGACGGGCATTGCGCCGCACGAGCTGCTTGAAAAAATGACTGAAGGTTCCGTGCTGAATGCCGACGAAGAAGCCCAGCTGGCCCGTGTGCGCCAACGCATTCGCCGCATGGCGCAGTTCGCGGCCAAATCGGGACGGGTGCTGATGATTGACGCCGAAGAAACCTGGATTCAAGGCGCCATCGACCAATTGGCGCGTGAAGCCATGATGGAATTCAACGCCGAGCGCTTGGTGGTCATGACGACAATTCAGTGCTACCGCGTCGGCCGCCAAGCCCAGCTCGAAGCGGATTTGGCCCATGCGGCGGAACAGGGCTACTACTACGGCGTGAAGCTGGTACGCGGAGCCTATATGGAAAAGGAACGCGAGCGCGCTGCCCAGCACGGCTACCCCTCGCCCATTCAGCCCGACAAGGCCGCGACCGACGCCGAATACGATGCCTGCCTGCGCACGATGCTTGCGGCGCTCGGAACCCCCGACCAACCCGGCCGCGTCGGAGTGGTTGTGGGCACCCACAACGAATCGAGTACCCGCCTCGGAGCCGAGCAACTGGTGGCGCAGGGATGGACGCCGTCCGAAGCTCCCGTGTGGTTTGCCCAGCTGTACGGCATGAGCGACTTCATCAGTTTTGTGGTGGCGCACCACGGATTCCGTGTCGCCAAGTACTTGCCGTTCGGCCCCATCGTGAACGTGATGCCCTACCTGCTTCGCCGCGCCGAAGAAAACACCTCGGTGGCCGGCCAAACAGGGCGGGAATTGATGATGCTCCGAAAAGAAACGGCCCGCCGGGCAACCAAGTAACTAGTTGCTAGTTACTCGTTAACTGGACAAGCCACGCACTGTCGCGGCGAACTTCCCAGAGTCCGCGCCAAGCCTTGCCTTCAAGGTCCAGATCAATCCAGTAGGCCGGAACGTCCGCTGCGTGGCGGGTGCGCGTGCGGCTTGCCGAAAAATCTACTTCGCCCAAGATTAAAAACGCCTTTAGAGTGCTGGAGTCAGCGCCCAAGTCGGCCCATGCTGCTGAATCGGCACCCCGCACTGGCTTGCGGTTAAGTTCGGTCAGTACCCGGTCGTTGGGAAAATAGCTGCACTCGAAGTCGCGGTCGCTAAAAAGGGCACCCACGAGAAGTACCCCAAGGCCCACGCCGAGGGAGTACCAAAGAATCCGGCGAAGCAACTTCAAAGCAGCAAGTCTAAATCGGTGAACGGCTGATCCATGGACTGCGCTAAGGCCGAGCTGGTCAACTGCCCGTGGTAGAGGTACACTCCGCTCCGCCAGTGAGGTTTAGCTCGAAGGGCCTCCTCTACGCCCCCGAGGTCGGCGAGCTCGCGGAGCATAGGCGACGTCAAATTGTTCAGCGCAAAAGAAGCGGTGCGCGCAACCCGTGAGGCTATGTTGGGCACCGCAAAATGAGTCACGTCAAATTTGGTGTAAACGGGCGAATCCCACGAGGTAACCTCGCTGGTTTCCAAGCATCCGCCGTGGTCAATGCTCAAATCAACCACCACGCTCCGGGGCTTCATTGCGGCCACCATGGCTTCGGTCACCACCACCGGCGTGCGGCCATTGACCGGGCGCAAGGCGCCAATGACCACGTCGCAGCGGCGAAGCGCCTTAGCCAAAATTTGAGGCTGGAGGGTACAGGTGTAGACGTCTCCCACCCGCTCGCGCAAGCGCTGCAGGCGCGTCAACGACGAATCAAACACTTTAACGGATGCGCCCAGGGCCGTCGCTAACCGAGCTGCGGTGGTACCCACAGTCCCGGCACCCAAAATCACCACTTCGGTGGGCGGAACTCCCGTGACCGCTCCCATCGCGTACCCCTTGCCGCCGGACCACGTCGAGAGGTACTCCATGGCGATCGTAATGGCTTGGCTGCCTCCGATTTCGGCCATGGAGCGCACAAAGGGTGCGCGCCCGTCCTCGTCGAGGATGCTGCCGTAGCTGAAGGCGGTGCAGCGCTTGGCTTTGAGGGCGGCAAGAAACGGAGCCGTGAGCGTACCCGGCTGCAGCGTCGAAAAAAGCACTTGACCTTGGGCCATCAACGGCCATTCGGCCTCAGACGGCGCCTCCACTTTGGCGAGTACGGGGCACCCAAAAACCACTCGACGGTCGGTGGTGATTTCGGCGCCTGCTTCAGAATATTCTCGGTCGCTGTAGCGCGCAGCAACCCCGGCATTCGATTCCAGCACCACTTCGTGGCCCTGCGAAACCAACAAATGCACTCCTTCGGGGGTCAGCGCCACACGGTTCTCTGCCCAGGTCGACTCCAGTGGGATTCCGATGCGCAAGCGCTGCGCCTTTGCGTCCACCATGAGGCGTTCTTCTTGTGTCTGAAAAACAGGAGCAGCTTCCATAACCAGGGCGTTAACGGTGAGGTCCTACGAAGGTAACCTTTCTGGAGCCATCGTCGCCGACCTCGATGCGCACTTCACTGGCATCTTCCGGCAGCAAGGATCCGGCGCGGTCGGCCCACTCCACCCAGCAGGGTTGGCCGCTGGCCGTGTACTCTTCAAACCCCATTGCCGCCACCTGCTCCGGTCGTTCCAGCCGGTGCAAATCGAAGTGGAAAATTGGCCCAATCGGCGACGAGTACTCATTCACCAGCGCAAACGTGGGGCTGCTGGCTCGGTCTGAGGAACCCAATGCCCGAAGCCAGTAGCCGACGGCCGTGGTTTTGCCTGCGCCCATTTCGCCCCGCAGCGCCACCACGCCCTGCAGCGCCTCGCGGTGCGCCTCGGCCCAACCAAGCCAGTCCTCAGGCTGAGTGATGGTCGCTTCATCCATGGCGGCAAAGGTCAGCTACGCGGGCGCAGCACCGCAAACGGCACAATCACTTCTTCCATCGAAATGCCGCCGTGCTGGTAGCTTCCGTCGAACTTCTCAACGTGGTGGTGGTACTGACTCTGGTACACAAAGTAATCTTGCTCGCCGGCAAACAGCACCTTATCGCCCAAATTCGTCGCCGGAATACCGAGGCGTTCGGGCTCTGCGACCAACGCAACGTCGCGTTCTTTGAATTCCATGCCGCGACCCACTTTGTAGCGCAAGTTGGCCGTCAAATCCCGGCTTCCGCGCACGGTGACCGGCTTGCGGACGGTGACCGTTCCGTGGTCCGTGGTCACCACCAAGGTTACGCCGTCGTGGGCCAAATCGTCGACCCATGCGCGCAGCGGAGAATGCGTCCACCACGAAGCGGTCAGGCTGCGAAATCCGCGGTCGTCGCGCGCCAGATCCCTCAAAATCACCTCGTCGGTCTTCGCGTGGCTCATGCGGTCGATGAAGTTGACCACGACCGCGACCAAATCCTTACCCCGCAACTCGCGCCATTTGGCCACAAAGCGTTGCTCGCTGGTCGCATGGGTTAATTTGGCGTAGCCTGGGGTCGGAATCCCGTTGCGCGCGGCCCAGTGACTCAGGAAAAATTCTTCGTGGGCGTTGCGCCCCCCTTCGGCATCGAGCACGTCGCGCACCCAGCGGTCCGGGTGGCGCTTCGCGAGCTCCGAGGGCATGGCTCCGCCCAACAACGCATTGCGGGCGTACTGCGTCGCGGTGGGCAAAATACTGGCATACAGGTCGTCTGACTCCACGCGGTACTTGCCCGTCATGAGCGACTGGATTTCCTGCCACTGGTCAAGGCGCAGGTTGTCAAAGACGAGCAGCACCACTTTTTCGTTGCGGTCGAGCAGGGGTTTGACGCGCACGTCGAGCAGTTGGTGGCTGAACAAGCAGGGCGCCTCGTCGTCGTGAAGAAGCCCCGGATAGACTTCGGCCCACCAGCGGGTGAAGAGCCGGTTAGCTTCCTCGCGCTGGTGGTCCAGCATGGCACGCATCGATTCAGCCTCTCCTCCGGCCAATTCCCGGTCCCAACGAAGCAGCTCCCGGTAAATTTCGGTCCAGGACTCCCAGCTCCCGGCGTCGGCGATCCGGCCGCCCAGTTCGCGAAACTCCTGCTGGTAGCGGCTTGCGCTGCGCGCGCCCTGAAGCGCACCCTGGCCCAAAATTCGGGTCAAGGTCGAAAGCACTTGGCGAGGCTGGACCGGCTTGAGCAGGTAGTCAGCCAGCTGCGAACCCAGCGCGTCGGCCATCAGCCCCTCCTCTTCGCTTTTGGTCACCATTACCACGGGCAATGCCGGTTTGAGCGCCTTGATTTGGGGCAGCACGTCGAGTCCGCTCGGCCCGGGCATGTGCTCGTCGAGCAGCACGCAATCCAGGGACTCCGTGCGAATCAACGCCACGGCATCGGCCGCGTTGGTGGCCGTAACCACGTGGATTCCGCGCCCCTCGAGGTAGAGAATGTGGGGCCGCAGCGCCTCAACTTCGTCGTCGACCCATAAAATCCTCGAATTTTCCATGCTTTTGTGGTTAAGTTTGGGTATTCAAGCTCGTTCCATGCCGCCTGTTCCCGCGACCAACAAGTTCAAACTTTTTAACGATCCGATCTACGGTTTTATTTCGCTGCCGTCAGCTCGGATTTTCGACCTCGTTGAGCACCCCTACTTTCAGCGGTTGCGGCGCATTAGCCAGCTGGGACTGAGCTACTTGGTGTATCCCGGCGCCTACCATACCCGCTTCCACCACGCGCTCGGAGCCATGCATTTGATGCAGAAAGCCATTCAGGTTCTGCAGCGCAAGGGCGTCGAAATCACCGAGTCCGAGGCCGAATCCGCCCAGATTGCCATCCTCCTTCACGACGTCGGACACGGCCCGTTCAGCCACGCACTCGAGCACACGCTACTCGACGGCGTGCACCACGAGACGGTTTCGCGCCTCATCATGCGGCGCCTCAACGCGGAATTTGGCGGGCAACTCGACGAGGCCATTGCCATTTTTGAAGGAACCCACCCGAAACGCTTTCTCCACGAGCTGATTTCGTCGCAGCTCGATATGGACCGCATGGACTACCTCAAGCGCGACGCGTTCTACACGGGCGTCATCGAGGGCGCCATCAACAGCGACCGCCTGCTTGAAATGCTGCACGTGGCCGACGGCCACTTGGTCCTTGAACACAAAGCCATCACGTCCATTGAAAAGTTCTTGATGAGCCGCAGCCTGATGTACTGGCAAGTGTACATGCACAAAACGGTACTCAGCGCCGAAAACATGCTTGTCGAAGTGCTGCGTAGGGCCTCCATTCTTGCCCAAGCTGGCCACGAGGTGTTCGCGGGGCGGGAACTGGCCACGCTATTGCGCCGCAGGCCCAACCACGCTGAATTCACTGCGGAACCGGAGCTCCTCGAACTGTTCACCCGGCTGGACGACAGCGACATACTAAGCGCCATCAAGCAGTGGCAAGACCACAGCGATCCAGTACTCCGCGCACTGAGCCGACGACTCATCGAGCGCAAACTCTTTCGAATCAAGTTTCTCGACGCGCCCTTGACCGGCGCAGACCGAAGGGCGCTCGAGGCCTCTGTGAGCGAATCCATGGGCCTATCGCTCGAAGACGCGACCCACTTTGTCCTTGAAGGTGTAGCGTCCAACAAAACCTATGCCTCTGACAAACAAGAAATTAAGCTTCTAAAAAAGAACGGAAGCATAATTCCGCTTACCGAAGCATCCGAAATCCTTCCGTTGAGCGTTTATAGTCAAGTAATCACCAGACCCTTCGTTTGTTGGCCCAAAGAACTTCCATGGATCCGCTAGGGGCGAGCCCCTTGCCCCCGCGCCGCGCCTCGGAGTGGGCTAACGCCTTAGGCGGCAGCCTTCAAGGGCCCGACGCCGAGCTCCGTTTTGCATGCACCCTCGAAGCCGGCAGCGAAGGCGGAATCAGCTTTATCGCCAACGCCAGCTACCGCAGGGCTTGGGCCAAGACGGCCGCGAGTGTGGTGCTCGCTTCTCCATCAGAAACGGTGCCGGAAGGCTTCGCCGGCAGCGTGCTGCGCGTTGCCAACCCCTATGCCGCTTGGGCCGCCGTACTGTCGAGTGGGCAAAAAACCGTCGCTTGGGCGAGTTCGCGTCCCGCGGGCGTCGACCCCAGCGCCATCATTCATCCTGGAGTTCAACTCGCTGACGACGTGGTGGTTGGCGCACGCACGGTGCTTCATCCGGGCGTGGTGCTGTACCCTGGCAGCGAAGTGGGCTCTGACTGCATCCTCCACGCCAACGTCGTGCTGGGCGCAGACGGGTTTGGCTTCGTTCCGCCCCACGGCACCGCAGCAGGTTGGACTAAAATTCCCCACCTTGGCCGCGTGCGCATCGGGAACCACGTCGAACTTGGCGCCGGAACCTGCGTGGACCGGGCCGTCGTAGGCGAAACCGTCGTGGGCGACGGATGCAAAATCGACAACCTCTGCCAGATCGGCCACAACGTGCGGCTTGGCGCCCACTGCGTGCTCGCGGGCCAAGTCGGCATCGCGGGTTCCAGCGTGCTCGAAGACTACGTGGTCGTCGGCGGACAGGCCGGCATCGCGGGCCACCTGCGCATCGGCCGAGGAGCCCGAATCGGCGCCCAAAGCGGCGTCGGGAAATCTGTTCCTGCTGGGACTGAAGTACTTGGAAGTCCCGCCGTGGATGCCCGTGAATTCCGCCGTTTATTTGCAGCCCAAAAGTCCGCGCGAGGTTGATTCAATACGCCCTTAATCAAGAATTTACTGCCCAAGGTCGCGGAATCCACCGAGGCATTGACTGCCGCGTCACCGTGAAGCCGGGCGAGCCCGGGAGCGGCTACCGACTTTTCCGAACGGACCTAAACGGAAGTAACGTTCTTGAACTGAACCCACAGCACGTCAGCGAAACGGACCGCTGCACAACGCTTAGCGACGGCGACGTGCTGGTACACACGGCCGAACACCTGCTTTCAGCCCTTTTTGGCTTGGGCATCTTGGACGCTGAAATTCACTCTTCCGCGCCTGAACTCCCCATTTTAGACGGTTCTGCAAAGCCGTGGGTCGACGCCATTCTCGAAGCCGGCCGCGTCCCCCTGGGGCCGATGCACGGGCACCGGTTGCGCGAAGCACTGCGCGTCGAAGACCCCGAAACGGGAGCTTGGGCCGAGGCCATTCCCGCCGCCCTGCCGCAGTACCGCGTAGTACTTAGCCACGACGAAGCGGCCGTTGGACCCTGTACCGCAGACTTTACCTATGGCGCAGACTACGCCAAACTGGTTGCCCCCGCGCGCACCTTCACGCTGGTCAGCCACCTGCTTCCGATGATCCATCGCGGACTGCTTCAGGGCGCCCAAGAAGGTGCGGGCATCGTCATCATCGACCGCAACCTGGAAGACTCCGACTGGACGGCCCTCGAGCACTTCATTCAGCAACCCCTGGAACGCAGCGCCGACCTCGGCGCGCTGCCCCTCACCCCTGTGCGCATGCCCGCCGAACCGGCAGCCCACAAAATGCTCGACGTCTTGGGCGACCTTGCCCTTTTGGGCCGCCCCGTCGCTGCAGAAATTCGTATTTTTAAACCTGGCCACCGCATTAATACCCTGCTAGCCCAGCGCCTTATGGAACAAATTGACTCTGCCAACCCTGTGCCGTTCTTTGACCCGAACGCCGCCCCGCTGATGGACGCCACCAAGATCATGTCGATTTTGCCGCACCGCCCCCCCTTCATGCTGGTCGACCGAATCCACTCGATGAGCGAAACCGACGTGTGGGGCAGCAAGGCCGTCACGATGAATGAGCCGTTTTTTGTGGGCCACTTCCCGGGCGCGCCCGTGATGCCTGGCGTCCTCCAGCTCGAAGCCATGGCCCAGGTGGGCGGAATTCTGGCGCTCAGCACGGTTCCGGACCCCGAAAACTACCTCACCTACTTCCTCAAGATGGACGAAGTGAAATTCAAAAACAAGGTAGGTCCGGGCGACACGCTCTACTTCCACCTGACCCTGACCCAGCCGATCCGCCGCGGAATCGTGGTGATGCGCGGCGAAGCCTTCGTCGGCCAAAAGCTCGTGAGCGAAGGCGTGTTTACGGCCCTAATCACCAAAGACAAGTAATCCTGTGATTTCTCCCCTAGCTTCGGTACACCCCGACGCGAAAATCGCGGGCAATGTGCGCATCGATGCCTTCGCGGTCGTCGAGCACGACACGGTTTTGGGCGACGGAACCTGGATTCTCAGCGGAGCCCACGTCATGGCGGGCTCGCGCCTGGGCAAAAACTGCCGAATTCACCAGGGCGCCGTCGTCGGTGGCATGCCCCAAGACCTGAAGTTCAGCGGCGAATACAGCGAAGTGTTTTTGGGCGACGGATGCGTAGTCCGCGAATGCGCCACCATTAACCGCGGCACCAAGGCCTACGGCAAAACCACGCTCGGCAAAGAGTGCCTGGTCATGGCCTATGCCCACGTGGCCCACGACTGCATCATCGGCGACCACGTCATCTTGGTCAACAATGTGGCCCTGGCTGGCCACGTCGAAATCGGCGACTGGACTATTTTGGGCGGACTCTCTGCTGTGCACCAGTTCGTGAAAATCGGATCCCACGTGATGGTGGGCGGCGGTTCCCTGGTGCGCAAGGACATTCCTCCCTTCATCACCGTGGCGCGTGAACCCCTCACATTTGAGGGCGTGAACGCCGTCGGTCTTCGCCGACGCGGATTCAGCAACGCCCGCATCGAAGAAATTCACCACGCCTACCGCCTGCTGTACCAAAGCGGATTCAATACCACCCAAGCGGTCAGCGAAATTGAGCGCGAAGTCACCGCCAGCCCCGAGCGCACCGAGCTCATCAAGTTCGTCTTGGCGTCGGACCGCGGCATTGTCCGCAAGCAGTAAAACCATGATTGGCCTCCACTGGAACGGCGTCGGCAAGCAGATTTCGGGAACGGAACTGATTGCGCCCTGGACTGCCCAATGGGGCCCCACCGACCGCGTGGCCATCTTGGGCGCGAACGGATCAGGCAAAAGCACCGTGCTCAGCCTGTTGAGCGGTCAAATGCCCCCGTCGGTCGGCGAACTTCAGTCGGACGTTCTCTCGAGCACCTCCTGGACGCGCCAGGTTAGCTGGACCGGCCCGAACGTGCAACCTCCGCTCGACGCCACCGGCCTTGAATGGGTGGCGCTTCACGGCTCGATGCGTGGATGGCGCCGCAGCCCCTGGACCTACCTCGACCCCGACCAGCCCCTGTGGAAGCGTCCGCTTCGCAGCCTTTCAAGCGGGCAACGCCAGCGCCTGCTCTTGGCGGTGGCTATTTGTACCGACGCGCCCTTGCTCTTGCTCGACGAGCCCTGCAACCACCTTGACGCCGAAGGCCAGGCTTGGTACCACGCCACCCTGGGCGCCGAACTAGCCGCTGCGCCGGGGACCGCTCGAATGCTGTTTGTGGCGAGCAACCACCAGGCCATTGAAGTGGCTCACTGCCAGCAGGGTTTATCGCCGCAGGGCGATTCCGTACCTTTGCCAAAATTTTAGCGATATGGCATCGACTGCAGACATCAAGAACGGCATGTGCATCCACTTTAACCACGCGCCGTACCAAATCATCGAATTCCTCCACGTGAAGCCCGGCAAGGGCGCCGCGTTTGTGCGCACCAAGATGCGCAACCTCAACGACGGCCGCGTTTTGGAGCACACCTTCCCCAGCGGAACCAAGCTCGACGAAATCAAAATCGAGTTCCGCACCTACCAGTACCTGTACAACGACGCCGACGGCTACCACTTCATGAACATGGACTCCTACGAGCAGATCCCCATGCCCAAGGAAGTGATCAACGCCCCCCAGTTTCTGAAGGACGGCATGGAGTGCATGGTGATGTTCCACGCCGACGAGGATCGCCCCCTTTCCGTAGAGCTGCCGTCAACCGTAACGCTCGAGGTGACCTACACCGAGCCCGGAATTCGCGGCAACACGGCCACCAATACGCTTAAACCAGCCACGGTCGAGGGCGGAACCGAGATTCGCGTACCCCTCTTCGTTGAAACCGGCGAGCGTATTGTGATCAACACGGCCGAAGGAACCTACAAGGAGCGCGCTAAGTAAGCGAACCTCCGCCCACCTTCTTGAACCCGCCGGCCACCCCGGCGGGTTTTTTCATTCCTAAAACCAGTTACTAGCAACTAGCTGCTTGTTGTTGGTTGCCAAAAAAGAAGCCCCGCCGTTTCCGGCGGGGCCTCCCCATTTAATTCCGTTGCGGAATTAGTTCTTATCCCAGAAGATCGGTGCAGTGTCCTTATCTCCTTGGTAGTTCGCACCGGCCGCAGTAACGTTGGCGTTGTTCAAGGCGTACTCGTCAACTCCGTAGCTCATGCGCTTCGGGGTTACGCGCTGCGCCTCAGCAGCAACGTTCATCGGCAGGTCGTACTGGCGCTGAGCAGCCCAAGCTTCGTTTCCGCGCGTGAAGAGCGAAATCCACTTTTGGGTTCCCAGGCGAGACTTCCAGTTGGTAGCATCCCAAGCAACCGAAGACTGCGCCAAGTAGGCTGCAGCATCCGTTGCGCTTCCGCCCCAATTCAAGATCGAAGCCGTAACGGCAGCTTGGTACAATCCTTCGGCCGTAGCGCCAGGAATCGTCACACCGCGTGCCGCTGCGTCTGCCAACAAGAAGTGAACTTCTACGTGGTCGATAAGCGTGTGGGGCAAGGTTGGATCTTCCAACGCGTCACCCGGCTGCGAGAACAGGGCGTACGAAGAAGCCAAACCGTAGGGAGCACCGTTCACCGTACCGTCGGTATTGTTGTTGCGGAAGTAGATCGCACGGCGGGGATCGTTCAACGTATTCATTACGTCACCAAGCGTGTTGGCGGCGATGAAGTCTGAACGGCCTGACTGCACGAGGTCATCCCACAAGGGGTTCGTGTGGGGAGGCGCCGAAGCGTAGTGCAAGGTAGCCGCGTCAGCAGCGTCCAAAATCACTCCACCAGACAGTGCCGCAGCACCCCAAGTCGTAGCGCGAGCCATGTCGTGGTCAGCTACACGAACCGCCAACTTAAGCAGAAGTGAAGAAGCGAACTTCTTCCAACCGTCTGAATTGCCGCCGTAGAGCAGGTCGTACGATCCAAGGCCGTTGTCGCCACCCAACACCGCGATATCAGCCGTCAAGCGAGCGGCCAAATCGGTGTAGATGTCTTCGCCCTTGTCGTAGGCCGGTACTACCGTCGAAGCGTCAAGCGCCTCAGAGTAGGGCACGTCGCCGAAGATGTCCACCAACACATGGTAGGTGTACACTTCGAGTACGTCGATTACCGCATGCTGCTGCTCTTTTTGGTCAGCAGTCAAGTTGATGTCCTCATCGACAGCTAACTCTGCTTCTTGTAGGTCGCGGAGCACGTCGGTGTACAAACGGTCAAACGTGTTGCCGTTGACATCGCGGTTGTCGTAATCAAAATTGGCTTCGTCTGTGTACGTAGTCTCCGTAATGTGCTGAGCCCACAGATTGAAGTTGTTCAAGTTTACGTTGATGCTTGCCAAGTAGTCCGTGAGGCTCACGGTTGCGTTGGCAATCAGCGCACCGGCGGGCACCTTTTCAGGCGCCTTTGGGTTGACGTTGAGGCTTGTGATGTCGCTGGTGCACGAGGCCACTACAGCGGCGATGCCGGCAGATAAAAGAATCTTTTTCATGGCTCGTATTAGAATTTCAGTTTAGCATTCAAACCAATTTCGCGAACCGCGGGGTACGCGCCAGACTGGTAGCCCTGCAGGTTGCCCGCAGAAAGTCCGGCCTCCGGATCGGTGTACGGAGCGTTCTTCCATAGGATGGCCAAGTTGCGGCCCACCAATGAAACGTCCAGTCCTTTGATTGAACCCTTAGGATCCATTGGGAAGCTGTAGTTAATTGCCACTTCGCGAAGCTTGATGAACGAGGCATCCCACACGTGGTACTCCTGCGGAGCGCGAGCGTAACCAAATGAGTTACCGTAATAGTTCATGTCGCCGTAGATGGCTTCGGTGTTCGGAGCCGTGATGGGGTTTCCATCTTCGTCTACTGAAGATCCGTCCCAAACCGCAACGTTACCCATGTTCACACCGCCGTTGTTGGCAACCAGTTCGCGACGCTCGGTACCGCGGTCGTTCACGCCGGCAGTCCAGTCGTAAATACCGGTAGCGTAGCCGTACCACGTGTCAAGGCTGAAGAAGCTTCCGCCCATCTGCATGTCAAGCAGCACACTGGCTGTCAACTTCTTGTAGCGGAACGACGTGTTCAAGCCACCGTACCAGTCAGGGTTGATGTTGCCAATGGTCTCCGGAGCCGTAGTGCGCAGGTAGCGGTAGCCGCGGCTAGCGCTGATGGGGTACACAATAGGCAAACCGTTCTCGTCGCGCTGGTGGGCGATACCGAAGATGGTACCGTAGGCCTCGCCCGTCTTGGCGAGAAGCTGGAAACCACCTTGGTTTGACGTCAACTGAAGGCTCTCTGCGTCGCCAAACAGCTCAACCACTTTGTTGCGGTTGCGCGTGTAGGTGAGTGCAAAGTCAAGACCCATGTCTTTCGTGCGGATGGCAGAAGCATTCAGCACCAATTCCACACCTTGGTTTTGAATAACCCCGGCGTTTACGTACTTGAAAATAGTACCCGTAGCTGAAGACACGCGAGCTGGCATGATTTGGTTCTCTGAAACGGCGCGGTACGCGGTCAAATCAAAACCAAAACGGTTGTCGGCAAACTGCATTTCCAAACCAGCTTCAAGCGACGTAGTCGTCTCGGGAAGGAGGCCTGGGTTATTTGACGTAGTCGGGGCGGTAGCCAGCGGCGTTCCGTTGAACGGCGTTCCCATCACGTAAATATTGCGAAGTGAGTTAGCCGGGGCATCGGCACCCACGCTAGCGTAGTTCGCGCGAACCTTACCGAAGCTAATTCCATCTACGTCAAGCAGCTCAGAGAAAATGAGGCCCAACGAAGCTGAAGGGTAGAAGTACTTGTTGCTCGTAGAAGGCAGCGTTGACGAGATGTCGTAGCGGCCCGTCAGGTCAAGAGACAAGTAGTTCTTGTACAGGAAGCTAGCGCGACCAAAGTAGCCGTTGATGCCGATCGCGTAGTGCTGCTCAGAAGGAGCGGCTGGTGCGCTCACCGAGTTGCTCAGTGAGTAAACACCGGGGACAACCAATCCACCGTTCGTTGAAGCTCCGATGTAATCGAAGTAGGTACGGCGAATGTTTGAACCCAAGTTACCGTTGAAGTTGATATCGCTACCAATCATGCGGTTGGCGGTCAAAATCAGGTCAAGGTTGGACTCGGTGAAGTTGCGGTTGCGGCGCGTGTATTCAGGAACATCAACTGAACTTACCGCAATTCGCTCTTCTTGGATATCTGAGTAGGTGTCAATGTTGGCACGGGCCGTCAAATCCAACCAGTCATTCAAGCGGTAGTTGGCCGTCATGTTTCCGATCAAGCGGTTGCGCTCGTCATTTTGGTACGACTCGTTCACCATGAAGTATGGGTTGTCGAAGTAGTGCGGCTGCGTGGGATTCGCGTAGAGCGGACCGTAAGGGTTCCACGTGATGTTGCGCTTCGTGTCGTTGTAGTACTGCTTCAACTTGGCCATGTCGGCACCTACGTTGAACCACTGACGGAACGATTGGTTCACGTTGCGCGCATCGTAACCGGTACCTGAACGGCCACGGCCTTTTTGCTGGGTAAACGTAGCCATAGTGCTCACCGTCAAACGGTTTGAAGCCTTGAGGCTACCGTTAAAGTTAAAGGTGTTGCGCTGAAGGCTTGAGTTGGGCTGAATACCTTTCATGTCAAACTTGGTAGCGCTCAAGCGGAACGAACCGTTGTCGCTTCCGCCGTCAATGGCCAAGTTGTTGTTGAAGGTCGTTGAATTCTCCCAGAAGGTCGTCGGATCGTTGGCGCCCGCAACGAAGGGGTGCTTCTGACCGTCAACCATGGATTCCCAAGTGTAAACCATCAAATTGGGGTCGAACTTCATACCGAATGAAGCGTCTTCCTCCATCGGAGTTACCATGTCTACGTTGCCGTCGCCGTCAAAATCGTAGTCGTACATGCGGTAGTCCGTGAATACGCCGTTGATCGTATCGGTGTTTCCGTAGTACGAACCGTAGCCAGGACCGTAGGACTTCTGGTACTTCACGTAGGTGTCGGGGTTGATGCTACCTACCGTGATACCGCTTGAAAGTGTTACACCCAATCCTTTGCGCGCAGCACCTTTTTTCGTCGTGATTAAAACAACGCCGTTGGCCGCACGTGAACCGTAGAGCGCCGTAGCTGCAGCTCCTTTCAGTACTGTAACCTTGTCGATGTCTTCTGGGTTGATGTCCATAGCGGCGTTACCGTAGTCGTAGCCACCACGACCCGTGCGCTGGTTGCTCGTATTGTAGATGTCGTTCGAGATGGGGATACCGTCGACGACAAACAACGCTTGGTTGTTACCGGTCAGGGACTTGTATCCGCGAACCACGACGTTTGAAGATCCACCCATCGTACCAGACTGGCGAATGGTGACCCCAGCAACCTTACCTGAAAGCGATGCCATGAAGTTGGCGTCTTTCACTTTGGTTACTTCGGCACCGCTCACCTCTTGTACGGCGTAGCCTACGGTCTTCTTGTCGCGGGTGATACCGAGGGCCGTTACGACTACTTCGTCCAGCTTGCTCGTGGATTCCGCCAACTTCACGTTGACTACAGCACCTGATGCGGCAACCTCTTGGGTCGCATAACCAAGTGCGGAGAATACCAATACTGCGTTCTGACCAGCCGTGATGGAATACTTACCATCGTAGTTGGTGACTGCAGCATTGTTGGTGCCTTTTACCCGGACTGATGCCGAGGGGAGGCCTTCGCCCGTAGCTGCGTCGGTTACCGATCCTGTTACCGTGCGCTGCGCAAAGGCAGACACGGACAGAAGGGCCGCTGCAACGAAGGCAAGAAAAGATGCTCTGCGTTTCATAAGTGTTAATGAATTGTTAAGGTGATTGCAAAGTAGTGAAAATTTCATTGCATTCATTACCGAATCAAATAGCCAGCATTAAAATAAAAAAACAGTCCGCCCAAAATGGGGGATTTAGCGACCTAACTGCGCGATGTACTGCGGTCGGCCCATGCAATCAGGGCAGCACTCATCCACACGAGGACGGCACCTTTATCGAGGTCAAGAAAATTATTGAGCACGCCGTGCACCCAGTACGTTACCAGGCCTAGCATGGCCAAGAGCACGAGCGTTCGGTCCGTGCCCGGAGCCATGCGCAGGTACGCCCTCACCCCGGTGCGAAACAGCACCACGAGGAGCACCGCGACCAGCAGCAGGCCGGGCCAGCCGAGTTCGGCGAGCGGCCCGATGTATTCGGAGTGGGCGTTTCCGAGGTCGCCTCCGTTGGTCGAAATAATGGTGAGTTGCGAGGAATGCTGAAACGGCGCGTACTGGAATTGGTAGGTGCCCAAGCCCCAGCCGGTGTGGGGCCGCTCCTGCCACATTCGAATCGCCGAGGCCCAGCGGTTGAGCCGCTCCAGGTTGGAGGCGTCGGTCGAAATATTGGACGCACTCTGAATGTGTTCGCTAAAGTTGTCGCTCGAAACGGTGTCGTTTTTGGTGAAGATGCGAATCCACTGATCTTGGGTAGCCCAGAGGGTCGCGAGGGCCACTGCGGCGATACCCGCGATTTGGCGAGCGGAAATCCGCCATGCAAAAACCAGGTAGACGGCGCCAGCCGCTACCAAACTGAGCCAGGCGGCGCGGGTGTACGAAAACACGAGGGCCACCGTCAAAAGCGCCCAAAGTCCGAGGTGAATAAAGCGCAGTACGAGCGACTGCGGGCGAATGAGGGCCCAAATAGCCCAGGGGTAGACGAAGGCCAAGGCCATACCGTAGATGGTATGTTCCTTATAAAACGGAAACATGACCCAGGTGGAGGTTTCCTTGGAGAATCCGTACTGGGAATGGACGTAGAGGGTCCACAGGGCGGCGACAGCCAGGCTAAAGGAGTAGAGTGGGAAAATCAGGCTGCGCGCCCAGGGCTTTTCGAGCGCCGTACCCAGCATAAAATACATGGGCACCAGAAACCACACGCGGCTAAGGACAGCCTTGAAGCTGACCAGCGGCATTTCGCTGAAGAGCACGGTGAAGGCCATCCAGGCGAGCTGCACCAAGATGACCCATGTCAACGGCTGCTTTAGGATGGGCCACGGCAACCGGCCTTGGTGCAAAAAACGAATCAGGGCAAAAAACGTCAGGCCGGCGAGCAGCACTTCGCCCGGCAAGCTCAGGCCAACATTAAAGTCAGACTCTTTTAAGGTGACCGAAAGGGGCGTAACGGCCACCACGGCAAGAAGCAAACTCTCGACGTGGTACAGCGCCCAGAACACGACGGCAAGGGCAAAGGGAACGGCCGCGACGGCGTAGGCTTCAAACGCCACCGCAGTACCCGTCGCCGCAATCAGTGCGGCGGCAGCCCAGAACCCGGTGCGCCCGCTTAAGACGGAAGCTTTTCCTTGAGCTCCTTCCATGTGTTGGCGCCGAGAATAACAACCATGGTGCCGACAAAGGCAGAAAGGGCTGAAACCGCCACCACGAGCCAGCGGATCGGATACTTTTTCTTGTCGGCCGGAACGGCAGCGTTCACGCGAAAGGTGGCGGGAAGCACCTGCTCTGCGTCCACACGGGCTTGGTCGAGCTTGGTTTTGACCTTGACCTCCTCTTCTTTCATCAGGTGGAGCTCATCGCGCAGCGCAACATAGCGTCCGCCGTATTTGGCCAAGGTGTCCAGCACCGATTTGAGCTGCTTGATCGTCTTTTCGCTGCGGCCTTCGGCGATGGCGGTCGCATACTGCTCCGACACGACCATGGACTGTCCTTCGTATTCGTGCACGCCTTTGCCGCGCAACGCTTTGATTTCGTCTTCCATGTCGCGCAATTCCTTGCGGATTTTCTGGTACTCGTTTTTCACGAGGTTCAGCCCCACCGCCGCGCGCTCACGCTGAATGCGGCTCTTGGTGCGGTCGAGAAGGTCCACGATGGCATTGGCCATGTCGGCCGCCATTTTGGGATCTTCGTCGAGCACGCTGATGCGCACGCTCATAAACTGGGTGCGCTCAAACGAAATTTTATCGCTGAATTCTTCGTGAAGGTCGGTGCGCAGCGTCTTGCTCGCGGGGTCGAGGCCGTAGTGCTCGATCAGGTTGAACCGAGCCGTGACGGTATCAAAAATGGCGTCCGACGAAAGCACCTGGAGCAGCTGTTCCGCTTGCTCCTCGGCGCCAAACTCCAGGAAGTCCTGATCTTGGTAGGTATTTTGGGGCAAGAGGGCTTTCGACGCGGAGTTCGTGGTCGACGGAAACACTACGACCGACGATTCGTACAGCGGAGTGATAAACCACGGTCCCGAGAAAATGGCGGCGGCCACGGCTGCAATCAGCGGTGCTAGAAGCAACGCCTTGCGGTTGCGAAACAAGAAAAGCAGCAGGTTCTGCGAGCTGGGATCCATAGATGCGGTTAATTCAGGTCCACAAAGATAGGTTTTTGCCGAGCAGCCCTTCGAGCTCCGCTACGTCGTCTGAAAAGTAGCCCCAAGCCTTGGCTCGCTCGTCGGCCTTGAGCTTCATGGGCTGGTCGGTGGCGGTGGCGGCCTTGGCGCGCTCCTTGAGTCCGCTGGGCATTCGGTCTTTGAGCCAGCGACCCACAGGGTGGTGCTGGGCAAAGCGGGCTAAGTGCGGCCAGCGCACGTCGTGGGCGGCATGAACGCGTTCCGCGTGGGGCAGCGGAACCAGCTCCAAGCCGAAAAAGCGTTGAACATCTGCCCAAAAGGCCTCGGGTGCGTCAAACGCTTGCTCGTAAAGCACCACCTTGAGGTCAAGTCCCGAAGCGGACCACCGGCGGTAGGATTCTGCGTAGCGGCTTAAGGCGATAAAGTTCTCGCGCTGCCCCCATGCCGCGGGGCCTTCGGCGTCCGCGGCCAATTCCTCGAGAAAACTGCGCGAAACGAGTCCGTACTTCAGCGCCATGCGGTACTGCGAAAAAGCACGGTCAACCGGATTGCGCAAGACAACCAGCGCTTTGGCCTTGGGATGGGCCGCAGGCAAATCGCGGGCGGCCGACGCACTCCAGAAGTAGCTGGTCGAGGCCTCGACGCGAAGCTGACCGGGTCGGGCATGCGCCCACAAACGGTTGTAGTGTTCAGGTTGGCGCACGTAGGCCTGGTGGCGAACCGGCAACGGATCGGACTGTGCCCAGTACGACGGGTCTGCATCGGGCGACACGCGAAGAAAGGCCTCGCTAAACGCACTTGGATCCAGCTCAACCGCATAAAAATTGGGCTCCTTGATCCGGGCCATGGACACGCCGGGGTGGCGCTGCAGCCAGTCTGCCAGCGTAGTGCTCCCTGACTTGGGCACCCCAATCAATACGGCGTCGAGCATGGGGTTCAACGCCAGAAGAATAAGGTTCGTATTCCGGTCTTGCGGTAGACGGCGACGAGGGCCCACACGTTCCACAAAATCATGGTCCCCGAGGTGGCCCAGGCTGCGCCCTCGACGCCGAGCCACGGGATCAGCGCCAGATTGGCACCCGCATTCACGAGCACCGCTACCGTCATGGTGCGCCGAGCGGACTGCTCGTGGCCGGTCAAGTTCAGCAGGTACATCACGGGGCCACACAGCGCATTCACCACCTGCCCCAAAGCGAGGACGCGGAGCAGCCATGCGTAGCCCACTAGATCGGGACTAAAAAAGGTAAGTAGCCACGGTGCGAGCAGCATGATTCCGCCAAATGCAGGCAGACTTACCGCGGCGTTGAGCAGGGCTACCCGTCGTACTTCTGCCTGAAGTTCCGCGCGCCGGCCTTGGGTCCAGAGTTCGGAGATTCGCGGACCGAGTGAGGCATTGACCGCGAACTGCGCAAACGTGATTAGGGTTCCGATTTTAAATGCCACGCGATAGCCGCCAACCTCTTCGGGCTCGAGGAAGTACCCAATCATGAGCGTGTCGGTCCACGTCATGACCATAAAAAGCGTTCCGGTGAGGAACATGGCGGTGGCTGGGGCGCGAAGACTCCAGAGGCTGCGCAGCTCCACCCACCGAACACGAGCCCAACCCCGCCCGACCGCGAGCACCGAGGCACCCAGGAGCGCCAGCAAAACCCGCTCAACGCGGTCGAACCACGGGACGACGAGCATGAAGACGGCCGCTGCCCCAAGCAGCACGCTATTCTGCAGCACGCCAAACGCGACGTACCGGTGCTGGGCGCGTTGGGCTTCAGACCAAACCTGCACCAGCGTCCACGCCGGAAGCACCAGGGCAGAAGCGTGCCAGAGCTCGGTAAATCCCCCGTAGTGCTGGGCAATCCACGGGGCCAAAGCCCAAAGCGCGACCGCCAAAGCAATCGATCCCAGCAAAGACGCCGTCATGGACTGGCGAATAAAGTGCTGTGCCTCGAGCGGTTGGCGCGACGGAACCTCGCGAATCATCAGACCGTCAAGGCCCCATTTGGCCACGACCGACGCGATGCTCAGCACGGTAAATGCGAGTTCAAAGTAGCCGTAGCCGCGGGTTCCGAGCCGTTGCAGTGCACTAAATGCAAAAAAGTACCCTGCCAAAGCGCCCGCCACCTTTAAGGCCAGCACAAGGCTCGAGCGGCGAAGTACGAGCTGCCAAGCTTCGGGAAGAGACGACCATGAATACGGCATGGCGCAAAGGTCATACTTTTGGCGGCATGGCGAATGCCCCTCGACCTTTTCGCTTGGCGGTGAACGCCCGGTGGCTGCTGCCCGGATCCCTTGAAGGTACCGGCTGGTATAGCCATCGCCTGCTGGAAAGGCTCTGCAGCACTCCAGGCTGGGAGGTCCACCTGTTTTTTGACCGATGCGTGGAGGGTTTTGATTACCCCGGGGCAGTGAAGCACGTGGTTGGACTGCCCGCCCGCCACCCTTGGCTTTGGAAGCTGTGGAACGAGCGCGCGGTGCCCTGGGCGCTGCGATGCGTCAAGGCCGACGCCTACTGGTCGCCCGACGGCCTCCTGCCCTCTCGGGCGGCGCTGAAGCGGGTCGGCCTCAGCAACCTCCCGTTGGCGACGACGGTACACGACCTCAATTTTGTGCACCAGCCCGAGGGCATTCCACCGCGCGTTGGGCAGTACTACCGCAGCGTGATTGCGCGAAGTGCCCGTGAAGCCAACGTGCTGCTGACGGTGTCTGAAACGTCGAAGGCAGACCTCGCCGCGACCTACGAAATCGATGCAGCGCACATTGTCGTCGCACCCAACGCCCCCCAGCAGCCGTTTGTTCCTATGCCCGAATCAGCCCAGGTTGCCCGCGAGCGCTGGGCTGGCGGTGCGCCGTATTTTTTGTTTGTCGGCGCCTTTACGCCGCGCAAAAACGTCGCTACCCTACTTCAAGCGTTTGCCCAGTTTGAATCACGCTACCCTGAGCGCAGCGAGCGGCTGGTGCTGGTAGGCAACCCGCTTCACCGCGACGCCGAACTTGAAGGTTTGGCGCGCGAGGCCAGTTCCCGCGTAGTGTGGGCCGGACGCGCCGAAGGAAGCGACCTGAACGCGCTGTACGCTGGGGCGGTTGCATTTGCTTTTCCGTCGCGCTTTGAAGGCTTTGGCATTCCGCTCGTCGAGGCCATGGCGTCGGGATGCCCGGTACTCAGCAGCAGCACGAGCTGCATGCCCGAGGTTGCCGGGGACGCCGCCCGCTACGCAGACCCCGATTCCGTCGAGGAATGGGCAGATTTGCTTCACCGCGCCGTCACCGAAGATTCCGCCCCTTGGATTGCTCGGGGACTGGAGCGCGCCGCGCATTTTTCGTGGGACCGAAGCGCAGAACGGGTGCGCCAAGCACTCCAAACGCTAAATCCGTGACCGAACAGACTGCTGGCGTCGACGAAGCGGGCCGTGGCTGCCTTGCGGGGCCCGTCGTGGCCGCGGCGGTACTGTGGTCGCCCGACTACCGCCTCGAGGGATTGACCGATTCCAAAAAACTGAGTACCCCACAACGGGAGCGGCTGCGCGGCGAGCTCGAAGCGTTGCTGCCCGAGGGGCACTGGGCCGTGGGAAGCGCCAGCCCAGAAGAAATTGACGAGGTAAATATTCTGCAGGCGACCTACCTGGCCATGCACCGAGCGATTGCCCAGCTGCGCCCCGCTCCGTCCCTGCTGCTGGTCGACGGCAACCGGTTTAAACCCTACGCGGGCGTCGAGCACCGCTGCGAGGTGAAGGGCGATGCCCGGTTTGCGGCCATTTCTGCCGCGTCCATTTTCGCCAAAACCGAACGGGATCGGCTGATGCACGCGCTGCACACCGAGTTTCCGCACTACGGATGGGACCGGAATATGGGCTACCCAAGCCAAGGCCATCGCGCGGCGCTCGAGGTCCACGGCCCCTGTGGGTGGCACCGCCGTAGTTTTGCATGGAAACCAAGCCAACTTCGCCTCGAATTATGAACTGGAACCCGATTCGTTCCCTAGCGCGCACCCAAGTCGCGGCCGTCGCCGCGGCCGTACTCGCCGCGGCCTGCGCCACCGAACCGACGAGCAACCACCCCATGGGCCCGGGCATGGCCGGCAACGCAATTTGGGTAGCCGACGTGCCGTCGATGGCCGTGGCTTCGCGCCAGGCCGGCCTACTCGACAGCTTGGGCGAGGCCTTCCGCGACCTGAGCGTGATTCATTCTGCGCTGAACTCCTGGCCCGAGGGGCGCGCACTGCTCAGCATGCACCGCACCGGCGAGTTCGGAACCTCGTGGATGCTGACCGCCCCTCGCGGAACCTGGTCCCCGAATCAGCTTCGCCAGCCCTACGAGGTGCGCACCTACAACGGAACGAGTTTGTACGAAGGCAACGGCTGGGCTGCGGCCGGTTCCGACGATTTTTTGTGGGTAACCACAAGCGATCTGCTCCTTGAAGAAGTGCTTCGCCGCAACCAAAACCCGACCCGCCTCGACAGCGCCAGTGAGTTCCTTTTGGCGCAGCTCCCCGAGGGCGGCATCGCCTTGGGCAAGGAGTCAGCTGCCAACATGGGCGCTCCTGAGGCCCTGACGTTTGTGTGGAACGGCAACCGCAGCCTGCGCAGCAACGAAATCAGCTACCCCGACAGCACCGCAACGCCCCTGCGCACCAGCGGCGGCGTGCAGCTTCCGCCTGTCGACAGCACCTGTGTGTCGGTCGCCGGCAACTCCATTCGGTTCACCGACGACGAGCGCGAGCTCGAAACGCTCGGTTCGGGCCAAGGCGTCTGGAAAACCTACATTCGCCGCGCACCCTTCGTCATGGCTACGTGGCAGCAATGGGCCGACAGCAGCCACTACCTGGCCCACTGGACGCCGCTTGACTCCGTGGCCGACCGCTGGACGAGCGCCTACCCACAGTACCAGTACACCAAGTCCTACGGAACCTGCTGGGTGAGCACCGACGACACCCTGCGCTTCGCCCGAAATGTGGCGTTTCGACTTGAATCTGTGGCCGTCGAGGGCGAGTTTGTTCAGGCCGAACTCCTTCGAGGCCAAGGCGGCGACCTTTGGACGCTGCGCGAGGACGACGGGGAGCAGGCTCGCTGGACCCTTACTTGGAAGCCCTGGCCTGTGCGTACCGCTTCGCGCCCCGATCAAAGCGCTGAAGCTCCTCAGCCTCAATCAGCGCAATAAGCTGCTGGGCATAGCGCGGATTCGTGGCGTAGCCTGCCTTTTGCAGGCCCTCGGCCCATGCCCGGTAGTCGTCGGGCGCTAGCGCAAACAGCGCGGAATACCGCGTTCGGGTGCACAAAAAATCGCTGTGGTCCCGGTAGGAATCGCGCACGCTCCGGTAGCGCCGAAAGCACTCCTGCTCGCGGTCGTCGTCGCGGTAAACTTTTTGCCCTTCCCAGCCTTGGTGGCACTTGATTCCGAAGTGGTTGCGCGCCTTTTTGGCTAAGAAGCTCGTAGCGTTCGCCGACTCGAGCATGCCCTGGGCCAAGGTGATGCTCGCCGGAACCCCGCTGCGCTTCATTTCAGCCCGCGCCAACGAAGCGTACTTGGCTACGTAGGCCTCGCGCGGACTCACCTCGGGGGTCACTTTTAGCGCCGAACACGCCGTCGCAAAAACAAGGAGCACAGGCCACAATCGCATTTGCCAAAGATCGTTTTGACCGACCTTTGTGCCATGCACTCCTTCGCTGAATCTATTCTGGCCGGAATCCCGGCGGAACTCCCCGCCCACCCCGGTTACGACCCCCACGTTTCGCACGCACCGGTGCGCAAGGACATCCTTAGTTCCGACGAAAAAAAGCTGGCGCTGCGCAACGCACTGCGCTACTTTGACCCGCGCCACCACGAGGTTTTAGCCCCTGAATTCGCCGAGGAGCTCCGCCGCTACGGGCGAATTTACATGTACCGCTTTCGCCCGACCTACGCGATGCACGCCCGGCCCATTAGCGACTACCCCGCCCGCACGCCGCAGGCCGCCGCCATCATGCTGATGATCCAAAACAACCTGGACCCGGCGGTGGCCCAGCACCCCCACGAACTCATCACCTACGGCGGCAACGGCGCCGTCTTCCAAAACTGGGCGCAGTACCTGCTCACGATGCAGTACCTCGCGACGATGACCGAAGACCAAACGCTGCACATGCATTCGGGGCACCCCCAAGGTCTTTTTCCGTCTTCGCCGCAAGCTCCGCGCGTGGTAGTCACCAACGGCATGGTCATCCCGAACTACTCGAAGCCCGACGACTGGGAGAAGTTTAACGCCCTCGGCGTCAGCCAGTACGGCCAGATGACCGCCGGCAGCTACATGTACATCGGCCCCCAGGGCATCGTGCACGGAACCACGATCACCGTCATGAACGCGGCGCGCAAGTTCACCAAAGGTGCGCTCGAGGGCAAGCTATTTGTCACCGCCGGACTGGGCGGAATGAGCGGTGCGCAGCCCAAAGCCGCCTCGATCGCGGGGCTCGTTAGCATCACCAGCGAAATCAACCCGGCCGCCGCAGAAAAGCGCCACGCTCAGGGTTGGGTGGACCGCCTGACCTACTCGGCCGACGAGGCCATCGACCTCGCGCTGGCGGCCCAAGCCGTTCAGGGCAACACGTCGATCGCCTTTGTAGGCAACACCGTGGACCTCTGGGAGCGACTCGTCGCCCGCAACGTGCACGTCGACCTGGGCTCGGACCAAACCTCGCTGCACAACCCCTGGGCGGGCGGCTACTACCCCCAGGGCTACAGCTACGAAGCGTCCAACCGCCTCATGGCCGAGGATCCGGAGCGATTTAAGGCCGAAGTGCAAGCCACACTGCGCCGCCACGTTGCGGCCGTGAATACCCTGCACGCCCGCGGCATGTACTTTTTTGACTACGGAAACGCGTTTTTGCTGGAATCCAGCCGCGCCGGCGCCGACGTACTGGCCGAAAACGGGTTGGACTTCAGCTACCCGAGCTACGTTCAGGACATCCTCGGACCGATGTGCTTTGACTACGGATTTGGCCCGTTTCGCTGGGTCTGCGCCAGCGGTTCCGCCGACGACCTGCGCACCACCGACCGCATTGCCGCCGACGTGCTCCGCTCCCTGGCCGCCGAAGCGCCCGACGACATTCGATTGCAGATGGAAGACAACCTGCGCTGGATCGAGCAGGCCGAGGCAAACCGCCTCGTGGTGGGTTCCCAAGCGCGCATTCTCTATGCCGACAGCGTTGGCCGCATCGCCATCGCGCGGGCCTTCAACCAGGCCATTGGCCGGGGCGAACTGGGACCGGTGGTCCTCGGACGCGACCACCACGACGTGAGCGGAACCGACTCGCCCTACCGCGAAACCTCGAACATCTACGACGGATCGCGCTTCACCGCCGACATGGCCGTCCACAATGCCATCGGCGACAGCTTTCGCGGCGCAACCTGGGTTTCGCTGCACAACGGCGGCGGCGTAGGCTGGGGCGAAGTCATCAACGGCGGATTTGGAATGTTTCTCGACGGCAGCGCAGAGGCCGACACCAAGCTCGAGCGCATGCTTTTTTATGACGTCAACAACGGCATTGCCCGGCGCGCATGGGCCCGCAACGCCGAGGCGCTCACCGCGATTCGCCGCGAGCTGGAGCGCAGCCAAGGGCTTCGCGTGACCCTTCCTGCCCTGGCTGACGATTCCCTGATTGAGCGCGTCGCTGCCGAGCATTTTTAATTCTATCTTCACGGCCATGAACAAACTACTTGCCCTTTCTGCCGCGGCCCTGCTGGCCCTCGGCGCGATGTCTTGCCAATCCAAAGGTTCCGCCCCCGTAAGCGAAGGCGGTGCGCGCATCGTGTACGTGCGCCTCGACAGCCTTGTCAACCTTTATGAGTACCATAAAGAAATGTCGGCGAAGTACGAAGACGCCGCCAAAAAGGCCGAGGCAGAATTAGTCCGCCAGCAGCAGAACCTGCAAGCCGAATACGACGTGCTTCAGCGTGCAGCGCCAAGCCTGAGCAAGGTCGAACTCGAGCGCGCCCAAATGGACTTTCAGCGCGTGCAGAACAGCTACCAAATGCTTGAGCAGCAAAAGGGCGGCGAACTGCAGCAAATGGAACTGGCTATCAACGAAACCGTGAAGGAGCAAGTAGACAAGGCCATCGAAGCCATGAAAGGCGAAGAGCAAATCGACCTCGTGCTGATCTACGAAACCAACGTGCTGTACGGCAGCGATGCCTTGGACTACACGTCGAAGCTTGCCGAATACCTCAACAAGCTCCCGAAGCCGGAGCCTAAAGAAGCCGACGCCAAGGCCAAGAAGTAATTCGCGGCACGTACAATCCCCACAAAAAACCCCGAGCGCTAGCCCGGGGTTTTCTTTTTTCAATGGCGCCGGGGCGCACAGCGAGCCCTTAGATTCCCGCCGCCTCGTTGAGCACCGCACGCGAAATGACGATGCGCTGAATCTCGCTCGTCCCCTCGTAAATCTGGGTAATCTTGGCGTCGCGCATCAGGCGCTCCACGTGGTACTCCTTCACGAAGCCGTATCCGCCGTGAATTTGAACCGCCTCGGTGGTGACTTCCATCGCCACTTCAGAAGCGTACAGTTTGGCCATTGCTGATTCCTTATCGAACGGCATGCCTTGGTCCTTGAGCCACGCAGACTTAAGCACCAAAAGGCGCGCTGCCTCGACCTTGGTCGCCATGTCGGCCAGCTTGAAGGCCACGCCTTGGTGCTCGCCGATGGGCTTGCCAAACGACTTGCGCTCGGTCGCGTACTTCGCCGCCAGCTCGAGGGCTCCGCTCGCGATACCCAGGGCTTGAGCGGCAATGCCGATGCGTCCGCCGCTCAGGGTTTTCATGGCGAATTTGAATCCAAATCCATCTTCACCAATGCGGTTTTCCTTCGGAACCTTCACGTCGGTAAACATCAACGAGTGGGTGTCGCTGCCGCGAATGCCCATCTTGTCTTCTTTCTTGCCGACGATGAAACCGGGCATGCCTTTTTCTACGATTAACGCATTGATTCCGCGGTGGCCCTTAGCCACGTCCGTCTGCGCAATCACGAGGTATACGCTGGCGGAATTTCCGTTGGTAATCCAGTTTTTGGTTCCGTTTAGCACGTAATGGTCGCCCATGTCTACGGCCGTCGTTTTCTGGGACGTCGCGTCGGAACCCGCCTCAGGCTCACTCAGGCAAAATGCACCGATAATTTCGCCTGAAGCCAAAGGTTTGAGGTACTTCTCCTTTTGTTCTGGCGTGCCAAACTTTTCTAATCCCCAGCAAACCAGCGAGTTGTTGACACTCATGGCGACCGATGCCGAAGCGTCGATTTTTGAAATCTCTTCCATAGCCAGCACGTACGAAACAGTATCCATTCCGCTGCCCTGGTATTCTGGGGCGACCATCATACCCATAAATCCGAGCTCGCCCATTTTGCGCACCGCATCTGCCGGAAACTTTTGGTGGTCGTCGCGTTCGATGACGCCGGGAAGCAGTTCCGCCTGCGCAAAATCGCGCGCGGCCTGCTGAATCATGAGGTGTTCCTCGGTAAGCTGAAAATGCATGGTATCAAAGGTTATTGTTGCAAAAATAACATCGGCAAGCCCCACCTTTGTTCGGTGCACAACGCAAATTGGAATCAAAATGGACCCTTTCGAATACTGGGGGTCATGTCGGGTACTTCACTGGACGGACTCGACCTGTGTGCCGCTGAATTTGTGCGCACCAACGGCCGGTGGCAGTACCGCATTCTGGCCTTTGAAACAGTCTCGTACCGCGGAACCCCGTGGCCTGAACGCCTCACCCAGGCCTACCGAGACCGAGGCCATGTGCGCCACCAAACCAGCCTTGATTTTGCCGCCTGGTGCCAAGCGCAATGGTCTGATTTTGACCGTCGGCACCATTTTGGAGCCCAAGCTGTCGCCCACCACGGCCACACCGTAGAACACGACCCTGCCCAAGGTATCACGGTGCAAATTGGGCATGAACCCTCGGTATTTGCCACTAGTCCGATTCCGGTCGTTGGTGATTTTCGCAGCGCATCTGTCGCCCGCGGCGGCCAAGGCGCGCCGCTTGTCCCCCTCGCCGATCGAGACCTTTTCGGCGACTACGCTGTGTGCGTCAACTTGGGTGGCTTTTCAAACGCCTCATGGACCGACGCCGGCGGGCTGCGCCGCGCCGGCGACCTAGGCCCCTGCAACGGCCTACTCAACCCTCTGGCCCAAGAACTCGGCCTGGACTATGACCCAGAAGGCCGATATGCCGCCTCGGGCCAGGTGAACTACGCCAACTCGGACCATGCCGCGCCATCTAACGAACCAACCAACCAGCCAACTAGCCAACTAGCCTACTACGCTACCCCCTTCCCCAAAAGCCTGGGACGAGAATGGATGGACCGTGAATTCTGGCCGGCCTTCAACGCATCGCGTCCCCAAAAAACCGAAGACGCCTTGGCCACGGCTGCAGACCACATCGCCTGGAGCATCGCCCACGGACTGCGCGCCGCAAAGGCACCCCACGGTAGCGCACTGCTCAGCGGCGGAGGCGCCCTGAATTCCGACCTGATTCGGCGAATCACCGAGTACGCCCCAGAATGGACCTGGACCGTGGCCGACAACCAAACCTTAGAGGCCAAAGAAGCCCTGGCCTTCGCGTACCTCGGCCTGCTCCGACTACGCAACGAGCCCAACGTGCTCGCGAGCTACGCTGGCGGTCAAAGCGACGGTTGCGACGGCACGATTTTCGGTACTTCGGGGCAAAACCTAACCTAAGTCACCCTTTTTCTTAACCGTTCGCCCCTAAATTGGCACCCGAATATACTCCTACCCATGTACACCTTAATGATTGCCCTATTTGTGCTCGGCTATGCAGCCATCGCGTTCGAGCACAGCATCAAAATTGACAAGGCCGCCTCGGCCCTCATCACGGGCGTGGTGCTTTGGGCGGTCTACGTACTGAGCGGAGCAAACCTTCACGACGCCGAACACCATCTGCTCGAGCACGTTAGCGAAATTGCTTCGATTCTGTTCTTTTTGCTCGGAGCCATGACCATTGTCGAGGTTGTCGATGCCCACCAAGGATTCTCGATCATTACTGACCGAATTAAAACCGACAAAACGGTCGTGCTTCTTTGGATTTTGGGCTGGCTTACCTTCTTCTTGTCTGCCGTGCTAGACAACCTTACCACATCCATCGTCATGGTGTCGCTGATTCGCAAGCTCGTCAAAGACCAGCACCTTCGGTGGACTTTTGGCGGAATCATCATCATCGCGGCCAATGCGGGCGGAGCGTGGTCACCCATTGGCGACGTAACTACGACCATGCTATGGATCGGCGGGTACGTGTCGACCGGCAACCTCATTAGCTACATTTTTTTGCCCGCAGTCGCTGTACTGCTCGCCCCGCTCATCTACCTGAGCTTCACCATGAAGGGAACGTTTGAACGACCTGAAACCATAGAGCACCACGGACACCACGCCGTGGTGAGCACCGCAGAAAAAACCCGTGCCTTGATCGTGGGTGTAGGCGGACTTCTCTTCGTTCCCGTGTTCAAGACCGTTACACACCTTCCGCCCTTCATGGGAATGATGCTTAGCTTGGGCGTACTCTGGGTGGTAACCGACCTTATGCACCGCCGCAAGATTGAATCTGTGCGAAGCGAACTCGGCATCCTCGGTGTCATTCGCCGCATCGACACCCCGTCTGTGCTGTTCTTCCTCGGAATCCTCCTTGCCGTAGCCAGCCTCCAAACCGCTGGACAGCTCAAAGACCTTGCGACCGGGCTCGACTCCGCTTTTGACACCACTACCCAAACCGGCGTGTACCTCGTTGGCGGCATCATTGGTGTCCTCAGTGCAATTGTTGACAACGTTCCGCTGGTCGCCGCCGCGATGGGCATGTACGACATGGTGCCCGGCACCTACTTCGCTCAAGACGATTTCTTTTGGAAGTTTCTGGCCTTCACTGCGGGAACGGGTGGCTCGCTGTTGATTATTGGTTCCGCAGCAGGCGTTGCGGTGATGGGCCTCGAAAAGATTCCGTTTGGTTGGTACTTGAAGAAAATCTCTGCGCTTGCGTTAATCGGCTACTTGGCGGGCATTGCCGTCTACGCCGTGCAGCGTTGGATTATCTTCGGTTGATAACTTGTCGGCTTCGGCACTGTATTTGTTCCGAAGTCTTCGGAATTTAGTACCCTATGAACGTGCCTTTTCTTCAAATCGAAATGCCCGCGGACGCCGCTACGAGCGCCGTCGCTGCGGAACCCGTAGCCACTGAAAAAACCTTGACCGTGATCGACCTGATGTTTTCTGGCGGAATCGGTGGTCAAATCATAATGGGAACCATGCTCGCCCTTTCGGTGCTCATGGTCTACTTATTTGTCGACCGCTACCTCGCCGTGAAGCGCGCAAGCAAACTCGACGACAAGTTCATGCGCGACATCAAAGACTTCATTTCGGCCGGTAACATGCAGTCTGCGCTGAACACCTGCGAGCGAAGTGATACCCCAGTGGCCCGAATGATTGCCAAGGGAATCAAGCGCATCGGCAAACCGCTACAAGACATCTCCGCTTCCATTGAAAACCAGGGTAAACTGGAAATCCAGCAGCTGGAGCGCAACATGCCCTACCTCGCGACCATTGCGGGAGGAGCGCCCATGATTGGCTTCCTCGGAACGGTAATCGGAATGATCCTTTCGTTCCGCGAAATGGCGAACGCCGGTGCCGGAGTTCAAGTTGACATGCTGGCCGAAGGTATCTATGTAGCACTCACCACCACCGTGGCAGGCCTCATTGTTGGTATCATCGCCTACTTCGCCTACAACTACCTTGTGATGCGCGTGGAGTCGGTGATTTACAAAATGGAAGTCAACGCGACCGAATTCCTGGACCTCCTTCACGAACCCCTGTAGCCATGAACTTACGCAGCCGCAGCAAGGTCAGCGCCGAGTTCAGCATGTCGTCCATGACGGACCTCGTGTTCCTGCTTCTGATCTTTTTCATGCTCACTTCGACCCTGGTCACCAGCAGTGCGCTCGACGTCATTTTGCCCAAAAGCAAGGCCCAAAGCGTCAACAAAGCATCAATCACAGTCACGATCAACAAAGAACTCCAGGTTAGTGTCAACGAGACGATCGTTGCCATGGACCAAGTAGAGACTCAGTTGCTCACCTTGGCTAGCCAAAACCCCGAGGTAGTGGTGATCCTTCGCACAGATGAGTCGGTGCCCACCGGTGAAACGGTGCGCATTATGGACATTGCCTACCGCAACCGACTGAAGTTGGTTCTTGCGACTGATCCGCGTTAAGTTCCTGATTGTACGTCATGAGCCAGCAATCCCACGACAAAAAGGACCGCCAGAAAGCGTTGGTAACGACGTTTTCGGTGCACGCGGTGCTGCTCGTGCTTTTTGCGTTTTTTGGACTGGCTTATCAGGATCCTGCACCGGAATACGGCATCCCCGTGAGCTTCGGGAATTCACTTGACGGCGCGGGCGACGACGTGGCGGCGCCTGACGGTTCCGACGCCCCCGCGGCCTCAGAACCCGTTTCGGCTGAATCCGAAGTGGTGACCCAAGATTTGGTAGACGCGCCCTCGGTTTCCTCTGAAAAACCTAAAGATACCAAGGTGGAACGCAGCGTAGAAAAGCCTGCGGAGCAAGCCCCGAAACCATCCAACGAGCTTGCTAACCGCCTCAAAGGCTTCGGCAAACCCGGCGGAACGGCCGGAGGCACCGGCAGCGGTCAAGGCAGCACCACCGGCGGTGGAGACCAAGGTTCACCCAACGGCTCGGGCGACGGCAACGGCACCGGAGGATCCGGTGGCGGCAACTACCAATTGGGTACCCGATCCGCCCTTGAGCGTCCGAAGCCACGCTACGACTGCGACGGAGAAGGTATTGTCGTGGTGAAAGTGTATGTAGACCGCAACGGTGTCGTGAAGCGCGCAGACGGACAAGGCCAAAAGGGCTCCACTACGTCGGAGGAGTGCCTCATTCGCCGCGCCGAAGAAGCAGCGTTGAAAACCCGCTGGCAGGGCGACCCGTCGGCGCTGGAGCTGCAGGTCGGAACGATTCGCTACAACTTCCAACGCACGTAAGCCGTGGATCGCTTCGAGGCTGCCTGTGATTGGTTGGTCCAGCGGCTCCCTATGTTCCAACGCCATGGCGGCACGCCCGCCTCGTACCGGCTTGACCTCAGCAAAACCGTCGCTTGGCTGGACCGACTAGGCAATCCTCAGCATGCCTACCCCAGTATTCATGTTGCCGGCACGAACGGCAAGGGTTCGACCTGCCACATGATGGCAAGCGTGCTCCAGGAGTCCGGCCTCGTTGTGGGGTTGCACACTTCGCCCCACATGCTCGATTTGAGGGAGCGCTTTCGCGTGGGCGGACGCCTCGTTCCCGAACGTTGGGTCGCCGATTTTGTCGAAGCGCACCGTTCCGACATCGTCGAACTGGAACTGAGTTTTTTTGAAGCCACGGTGGGCATGGCCTTCGCCGCCTTTCGGGATGCCCAGGTCGACGTGGCCGTCGTTGAAGTCGGCATGGGCGGACGCCTGGACTCTACCAACGTCGTCGTGCCGCGCGTATCGGTGGTGACCAGCATCGGCCTTGACCACATGGCCTTTCTCGGGCCCGACCGCGCCAGCATCGCCCGCGAAAAGGCCGGTATTTTTAAGCAGGGTATTCCCGTGGTGCTCGGCGAATTTGATTCCGAGGTGCTCCCGGTGTTTCGCGAAGTTGCCGGTGAGACGGGGACCACCTTGGCCTTGGCCGATGCGACGGTGCCGGTGGTTCCGACTGATTTGCTGGGCGACTACCAGCAACAGAATGTTCGGGTGGCAGTACTTGCTTTACGCCAAAGCGGGTTCCGCATTTCGGAGTCTGCCCTGAAGCGCGGATTCCGCAAGGTGGTGGCCAATACTGGGTTGCGCGGTCGCTGGGATGTGCTCGAAGAACGCCGCCCCTACGTCGTGGCAGATTCCGCCCACAACGGGCACGGTTGGGTTAAGGCGATGGCCCAGTGGAACCGCGAACGCTTTGGAAGGCGGGCTGCGATGGTGCTCGGCGTCGTGAACGACAAAGACACGAGCGAGCTGCTGCGGTCGCTGCCGATGGATTGCCCGATTTATGCGTGTGCGCCGGCGATTCCGCGCGCGCTAGATGCCAGCGAATGGGCTGAACAGCTCCGAGCACAGGGCTGCGCCGTGACCACGTGCCGCAGCGTGGCCGAAGGCATTAACCAAGCCAAAGCGGACGGTTTTCAAGCCATTTATGTGGGCGGGTCCAGCTTTGTCGTGGCTGACGCGCTAGCAGCCTACAGAGATGGGCTGGTAAGCAGGCGGCGCTCGGCTTCCACCGACTGAAGTTTGGCCGAAGCCAACGTGCGTTTTTGCACCGACTCGAGGTACTTGGATTCGCGGGTCGCCAAGATAAACATAGTGCTTTCACCAAGGGCAAAGCGGCGGCGCTCCTGCTGAAGCAGCGCGTAGGCGGCGGTTTCAGATGCCGTGAGGGCCTTTAGTTCGGAATCCAACGCTTGGACCTGCTGCGCGAGTTGGGTGCGCAGTACCTCCACGGCATTTTGGGTAGAGGTCGCGTTGGCCTGCGCGGCCCGGAGGCGCGCTTGGGCGCCGGCTAAATCGGCGCGGGCTTTTTGGTTAAACAACGGCACCGCCAGGCCAACCTTCCACTGCACGGATTCGGGGTTCCAGGCGCTTCCGCCCCACTGGATCATTCGGTAATCCACGTAGGGGGCCGGCAGCCACTGAGCCCAAGCCGTGGTCGTGGCCAAGCGTTCGCGGCGCAGCGCAGCACTGGCCATCGCTAGCTCGGGAACATTCAGCGCTCCGGGGTCAGCAGTGCTCCATTGGGTATTGAAGCCCAGGATCACAGGCCGCTCCTCCGGGCGCACACCACGCACGTTCACCGAAATGTCCTCGGCTCCGCGAAGAAGGCGCTCCACGTCGGCAACCGCCGCCGCACTGAGGTTCTGCTGCTTGGCCGCGTCGGCCCGCCGGTCCACCCACGACAAGTAGGCCTCGAGCGTGTCCATTTCGCTGCGCTCACCAAGGCGAAAGGCTTCGCGCACGAGCCGAAGGCGTTCCGCGGCCACGGCCAGGGCGTCATCTACAGCAGACTGCACTTCGCTTTGGGCCTGCCAAAACGTATAGGCTTTCACGGCATCGAGCGTGACCTTTCTCTGGACGCGGTCCAGCTTGGCTTCTTCTAGTTCAAGATCACGGCTCGCCGCACCCCAGGCGTACTGCCGGTCGCTAAAAATCAGGGCACCCCCGAGCGGAGCCGAAATTCCGAAGTTGGCCAATCCCTCGGTGGGGGTTTTTCGCTCGGGATTGATGAAGGCGCCGGTGGCTTGAGACGCCCCTCCGACCAGGTCAATTCCTCCCGGTAAACCCACGCGAGCTTCGGCCCGATCGAGTCGGTACTGAAGGTCGTTCCCGTAGTCTTTCCCTTCACTTGAAAGGTCGATTCGGGGCTCAAATGCGGCAAATGCGGCCATGCGTTTCGCTTGGGCTTCACGCACCTTGGCTTGGGCAACGCGCACGTCTACCGATCGGTCCCGTACCGTTCCAATAAATTCGTTCCATGGAACGACTTGCCCAAGCGCTGCCGGAGTGAGTACGATCCAAAGTCCGAGGGTCCGCATCATGGCGCAGAAGCGGGTTTGGACTCGCCTGGTCCGTTGGCCGGGAATCCGTTAAACTGGCGCCAGAGCTCGAACCACATGGGCACGTCGTTAAGCAGCAACGTGGCGGTCACGTGCGTGCCAGGGCGGGCGTTGGTCGGCCATTTTTCGGTTGGCTCGAGGACCACCGCAAACATCCCGTCGGCGTCGGCCTGCGAGGCGATGTAGCGAATTTTGGCCGAAAACAAGCCTACACTCGAGCGCGGCCAGCCCGGAATTTGCAGAATAGGCCAGCCGTCGAGGGCACAGAGCGCCGAGTCTCCGACCGAAAGCAGCGGCACGTCAAATGGGCGCACTTTGGACATCACCACAACCGGGGCCCCTTCGGGCGCCAGGTACAGCAGGGGCTGGTCCTTCTTCACCGAGGCGCCCGGTGCCACATAGCTCAGCTGCACCACGAATCCGTCGCGCGGAGCCAGTAGGGCGCGGTTACGCTGGCGACCCTGCACTCCGCCCACCTTGATTTCGGCGTCGGCCAAGGCGTCTTGAGCCGAAGCCATGTCGGCGGCGGCAGAGGCACGTTCGCTGCGAAGCTTGGCCACCTTTTCTTGCCATTCCGCCGATTTGCTACGCGCATTAAGGCGCGATGACTGCCAATCTTGTTCGGTGAATTCTGCCTTGGAGCGGGCTTCTTGGGCTTTCGTCTGGCGCTGCTCCCATTCCAATCGGCTGAGCGCACCCCAACGGAACAGGCTGTCGGCGCGCTGGGCCTGCAAGGATGCATAACGTGCGTCAAGGGCGGCGGCCTGGTACTTAGCGCTGTCGGCGCGGACCTTTCGCCAGGCAGCGGCAATTTGGAGCGGCATGGCCGCTTGGGCCTGCTGTATCTGGACCTCTAGGGCCTGCATTTTTTGGAGGTAGCCGTCAACCGCGCTCGACTTGGCGTCGCGACCCAACACGGTGTTGCTTAGCACGTTTGGATCCATGTACTCAGTCTTAGTCTCTTCGAGGAGCGCCAAGGTATCGCCTTGCTTTACTGCGTCGCCTTCGCGCACCCGCCAAGCGGCGAGGCGGCCGTCTTCGGCCATAGCCAACGGCATCATGCGGTCCATGGGGTCGTCAAAGACCAAATTGCCTTCGGTAGCCACCGTTTGGGTCCAGGGCAAGAAGAACGACAAAACGACAAAAAAGGACACGCCGACAATCCAACGGCGCGGGCGCACCCACTGGTCGGTGGCCCGAGTTTCCATACAAATTTGGCGAAGTTCTTCGGGGATGTCGGCTGCGTGCTCAATGTCAAAATCACTGAACGACTGGGGCTTGAGGTCTCGAGTCCAAAATGCCTTGTCAAGTTTCACCACCGACGTGAGCATGTCGAAGAGGGATTCCGCGCTGGAAACCAGCTTCTCGAGGCTCGTCAGGATGGTTAAAAAGATGATTTCTACGGCAACGAATTGGCCAATAGACACGCTTCGATCGACCACGAGCCATCCGCCAGCAATCAAAAGCAGGGCGGTAAAAGCCAAGCGCAGACCGACCATGATCGAGTTCATACGGTAGACTACCTTGAAGTGGTCCTGGCGGCTTCGCAGGTAGCCTACAAGAAGGCGTGACACGTCACGGTACGGTGGGTTCGAGCCCGGATTGCTGGAGCGCTCGCGGGCAAAGCTCTCGATTTGGTCTACAATGCGGTACTTCTCGGAGCTCTCGTCGATACTGTATCCAAGTCCGCGCGAAAAGCCAAATCGAATCATCAAACCCGCAATGCCCAAAATCAGAAAAGAGACCGCGACGAACATGAAGTCGTAGAGGACCAAAAGCAAAAAGCCAAAGAGCAATTGCAGCAGGGCCGCTGAGGCTGTAACTAAGATTTTAGGAAGCTCCTTTTGGATCGTTAGCGTGTCAAAAAAACGGTGAACCCGTTCGTACCAGGACTTTTGATCCTCTTCTGGGATTTCGCGCGGCATAACCGACATGAAGTAGGTGGCGCTGCGCACGAAAAGCCGCTGCTGAACCCATTCTGACAGGCGCATTTGAAAAAGTCCGAACAAGCCCATGAACAGGCTTGAAACCACGACCAACACCGTGAGTATGACCCAGGTTGACGATAACCGACCGCCCATCAATTGCCCCACAAGCGCCTGAACGCCAAGGGGCAGCATTAGGCTGAATGCCCCGCTCAGTACGGCAAAAGAAAGAATGCGCAGGATGTCCTTTCGGTCCCATTGCAACAGGGAAAAGAGGCGCCGGAACGCTTCAGATGATTTTGTTTTTGCCATAACGCCGCTTGTACCAAACAACGTGCCGTGTCAGCTAGAACTTCCAACTCAGGCCCGTCGTGCTGTATAACGTGAATTGGGGTACGTCGGTTCCCGCTGGGTAGGCATCGTAGTTTAATTGTCCGATCACGACGAGGCTCAAATCAGGCCTCAGCGGCGCCGAAAGCCGTGAGTTAATCATCGCTCGAATGTCCTCAAATCGCCCAAACCGGGGCTGATAGTAGGCCACCGTAGTCCATCGCCACTGGTCCCACTGCCGATCGAGGCTCACATAGGTATTGAGGCGCAGCGCGTGGTCTGTTTTGGCCGAAAACGACTCTACGTCGTACTCATACATCAGCAAGGGGTTGATGTACAGCTTGACGCCCGGTGCAGAAATGGCGGTGTAGCGCGGACCTCCGCCCACATTAAATCGGCGCGCAATGCGCATCGGAAGGTTGCTTTGCCACTCTGCGAAGTACTCGGCGGTGATTTTCTCGTTGTAGATGCGGTTGTAGCGAACGTGCAGCATGCCGTTGCGCTCGAAGTCAAACTTGCTGTCGCCCAGGCGCGTCGCCCAGTTGGCGCTGGCAATACCGTACCAAACGTGGTCCCCAACCCGGCGGGTGGCATTGACCGATCCGTTGAGTTTAAGTAGCAGCGCCTGTGTACCGCCGAGGTAAAATCCACCGTCTACTCTACCGTGAATGTCTTGGGTGGTGTCCTGTTCCGCAGGGCCACGCATCGCCTCAACATTGACAATTTGAGCAGTAAGTAGGGGTGCACTGGCGACGAACAGTGCTAGGAATATCGACTTCACAAGGCCAAAAATACCTAAATCGTGCCGCGCGTATGTTTGCAGTATGTATCGATTCGGATTATTTCTCACATTTCTCGCAGCATTTCTGAGCGCAGCAGCCCAATCTAGCGACCTGCAGCAGCGCATCAAGGGCTTTCAGTCCGAACTGGCCGCCTCCTACGCAGTCAAGACACTCAACCTTCAAGGCGAAAACCTCGGGGCTCTCGAAAAAGAAGAACCCGCGTACCAGACCCACTTCAAACTCGAAGCCAAAGAAAAAAGCGAAGACAACCTCGGGCGATCCACCAAGCTGAACGCCCACATCCGCGTGTTTGAGTTTGAAACCCTCGACGACTTGAATTGGGCGATGAAGCGATGGATGCCCGACTTTATTGACCACAACGCGGTAAAGCCCGGTCGCGATGCCAAAACGCTGCCCCACGCCGACCCCTCCATCGTCGTGATCGACGGCACGACCATCACCGTGCTGACGCTGCCCTGCAGCCAGTTTGAACTGGAACGCTTCCGCACGTGGCGCAAGCAGCTCACGACCTACTTTGGCGGAGCTTCTTCGGTGGTCATTGAGGTGCAGGGCTGCGAAGGCCCATTGCTTTGGACCAAGAATGCTCCGGACCCCAAGGATCGGACGTGGAAGTAGTGCGGAATTGGCTGGGATGGTAGGAAACTGCTAACCAGGCATCGTGGGCCGTAACTCGGGACCGGTGGCCCCAATCTGCTGCGGTGCGCGCCACGCGCATCGCATGATGAAGCGCCCGTAACCCTAATCCGCTTTTCTTGTGCCAGGCTTGGAGGGTCTCGAGTGCCTCACGCGAAAAACCCGAATCGACGACTAGCGACTCCATCGGCATGGCCGCATTGCCAAGCCATGGTCCTCGGCTTCGCTGAAATTCCACGGCGTTGCGGAGCTTAAACGCAAGCTCTTCCCACGGAACGGGGCTGCGCTCTTCGCGCATATCCAAAGCCAACGCAACCTGAAATCGATCCATGAACGGAGCGGAAAAGCGTTCCTGGTAGCGCGCAATCCTTCCCGCCGAGCAGCTGCAATCGAGTGCTTCGTGCCCCTTGAACCCACACGGACAGGGATTGGTGGCCCCAATGACGAGCGGCGTGGGCGGCGCATCCCGGTTCCACATGGCCTCCATGGGCTTACGCAGGCATTCCAGCGTTCGCAGCGGAAGCTCACCCAATTCGTCCAGAAAAAGCACCCCCGAACCCGCCGCCCAAAAGGCACCGTTGGCTCCGACCAACTGCACGGGCGTCAAGCTCGACGTGGGCTCCACGAAGGGCAGGTTGGGTTCTGCGCTGGACCGCAACGCGTGCACTGCGCGCGCAAACTCCGTTTTGCCTACACCGGGTGCCCCGTGCACGAAAGCCGGATGCCGGCCGGCGGCCACCAATCCCAAGGCCGTGACCGCTTTGGGAGTAAGCAGAAGACTGGGCCATTCTGGCGCACTTCGAACGCGCTGCGCAGCCGGCTCGCCCTTGAGGGCTTCCCCGGTGCGGACTACCGCCAAGGCATCTGCCAACGTCGCCACTGGGGCCCAGTTTTCGCTCGGCCTTCGCCACGGAGCAAGCATCGGATAAAGAAAAAGCCCCGGCCCGACGGGCGGCGCAGGCCGATCAGGATCTACCCAGCTCACCGACGACTTCAGGTCGAGTGTGCCGATGGCCCTAATGCCTTCGCGGTACGGAATCTGCCCCGAGGCCATGAGTACCCCCACGGCAATGGGAAGGTCCATTGACGAACCCAGTTGCCAAGGGCGCGAAGGGTGAAACGAGACGGTGATGCGCTTGCCGGGCCACTTTGCGCCCACCTCCAATAGCGCGGCGTGGATGCGGTTGGGCGCCTCGCGCACGTTGGGATCGCGCGTTCCGACCATATGAAACGAAAAACCGGGCGTTGCCGCCACATCGACACGCAGTTCGTGCCATCGGGCGTCCGCCCAAACCCAAGTTGAAAGTGATGCTACCATGACGCAAACCAACGCCGTTCCTTCAGCGCCAGTCGGTAGCAAACGACTACAGTCGCTTAATTCGTTTTATAAGGGTATGCTCACTCCTCCAAGCCCCATGCACGCTGAAGCTGGGGATTGAGAAACACGTGGCTGTGCAGCGCAAGGTCGGACGGTTGAATCAGGGGAAAACCATTCACCTCCAAATGGTAGTCTACCTCGGACTCCACACTGCGGAGCACCCAGCGCTTTTGGTTTTTGTTCCACAGAAACACCCCGAGCTCTTCGGCACCGTCGGACACCGGCTTAAACCGAACAATATCCCACTCATACAAATGGGTGCGGTGGCGATCGCGCAGGCCCACCGCTTCGTCCACGTGAGCGTACTCCATGGCCTTGCCCGTCCACCAAAATCCGTCGGGAGAATAAAAATCTGTACCCTCAATTCGACGGAGGTAGCCCACGACGCGGTCGCCAAAACGGAGTCGGTAGCGGTGTTCCTGCATACCTAACTAACCCGCTCGAGGCGAAATTGTTGCGGACTAAATACCCAGTTGGCGCAGGGCTTCGCGTACGACCTCTGCACGAAGCTTTTGGCGGCAGGCCCAATCGCCCCGCCGGCAAGAATCTGCTCCCAAAATGCTGCAGGGCTGGCAACTCAACCGCTCGGAATCCAGCACGTGCCGAACCGGACTGGGCGCGGCAAACCCACCTAAAGGATGGGTTCCGGCCCAAACCGTCACGGCCGGAGTTTGGTACCGGTAGGCAAGGTGCTGCGCCGCCGAATCGCAGACCACCGCCGCGCGGGCACTGCGCCAGAGCGCCACTTCTTCGGCCGGACTGCTTCCTATTGCCGATCGAAAACCTTGCGGAGCCTGGTCGCCCGGACCGCCAAGAAACACCGGCTCGTAGCCTTCGCCGGCGAGCTGCCGGGCAAGTTCGGCAGCCTCTGCCAACGGCCACCGCTTGGTTTCTCGGCTGGCAAAAGGCGCAATGAGTACCGTGGTTCCGGAACGTTCCGTGGCCGGCAGCGCATGAAGTCTTGGCCAACCGAGCGCAGCGAGGGCGGCGCGGTGCAGCTCATAGGAATTGGGCACCGGGGCGGAACCTCCGCGAAGGAGGGCGCGGCGCTCAGCTCGTGGTTTCGCCACGCTGGCCTGCGGAATGCGCAGTACCCAAGCAATGAACCGGCTGCTCCTGGTACGAACATGGCTGTGGCCGTCGTACCACGCGGTAAGGTCTGCAGAGCGCATCCAGCCCCACCAAAACCAAAGCAGCCCAAAAAAACGGCGGTAGGGTCCGCGGTCGACGTCGAGCCCGTGGACTTCGATTTGGGGATGCGCCGGAAGGCGCTCCGCCCATCGAGGCCGGGTAAACAGGGTGATACGGTCGCCTTGGGCCGCGGATTCCGACAGGACCGAATGCAGCAAAACCACATCGCCAAAGGCCGAAAAGCGAACGACGCCGAGGTGGCGCTTAGCCTTGTCCGCCATAGAGCGCCGGATTGGTCGCGGGATCGTTGTACAGCTTGAACTGGCGGTAGGGCGTGTAGCGCACCGCTCCAGAAACCAAGTCCTGCCAGAGGGCCGCGCAGGCCGCCATCAGGTCGCGGTGCTGGGCATTCGCGGCTTCGAGGCGCGCACCGCAGGCCGTAAGGTGGTCAATGCTTGCGTCGGTTCGCTCAACTTCCGCCCGAAGGTGGAAGCGCTTGAGCTGCAAGATGCAGAGGCGGTCCAGGGCCCAGGCCAAGGACTCCGTGCGCAGAACGCCGTGGACCGAGGGCTCCGGTTGAAGCAGTGCGGCCATCTCCTGATCCAGGGCCTCTACCGCGTCGGTGCGCTGCTGGTTGAGCGCGTCAATGCGGCGCTTGATGGCCAAAAGCTGTTCAGCCGCCACGTCGGTACGCCGAACCTCGTCTTCGAGGTGCCACTGCACCGTGTCGATCCAGGCCTTGGCGTACCATGCTTGTTCGATGCTGCCCGCGGCAAAAGCGGGCGGACAGGGCGCATCCCAGGAATCGCGAACGTGGTAGTCCTCAATGGCGGCCTCAAAAAGGCCAAGAATGCGATCGAGCGTCAGCGCGACTTGGGGCATTACTTGCGGTTGGCGAATTGCTTCAGGCCCGCGTCAAGCCAGTTCAAAAAGATCGACGGATCGGGATCGTAGGCCGTGTGGCCGTTGAGGGCCGCAGGGGCTTCCACCGCCGGGTCCATAAGCACATAGTAGGGCTGGGCGTTGGCATTAAAGTACTGTGCCTGAAGATCGCCCCACTTTTGGCCAATCGTTTTAATCGTTTTGCCGGTGGTTTCGCTGACGCGGACTTCGGCGGCCGGGAGTTCCGTGCGCTCGTCGACATAAAGTGAAACGAGCACGACGTCTTCGGCGAGGCGCTGGCGCACTTCAGGGCGCGACCACACTTCTTCTTCCATCTTGCGGCAGTTCACGCAGCCCCAGCCCGTAAAGTCAAGGAGCAAGGGCTTGCCCGCCTCGAGCGCGTAGGCGCGAGCCTCTTCGAGGTCGTTAAAGCAGGGCAGATTCAGCGGACAGTGTGCGTCGGCGCTAAGCTTCGCTTCGGCTGCTGGGGCGGAACCCGAACCCATTCCGTGGGGGTTTTCGGCGTAAAACGCGGGCGGCGGAAAGCCAGCTACCAGTTTGACGGGTGCGCCCCAAATACCGGGCAGCAAGTAAAAACCCGTGACTAAAAACAAGAGGCCCGTGAGCATTCGGCCCACGCCAAGTCCGCCCTTCGGCTCGTCGTCGTGGGGCATGCGGAACACCCCAAAAAGGTAGAGGGCCGTGGCAAACGCGATAGCCACCCACAACGCCAGGAACAGTTCGCGCTCGAGCCAGTGCTGCTGCCACACCATGTCGGCGGTACTTAAAAACTTGAGTGCAAAAGCCAACTCGAGGAAGCCCAGCGTAACCTTGACGGTGTTGAGCCACCCGCCCGACTTGGGCAGGCCCTTGAGCCAACCAGGGAAGGCTGCGAAGAGAATAAACGGCAGCGACAGGGCGAAGCTGAAACCAAACATGCCCACAGCCGGTCCGAGCAGCTCACCGCTGACCGCCGTCGCCACCAGCAACTGCCCAATCAACGGGCCCGTGCAGCTGAAGCTTACGAGTGCCAACGTGAAGGCCATGAAGAAGATTCCGAGGAGTCCGCCGCGCTGCGACTGGTCGTCGGCCTTGTTGACCCACGACGAGGGGAGCGTAATCTCAAAGGCCCCAAAAAAGCTAATGGCAAACACCACAAAAAGGGCAAAAAACGCGAGGTTGAACCAGGGATTGGTCGCCATGGCGTTCAACGCGTCGGAACCAAATACCACTGTAACCAGCAACCCAAGCACGACGTAGATCACGTTGATGCTAAGGCCGTAAAGCAAGGCCTTGCGCACCCCGTCGGACTTGGACTTGCTCTGCTTCAAGAAAAAGCTCACCGTCAGCGGAATCATCGGGAAGATGCAGGGCATGATCAGGGCGAAAAACCCACCGAGCATTCCGGCGCCGAACAACGCCCAAAGGTTGACTGCCTCGGTTGCCTCAGGGGTTTCGGTCGCTGCGGGGGTGTCGGCCGAGGCTTCCACCGAGGACTGCGCGGTGTCAGGACTGGCCGTTTCGACTGCTGCGGGTTCGTCGCTGGCGGGGGTAGTCGGTTCGCTTTCTGCCACCGATGCGTCCTTTGGCGCAGCCGGCACCTTGAACACCAAATTCACGTAGTCGGGCGGCAGGCAGCGCTCGTCGTCGCAGACCATAAACTCCACTTCGGCCGTGTAGGTGAAGGCTTTGGGGTTGACGCGCTTCGCAGCGATGACGAAGTCGGCCTTTTTGGCAAAATAGGCCAGCTCCATCCCGAAATTCTTGTCAAATTCCTTGATGGGCTTGGGTTCGCGCACCGGACCTTCCGTCGTGAGGTCCTTTGACGCAGGCAACTTGAACGAGGTAGGAATGGGACCGTCGTTCCCAATAAACTGCGAATAGACGTGCCATCCGGCGTCGATTTTCGCAGTAGCCACCAGCTCGAGCTTGCCGCCGTCGAGGCTGCGCACCGAAGTCGTCCACGATACAGGCTGTAGGATTTGAGCAAACGCCGCACTCAGTGAAAGCAGTAAGGCAATCGCCGCGAGGAAAAATCGATTCATAGAAGTCAAAGGTAATTCACAGTCCACCGGAGCACATGGGTGGCGTCGTTCGAGAGGGCCAAGGCCTGGCTAAGCCGGATTCCGGGAATCCAAAGCACTTCGCCGGGCTCGCCACCGCAAGCCAACACCACCACGTTCCGGCGCACCGGGCTCGGGACCTTGGCCTCGGTCAACGCGCCGCTGACCTTCTTTCGGCCGTTGAGGCCGAGCGGAACGATATAGTCGCCCTCCATCCACGTGCGCCACACCGCAGTTTCGGGAAGCAGCGTCGTCACCGGTTCGGTTGCGTTGCCCAGATGGGCGGGGCGCTGGCCTAGTTCGGTCACCAAAAGCGCGGTGCGGGGGTGCCACACTTCGCCGTCCCAAAGCGGAACCTCCACCCTAGCCTGTGCCGGCTGGGGAGCAAATTCCGATTCGGCCACAGGAAGCAGCAGCAAGCCCTCGCGGTCTGACCAAATCTGCCAGCCGTCGCGCTCGAGGTAGGCCCCAACTTGCGCCTCCGCCAACTGACGCAGCGCGTCCAATTCAAAAGGCGCGTAGGGCTTGAGGAGCTGGTGCACAATCACCTCAGAATGAGGATGCGCCAGCGCGTCGCGGTAAAGCACGCGGGCCCCGGGAAGCTGGCGGCTCATCGCAGTATAGAAACTGGACTCGCGCTGAATCGAAACTTCGGCAAACTTTTGGAGCTGCCTAAGGCGGCGCATCGTGGTCCGAATCCCGTCGCGTGCCTGGGGAATCGCCTGCTCCAGCGCGGGCAGGGCGTGGTGCCTTAAGTGGTTACGGGTATACTTGTCGCCCTCGTTCGACGCGTCTTCGCGCCAAACTAGCCCCATGGCTAGGGCCTCTGCGCGCAGTTCTTCTTTGTGAAATTCCAGCAGCGGCCGGCGGAGCAGCCCGTTTTGCGGCGCCAACGACACGAGGCCGTCGATTCCGGTTCCGCGGGCTGCAAAAAGCAAAAAGGTTTCAATGGCGTCGTCGGCGTGGTGGGCGGTGGCGATCGCTTGTGCACCGAGCTCCCGGGCCCACTGCTGGGCGGCTTCGTATCGGAGGCTCCGCGCTCGAGCCTGGAGATCTGGGGCGTCGCCAAAGCCACGTGGCGCCTTCACCACCTGAATTGGGCAGCCCTTCGACTCGGCCCAAGCAAGCACGTGCGCTTCGTCGGCATCTGAAGCGCCCCCCCGCAAGCCGTAGTTCACGTGGAGCACGTGCACCGGGTATTCGTGTACCCACAACGCTTCAGCGAGCAGCATGGAATCGAGTCCGCCCGAAACCAAGGCCACCACGGGCGCTTCGGGAGCACCGAACAACTTGCCAAGCTCCGCACCCAGCGCGGCCCGAAAGCGCGGCGACGCTTTAGCCCACGAATTCATTCCAAACCGTTTGGGGGACGGAGGCCTTGAGCAGGCATTCCTCCCATTCTTGCTGCGGATCGGCGGCGAGCGTCAGGGCGCTACCCGCCCAAACTTGCCAACTGCCCGAGGGGACGTGGCCAAAAAGCGTTCGAATCAGCACGTTAAAGTCCGCACTCCCGTCGGGCCGAACATAGCCCATGGCCCCGCTGTACCAGCCGCGCGGTCGGCGTTCGTGGGCGTCGATTAGCTCCATGGCGCGCAACTTGGGGGCGCCGGTCATACTCCCCATCGGAAAGCTCGCGGCCACCGCATCCAGCCAGTCGCACCCGGGGCGCAGTTTGGCTTCCACCGTGCTCACCAAATGATGAACCGTTTTAAATGAGTTCAGCTCGAGGAGGCGCGGCACGCGCACCGTTTGGGGCGCCGCCACCCGGCTAAAGTCGTGGCGCACTAGGTCCACAATCATCACGTTCTCAGCCTGCTCCTTTTCTGCTTTGGTCAGCGCGGAGCCTGCGGCCGCGTCGGCCACCGGATCGTGGTGGCGAGCCGCTGTTCCTTTGATGGGCTGGCTGTAAAGGCTTCCGTCGGCCCTGACGTTCAGGTAGCGTTCGGGCGACGCGCTGGCCACGGCGAACTCGTCAAATCGGAGCATGCCCGCCATTCCGGCCTCTGCCCGCTGCTGCAGGCTGCGGTAAAGGTCCGCCACGTTCCGTTCGCCCCTCGCCTCGGCGTCCACACAGAGGTTGACTTCATAAATGTCGCCGCGGTGCAGGTGAAACTGCAGCGACTTTGCCGTTTCAGTGTAGTCCCCTGCTGTCCAGTGCGCGGACCACGGCCGAGCATCCGTGTGGCGAGGTAGTGGTTTTAGGTCAGGGCCTCTTAACCAAGATTGCGCGTCGCCGTGCTCGACCAGCGTTCCGTCGAGCTGGCATTCCAGCACCCACTCAGGTTCCCAGAGGGCCACGTCGGGTTGGCCGTTCCACGCTGCGCCTCGGGGCGCTAGCGAAGGCTCAAAGGCATTTTTAAGGTCGTAGGCCAGCACGCCAAACCACCAAGTGGGGCGGGCGCGCCAAGCTTCGGCTAAGGCGTTCCATGCTTCGGGCGTGGCGCGGTCGATGCGGTGCACCGAACGGCATCCGCCCGCCGCGATCCATCGCAGGCCGTTGAGCGGCTCTGCCGGAGCCGCCGGAGCCGTTTCATAAAAAGCAAAGTAGTCCGCCTCAGCCCCGCGGCGCTGAAGTTCGTCCGCGAGGTCCGCCGGAGGCTTGGACCAAACGCGTTGACTCCAGCCCATCACCTTACATGTGTATGGCTCGCTTCGCCGTAGCGTCGAGGGCAGCCTCTTTGATGGCTTCGGTGTAGGTCGGGTGTCCGTGGCAAATACGGGCCACGTCTTCAGCCGAAGCGCGGTATTCCATCGCCACAGCCAATTCCATGATGAGGTCGGCGGCGCGGGCACCCACGATGTGGGCACCGAGCACCTCGTCGGTGCTAGCGTCGGCCAAAATCTTCACAAAACCGTCGGTATCGCCTGAAGCGCGGCTGCGCCCAAGGGCACGCATCGGGAAGTTGCCCACCTTGTAGCCGCGGCCGCTGGCCTTGAGCTCCTCTTCGGTCTTGCCGACGCTCGCCGCCTCGGGCCACGTGTACACGATTCCCGGAATCAAGTTGTAGTCGATGTGGGGTTTCTGGCCCGCGATCTGCTCGGCCACCACCACGCCCTCTTCTTCGGCCTTGTGGGCAAGCATGGCTCCGCGCACCACGTCGCCAATGGCATAAATGTGGGGCTGGGTCGTCTGCAGGTGGTCGTTGACGTTCAGGCGTCCGCGCTCGTCGGCCGTCAAACCGGCCGCCTCGTAGTTCAGGCCGGCGGTATTGGCCTTGCGGCCCACGGCCACCAGGCAGTAATCCCCTTCCACGGTTACGGTGTTGCCCTTCTTGTCGGTGGCGGTCACGGTGACCACATCGCCGGCGCGCGAAACGCCCTCAACTTTGGTACCAAGGTGGAAGTTCATGCCCATCTTGCGGAGCACGCGCTGCATTTCTTTGCCGATAGCACCGTCCATCGTGGCGAGAATAGAATCCGCGAACTCCACCACCGTCACCTCGGCACCCAGGCGCTTGTACACGCTGCCGAGCTCGAGGCCGATGACGCCGCCGCCGATGACAATGAGGCGCTTGGGAACTTCCGGAAGGCTCAGGGCCTCGGTCGAGCTGATGATGCGCTCGCCGTCGAACTTGGCGAACGGCAGCTCAATGGGCGTGGAGCCGGTGGCCACGATGATGTGCTTGGCCTTCACCGTCTGCTCCTCGACGCCCGCAACCTTGACGGTGTGGGCGTCCACGAACGAGCCGAGCCCTTTGAGGACCGTGACCTTGTTTTTGTTCATCAAGAAGTCGATACCCGAGCAGGTCGTGTCCACCACTTGCTTCTTGCGGGCCATCATCTGGGGCCAGTTGATTTTGGGCGCCTCGACGTCGATGCCGTGCTCGGCAAAGGCGTGGGTCGCGTTGTAGTAGTGCTCCGACGAGTCCAGCAAGGCTTTGGACGGGATGCAGCCGACGTTCAGGCAGGTTCCGCCCAAGGTGGGGTCTTTTTCAACCAAAGCCGTGTTCAATCCGAGCTGAGCGCAGCGAATGGCGCTCACGTAGCCTCCGGGGCCGGCGCCGATAACGAGTACGTCGTATTCCATGCCACAAAGGTAGGCCTCACGGGCGTGCGCGAGGGTGGATTTCAGGGCGGAATTCTGCATCGCAACCACCCTAAATCCACGCCAAAAGTTAACCGAACTACGCCGGCGTCACACCCCGAAGGCGGCGCACAATCAGGCTCAGCACCAAAAAGCCAAACACAAATCCGCTCCACTGACCCAGAATGTCGCCATGGCGCACAAAAAAGGTCGGCACACGAAATGTGGGCACGCTCGCGCGCAGCATGCCCTCTTGGTCCCAACCCAGCGACTGCTGAATCTGCCCGTCGGGGCCAATCACGGCCGAAATTCCGGTGTTGGCGCTGCGAAGGACTGCTCGATGCTGCTCGATGGCACGCAACCGGGCGTAGTGCAGGTGGGCGACGTGGCCCGAGGTGTTGCCCCACCAGCCGTCGTTCGTAATAATGGCCAGTACCTCGGCGCCTTTGGCGCTGAATTCTGCGGCATAGGGTCCAAAGTCCTGTTCCCAGCAAATCGGAGTTCCGACGCGCGGTAGGTCTGGTCCCGCCTCAAAGACGCCGCGCTCCGGCTGCGTGGCCAAGGTTCCGCTCGTACCGCCCAACGAAATCGTCAGGTCGCCCAGCACGGCGCGCAGGGTGGACGCCATCGGCATCGTTTCGACGCCCACTACGAGCTTGGACTTGCGGTAAATCTGCAGCGGCATTCCCGCGCGGGCAAAAACCGCACTGTTGGCCCAGCTCACGTAGCGGCGGTCGTCGATTCGCCGAGCTGCGGGGTTTTCAGGTTCCGCCTCATGCAACCGGTAGGTAGTTGCCCCCAAGACGACGCCCCAGCCTTGACGCAAAAGGGGCTCAAAGGCAATCAGCGAAGGCCAATTGGAAGCGTAGTTTTCGTCCAGGCCTTCGTGCAAAAAGGTCTCCGGCAACACAAGCAATCCGGGAGCGGAATCTGCTTGGGCCGCAGAAAGCGAGGCCCACTTCCGCGCTTGATCCAAGTCGGGAGTTTGAAACTTTTGGGTGTAGGGATCCACGTTGGGCTGCACCACCAGTGCGCGCACGTTGCCCGACGGCACTTGGGCGTCCAACCAGGCCCCAAGTCCGTAGCTCGCTACCAAGGGGATTCCGAGCACCGCCACTAAACCAAGGCGCAAGGCTTTGGCCCCTCCGCGCATCAACTGCCAGTACACCGCATTGGCGAGCAGCAACCAAAGGGTTCCGCCGCGCGGCCCCGTCCAAGCGTACCAGCGCACCCAGTGCGGAACCTCGGCAAACGCGTTGCCCAGGTTGAGCCAGGGAAAACTAAAGGCCCAGTCGTCGTGAAGCAATTCGATCGAAACCCATCCCGTGACCCAAATCCACAGCGCCGTGCGCACCCCAACCTGGCGCGCGGTATAGCTGTACAGCACCCAAACTCCGCCCATCAAAATCCCGTTGATGAGTACGGCGCCCAGCACGCCCGACCAGTGTGCGCCGGCGACCCACCAGGTCGTTCCGAGGTTGAACAGGGCCATGCTCAAAAGGGCCCATCGCCCATACGCCGCCAACGAGGCACCGGCGGAGCGCATCCGTGCTTCAAGCTCGAGCATCGGAACCATGGCCACCCACAAGAGCGGGGCGAGCAAGGGCATGTCGTGAAAACCAAGGGCACCCGGCCAAGCCAGGCTGAGGAGCACCGGCGTGAGCAAGGCCAGGCCCCAATGAGGCAGTCGGTCGAGAATCGTCATAAGCCCAAAGGTAGCGACGTACTTTTGCTTCATGCGATGGATTCCAAACGCCCTTACGCTGGGCAATGTGGCCTGCGGCATGGCCGCGATCTGGTACTTGATGTTCCAGAATTACGAATATGCTGCCGTCGCCGTGGTGCTGGCGTTTGCCTTTGACGGCCTTGACGGATGGGCCGCGCGCAAAGTCGGCGTCAGCGGGGAACTGGGCGTGCAGCTCGACAGTTTGGCCGACGCCATCACGTTCGGAGTGGTTCCGGGATTCATGTGGATGCAGCTCGGCATGTGGATGAACACCGGCTACAGTTGGCCTGCGCTGCCCGTACTTGGATGGGCCGTCACGTTGGCTTCGGTCTACCGCTTGGCGCGCTTCAACTCGACCATGAAGGACCATCTGGGATTTATCGGCATGCCGACGCCGGCCAACACCGCCTTTGCGCTGGGCCTCATGTTCGCCGTTGACGCAGAACTTATTCCGGCCCACCCAGCGATCTTTTTGGCCGCCTTAGCCTGGTCGGTGTACAGCCTGAATGCGGACTTTTCGGTGGCCTCCTTTAAAGACATGCCGGCGGGTTGGGCTCGGCGCGGATTTCGCATCGGGTGGCTGGTGATTTCGCTGAGCGCTTTTGTGCTTTGGGGCTTGGCCGCAATGGCGGTTGCCGTACCTTTGCTGCCTCTAGTTTCTGCCCTCGAAAAACGCTTTTTATGAAATTCCGCGCTGAAATCAACGTGATGCCCCACAAGGCACTTTTGGACCCCCAAGGCAAGGCCGTGAGCCACAGCATGCCTTCACTCGGACTGCCTGAAGTGGGCGGAGTGCGCATCGGCAAGCACATCACGCTGGAGGTCGAGGCAGCCAGCAAAGATGAAGCCCACGAAAAAGTGACGTTGGCCTGCCAAAAGTTGCTCGCCAACCCGATCATGGAAAGCTTCGAGTTCGAGCTATTCAACCAAGCTTAAAACCATGGAATACCGTCGATTAGGTCGCTCAGGCTTGCAGCTTAGCGAGCTGTCGTTCGGCACCTGGATTACCTTCGGGAACCAAATTCCCTACCCCACCGCCAAGGACCTTTTTGTCGCCGCCTACGACGCCGGCGTGAACTTTTTTGACAACGCCGAGGTGTACGCCCACGGCGAGTCCGAACGCGTCATGGGCCGAATTCTTAGCGAAGTAGGCTGGTCCCGCGACAGCTACACCGTGTCGTCCAAGGTGTTTTTTGGCGCAGGCGGCAAGCTTCCGACCCAGCGCGGACTGCACCGCAAGCACGTCCTCGAGGCCTGCCATCAGGCCCTGGAGCGCTTGCGCGTCGACTACCTCGACCTGTACTTCTGCCACCGTCCCGACAAGCAGACGCCGATCGAAGAGACGGTCTGGACGATGCACCAGCTAATCATGCAGGGCAAAATTCTGTACTGGGGCACCTCAGAGTGGAGCGCCGAAGAAATCATGGACGCCCAGCGCGTCGCCGACCAGCACCACCTCATCGGCCCAACTATGGAGCAGCCGCAGTACAACCTGCTGCACCGCGAAAAAATGGAGTCGGAATTCCTTCGGCTCTTTGACCGAATCGGACTCGGAACCACCATTTGGTCGCCCCTGGCTTCGGGCATTTTGACCAACAAATACCGCGACGGACTGCGCGACGATTTTCGCCTGAACCGCGACGAACTGGCCTGGCTGAAGGACCGCAACGTGGTTGACGAAAAGCTAGCCGTCGCCGGACGCTTGGCTGACTTAGCCGCCGAACTAGGCATCAGCCCAGCCCAGCTGAGCATCGCTTGGTGCCTGAAAAATCACCATGTTTCGACTGTGATGCTCGGCGCGACCCGCGTGGAGCAGCTGCGCGAAAACCTGGCTGCCGCCGACGCGGTGGTGTTGCTCACGCCAGAGGTCATGGACCGAATTGAGGGCATCGTGCAGAACAAGCCGGAGCTCGCTCCCTACTGATTTTCAGACGATTCGCTAGCGCGAGGCGTTGAAGTACGTTTAACCTCGGCTGCGAAAGCCGTTGGAACCGACTGCGCGCTCGGTCGCGTTGGAGTTTTGGTCCGTTCCCCACCGTGGGGAGCGCTAACTACTAAACTCCCTTTTTTATGCGTACGTTGATTTTTACCGGTTCGCTGATGGCCACATTGGCCGCCTCAGCCCAAAGTGCTGATTTTGTCGATGCCATTTTTGAAATAGATGAAGCAGCCATGATCCGTGCGGTGAATGCCCAAGGCGGAAACCTCACCGACATGACCTTTCAGATTACCGCTCCGGGCCAAGCAGGCGCCGCGTTTCCCGGCGTTGCAAGCCAAGTAATGTACCTGCAGTACACGTCGGTCAAATCGGCCGCGCCCGACGACCAGCGCACGCTGAGTGTAGACGTAGTGGGCGGCGACTTCCCAGCGGGCGTGAGCCTTTCGCTGGCAGCAAACCCAGCGGGAACCGGGAGCACCGGCGCGGGCCACGAAGTCGTGCTCTCCAATACCCAGCAAACCGGCGTCCTGGTTTCGGGAATCGGTTCAGCCTACAGTGGCACCTCGGCGGGGCAAGGCATTCCCATCGTGTGCTTGGTCAACTTCACGACAGAAAACCTCGATGCCTCCACGGCGGGGGTAGTTTCGCTTCAGTACACCTTGAGCAACTACTAGCATGCGGATTTCGCGCTTGCGGGGCAGCCTCGTTGGGGTTGCCTCGCTGGCTAGCTTGGTTGCCGCGGGTCAAGTAGTCGTGTGCAATGGGCTCAGCCATTTTCATTCGCTTGGTACGCCCGCCGCGGGCGTAATTGAGCTATATAATTCAAGTACCGAACCCGTGACTGCGGTGCTATCAGTGGACAGTCTATGGGGTCCGCAACGGAGCGTACAACTCCCCAGCGAGGTAGCGTTTCAAGGCAAAGAGCGCAAGTCAATTCCCTATGTGTGGCCAGACGCCGACTCAAGCAGTCAGGGCACGCGCATCTACTTGAGCACGGTCCCGAAAACAGATACGGTGCATCAGGTAGTCGGAACAATGCGCATTAACGTCACCACACGCTACGCCGTTGACCTTTACCGTGGCCCAATTGGCGATGCGGTGTCACTCAGCTGGAATGGAGACTCCGTTACGGTGACCAACGCAAGCCCCGATTTTTGGGCAGGCACTTGCTATTCCCTCCACGGGCTCGAACGCGGAACGCACCGAATAGCCAGCGGTGTCCTACGGCCCGGCGACCGTCGAACATGGATCGTGCCTCCAGGCGCTGACGGCATTTGGCTTGAAAACGTGCGCGGGCAAGTAGCGGCTAGCCTTAAGCCATGACCTTTGCGCTTTGGTGGGCACTGACCACAGCGCCGGGCGGACTTTGGCCTACGCTTGGCTTTTCGTGGAGCACTGCCGAAAATAACCTGTGGCTTCAATCTGCTCCCACCCGGTTTGGTGGCCGTCCTCAGTTCTCAGCTAACCATGGCCCATGGGCCCTTAAGTACGGCAGCCAGTCTGCAGGCTGGGGCTGGAGCCTTACCCACAAGGGAATAGGGATTTGGCGCTCCGACCATGGCACGATTGGAGCAATGGGGGCGGTTCGCGGCCACCTCGGATCCAAACCGTGGACTGCACAAGCCACATGGCAACCCAATCAATGGGTGGGTCGCGCTTCGTGGAACGGCATTAGCGTCCAGCGATCCATTGGGGGAACCCATTCGGCGACCTGGCATAACGGATCCCAATGGATCGAATTAATCCAGCACGGCCCGAGCCGCAGCGTCGGTTTTCACGACGGAACCCTGGACGCCCGCTACACTTGGGGACCTAACGTTCGCGGCCACCTAGTCCGACTTCGCACGTCAGAGTCAAGCCTAGAATGGCGGCGTAGCCAAAATGTACATAGCATTCAGCAGCAGCTGACTTGGTCGCTTACGCTTCGCGAATACCGAATTTGGCTGCACCTTTCCGAACGCAATGGCAGCCCCCAACTCAACATGCGCGGTTGGATTCAAACGCCGCGCGCTGGCGGATGGACCGCCGGATGGTCGTCGGGGCTTGCGATGATTCGGTGGAATGCCCCCAACCGTGGCGCCTTCTCTGGAACCTACATTGAATTAGGTAATCCCTATCGTGTGGGCCTCAGCTACCGTGGCGTCCGGGTGGCCGCCGAATGGAATGCGCTGAACCAGCGTTTTGCCGCAAGCCTTGCTGCGCGGCATCAATGGACCCCTAAACCTATACCTACCGAGGTAGTCAAGGAAATTGGGGTGCCCGCATGGGTTGACCTCAATCTTGAGCTCGTGGGAAATCCTCCGGAACTCACCTTGGAATTCTGCGGAACCCACTCCTACCGCTTGCACGTACTGCCGCAGGCGCGGCAATGGAAGGACCACATTCCGCCCGGAACCTATGCCGTGCGCGGAACGCCTCCACCGGGCTGGAAGTGGGTTCTACCAAAGGACAGCATTCGACTTGAGTCGGGAAAAATCAGCCAATTATGGGTGCGCCTGGAGCGCCCAACAGGCTACGTGCGCTGGATCAGCGCGCCAAGTGAATCTGGGGAATCAGGTAGCCCATAGCGGCTCCGACCGCCAATCCAACGAGGACATCTGAAGGGTAGTGCTTGCCGGCCTCCACGCGCTGCCAAGCGACGTAGGCGGGAACTGCGGCGGCGGCGGACCACACCCACGGCGTCCACTTGGACCCCGGGTGCAGGTCGGTCCACACTTTGGCCGCAAACACGGCATTGCAGGCGGTCATGCTCGAATGCCCTGAGAAAAAGGACTTGCGCGCGTCCGACTCCATTCGATCAGCTAATGGCGCAGCGTCGTAGTAGACAAAGGGGCGGTTGCGCTTTACGCTGTTCTTAACCAGGTCGGTTACCATCAGCGTGCTCAGGTTGGTCTGAAACCAAAGACTGCCAAGCACGGCTCCGTCGCGCACCCACTGTTCGCGAGGAGTCTGGGCAAGCACGCTCAAGCCCGCCGCACCAAACGCAGCGAGCATTCCCACGTCCGAACGGGTTCCGGCGGACGGATTCCAGCGGTTCAGCGCGACCGCGTCCAACGCCGAAACGTTGCGGGGCTCGAGAAGCTGCAGTTCCGCTTCTGTCCAAGGCTCCAGTCGGTCGCCTAGATGCCAATTGACCGCGGCAAGTCCGAGTGAAACGCCGTACACGGGCACGTCGACCGCCGGACGAATTTGGTAGGGAAGCTGTGCACTAACCTGTAGCGAGGAGAGTACCATCAAGGCAGATAAGTAGGTCCGCACCGTCATCATGGCTGAATCTGAAGTGGATGCCGCTCTACCACGCCATTGCGCTCCAATACAACCACGTACCATCCGGCCGAAAGGGAACCTAGCTCAAAAAACTCTTGCACACTTGCACCTCGTTCCCACGAGCGCAGAATGCGGCCTTGAGCGTCCACAAGCGAAACGCGGCCTCCCAACTCGGGCGCGTCCAGCCAAAAACCGTGGGCCGCTGGATTCGGGTACACGCGCGACGTCGTGCCAGAAGGAAGCTCCGCCACGTCAAGCGTAATCTGCGGCTGCGCCAACTTGGCACTGGTGTACACGCGGTACGCTCCCGGCGCCAGCGAAATACTTGCATTGACGTCGGTTACGGTGATGGAATCTCCGCTAAAGTAATCGTACCAGGTTCCCGCCGAAGGAAACGCCGGGATAATCGTCTGGTTCGTCACCGCAAAATTCCCCAGCACCACCGCGTCCATGCCCGAGCTATTGAACACCATGCGCTTGGTATTGCCCGAAAAGCTGTAGGTGAATTGCCCGTCGCGGAAGGTTCCTGGATACGTCCGCCGCAGGTTAAAAATTGCAGCCGTCACGTCGTACAACCGACGGCGCTCGGGCACCTGGTAGTAGTTCCAGCGAATGGGCTTGTTGCACACCCGACAGGGGTTGTTGATCGAAACATCGTACCCCAGCTCGCCAAACATCCAAATCATGCGCGGCCCCGGAATCAAGTAGGCAAACAAATTCACCGCTTCAGCCCGGCGCAGCCCCGTAGCAAGCTGGCGCGGATTGTGGTTCGGATTGGCCGTGCTGCCGTAGGTGAGCACTTCGTACATCAAGCGCTCCTCGTCGTGGCTCTCAGGGTACGAAACCAGGCCCGGCTTGGTCCAGCCTCTTGCGCCGTGGTAGGCCCACGAAAAATTACTTTGGGCGTTGCCCTGTCCCGCTTGGTGGAAGTTGTAGGTTGAGTTGCCCCAAAGCATAAACCCATAATCTGCCAGCGCTTTTTCTTCACCGTTGTCGGCCCAATGCTCCAAAATCAAGTGCGCATTTGGATTTACTGACCAAATCGTATCGCCGATTCGCTTGATAATCGCTTGGCGGACCGCCGACGAACCGGCGTTTCCGTTCAAAAACCCTTTGGTGTAGTCAAAGCGAATTCCGTCAATCCGGTACTCCTGCAACCAAAACGTCGTCACGCGGTCCACAAAATCCTTGGTCGCCTGTTTTTCGTGATTGAAATCGTACCCCCAGCAGTACGGCGGGTGCGGACATACCGGATTAAACCACGGGCTGTTCGCCGCCGGTCGGCTGTTCACCGCATCCCAGTACATATTCACCAGCGGACTTTGCCCGAACGCGTGGTTGAACACCATGTCGGCAATCACCGCAATCCCCTTACTGTGGCAGGAATCGACAAATTCCTTGAATTTATTCGGCGTCCCGTAGTACTTGTCCAGCGCCATATGAAAACTTGGATTGTATCCCCAGCTCTCGTTGTTCTCAAACTCGCTATTGGGCATCAGCTCGATGGCGTTGATGCCCAGGCGCTGCAGGTAGCCCAACGTGTCAATTAGCGCTTGGTAGTTTCGGGCGGCGATAAAATCGCGTACCAACAGTTCATAAATTATCAAATCAGCTTTGCCGGGCGGAGTAAACGTCGCATTCTTCCACGCGTACTCCGACGCACCCGGACGAAGCAGCGCGCAAAATCCCGTGGTTTTTCCCGTCGGATACGGATGCAGCCCCGGCCAAGTACCCGCCGGGATTCCGCCGTCGGAATTGGGATCCAACACCAGTTCGGCAAACGGATCAGCCACCTTAATGCTACCGTCGATCCAGTACTGGTAAGCGTACTGCTGGCCAGCCACCACCGGAATCGCCAACCAAAAACGCTCGCCGTCCGTGCTCTTGTTCATGAAGTAGCTCGTAGAAGGCAGAAAGTTGTTAAAATCGCCCAGCACATAGACAAACTCCTTGAACGGCGCCCTCAAAACCAAGCCCACTGTGCTGTCGTTGAGGTAGTTGGCGCCATCCAACCAGCCCTGAGGAACCGGAGCCACCATCTGAATGGGGTTACCCGTGTAGTGAATCGTGTCGTAGGCTGTCGATGTTCCCGAAACCGCTTCGAGCACCACGGTGTGGGCGCCTGGGGTCGTCGCGATCAAGTTATAGTTGAGCGCCGTGGCGTTTGAAACCGTCGTCTTAAGCACGCCGTTATCGTAAATCTTGAGCGTCGCGCTTTGGTTGGATGCCGCTACGAGTTTTAGGGTATCGCCGGGATTCGCAATCTGTGGTCCGACCGGAGCAAAAAACGCCGCCAGCAATCCGGAATTCGCCGGATAAATGGGGTAGTATATATCCGTGCCGTCCGCACTCCGGCCAACCACCGTACCCGCTGCATTTCGGAACACAAACGCAAGTTGCTGAACCTGGGTTCCGCCCGGAAACCCATAAAAAGTCGGAATGTGGTACTTGATCTGGTGCTTGTTGTTACCCAAGTTGGTCATCAGCACCTTGGCCGTCGGCTGCCCCCAAGTGCCCTGCACAAACTGCCAATTCGTTAGCGAAGTCGACGCACTAGTAATCAAGCCCGCGTGGGCATATACCGGCGAAACACCCGTTAGCGCCGCATTGCCTTGGGTGGCGTCGTACACCACCGTTACCGTATCGTTCTGAGTTGGGAATGCTGGAGTAACGCTCAGAATTTGTGCACTCACTGGCACACAAATCGCGGCGAAAAGGGCGACGAACACGTTCTTCATGCCTTAAAAATACTAAGCGTACTCCGTACACTTTATAAAAACTTTTTAAAATACCTGTAGATTTCGATCATGAAACCTAGAATTCTTGCCCTCGTACTCGCATTTTGGGCGTCCGCCCTCGAACTTTCTGCCCAAACCCCACGAATTCAATTTGAACTTGGATTTCTTCGCACCTGGCACGCCGACGACGCAGTGACCCGCCGGGACTGGATCCAGGTACCTGGAACGTGGCGCGACCCCGCTACCCTGCCTGGCCAAAGCCAGTACGCATTCACTTTTCGCGATACCACGTGGGCCTACCGATTCAACCACAACCACCCCATGTTCACCACTCGCATTCGCCTGGGCGCCAAACCCGACGCGCGCTGGCAGTGCTACCTCATTCAATCCGCCATGTGGAATTCCTGGCACCAACTTTCGTTCATGCTGGGCGGCGAGCTGAGCTACGCGCCAAATCCAACCTGGCGCCTCGGCCTTCAGGCTGGCGGACTGTCAGGCTACCACCTCGTGCATACGCTCGAGCGGCCCGCACTGCTTTCGGTCGACGGCCCTGACGGCGGAGTTTTCGCAGGCGCCAACCTCACGCTCGACTACCGTATCAACCCGCGCTGGCGGCTGCGGGTCGCCGGAAACCACCTTATTGCTGGGCTAGGCCTTTTCTATGCTTGGTCCCCGAAACCGGATCCAGCACCACGCACTTAACCCACGTAACCGAGGGCTGCAATCGGCGGTCGTCCAGGTCGTACCATCCCCGGACGCGCAGCGAACTAGCACCCTCCCATGCCAATCCAAATCCGAGCATTTGGCGGTCCTGCGCATGCCAAGCTAGCGGCGCTTCAGGGTTCCGACTCTGAAAAAGGCCCTGCCCCAACGGAGCCTGAAAATTGCGACCATCCCAGTAGCTAGCCTCGGCGGCGAGCCGCTTCGACATGCGCCAAACGCCCTCCACCGAGGTACCCCGCCCCGCCGACTCCGGGCTGAATGCGGCCAACGGATCCGCGTAGTAAAGCTGCGCCGCGCGCAGCCACCACGATGACCCCAGATGTACCTGTGCGAACGCCCCGTAATTCAAGCGGTTACCATCTGAATCCGGCGACGCATCAATTTGCCCACCCACGTGGTGGTACTGAAGCAATCCCTTGATTTCGAGCCACTCCGCCGCAAATCCAGCAGTCACTCCGCCGTGAATGCGCTCCTTAAACGGACTGCCGTAGTCAATAGCCTGCAGCCATTCCACCCAGTAGTGGGCGATCCAGTGGTTTTTTATCGCGGAACCCTCCAGCCCATAAACCACCGGGACTGCGTAGCGCAAATCCGGATTGATTAGCTGGCGCGGAAGTCCGTGGCTGCGGTCGCGAATGCTCCCGAAGGCAATCATCACCTTGCTGTGCCGGTATTCGAGGCGAATCCACGGAACAAAGCGGGGCATCGCTCCAAATTCCTGATGGACGAATCCGCCCAGCTCGGCGCTCTGGCCTGGAGCAACGTCAAAGCGTCGGCGCATTCCTGCAAGTGCCCCAAAGCGCGTCCGCCCCTCTTCGGCGGGATGAAAAAACTCCGTGTTCCTTACGTAAGCAAGCAGTTCGGGACGCCAGGCGGTGTCGGGCTGACGGTACACGAAGCGATCGAGTTGCACTTGACCGATTGCCGGCAACGCAGCCAAAATCAGCACATAAAAAAAGGGGCACCGGATTAACCGCATGCCCCAAAAGTACGTGCCCAAGGCGGGAATCGAACCCGCACGGCCATCACTGGCCAAGGGATTTTAAGTCCCTCGTGTCTACCTATTTCACCACTTGGACAAGTGGAGCGCGAAATTACGGCGCGATTCCGCAGAAATTCCTAACGACGAATTAACATTCAGCGATAAATGCTGCGTACCAAAGCCTCGGGATGCAGATATTTGACTATGGCTGACCGCCCTCACTACGCCCAATCCTGGGAAGACCCTCGGCTACTAGACAGCCTGTGGCGGCAGCATCCCGCAGACCACTACCATTTAATTGCCTCCGGCGGAGACCACGCCTTGGATCTTCTCCTGCGCGGCCACAAGGACCTCCAACTCTACGACCTCGAACAAGCGCAATTGGCTCGAGTGCACGCCAAAATGGACGCGCTGCAGAAGCCCGAAAAAGAGCGAAACCAGCTTTTCGGCTACCGCACCCGATCCCACGGCCTGCTCCACGACGGCCGGCTTGAACGATTTCTCGCCCTGTTTGCGCGCCGCATCCTCCCCCTGCTCGTTCCCTACACAACCCGAGAGGCCCTTCGCCAATCCGAAACAGCTGAAGCGCAGCGCGCCCTGTGGGACGGCCCATGGCAAACGTGGCGATGGCAATGGGTAGCCCACCGCTACTTCGAACCGAAGCGAATTGACGAAGCTGCACGGCACCCCGGCCTTACCGCGAGCGCCCAACGTACCAAGCACCCCATTGACTACCTGCGCCAATTTCGCGAAGTACTCGGCCAACACCCCCTGGCCGACAACCCATTTGTGGAGTACCCGCTCTTTGGCAACTACGGCGTGTCGAGCATTCCGTACCTTGAAGAAGGATTGACCGGAACCCTCCACAACCGCCTGACGCTGAACCACCAAAGCCTCGACGACGCGCTGCGCAACGCCCCACGGGCCGTTCGCGGAATCCATGCCTCCGACATCCTCGAAGGCCGCAGCCACCTCGAAGTCGAGCAGTTCTTTGAGCGTGTGGACCAGGCCTGCAGCACGGGCTCTACCTTGATTTTTTGGGATCACCGGTTCCGCACTCAGCCCCCAGCCTTGTGGCTCGAGTCGTGGAAGCCGGTCACCAACCTGCCCCCCGACCGAGTACCATTTTACCACAGCGTCCATGCCTACACCAAATCCTAAACCGCTACTGCGCCGACTTTGGACGTACCAAGCCGAGCGATTTCCGCTCGTCGCCTTGCTTCCGACCACCGCTGCGGTGCTCTACTCAACGTGGGCCATAATGGCGGACCAAGGCCTCAGCCAACCGCTCTGGAAGTTCGCAGCCTTAGGCGTGGCCGGCATCAGCTTTTTGCTGCACACCCGCATCATAGACGAACTGCGCGACCGCGACGTCGACGACCTTCACCACCCCGACCGTCCGCTTCAGCGCGGACTCGTCACCGAGCGCGAACTCACCCGCGTCGGCTACGCCAACGGCGGGATCTTCATCACGCTGCACAGCGTGCTCGACCCGCTGTCGGGACTGCTTTCTGCCGCACTCCTGGCTTATAGCCTTGCGGCACGCTACGAAGTCGGACCTCTGCGCTGGCTGAAGCCCCGATTCTACCTCTACAACGTGGTGATGCTCGCCCAAATGCTTCTGCTCCAATGGGTAGCCTATGCCGCGCTGACCCAGAGTTTGGCGTGGCCGACCGCCCTTTGGTGGCACGGCTGGTCCATCTGGGCCCTGAGCGCCCAAATTGAAATTGCGCGCAAGTGCCTGGCTTCAGAGCAAGAAACGGCCTACCGCGACAGCTACTCATCGAGGCTCGGCACCTGGGGCGCAGCCTCACTAACCTTGGCGGTGACCGCGTTGGCCGCAGGCACCATGATCCAAGCCGACTCCGACCCAAGTTATTTAGCCGCTGGGCTTGCGCTCGCCCTTGTGGCGGGAGGCGCAATCGCCTACGCGCTCATGCCGAGCAAAGGCCGAAGCATGGTCCTTCAGGGCTGCGCCGTGATCGCCTACCTGCTCATCAACTTAATTCCCTAAACGTGCTCGGAATCTTTGGCAACAAAGCGATCGGCCTTGATCGACTGAAATCGGGCGGATTCCGGGTCCTTCCCATGGTCAGCATCGACGCCGACGCCGTTCGGGCCGGAGCATCCCCACCCGTCGCCGAAGTACTCCGCCGCTTGGGCGCACCAAAGTGGCTGGCAGTGCGCAGCTCGTCTGCCACCGAAGACACCGAAACAACCGCGGCAGCCGGGGCGTTTCGAACCGAACTCGGGGTGGCACCTGACCAACTGGCCAACGCCATCCTGAAGGTCGCCGATAGCCTCCCCCAAGAAGGTGGGCCCCACGGCGTCGTGGTACAGCCCATGGTCACTGACGCCGTCGCCTCGGGGGTTCTGTTTACCCACCCCGACCGCTACGCCGTGGCCTTCGCGCCCGGACTTTGCGCCCACGTCGTCAACGGCCACCCGGTCGAAGAGCGCAGTTTTTACCGAAGCGGCGCCCTTTGGTACGCTCGGCCCGAAGACCGAAGCGCACTCGAATGCCTGCGCATGGACGCGCGCACTGGGGAATTCCGCACCGAGCCGGCCGGCCCCAGCCCCTGGAGCCCCGCCCTGCACCGCGCCCTAAGGCGCTGCGCCCGCGACCTCGAACGGCACTTCGGCCGCCCAATGGACGCCGAGTGGACCTGGGACGGCCGCCACCTTACGCTGCTTCAGGCGCGCCCCGTCACGGCGGATTGGCACCACGAACCGTGGCTGCTCGACAATTCCAATTTGGCGGAATCCTACGCCGGCGTGGTCCTTCCCATGACCGTTTCGGTGGCCCAAAACCTGTACCGCACCGTCTACCGCGACCTGCTCGAGGCCAGCGGGGTTCCGCGCGCAACCCTCAACCGCCACGCCGGGGTGTTTGACAACTTGGTGACCGCCGTCGAGGGCCGCATGTACTACGTGATGAACCACTGGTACGCTATGATGGCGTTTTTACCCGGCTACGGACGCAACAAAGTCAACCTTGAGCGCATGATCTCTGCGCAAACCAAGGCCCAACCCTTTGTGCCAGAATCCCTTAAGCCTTCGCTGGCGCTGCGGCTCACCTACTACCCAAGGGTGCTGTTCAAGTTATTCACATTCACGTCGAAACGTTTAGCATTTGCGGCCGACGTGCGGCGCGGATTTCGCGAGCTTGACGCCCTGAACTGGGCTCAGCTTGACGCCCACGACGTGCGCCGTATCTGGCACGGACTCGAATCAGACTGGCTCCGACGTTGGTACCTCACGGTCGAGAACGACACAGCCCTGATGACGCTGCTGGGATGGGCTGAAGGTAAGTTCAGCGAAGACCGCCTGGAGCAGTTTCTGACCATGGACACACCGAGCGGAGCCCAGCTTCGCCGTCTGCAGTCCCTTGCACGGCGCTGCGTTTCGGTTCCGGGCGTGCGCGAAGCGCTGAGTGCGTGCAACGCCGACGGCTTCGCGGCGGCGTTGGCCTGTGACCAGGCCACCCGAGACGAACTCCACGCGTACCTGAGCGAATTCGGCGGGCGCTTCCCCAACGAACTCAAGCTGGAGCAAGCCAGCCCGCTCGACTCATTTGAACTCCTCGCTCAAACGCTGTTGGCCGCGTCCACCCAGCCATCCCCCGGGGGTCCGGTCAGCGAACCTGAATCCATGCCCTGGGGGGTGCGCAAGCTCCGGCAGTTCATCCGCCAGCGCGAAGAACTCCGACTTCTTCGATCCACCGCCTTTGGCTGGATGCGTCGGCTGCTGCTTCGGGCGGGCGAATGTGCCGTGGACCAAGGCCAACTGGATTCGCGCGACGACATCTTTTGGCTGGACCGCGCCTTGTGGCTCGAGGGCGACCCCAGTGCCTGGCGCGACGCGGTCTCCCGGCAAAAAGCAACCTACGCCACCTTCCGTCGCACTTCATTGCCTCGATCGTTCGCGTGGATGCCTGGCGAGGCTGCGCCGGAGGCTGCGCCCGAACAACTGCTGCAAAGCCTCAACGGCCGCCGCGTGGTACCCGGACGCCTCACCGGCCGCGTCCTCGTCATGCCCGAATTCCAGCCCGCACCGTGGCCCGATTTTGACCTGCTCGTCGCTCGCCACACCGACCCGGGCTGGAGTTTGCTCCTGGCCCAGTCCAAAGGCCTTATCATCGAACAAGGCGGCCTATTAAGCCACGCGTCCATCGTCGCGCGCGAACTCGGAATCCCCACCCTTGTCGGCGTAGACGGCGCAACCACGCTGCTCGCCACGGGAGACGTCGTCACCCTAGACGCCACCGCCGGAACCGTCCACCGCACCCCATGAAGCACCCCATGAAGCACCCCGACCTGACTCCACCCGACCGCCTGCTGGCTATGCGCCGCGCGCACTATTCGGAATTTGCCGACTACGATTCCAGCGAAACCGTGCTGCACCACGCCTGGACGTTTTTCAGGGAACAGCCCCGCGCCCAGTGGTACGACGGCCGCGGCTTCGTACTGGGCCTCTACGCGCTGACCGAGGAACCCGAAACCACCTGGTCATTTGGCTACTTCGAGACGGAACCCGGCGTGGATCCCGCGGAATTTGCCGCGGAATGGGCCGAACTGCGCGCCAACGCTCCCGGGCCCTGGGTGGGGCCCATGCTCGGTTCGACCTTTCTGCCCTACCGCGTCGTAACCGAAGATTCCGGGGCGCCCTACGTGCCCGGAGAATGGCGCACCCGCCCCGAGTACGCCGCGCTGCTTGACGCCCAAGGTCCGGCCAAAACCATCCACTACCGAAGCGCGGAACGCACTCATTTTCAGAACGTCATCGACGTGTCGCAGCCCTTTCTCGACCGCTGGACGGCCGAAGGCTTTGCGCTGCAACCTATGGACCCAACCGACGCGGCCCAAATGGTGGAACTCCAGGAAGTCATCGACCAAATTTTTCGCGGAAACTTCGGCTACCAGCGGCTCAGCCCAGCCCAGTTCACCCGGTGGGCGGCCAGCTTGAGCGACCTCCACAGCGGCACCCCCATCCTGCACTGGGTCAAGGTCGGTGCGAAGCGTGTGGGCTTCTCCTACCTCTTTGCCCTTCCCGACGGAACCGTCGTGTTCAAAACCATTGGACTCCTTCCCGAACTGCAGGCCCAAGGCCTGGGCAACGCCGTGGCCGGCGCCCTGCACCTGTTGGCCCAGGAACGCCAAGCTCCGCGCTGCATTTATGCGCTGGTGCAAACCGAAAACCGCGTGAACCGCATGCCCGACCCCGACATTCACCTCATCCGCAGCTACGCGGCCTACTACTACCTCTGACCCCATGACCTTCCCCCCACTCGCCTTCTGGGCCTTTTCAGGCCTGTTCGGAGCCCTTTTTGTCCTCATGGAGGTCGTCAAGCGGCGTACCCAAATCCGCGGAACCGTGACCCGCAAAATCCTGCACGTGAGCACTGCCCTGATCAGCATGGCCTTACCCAGTTACCTCACACCGGGCTGGTTACTGGTACTCGCGGGCGTCTTCACCGGCGTACTGGCCTTGTCCAAAGCGTTTAAAGTGTTTACCAGCATCCACGAAGTGCCGCGCAAGACCTGGGGCGAGGTGGTTTTTCCGCTCGGAATCGGCCTTGCCTCCTGGCTCGTCTACTACGGGCTGGATTTGGAGCCCGGACTCGCCACCCGCGCCCTGCGCTTCGGCTTGCTCACCATGGGCATTCTCGACGTGGCCGCGGAATGGGGCGGACAAATCCCGTCGCCCAAACTCTGGTTCGGCAAGTCCGTGGCCGGCAGCCTCAGTTTCTTTACCGTCGGCCTCATTCTCTGTGCTGCGCACGGAATTCCGGTCAGCTTCACCGCGGTGGCCTCGATGTTCGGTTTAACCGTCAGCGAATCCCTGCTCGGCCGCGGACTCGACAACCTGGCCCTGCCCAGCCTGGGCGCCTTGGCCTACCTACTGCTGGCTTAACCCTAACCAGCCAACCAGCCAACTAGCCAACCAGCTTAAAAAAAACCGCCCCAGGTTTCCCCAGGGCGGCCTCTCTTAACTCCGTACGAGCGGCTGATTACATCATGCCGTCCATGCCGCCGCCCATCGGAGGCATCGGAGCCTCCTTCTTAGGCAACTCCACAATCGTCGCCTCGGTGGTGAGGAGCAGCGAAGCTACCGAAGCAGCATTCTCGAGCGCCACACGGGTCACCTTGGTCGGGTCGATGATGCCTGCCTCGTACATCGAGCAGTACTCCTCGTTCTTCGCGTTGAAGCCAAAGTCGCCTTTGCCTTCTTTCACCTTGGCCACGATGACCGAACCTTCGAGGCCGGCGTTGCCCACAATCACGCGGAGTGGCTCTTCGATCGCACGAGCTACGATCTTGATACCCGTAGTCTCGTCGAAGTTGGCGCCTTCGAGGTTAGCCAACGCTTCGGTAGCGCGAACCAGCGCAACACCTCCGCCCGGAACAATACCCTCTTCGATGGCAGCACGCGTAGCGGCCAGCGCATCGTCGACGCGGTCCTTCTTCTCCTTCATCTCCACCTCTGAAGCGGCGCCCACGTAGAGCACCGCCACGCCACCGGCCAACTTGGCCAGGCGCTCCTGAAGCTTCTCACGGTCGTAGTCGCTCGTGGTCGTTTCGATTTGCGCTTTGATTTGCTGCACGCGCGCTTGAATGTCTTCGGCGCTGCCGGCTCCATTCACAATCGTCGTGTTGTCCTTGTCAATGGTCACCTTCTCGGCGGTTCCGAGCATGTCCATCGTGGCGTTCTCCAGCTTGAAGCCGCGCTCCTCGCTTATCACGGTTCCGCCCGTGAGGATCGCGATGTCCTCGAGCATAGCCTTACGGCGGTCGCCGAAGCCCGGAGCCTTCACGGCCGCAATTTTCAGCGCACCGCGGATCTTGTTCACCACCAGCGTACCGAGGGCCTCGCCGTCGACGTCTTCGGCAATGATCAACAGGGGCTTGCCCGTCTGGGCTACTGGCTCGAGCACCGGAAGAAGCTCCTTCATCGTGCTGATCTTCTTGTCGTAAATCAAGATGAACGGGCGGTCCAAATCGGCCACCATCTTCTCGGTGTTGGTCACGAAGTAGGCCGACAGGTAGCCGCGGTCAAACTGCATGCCTTCCACCACGTCCACGTAGGTTTCCGTGCCCTTGGCCTCTTCTACCGTGATTACGCCTTCTTTTTTCACCTTGGCCATGGCCTCGGCGATGAGCGAACCGATGGCGGGGTCGTTGTTGGCCGAAATCGAGGCCACTTGCTCCACCTTCTGGTTGTTGTCGCCCACTTCCTGAGACTGGCTGCGCAGGTTCGCAACCACCGCGGCAACGGCCTTGTCGATGCCGCGCTTGAGGTCCATGGGGTTGGCTCCGGCGGCCACGTTCTTATGGCCTTGGCTCACGATGGCTTGCGCAAGCACCGTGGCGGTAGTGGTTCCGTCGCCGGCGATGTCGGCGGTCTTACTGGCCACCTCCTTCACCATCTGGGCGCCGAGGTTTTGAATTTTGTCTTCAAGGGTAATCTCCTTGGCTACCGTCACGCCGTCTTTGGTTACGTGCGGAGCGCCAAACGACTTCTCGATGATTACGTTGCGTCCCTTGGGGCCTAGGGTCACCTTAACGGCGTTGGCTAGGGCATCGACGCCAGCGCGCATTCCGTCGCGGGCGGCTACATCAAACTTGATATCTTTTGCACTCATGATTTCTTCGGTCGTATTAGATAATTGCTAAAATGTCAGATTCGCGCATGATCAAGAAGTCGGTTCCCTCGTACTTGATCTCGGAGCCAGCGTACTTCGCGTACAGCACGGTGTCTCCCACTTTGACGGTCATCGGCTCGTCTTTCTTGCCGTTACCCACTGCGCGGATGATGCCACGTTGGGGCTTCTCTTGAGCGGTGTCCGGAATGATGATGCCCGACGCCGTCTTGGTCTCTGCTGCCGCGGGCTCGACAATCACCCGGTCAGCCAGCGGACGAATGGTCAAATTAGCCATAGTGTCTATCTAGTTTGGTTATCTAAGGTTTTAATGGGTCCGCACTGCGGAACCCGCCTCTTACCTGCACAGGTTGTGCCACAGCCCTCCAAGGCCCCTAAAACGAAAAAAGGCGCGACAATCTGTCAGCGCCTCTTGAAAAAGTGTCAGTTTTGGCTTACTCGGCCGACTGCGGCAAATCTGCGGGCTGCGCAGGCTGAGCAGGCGCCTGGTTCGGCGTTTGCACCGGAGCCTGAGCTGGCGTTTCGTTGAGCTGCTCTTCCATGGCCGACTCCTGAACTTCGGCACCGGCCGTTCCCGGATTGAGCGTGTTCACCAAGAGTACGAGCACAAAAAGCGAAATGGCGAGCACCCACGTGGCGCGCTCCAAAAAGTCCGCCGTGCGCTTCACGCCGCCGAGCATGTTGGCGTTGCTACCGCCGAAGGCTCCGCCCATACCTGAACTTTTGGGGCTCTGAACCAATACAACCAGCATGAGCAGCAGGCTCACAAGGGCAATCAAAATCACAAACAACGTGGTCATAATCTTCTAGTTTAAGAGTTTCGCAGCGCTTCGATGCGGGCGGCAAATATCATACTTTTCTCGGGAACTCGCAGCTTTAATATTTCGTAGGCCTGAATCGCCTTGGCGACATGGCCCTGTTCCGCGTACATCCGAGCTAAGGTTTCCGTCACCAAACTGGTCACCTGGGCGTCTGGCTGGGTGCGCACTTCAGGTAGCGGCGCGTCTTTTGAAACCGGCGAAATACGCGGATTACCGGTCAAAAACTGATCAATAAGTTCGTCTGATTTCGGTCGTGCACCGCTTCGGTCGGCCAACTGGGCAACAAACTGCGCGAACGGACTCAAATCCGCTGCTCGTTCGGATGGAGCCGGCACGGCTGCCGCTGCTTCTTTCGGTGCTTTGGGCACAGTGCGGACTTTGGCTTCCTTAGGCTCGGCTGGCTTCGCCTCGGCCAACGAGGGCAGCAGGGCGTCAGGTTCTGGCGCAACGACCGGCTTGGGCACCGCCGGAGCCTTTACTGCAGCCGTCAGAACCGACACTTCACCCGAGAGTTTTGCCTTCAGGGCACGCGCCCTAAGAATTTGCTCCCGAACTTTTTCAGGAAGGGCATCTAAATTGATCTCCGTTGGGGGCGCCGTAGGCGTAACCGCTTCAACCGGTTTAACCGGTTTAACTGCTGCCATTGGCTTAACCGCCTCCACTGGCTTAACCGCTTCAACTGATTTAGCAGCCTCTTCAGGTTTAACTGCTTGTACCGGCTCAACCTCTGCCACCGGTGCAACGACCGGCGCTACCTCCCGCGCCACCGGCAGCAACGGCGCTTCCACCCAGGCCATAAGTGCGGCCCGGTTGGGACTAACAGCCGCACAGCGCTGAAGCACGTGGGCAAACTGCGGGCCGTCTGCGCGCTGAACCGCCCGAACGTACAGCCACCACAGCGAAACTGCCGCAGGGTACTCCGCCACGAGCCCCTCAAGGAAGGTGACGTCATTCGCCGAAACCAAGTCCGGGTTAGCCCAGAGATCGCGAACCCGCGCTACATCTGCCGCTACCATTGCACTAAAGCTCGGTTAAAAATTTTGTCGCTCAGCTCGCTGACCATCTCCTCGACGAGCCCGTCCTCCACGCTGCGAAGGTCGGCGGAGGCTGGGAAGTTCCGAAAGGCCGAAAACCGCTGCGTAAACGACTTTTTGTCGTCGAGTGTGTTCACAAACACCACTTCGACCGAAATACTCAATCGGCTTTGGGCCACTTGGTCGTTTGCTGCGGGCGCCTCCGAACGCACGCTGTACTCCACAATCGCTCCGCTGAACTGAAGGTCTCCTTCGCGGCCCACCAGCGAGAGGGGCGTCTGGCGCACCATCACCGACTGCAGCTCCGTGGTAAAGCGCTGCGCCAGCATGGGGTTGATTAAGTCTGCCCGGTTGCCAAAAGCCTCCACGCTGAGTGTTTTGGCGTTGCCCACATCGCCGCCCGTGAAGGAGTATCCCCCTTTGCAGGCGACCGCGAGCACCGCCGTCAGTACGAATGAAAAAATCCGCATCAATCGAGGCCGAATTGCTTGATTTTACGGTAGAGCGTGCGCTCGCTAATGCCCAACTCGGCGGCCGCATTCTTGCGGCGGCCCTTGTGGCGCTCCAGCACGCGGCGAATGGTGTCGAGCTCCAAATCCTGAAGCGAAAGCCGCTCGTCGGGTTCCACGGCCGAATCCACGTCGAGCGTTTCCTCTTCGTCGTCTTGCGCTAAGTCCATGTAGCGCGAAACCTCCGGCGGAGGAAGGGGCTCGCTGCTACGCAGTACCGGCAACGCCGAATCGGGCGCAGCCGACGGTGTTGACGGCGCCGGCTGAAACGTGCCACCCGCCATGCCGGCCACAACCTGCTTGAGGTTGTTCAGGTCGTTGCGCATGTCAAACAGCACCTTGTACAAAATTTCGCGCTCAGTCTGGAACTCAGAGTGAGAAAGAGCGTCGTCGCGGCGAACCGGCACGGAACGCCGGTCAATCTCGGGAATGTACTGCCGAAGCACGTCGGCATTGATCTCTCGGTCGCTTTCTACCACACAAAGCTGCTCGACCAAATTCCGAAGCTGGCGAATGTTGCCCGGCCAACGGTAGGCCTCGAGCACCCGAACCGCCTCGTCAGACAGGCGTACGGCGGGAACCCGGTACTTCTGCGAAAAATCTTGGGCAAACTTGCGAAAAAGCAGGTGGATGTCGCCCTTTCGCTCGCGAAGCGGCGGCAGCGAAATCTCCACCGTATTCAATCGGTAGTACAGGTCTTCGCGAAACTGGCCCTTGTCGATCTTTTCGAGCATGTCAACGTTGGTAGCCCCCACCACGCGTACGTTCACCTTTTGCGCCTTTGACGAACCAACTTTGATGAACTCACCCGTCTCCAAAACCCGCAGCAGGCGAACCTGAGTGCCCAACGGAAGCTCGCCAACCTCGTCCAAAAAAATGGTGCCGCCGTCAGCCTCCTCAAAGTAGCCCTTTCGGGCGCCGGTCGCTCCGGTGAACGATCCTTTTTCGTGGCCAAAAAGCTCGGAATCAATAGTGCCCTCGGGGATTGCCCCACAGTTCACCGCAATCAACGGCGCATGCTTGCGGTGCGAAAGGTGGTGGATGATTTTGGGAATGTTCTCCTTGCCCACGCCGCTTTCGCCGGTGACCAGCACCGAAATATCGGTAGCCGCCACCTGCACCGCCTTAAAGAGCGCACGATCTAGGGCCGGATGCGACCCAATTATGCCAAAACGCTGCTTTACGTCCTGTACGTTCATTCCAGCACAAATTCAAGTTCAAGGGGTTCGCCGGTCAAAATCGGGTTCCCCGTGAGTTTATTTACCACCTGTGGCGCAACCGCCTTGACCACCACTCGGTGCGCCGTGGGCAACGGCTTCTTAAACTTGAGGTCAAGCGTTTGGCCCGTCCAAATGGAATTCCAGATTTCCGTGCCCTTGGCGTCGTACACCCTCACGGTAAAGCCAAGCGTCAAATTTTCGATGCATTGTCCGTCCTTGGCCACGCAAAGCCGCAGGATGCCTGCGTCTTTAATTGCTTCGGACCGCAACCCCAGCTCCAGCGAGCGGTCCTGCACCCGGCCGTCGGCCAAACGGGTCTGCGCCTGGGCCATCAGACCGGAAACCAGAAACAAGAAACCAATGAGCGCCTTTTTCATACTCGTGGGGGGCGTGAATAACCGACCGCGGTTCCCAAGAGCGTGGCGGCGGTGCTGCGTTCGATGCAGACGTTGACCCACTGCCCGGCCTGGTAACCTTCGCGAGGGAACACCACCACCGTGTTCTGGGTGGTGCGGCCAAACAAATCTTCTTCGCTGCGCTTGGAGCGGCCCTCGACGAGCACTTCGACGGTCTGACCCACGTAGGCGGCGTTGCGCTCGGCGCTGTGCTTTTGCTGCAGGGCAATGATTTCGTTCAAACGGCGCTTCTTCACCTCAAGCGGAACATTGTCCTCGAGCTTTCGGGCCGCGAAGGTGTTGGGGCGCTCGGAATACGCGAACATGTAGCCAAAGTCGTACTTCACGTACTCCATGAGGCTCAACGTGTCCTGGTGGTCCTCTTCGGTTTCGCCCGGGAAGCCAGCGATCATGTCTTGGCTGAGCCCGCAGCCCGGAATAATGCGGCGGATGCGGTCGATCAGGTCAAAGTACTCCTCGCGGTTGTGGCCGCGGTTCATCTCCTTAAGGATGCGCGACGATCCGCTTTGCACCGGCAGGTGGATGTACTTGCAAATGTTGGGGTGTGCGGCAATCGCGTGCAGCACCTCGTCCTTCATGTCCTGAGGGTTGCTGGTCGAAAAGCGAATGCGCATGTCGGGCACCGCGTTGGCCACCAAATGAAGCAGGTCGGCAAAGTGCACCGCCGTCGCCTGGGCCATGGCGCTGGCCTTGGCGAAATCCTTTTTGAGTCCGCCCCCGTACCACAAATACGAATCCACATTTTGGCCCAGCAGCGTAACCTCTTGGTAGCCGTCGTTCCAAAGCTGGGTAACCTCTTCGACGATCGTTTGTGGGTCGCGGCTGCGCTCACGTCCCCGCGTGAAGGGCACCACACAAAACGTACACATGTTGTCGCAGCCTCGGGTAATGCTCACGAAGGCCGTGATGCCGTTGCCGCCAAGGCGCACGGGTTCAATGTCGTGGTAGGTTTCTTCTTTACTAAGGATGACGTTCACCGCCTTGCGGCCGCCGTCCAGCTCCTCGAGCAGGTTGGGAAGGTCGCGGTAGGCATCGGGGCCCACGACCAAGTCGACAAGCTTCTCTTCGTCAAAAAACTTCTCGCGAACCCGCTCGGCCATGCAGCCTAGCACGCCGATTTTCAGTTCCGGATTCTTTGCCTTGAGTGCATTGAACTGGTCGAGGCGGTTGCGCACCGTTTGTTCTGCCTTCTCGCGAATCGAGCAGGTGTTCAGCAGCACCAGATCGGCCTCCTCGAGCTTGTCGGTCGTTTCGTATCCGTCCTTTTGAAGAATGGACGCGACGATTTCGCTGTCCGAGAAATTCATTTGGCAGCCGTAGGATTCCAAGAAGAGTTTCTTTCCCTGGCCCAGGCCTTCGCGGATCAGGACTTCTCCCTGGCGTTCCTCGCCCAGCGGGGTGCGTTCGATTTCGGACATTTTGGACATGATGCAAAAATACGGACTACGTCCGAGCAAACGCGACAAAATGTCAGCCCCATTTTTTAAACGTTTTGCGGAGATTCCGGCCGTTACTTTGTACGCGTAAACTCCGAACCATGGCCCAAAACCTAGTCATCGTCGAATCGCCCGCCAAAGCGAAGACCATCGAAAAATACCTCGGCAGCGCATTCACGGTGCGCTCCAGCTTTGGCCACATCCGCGATTTGCCCGAGCGCGGAATCGGAATCGACGTCGCCAAAGGCTTCGCTCCGGAGTATGTAGTCAGCGACGACAAAAAAGATGTAGTAGCCCAGCTCCGCAAGCTGGCCAAGAGCGCCGACACGGTGTGGCTCGCGAGCGATGAGGACCGCGAGGGAGAAGCCATTTCGTGGCACCTCGCAGAGGCACTGGACCTTGACGTAGCCAAGACCAAGCGCATTGTCTTTCATGAAATTACCAAAACGGCCATCCTTCGCGCCGTTGACAATCCGCGCCACATCGACATGAACTTGGTCAACGCCCAGCAGGCCCGGCGCGTACTCGACCGCCTGGTGGGATTTGAGCTCTCGCCCGTACTTTGGAAGAAGGTTCGCCGTGGCCTTAGTGCCGGCCGCGTGCAGTCGGTCGCAGTGCGCATGATTGTCGAGCGCGAACGCGCCATCGAACACTTCGTTTCGGACATCGACTTCCGCATGGAGGGCCGCTTCACTGCCCCGAACGGCGCAGGCTTCGCCGCCGAATACCACGGCGACCTCAAGGACCAAGCCGCCGTAGACGCCCTGGCCGCCGCCCTAGGCCGCGGGGGATTCAGCGTGCGCAGCCTTGAACAGAAAACGGCTCCGCGCAAGCCCGCCGCCCCCTTCACCACGTCGACCCTGCAGCAAGAAGCGTCGCGCAAGCTGGGAATGGCCGTGAGCCGTACCATGAGCCTCGCCCAAAAGCTCTACGAAAACGGTCACATCACCTACATGCGTACCGATTCGGTGAACCTTTCTGACGAAGCCGTGAACGGAGCCCGCAACGCGATCACCGAACTCTACGGAGCCAGCTTTGCCCAAACACGCCGCTACACCACCAAGAGCGCCGGAGCCCAGGAGGCCCACGAGGCCATCCGCCCGACCAACATGCTGGTGAAGTCCGCCGGCAACGACGCCGCCGAGAAAAAACTCTATGAGCTGATTTGGAAGCGCACCCTGGCCAGCCAAATGGCCGATGCCCAAATCGACCGCACCGTGGCCCACTTGAGCAATTCCGCCGCCGAATTCATTGCCCGCGGCGAAATGATTGCCTTTGAGGGCTTTTTAAAGGTGTACCGCGAGGGCGTTGACGAAGAAGAAGACGAGGCCGGAATGCTACCGCCGCTCAAGCAAGGCGACGCAGTAACTCTTGCCAGCGCAACGGCGACCCAGCGGTTTACCCGCCCTCCGGGCCGTTTCACCGAGGCCACCCTGGTCAAGGCGCTCGAGGAGGAAGGCATCGGACGTCCGTCCACCTACGCGCCGACGATTTCAACGATTCAAAATCGGGGCTACGTCGCCAAAGGCGTGCGCGAAGGCGAAGTGCGCCACGTGGCTTTTGCCGAATGGACGGGCGGAAGCCAATGGAACTGGGGGCAGCGCGAAGAAAAGTTTGGCTCCGACAAAGGCCGACTCGTGCCAACCGACATCGGCAACCTCGTCACCGACTACCTCGTTGCCCACTTTGGGGGTGTGATGGATTACTCGTTCACCGCTAAAATGGAGGCTCAGTTTGACGAGGTCGCCGAGGGCCGCGCCGAATGGCAGGCCGTGCTCAGCGATTTTTACGCCAAATTCCACCCGCTGGTCGAAGGTTCCGAAGAAGGCGAGCGTGTTCGTTCGGTGCGCGTCCTCGGAACCCATCCCGAGAGCGGCCGCCAAGTTTCGGCGCGACTTGCCCGATTTGGCCCTGTGGTCATGCTCGGAGGAGGCGACGGCGACGAGGCCGATGCCAAGTTCGTGGGCATCCCCGAGCCCTACACCTTAGACAAAATCACGCTTGCCGAGGCGCTTCAGCTGCTTCGCCTGCCCCGCTTGGTAGGCGAGTACGAAGGCAAACCGATGCGGGCCAACTTCGGACGCTTCGGACCCTACATCCAGTGGGACAAGACTTTTGCCAGCATCACCCCACCCGCCACGCCGCTGACGGTCACGACCGAACAAGCCATTGAATTTGTCAAGGCCAAGTTGGCGGCAGCTCAGGCCTCGCTCCTGAAGACATTTTCGACCCCCAGCGGCGAGGTGGAACTGCGCAAAGGACGCTTCGGCCCCTACCTAAAGTGGGGCAAGGAAAACGTGAAAATTCCGCGCGGAACCGAACCCGACAGCCTGAGCGTCGACGACGTATTCGAACTCTGCGCCATGCACGCGAGCGCAGCCCCCGCTGCGAAAGGCCGAGGCCGCAGCACCGGTTCGGCTAAAGCCAAGTCCGCCACGAAGTCTACCGCGCGCAAAACTACCCGCAAAACCAAATAAGCATGGGAACCGAGTGGCTTGAACCCCTTGGGCCGGAGTTTACAGAGGCCTGGCCCCACGAAACCCTAGGCGCCAGCCTTTTGCAGCACGCGGGCGAAGTGCCCGATCTGCGCGGCGTGTCGATTGCCCTTATCGGGGTTCCCGAGCAGCGCGCAGCGGCCCACGACGTGGCCGACAGCGTTCGGCGCGCCCTTTATCCTTTATTCTGGGGCCCCTGGGAAGTACGCGTGGCCGACCTTGGCAACCTTCGGCCGGGCCGCGACCGTGTCGACACGCTCGTTGCCGTTGAGGAATTGGCCTTAGAAGTGCTCCAGTACGGCTGCATCCCGGTCTTCCTTGGGGCTGATTCCGATTGGCCACTCGGTGTGTACCGTGCGTTTGGCCGCATGGAGCGCACGATCAACGCCTGCTTTGTCAACAACCGAATTTCGCTGGGCGACGACCAGGTGCTTCCCGACCGCAGCAACTTGCTCGCCCAAATGCTGACTATGAAGCCGTTCCGGCTTTTTCACGTGAGCCACCTGGCCCATCAAAGCTATTTTGTCGCGCAATCGGTGCTCGATCTCGCTGAAAAAATGCACCTCGAAGTGCACCGCGTTGGGGAACTGCAGCCGATTCAGCGTGCCGAGCCCTGGATTCGCGATGCCGACCTCATGGTAGTGCATAATGCCGCCGTTCGCGCAGCTGACGCTCCGGCCCAGCACGAAGCCAACCCCAACGGACTCACCGGCGAATCCTACTGCGCCGTGCTTCGCTACGCTGGCTTTAGCGACAAACTCAGCGCACTCTGCCTGACCGACTTTGTGGGCGCTCGAGACCTCGACGGCCAAAACGCCCACTTATGGGCCCAAGGCCTTTGGTACTTTATCGATGGCGTGGCTAGTCGCGTGGGCGACTTCCCGCAACGCAGCAAGTCCGACTACTTAAGGTTCACGGTCTTGCTACCCCGCGACGAAGGAGAACTGGTTTTTTACAAATCTCCCTTCAGCCAACGATGGTGGATTGAAGTGGCCAACCACCCCGGAGCAGACGCGCGGCATTCGCTCGTACCCTGCAGCATGGAAGACTATGCTTCCGCGCAAAACGGAGAAATTCCAGCCGTCTGGTGGCGCATCGTTCGTCGAGGCATTTAGTAAAAAGTGCTGTGCAACGCATTTTTTTCCTACTTTTAGCGCTGATTCGCTTGACCCTGAACACCCGAATGACTCGCATCAAATCCCTCTTTGCAAGCGCAATGGTGCTCATTTCCAGCGCGCTATGGGCGCAGCAGGACGTGCAGTTCACCCAATACTACCACAACCGACTAGGGTTCAATCCTGGCGTTGCGGGCAGTGGAGAGGGCATTTGTGTGAACATGGGACAACGATTGCAATGGGTCGGATTTGAAGGCGCACCGAATACGCTTAATGTAAACGCATCTATTCCTTTAGACGTTTTGCACGGAGGATTAATGGTCAACATTGTCAACGACCGCATTGGTTTTTTTGAAGATGTTTCTGCAGCCCTTGGCTACGCTTACCAAATGGATTTGGGCGCAGGCCGCCTCGGACTTGGCCTCTCAGTAGACTTCAAAAACAAAAACGTGCGCAACGCACAGTGGATTTACCCCGACAACCCCAGCGACCCAGCTGTTGTTGGCAACGGAGCTACTTCATTCACTCCGGAACTCAACTTCGGTGCCTACTACACCACCGACACGTGGTTTGCTGGGCTCTCAACTTCACGCCTACTTCAAAGTGATGCTCCGTTCTCTGGCAGCAGTGCGCGCTTTAAAAGCACCATGCACTACTTCCTAACCGGTGGCTACAGCTTTGATTTACCCACCTCTACTCCGATTCGCATCACACCAAGTGTTCTTCTCAAATCAGACCTCAATTCCAATTTGTCTATTGACTTGAATGCGAATGCGGTGCTTATGGATAAGATTTATGCAGGACTTGGGTACCGAAATCAAGACGCCATGAGCATCATGCTCGGTTACCAGATCATGCCGTCGCTTCGGGCTTCGTACTCCTACGACCTGACTACATCTTCTCTAAGTGCTTATTCTTCAGGCTCTCACGAGTTATTTTTGACCTACTGCTTCACTATTGAAATTCCACCGCGCGTCAACGGTAGCTACCGTAACCCAAGATTTTTGTAATATCGCGCCCTCAATGACGTTAGACCATGACCATGAAACACTTTAAAATGGTTAAATCCTTTTCCCTGACCGGGCTAGCCGCGGTCCTTCTCGCTGCCTGTTCAGGCGGAGACCACGGGGAATTGGTTGGCGTACAAAACCGCCCCGACTTCTACCCCTCTGACCCCTACGGAATGGTGTTCATTCCCCAAGGGCAGTTCGCTATGGGCAACTCCGACGTCGACGTTCCTGCGACCTTGACGGCATCGACCAAATCAGTCTCGATTCCGGCATTCTACATGGACGAGACCGAAATTACCAACAACGAGTACCGTCAGTTCGTCGACTGGGTTCGCGACTCCATTCTTCGCTACCGCCTTGCGGAGGGCATGGTTGAAGGCTACGAGTACATCAACTACGCCGACATGAACAACCCCACGTTCTACGAGGAATTCGTTGGCCTGAACTACCCCGATTCGATGCAGACCTACCTGGACTGGACGCGCCGACTCGTGTGGGACGTTAACCGCTACCCGTCAGAGGAGTACACAGAGATCATCGAGTCAATGTACCTTTCACCTGAAGAGCGCTTTTTGGGCGGACGCAGCATTGACTCACGCCAGCTGAACTACCTCCATTTTTGGGTAGACAAGCAAAAGGCTGCTTCGAAAGAAAACCGCTGGCAGAAGGACTTCCGCGACGCAGACGGCAACGGCAAGACCTTCTCGTACCGGGACTACATCAAGAACGGCAAGAAAGAATCAGACCGTTCAAGCTTCTTCGTGAGCGAAATCGTCAACGTATACCCTGATACCCTTGCGTGGATTTCAGACTTTACCTACTCGTTCAACGAAAACCTTCACGACAACTACTTCTGGCACCCCGCCTACGACGAGTACCCTGTCGTGGGTGTAAGCTGGAAGCAAGCCACGGCCTTTGCCAACTGGCGCACGCACTACCGCAACACTTACTTGAAGCAGAATAACGACTTCATCGAGAACGAGTTCCGCCTTCCGACCGAAGCAGAGTGGGAGTACGCTGCGCGCGGTGGACGCGAACTCACGACCTACCCTTGGGGTGGACCGTACACCACCAACAGCAAGGGCTGCTTCTTGGCCAACTTCAAGCCTGGACGCGGTAACCTCGTAGCGGACGGCGGAATGTACCCTGTGCGCGTGCACAGCTACGAACCCAACGGCTACGGTCTCTACGACATGGCCGGAAACGTTGCGGAATGGACCAGCACCGCTTGGGACGAGGCCTCGTACTTCTACGTAGCCGATTTCAGCCCCGACTTCAAGTACAACGCTGCCGAATCAGATCCGGTGACGCTCAAGCGCAAGGTGATTCGCGGTGGTTCGTGGAAAGACGTAGCCATCTTCATGCAGAACGGCATGCGCGACTACGAATACCAAGACACTGCTAAATCCTACATCGGCTTCCGCACGGTTCAAAGCTTCCTTGGCCGCGACCGCCGCGATTTCTAAGACTTTTTTCAACAACCAATCTCTCTCTTAACCCTTTAACTCCCTTCACAATGGCTTTAATCGACGTTAACGGCAAGCGCTTTAAGAATTTCATGACCAAGCTCTATGGTTTGGGTGCAGCCGTCGTTATTATGGGCGCACTATTCAAAATCCTTCACTTGAAGTTCGCAGACTTGATGCTGATCCTCGGTCTTACCACAGAGGCGGTGATTTTCGCCATTTCTGCATTTGAAGCTCAGCCAAAGGACTACGATTGGGCTTTGGTGTACCCCGAATTGGACAACGAGCCTGCTCTAGAAAAGAAGGCTCGCAAAGGATCCACCGGAACCGTAACCCAAGAGCTCGACCGAATGCTTGAAGAAGCCAAAATCGGACCCGAACTTCTCGAGAGCCTTTCAGCCGGAATGCGCAAACTCAGTGAGACCGCTGCTTCGTTGAACACAGCTACGGATGCTGCCGGGGCTACTGCCGCCTACAGCCAGCAACTCGGTGCTGCTGCCAAGAACATGGAGGCCCTCAACGCCCTGTATGCCGTTCAGTTAGAGAATACCACGAGCCAAGTGGACATCCAGAACACGGTAATGGAGAAACTTAGCGCTTCTGCTCAAAACACTGAAGCACTTGCCGGTGAAGTAACGAAGTTGAGCCAAAACCTGTCGCAGCTGAATTCAGTCTACGGCAACATGCTCGCAGCGATGAACGTTCGTTCGTAACGAACTGCGCACCATTTATCCACTATTTGTAACCGGATTTATATACCCTAATGGCTTCAGGAAAAATTTCTCCACGTCAGAAGATGATCAACATGATGTACCTCGTGTTGACCGCCATGCTGGCATTGAACGTATCGAAAGACATTCTCCGTGTACTGGCCAAGCTAGACCTCGGAATGAACGCTACGGTCAGCACGGTTGAGCGTGGAACAGCCACTATGTACCAGGCCATCGAGGCCCAAGTTTCTGAAAATCCACGTGCTATTCCTGTCAACGAGCGCGCCAAAGAAGTTCAGAAGCAGTCAGAGGAAGTTTTCGCCATGATTAAAACGGCCAAAGAAGAGATGATCACCCTGACCGGTGGCATCGACGAAGAAGGTCGCTACAAGGGTGCAGACAACCGAGATATTGCCGAGAACTATTTGGTTAACGATAAGAGCATCGGAGGAAAAGGCATGGCAAAGGAAATCAAGGAGCGCCTCCTTGCCTACCGCGCCTTCTTGGAATCACAAACCGACGGCGACGAAACCATGAAAACGGCTATTGCCGAAACCTTCACGTTTGACGATGAGGTTGTCGAGGGCAAGAAGATGTCGTGGGAGCGCGCCACCTTCGCGGAACTACCACTGGCTGGCATTATTCCATTCTTGACGGACCTGCAGTCGCGCGTGCGCCGCATGGAAGCCAAGACGGTCGAGCACCTTTACGGCCAAATCGATGCGAACACCTTAAAGTTTGACAACGTGCGCGCCGTGGTGATGCCAAAGAGCACCTACGTAACCCAAGGTGATTACCTTGAAGCAGACGTGTTCCTAGCTGCATACGACAAGGGCCGCAATCCGCAGTTCATTGGCGTGACTCCGCAGTCTGTGGAAGAAGGCGTGGGCAAAATCCGCATTCAAGGCTCAGGCAACGGCAGCAAGACCCTGAAGGGCAGCATGCGCGTACCGGGCGGAGACAAGGATTACCCCTTTGAGTTGACCTACACCGTGGCACCGCCGAGTGTGGTTATTGCCGCAACGAAGATGAACGTACTGTACCGCAACGTAGACAATCCGATTGAGGTTTCTGTACCTGGTGTAGCGCCAGAGAACTTGATCGTTTCTGGTCCCGGCATTTCAGGTAAAGCGGGCAATTACGTAGCCGACGTGACGAAAGTTGAGGGTAAAGAAGTAACGATTTCTGTTTCGGTCAAAGAAAAAGATGGAAAGACTCGCAAGGCTGGGTCAAAAATCTACCGCATCAAGGGTCTTCCTCAAGCCGTTGGTACGGTGTACAAGAAGAAGGAGGGTATGATTTCTACGAGCCTGCTTTCGAAGGGTATTGTGGAGGCCGAATACCAAGACTTCCCATTTGATCTTCCCTTGTCCGTGACTGCGTTCGAAATCAAGCTCGAGGGCAAGCCCGCGATTCAAGTTAAAGGCAACAAAGTTCCGAATGACCTGCGCGACCAAATCGAGCGCCTGCGTCCAGGTTCTTCTGTCTCTATTCGCAAAATCAAGGCGCAGACCCCACAAGGTGCGCGCATTGAAAACATTTCTAACGTAGTACTTGACGTTCAGTAGTATGAAAAAGTTCGCTTCTTTAGTTGCGCTGCTCTTCGTAGGGGTTACCCTCGAAGCCCAAGTGCTTTCTCCGCAAGACGACGGGTTGATTCCGAAGTCTGAAATCCACGTGAGCCAAGCCCGTGTGATTCCGTACCCCCACCTGCGTCAAGACGACATGCTGTGGTCGCGCCGCAATTGGGAGCGCATTCACACGCTGGAGAAGCTGAACCACCCGCTCTACTACCCGATTCAGGCTTTGCCCGACCGCAAGTCGCTGTTTGACGTGATGAAGGACGCCATCCTTAGCGAGGGCAGCATCACGGAGGTGTACGACGACGACCTCTTCCTTCGTCCGCTGACGATGAGCGAAGTGGGAAACCGCCTGTTCCGCATCGATACAATTCGCGACAACGACGACGGCACCATCCTCGCCATTGACTCGATTGAGATCAAGTCCAACAACATCTTGGCTTGGGACATCAAGAGCGACTGGTACTTTGACAAGCAGCGCGGCGAGCTGAAAAACCGTATCATCGGTATTTCTCCGGTGATCAAGGATCCGCAAGAGGGCGACATCGTCAACTTGTTTTGGGTATGGTTCCCCGATGCACGCCAAGCGTTTTCTACCAACGTGGCCTACAATCCGAACAACAACACGCGCCGCTTGACGTTTGACCAAATTTTTCAGATGCGCTACTTCAACGCGATCGTGATGAAGGAGGACAACGTGTACGATCGGGAGATTAAGGACTACAAGGCCAATAATCCGATGGAGCAGTTGCTTGAGTCCAAGCGCATTCGCGAAGACATTCGCAACCGCGAACACGACTACTGGCAGTTCTAAGTGGACCACGCCAACGCCAAAGGCCACCCCTGCGCGGGTGGCTTTTTTTTGCCCCTATTGCGCCATGAGTGACGCGATTCGCATTGCTGTCGTTGGTGCGGGGATTGCTGGGGCTGCGGTGGTGCGCACGGCTCCGGCTGGAGCCCACATCACGGTGTTTGACGGGTTTCCGGACCGCAGCGCCACCCGGGTAGCCACGGGGCTCGTGAACCCGTTGGTGCTGAAGCGCCGGCGCGTGGTGTGGCGCGCGGCGGAAGCCCTCGAGGTGGCGAAACGGTTTTACCCGAAATCTTTTCGGAGCGCCGAGCCCATTTATGAGGTGCTGCGCAGCCCCGACGAGGTAAACGATTGGAATGCCATGGGCGACCACCCCGCCCTAGGGCCATTTCTCGGGCCGCTAGTGGATGTTCCCCACGGAATTCATGGTCTGTGCCTCGGGACCGTCAACGAAAGCTTTCGGGTGAACCTCAAGGGCTTCGTCGACTGGGCGCTGGATGGCGTGGAGCTTCGTAATGAGGCAGTTGCATCCATCGAACGGTCGGCGTCGGGAGGCTGGACGCTGAACGAAGGCCACCACGCAGACGTTGTGGTCCTTTGTGAAGGCTACCAAGCCCAGTGGGCCGAGCATTTTTGGGGCGATTTGGGGTTTGCGCGCACCTCAGGTCAAGGATTGCGGGTCGTGCTGCGCACTGAACCCGGCAAGATGCTGCACCGCAGTCATTTTTTATTGCCCGAAGGCGACGGAAGCTACCAGTTGGGTGCGTCCTACGGCTGGGGCATTTCGAGTGGGGCTGTGGCTCCTCCCCCGCCGCGGCAGGATCAGACGGAGGAACTCCTTGAATCGGCACGCACCTGGATTGCTTCAGAAATCGAAGTTCGCGGGGCCTGGACCGGAATTCGCCCGACGATGAAGGATCGGCGTCCGCGCTGGGGTTGGCACCCGGAACACCCTGGACTCGGCCTGCTCAACGGCTTAGGGTCGCGTGGAACGCTTCATGCGCCCCTTCTCGCCAAGGAGCTGTGGCAGCAGCGGCCAGCTTAATGCTTGGGCGCTGCGTTGGGGTCGTAGTGCACAAAAATATTGAGGTAGGTCACGCGCGCCACCCGAAAAAGCCATGGACCAAGGAGCACCAGGGTTCCGCCCAGCGCACCCACGGTCGGCCACATGGCCCAGTCGAGCCAAATGCCGAAGATGATGTAGACCGCGACAAACAGGGCGACGGTGTAGGCGTAGGACACGTACATGGCGCCGTAGTAAAAATTGGGTTCGGGCTCGTAGTCCTGACCGCAGACGCTGCAGGACGCGTGCATCTTGTCCATGTTGCGCAGGTTGTAGGGGTTGGGGTCCACAAACATTTCACCCTCGTGGCACTTGGGGCATTTCGCGGTGAGAATGCTGTAGGGCTTGCTGCCTTTGCCGATCAACTTCATGGGGATGCTGGGTATGGGGTTCCTGGCTGCAAATTTACCCTGCACATGGCCGGCTGACGTGGTACTTTTGTCACCCTTATGTTGAGTGTACACCAAGTTAGTTTGAGTTTTGGCGGAACGGACCTTTTTAAAGGCATTTCGATTCAGGTAAATCCCGGCGACCGCATCGGTTTAGTTGGACGGAACGGAGCCGGAAAATCCACGCTGCTCAAGCTGATCGCGGGCCGCTACAAGCCCGACACGGGCAAGATTAGCTACCCGAGCGACTTCAGCATCGGTTTTTTGACCCAAGACATGCCGCCGGCGCCGAACGCAAGCGTTTGGGACGAGGCCGCCTCGAGCTTTACCGAAATCAAGCGCCTCGAAGCCGAAATGGAGTCGATGACCGAAGAAATGGGCACCCGCACCGACTACGAGAGCGACGACTACATGGCCCTTTTGGACCGGTTTCACCACGCTCAGGAACGCTTTCAGCACATCGGCGGCTACACCTACCAGGCGGACTTGGAGCGGGTACTTCTCGGACTTGGCTTTAAGGCCACGGACTTTCACCAGCCACTGAATTCGTTTTCGGGCGGATGGCAGATGCGCGTGGAACTGGCGAAGATTCTGCTTCAGCACCACGACGTGCTGCTGCTCGACGAACCGACGAACCACCTCGACATTGAGTCTATTTTGTGGCTCGAAGAGTTTTTGGCCGAAAGCAACCAAGCCATCATTCTTGTTTCGCACGACCGGACTTTTCTCAACAACGCAACCAACCGCACCCTCGAGATCGTTTTGGGCAAGGGATACGATTACAACGTTCCCTACTTCAAGTACTTGACCCTGAGGGACGAGATTCGCGAGAAGCAACGCCAGGCCAAGGCCAACCAGGACAAGGAAATCAAGCACACCCAGGAATTGGTGGACCGGTTCCGCGCCAAAGCGAGCAAGGCGGCCTTTGCGCAGTCCTTGATTAAAAAACTGGACCGCATTGACGTTATTGAAGTCGACGACGAAGACACGCGCCAGATGCGCTTTAAGTTTCCGCCGGCGCCGCATTCGGGCAAGATTATGGCGCGTTTGCACGGCATCCACAAGCACTATGGCCCCAAGCACGTGCTGCGCGGCCTGGATTTGGAGTTTGTGCGCGGCCAAAAAATCGCGTTTGTGGGCCAAAACGGGCAGGGCAAGTCGACGCTGGTGAAAATTTTAACGGAGGGGCTAGCCTACGACGGCCAAATTGAATGGGGCCACCAGGTGCAGCTGGGCTACTACGCCCAGAACCAAGCTGAGGTGCTGGACGGAACCAAGACGGTGCTTGAAACGATTGAAGATGCAGCTCCAGACGAAATTCGCAAGAGCGCGCGCAAGCTGCTCGGCAACTTTATGTTTGGCGGCGACGACGTCGAAAAAAAGGTGCGTGTGCTGTCGGGCGGCGAACGTGGTCGCCTCGCGCTGTGCCAGCTGATGTTGAATCCAATTAACCTGCTGGTGCTCGACGAACCGACCAACCACCTGGATATGGCGGCCAAGGACGTGCTGAAGCAGGCCCTGCTGCAGTACGACGGAACCCTGATTGTGGTGTCGCACGACCGCGAATTCCTCGAGGGCTTGTGCAACTTGACGTTGGAGTTCCGCGACGGTAAGGTGAAGCCCTACCTCGGTGGAATTGAGTACTTCTTGGAGCAGCGCAAGCTGGAATCGCTTCGCGCCATGGAAGTTGCGGGCGTTCAAAAGGCGGCCGCTGCGGCGAGTGCCGCCGCCGCGGCGGCTGCGGCCGGCGCGGCCCCCAAGCGGAGCCGCGAGGATCAAAAACGCCTCGAATCGGAACTCCGCACCGCCCAAAAGGCGATGGAATCGGCCGAAAAGGCCTACGAAGCGGCTCAAGCGGCGCTCGACGCTATGGACGCCGAAGTAGCCAATCCCGAAGTGTTCAAGGAGCGCAGCATGGATCCCGCGTTTTTCAAGAACTACGAGGAGCTGCAGCACAAGGTTCACGCGCAGTTCGAAGTGTGGGCCGAAGCACAAGACCGATTTAACGCTGCCAAAACAGCCGCCGAGGAAGCCTGAGGTATCTTTGGGCTATGCGTACTCTGCTTGCCCTAAGTATTGCGGTGCTGGCCTTAGCGCCCGCACACGCCCAAAAAAAGAACGCTGGTTCCAGCGCTAAACCCAAGCTCGCGGTGTCGATTGTGGTCGACCAAATGCGCGCGGACTACTTGACGCGGTTCGCGCCGCTCTACACGGGGGGATTTAAACGTTTGGTCACGGAAGGCCAGGTTTTTCGCAACGCGCACTACACCCACACGCCAACCTACACGGGCCCAGGGCACGCTGTCGTGTACACGGGCACTGACCCGAGCAACCACGGAATCATTGCAAACGATTGGTACGACCCCGCGCTTGGCCGAGAAGTGTACTGTGTGGAAGACCTTGAAGTTCAGCCTGTGGGCAGCACGCGGGACGCAGACAAGCGCAGCCCAAAAAACATTTTATCAACGACGTGGACCGACGAACTGGAATGGGCCAGCGTGGGTAAATCCAAGGTTTTTGGCTTCTCGCTGAAGGACCGAGGCGCGATCACGGCCGCCGGCCACTATGGCGATGCCGCCTTTTGGATGGACGACAAGGTCGGTTTTGTCACATCTTCGCACTATGCGTCAGAGCTGCCTGCTTGGGTTCAAATGTTTAACGCGAAGCATGCGCCTTCGAGCTACCTGAACGGCACGTGGGATCGCCTTATGCCGCCATCGGTTTATGAGTCGTTTACGGGGCCGGACGAACGGCCCTTTGAGGGCAAGCTTCGCGGGGCTTCGACCGGTTCATTTCCCTACGACTTGGCTGCGTTGGGCGCAGGCAATCCAGGCCTGATTCGCTATACACCGTATGGAAACCAAATTCTCATCGACGTCGCCTTGGCAGCAGTGGACGCCGAGCAATTGGGCCGCGGAACCCACACGGACGTGCTCGCCATTTCGTTTTCGACGCCCGACCACCTCGGCCACTTGATGGGTCCGCGCGCTCAAGAATTGATGGACGTTTACCTTCGACTCGACCTGCAGCTCGGCCAACTTTTTGATGCCCTCGACGCCCGTCTGGGCCGCGGAAACTACTACGTTTCGCTCACCGCCGACCACGGTTCCTGCGACAATTCGAACCAAGCGGCCCTCGACGGGTTTGCCGTGAAAAGCTGGTCCGGAAAAGATATTCAAGCTCAGTTTGGCGCGCTTATTTCAGGACTTCAGCTTGAGGAGCCCGGCGTGCTGCACGTCGGCAACGACCAAGTTCACCTCAAGAGTAGCGACGACGACGACTGGGCGTTGGTGCGCGACGCCCTCATGAAGCACCCCGCTGTGCAAATGGCCTGGACGGCAGACGAAGTGCGCGCCTCGTGCGACCCCAAGGTGGCCATGCGCCGCAATTCCTTTGACGCCCGCAGTGGACAGGTATTTTATGAGCTCAAGTCGGGCCACATGGACTACAGCACCGACGGCTGCACGCACGGTTCTGGGCATGCGTACGACACCCACGTACCCATTGTGTTCATGGGGCCCGGAATTCCGGCGAACGCCAACCGATGGGAGCGTGTTCATCCGCGCGACATGGCGCCGACCTGGTCTATGCTTTTAGGTACCGCATTGCCGTCGAGTGCGACGGGGGATCCGCTGCCGCTAGGGAAATAGCTGGTTGGCTAGTTAGCTAGTTGGCTAGTTAGGTTGACGCGAGTAAGCATTGTCTAAATCAACGAGCTAGCGAGCCACTTCACACACCGGTATCGGCCTCATTTTATGGAGGTTGGCCCGGTGGAAGCGCGCGAAAACGAGGAAGACTTCGAGGTCGCGTCCGTCGAGGCCGTGGGAACGTGCCCAGTCTGCGTCGCTAGGAATCGTTTCTGGCGTCCAATGGGCGGTATTGGCGAACTTCATGGCCTGTTCAAGTTCCGCGTAACGGGCACCTAATTGGTCTTCATCGGTGCGGCCGTCGTTCCAGAGTCCGTCGGTTGGTGCGGCGTCGAGAATAGCCTTAGGAACCCCGATATGGCGCCCCACGGCGTACACTTCTGACTTGTAGAGGTCGGCTATGGGGCTGAGGTCTACGCCGCCGTCGCCGTACTTGGTAAAGAAGCCTACGCCAAAATCTTCGATTTTGTTGCCTGTGCCGGCGACGAGCAGCCCGTGGTTCTGTGCCTGTGCATACAATGTGGCCATGCGCAGGCGCGCGCGGGTGTTGGCCAGCGCGAGGTCGGTTTGGGCAGACGGCGCTAAGTTGAGTGCCGCGGCATGTGCGTCAAACACAGCGGTCAAATCCACGCGCAGAGTTCGAACGTTAGGGTGGCGCTCGCTGAGCTCCTGCATCCACGACTGGGCCCGAGAAACTTGGTCCGGCGCCTGATGAATGGGCATTTCGAGGAGGTGCACTTCAAGGCCCGTAGCCGCACAAAGCCCTGCAGTGACGGCTGAATCGATGCCGCCGGATACCCCAACGGCGAATCCGCGAGCGCGAGCCTGGGCGGCATAATCACTCAGCCATTGGGTGATTTGAAGGGTAGCGGAGGCGGCGTTCACGGGAGTACCTTTGGGCTATGCTTAATAGGACGCCAAAATTAGGTCTTTTGTTCGCGGCAACCGCCTTTTTGCTGGGCGTTGGATGCCAAAATGATCCGTGGATTTCGGCCGGCGAAGAGGCCGAGGCTCAGGCCCAGTCCTCGGTGCTTGGGGAACGTGACCCGTTGCGCATCGTCCATTTTGCCGACTCGGTGCTTGGTCTGGATTCTGCCGCGCTTGGGGTGAAGCTTGAAGCGATGGCTCCGCGCCACCCCTTGATTTTTGAACCGAACTGGCGCGAGAACCTGCCGCCCTACTTGCTCGACGAGGGAGTGCGCGCACTTTGGACCGACGCGAAAATGGTCCGCCCTCCCCTGGCCGATTTTGACGCCATGGTCACCCAAATGCTCGACCGAGTTGACGGCCTTCAGGGCAAGCCCACTGGCCTGCGGATTTATACCTATGTGTCTCGAGCTGAAGAATTTGACGTACTTCGAGCCGACGGCGCACTCTTTGTCGCCTGGGATCGCTTTTTGGGTGCGGACCACCCACTTTATGCCGAAGAGTCGGCCTACTTGAGGCAGCGTCACGATCCGAACCGAATTTATTCGGTGCTCGCGGCCGCCCTGTACGAGCCGGCGTCGACGGGCGGCGGACTGCTGCTCGACGAAATGCTTCGCAAGGGCAAGCAACTGCTCTTTATGCAGACCGTGCTTGGCGAAGAAGACGTGTACCGCTACTTGACCTACACCGCGGCGCAGCGCGAGTTTGTCGCCGCCAACGAACGCGACCTATGGGAAACCTTGGTGCGCGAACGCTGGCTGTTCGACAGCCGGGCTGACCTAAAGCGCAAGCTGATCGAAGTGGCGCCCTTCAGCAAGTTGGGCAGCGAGCGAGATCAGGAAATCCCAGGACAAATTGGCGCATGGTTTGGTTGGCGCATCATGCAGGCCTACTGGAAGGAGCATCCCGAACTAAGCCTTTGGGAGGTCCTTGAGGCTAGCCCAAAAAGCGCCGAACTGCTCCAGCAAGCAAACTTTCGACCATGAAATCTACCATCCACCTCGACATTGAGCTCGACGAAAACCGAGTACCTGAACGCATTCAATGGTCCGCGCCCGACGGCGGTGTGGATCAGGCCGAAACTCCGGCGGTCATGCTGTCGGTTTGGGACGAACGCGTCGAAGAACTATTGCGCATCGACCTGTGGACCAAAGACATGCGGGTAGATCACATGAAGAAGATGTACCACCAAACACTTCTAGCGTTGGCCGACGGCTTGGAGCGCGCAACCAGTGAGGCCGAGGCGGCCGAAGACCTTCGGATTTTTGCCCGGCACTTCGCCGAGCGGCTTAAATTGATGGATCCTGCGCGCTGAGCTCCGCATTGAGCGACTCGATGTAGGCCAATAGCTTGTCGCGCCCATAGCCCGTTTCGGCACTGGTTTGGAACCACGGCGGCAGTTCTGCCCAGTCTTTTAGGAAGGCTTTTTCGAAGGCTGCGCGGTTTTTCATCAGCACGGAACCCGAAATTTTATCAGCCTTGGTGTAGACCAGGGCGAACGGAACGCGCCACGAACCCAGCTGCTTGAGGAATTCAAGATCAACCTGCTGGGGCTCCAAGCGGCCGTCAATCAAGACAAACACAAGCGCCAGGTTTTTTCGCTCGCGCACGTAGCGCCCGATCATGGTGCTGAATCTTGCGCGCTGGGATTTGCTCACTTTGGCGTAGCCGTAGCCCGGCAGGTCGGCCAAAACCCAGGTTCCGCGGTCAATTTTAAACAAATTGATAAGCTGGGTCTTGCCCGGACGGCCCGACGTTTTCGCCAGGTCCTTTTTGCCCACCAACTTGTTAATGAGCGAGGATTTGCCCACATTGGAACGGCCAATAAAGGCGTATTCAGGAAGTTCCCATGCCGGACAGTCCTCGACTTTGGGCGAGGAAAGAACGAATTCGGCGTGAAGACTTAACCGATCTTGACGTTCTTGAGCCACGTATCGACAATCGTATTGAACTCCTCGGGGTGCTCCATCATGGCCGCGTGCCCGCAGTGGTCAATCCAATTGAGCTCGGAATTGGGCAGCAATTCGTGGAATTTATCGGCCACCTCGGGCGGCGTTACAGCGTCTTGCTTGCCCCACACAATGCAGACCGGCACGTTAAATGTTTTAATATCTTCTGCCATGTTGTGGCGAATGGCCGACTTCGAGATAGCAAGCGTTTTAATCGCCTTCATTCGGTCGTTCACCGTGTCAAAAACTTGGTCAATAAGTTCGTCGCTTGCCACTTCCTTCACGTAGAAGACGTCGCGAACGCGTTCTGCAATGTAGTTGCGGTCCCCGCGGCGCGGGTAGCTGTTGCCCATTGCTGACTCATACAGTCCGCTTGAACCGGCCAAGACGATACCGGCGACACGCTCAGGGAACATCTTTTGGAAGAGCAAGGCAATGTGTCCGCCCAAGCTATTGCCGACGAGAACCACTTTGCCGTAGCCGCGGTAATCCACAAACTTTTTTAAGTACTTCGTCAAGCTCGTGACCGACGTCGTCGGCAAGGGCATGGAATACAACGGCAAAAGCGGGACCACGGCCTCGTAACCACGATGGCTAAAGTAGCTAACCTGGTTTTGGAAGTTGCTGAGCGTCCCCATAAGTCCGTGCAGGAAGATTATTGGGGTTCCGCTGCCTTCGGTAAGGTATTCGTAGGAACCGTCTTGGATGAGCGTCGACATAGGCGCGTTTTAATAATTCGGCAAAGATACGGAATAGTAAGAGGTCACCTTCGTAATCCACTCGGGCGAAGGCCAAGTTGCCGCTAAAGCCCGCGACAAATCGGGATCGGCGGATACTCCGTCTAGGCCGCGCCGTGTCCAAACGCAAAAATCTGATTTGCTGCACGTTATACGCTAAACCAAAAAGTTATTCACAATTGTGGGAGAAAGTGGGTGATTGTGGGAGAGTCGGGGTACTTTTGGTACAAGCAACTGCCAAAATCACATGAAATCCGTTCTCGGGGTATACGAATGCAGCATGGACGCCAAGGGGCGCGTCTTGCTTCCTGCTGGGCTTAAGCGCCAGCTGGATTCGGCTGCCCACGAGGGTTTTGTGGTGAAGCGCAGCGTGTTCAGCCCCTGCCTCGAGCTGCACACTATGGAGCAGTGGCGCGGCATTTCAGAGAAAATTGGCAAGCTCAACCGCTTTGTGAAGAAGAACGCAGATTTCGTGCGCCTTTTTCACGCCGGGGTTAAAATGGTCGAACTCGACGCGTCGGGCCGCATTTTGATTGCCAAGGACCTCGCTGCGTTTGCCAACCTGGAGCGCGAACTCGTTTTTTCGGGCACGCCGTTCGGCGTGGAAATTTGGAGCCGCTCGGCGTACGAGGCGGCGGTTAACCCTTCGGACCTTGATTTCGCTCAGCTGGCCGAAGATGTGATGGGCGGCCAAAACGGGGACCATGAGCTACCATAGCCCTGTTTTACTCGCCGAATGCCTTGATTTTTTAAACCTCCGTCCCGACGGGACCTACGTCGACGCCACCTTCGGCGGAGGCGGGCACAGTCGGGCCATTTTGGAGCGCCTCGGGCCGAACGGCCGGTTGATCGCCTTTGATCAGGACCCCGACGCCCAGGCAAATGCACTGAACGATGCGCGCTTTACCCTGGTTCCGCACAATTTTGAGCACCTCAAGCGCTTTTTGAAGCTGCACCGCGCACCGCTGGTGGATGGCATTTTGGCCGACTTGGGCGTGAGCAGCCACCAACTTGACGTTCCCGAGCGGGGATTTGCCCACAAGTTCGACGGCCCGCTGGACATGCGCATGAATCCCGAGGCCGGCCAACCCGCCAGCGAATGGCTGAATGAGGTCGGGGAACTGGAGCTCCGCAAGGTGCTCGCCGAGTTTGGGGACGTGGAGCGCCCTGCGGCGGTGGCCGCAGCCATCTTGCGCGCTCTTCCGATTTCCACCACCACCAAACTCAAAGCCGTACTCGAGCCGTTCAGCCAGCGCGGCCGGAATGCCAAGCTGCCAGCACGCGTATTCCAAGCCATTCGCATCGCGGTCAACCGCGAAATGGACGTGCTCGACGCCTTTTTGACGGACTGCGTGGACGCGCTGAAGCCCGGCGGACGGCTCGTCGTAATGAGCTACCACAGCCTTGAGGACCGCCGCGTGAAAAACTTGCTTCGCGAAGGCCGGCTTGATGGCGAGGCAGACCGCGACGACTTTGGACGCCGCCTAGTGCCGTTTACCCTTTTGACGCGCAAGCCCGTCAGCGCAGGCCCCGAAGAACTCGAAGCCAACCCCCGCTCGCGCTCCGCACGGTTGCGCGCGGCAGAAAAACTCGCTGTAAACCATGGCTGAAGCACCCAAGCGCGTCAACGTGACCTCGGTGCTGCGCGGGAGCTTTCTGGGCCACCCCTACGTAGTACGCAACTTGCCGTTTGTCGCCTACCTCAGTGCACTGGGAATGATCGCGATCTTTTTGGCGCACCGCGCCGAGCAGCAGGCCCGCTCGATCAGCAAGCTTTCAGCCGAACTCAGCGAAATCAAGTCGGAATACTTGGAGGCAAAATCCACGCTGATGCGCATGGGCACCGAAAGCTCGGTGCGGGAGCGTGCGCAGTTAATGGGCCTGGTTCCGCCAACGAAAGCACCTGAACGCATAACCCTACCGAAGGATGACACCGAATGATCCGGAACGCCTGAATTCGCGTTGGGTCGCCGGGATTACGGCGATTTTGGCGCTTTTTGCGGTCGCGGTACTTGTGAAACTTTATGTGGTTTCGCTGCGCGACGGGGCGGAACTCCGCCTCAAGGGTCGGGACCGCGTAGTCCAGCAGCGCGAGGTTCCGGCGAGCCGAGGTAATATTTATTCTGCCGACGGCCAGCTGCTGGCCACTTCGATGCCGGTTTATGAGCTGCGCTGGGATGCCTCGGTCGTGGACCAGGAGCGCTACGACGAACGCATTCAAAAGACGGTGCTGGGATTAGCTCGGCTGCTTCCTGAAAAATCGGCCTCAGAATGGTTGGTGTACTTGCGCGAACAGCACCGAGCCAAAAAACGCTACGCATTTATCGCTAAAAATTTAGGATTCAGCCTTTACCGAAAAATTAAGGAGCTACCGCTCTTCGAGGGCGGACCGTTCAAGAGCGGACTCATCGCCGAGGAGCGCTACACCCGCCTGATGCCGATGGGCATGCTGGCCCAGCGCACCATTGGCTACTGGCGCCCCGACGCGAAGGCGGGCCTCGAAGCCACATTCAACGAGGTGCTGGGCGGCCAAAACGGCCTTCGGTGGATGCAGCACTTTGGCAAGGGCCAGTGGAAGCCCTTGGAGGTGGAATTTGAAGTGGATCCGCGCGACGGCGCCGACATCGAAATCACGCTGGACACGCGCATTCAGGATATTGCGCACCGCGCCCTTCTTCAGCGACTGGAGCAGTTTCAGGCGGACCACGGATCGGTGATCGTGATGGAAGTGGCCACGGGGAAAATCCGCGCCATGGTCAACCTCGGCCGCGAAGAGGGCGATTCGGTGTACACCGAGCTGCGCAACTACGCCGTGTGGGAGCGCACCGAACCCGGCTCCACGTTCAAGTTTGCCGCCTTGCTGGCCGCCCTTGAAGACGGTATCGTTGACACGGCTACGCGGGTCGATACCGACGGCGGGGTGTACGTCGTCCACGGGAAGAAGGTAAACGATTCCCATAAGGGAGGGTACGGCGTGATTTCACTGGGCCGCGCGCTGGAAGTTTCGAGCAACACCGGGGTCGTCAAGGCCATTTACCCAAAGTACGCGGCAGACCCACAGGAATTTGTGGATCGGCTGTACCAAATGGGCTTGGGCGAAAAGACCGGCATCGAGGTGAACGGCGAAAGCGCGCCGTTTATTCCAAATCCAGAGAGTCCGCGCTGGTCGGGCACCACGCTGCCCTGGATGATGTTCGGCTACGGCGTGCAGTGTACTCCGCTTCAAACGCTTGCGTTTTACAACGCCCTGGCCAACGACGGCAAAATGGTGCGGCCGCGGCTTTGGGAGCGCACGCTGGACCGCGGCCAAGTCGTGGCGGAGTCGGAACTCGAGTACATCCGCAGCAGCATTGCGTCGAAAGAAAACGTGATGAAGGTGCGCGACCTGATGGAAAAGGTGGTGATTCGCGGCACCGCGTCGAACATCAAGCTTGATTCACTGAAGCTTGCGGGCAAGACCGGCACCTGCCAGCTGGAATACTGGAATCCCGAGAAAATGGGCTACCAAGCGTCGTTCGCGGGCTACTTCCCGGCAGACAATCCGAAGTATTCCTGTGTGGTGGTGGTGTCGCGCCCGATCAAGAGCATGGGCTACTACGCCAACATCGTGGCGGCGCCCGTGTTTCAGGATATCGCACTCGGCATTACGCGCTTTATTCCCGACGACCGCACTCCGCCCAAGGGATACTGGAGCGACGGACTTGAAACGGCGGCCAGCAAGCAGTCTGCGAGCCAAAAGCAACGCATGGCCGAGGCTGAAGCCGCGCTGGAGCGCGGAAGCATGCCTAACTGGACGGGCTGGAAGGCCACCGACGCCCTGCACCTGCTGGAGCGCTATGGGTATTCCGTGCAGACCAGGGGAAATGGCCGAGTGCAGTCGTGGGTACCTGGCGGCGGACGCAAAACCATTACGCTGATTTTAGGATGAAGCTGCTGAAGAACTTACTCTATGGCGTGCGCCTGATGGACGTGCAAGGCAGCACCAACTTGGCGGTGGAGTCGGTAACGACCGACAGCCGCAAGGTGCGCCCCGACAGCCTTTTTGTGGCGGTACGCGGCACCCACGCCGACGGGCATGCCTACCTGGACCAGGCCGTGGCCGCCGGTGCTAAAGCCGTGGTGGTCGAGGAACTTCCGGCCCATCCTGCCCCGGGCGTTACGTGGATCGCCGTGGCCAACAGCGCCGAGGCCTATGCCCACATGGCCTGTTCGTGGTTTGACCACCCGAGCCAGTCGATGCAGGTGGTGGGAGTGACCGGAACGAACGGCAAGACCACGACGGCAACCCTTCTTTACCACATGTTCCAAAACCGCGGGGTAAAAACGGGACTCATCAGCACCGTCAAGGTGTGCTTCCACACGGCAGAGGAACCGGCGACCCACACCACTCCCGACGCCTGGGTGCTGCAGGGCCACTTGGCCCGAATGAAAGAAGCCGGCTGCAAAGTGGTGTTTATGGAAGTCAGCTCCCACGGACTGGTGCAGCACCGCGTGACCGGACTGAAGTTTGCGGGCGCCGTGTTCACCAACATTTCGCGCGACCACCTGGACTACCATGAGACGATGGACAACTACGTGGCCGCTAAAAAATTGCTGTTCGACGGCTTGGCGTACGACGCTTTTGCGCTCGTGAATTCCGACGACAAGCACGGCGAGACCATGGTGCTGGACTGCGCGGCGCGCACCCTGACCTATGCGCTCAAGCGGCCCGCCGACATCAAGGTAAAAATCCTGGAATCGCACCTGCAGGGCACGCTGCTCAGCATCAACCAACGCGAATGCTGGTCGCAGCTCATTGGGGCGTTCAACGCCTACAACATGGCGGCGATGTATGGGGTGGCTATTGAACTGGGCATTCCTGCGGACGAAGCGCTTCAAGCTCTTAGCGCCGTGCGCAGCGTGGACGGCCGCTTCCAAAAGGTAGCTGGACCCGAAGGACGAATGGGCATTGTGGACTACGCCCACACGCCAGACGCCCTCGAAAACGTGCTGAAAACCCTTCAGGAACTCAACCAGGGCGCCCAGCAAATCATCACGGTGGTGGGCTGCGGAGGCGACCGCGACAAAGGCAAACGGCCCGAAATGGCGCGCATCGCCGCAGACCGCAGCACCAAGGCTATTTTGACCAGCGACAATCCGCGCAGCGAGAATCCCGAGGCCATTCTCGACGACATGGAGGCTGGATTGGATCCCGTGCAGAAGCGACGCGCGCTCCGCATCAGCGACCGTGCCCAAGCGATCAAGCTCGCGGTGCAGCTTTCGGCCCCGGGCGACGTCATCCTCGTCGCGGGCAAAGGCCACGAAACCTACCAAGAAATCGCCGGAGTCAAGCACCCGTTCGACGACGTCGCCACCCTTAAAGACCAGTTTAACACACTGTAAATCATGCTGTACGCACTGTTTGACCTTCTGAAACCCTACGACCTACCGGGCGCGGGACTTTTCAGCTACTTGACCTTTCGGGCGGCCCTGGCCATTCTGCTTTCGCTGACGATCAGCTTGGCGTTTGGGGGGCGACTCATCAAACTTCTTCGCACGCTTCAAGTGGGTGAAACAGTTCGCGACCTAGGGCTTGATGGCCAACTCAGCAAGGCGGGCACGCCGACAATGGGCGGACTCATCATCCTGGCGGCCATTCTGGTTCCGGTCTTACTGCTCGCGGACCTCGGAAACATTTACATCCAGTTGCTTCTGCTGACCACAGTGTGGATGGGCGCGATTGGCTTCGCCGACGACTACATCAAGGTATTTCGCAAGAACAAGCAGGGCTTGCGCGGAATTTTTAAAGTCATCGGCCAAATCACCTTGGGCGTGGTCGTGGGCGCAGTCTTAGCCTTCCACCCCGACGTGACGATGAAGGAGGAAGTTCCCGCCACTGAACTCAAGGAACTTTATGGCGAAGTAGGCGGCGGAAAACCCAAGTTTGGCCCCGCCGAGCACCACCTGCGCACCACGATTCCGTTCATCAAGGAATCCACGTTTGACTACGCCGACCTCGTGTTCTGGACCGATGCCGCTGCGGAGTGGGCTTGGGTACTTTTTATTCCCATCGTGATTTTCATCATCACGGCGGTAAGCAACGGCGCCAACCTGACCGACGGGCTAGACGGCCTCGCAGGCGGGACTTCAGCCATCATCGCCTTCACGCTCGCCGTGTTGGCCTATGTGAGTGGATCGGTCGTGTTCGCCAGCTACCTCGACATCATGTACATTCCGATGTCGGGAGAGTTGATCGTGTTTGCAGCGGCCTTTTTGGGCGCCGCCATTGGCTTTCTATGGTACAATACCTACCCCGCTCAAGTGTTTATGGGCGACACGGGCAGCCTATCCATCGGAGCCATCATTGCCGTTTTTGCCCTTGTGATTCGCAAGGAACTCCTAATTCCCATCCTCGCCGGGATATTCTTGGTCGAAAACCTGAGCGTAGTCCTGCAGGTAGCCTACTTCAAGTACACCAAGAAGAAGTACGGCGAGGGGCGCCGCATCTTCTTGATGTCGCCCCTGCACCACCACTACCAAAAGAAGGGCCTTCACGAGTCCAAAATCGTGACGCGCTTCTGGATTTCGGGGATCTTCCTGGCCATTTTTACCCTCATTACCCTCAAACTCCGCTAGTCCCGTGCGCGCTTTGTTACCTCATCGGATTGCCGTGCTCGGCGGCGGCGAAAGCGGCATCGGCGCGGCGCTGTTGGCCGCCCATCGCGGCGTGTCGGTTTTTTTAAGTGAGGGCAAGTCGCTCGGACCCGGATTCCGCACCGAACTCGAGGCTGCTGGCGTGGCCTTTGAGGAGGGCCAGCACAGCCTAGACCAGCTGCTCGCAGCCGAAGCCGTGGTGAAAAGTCCGGGCATTCCGCCAAGCCACCCCGTGGTGGTTGCGCTTAAGGAGGCCGGGGTACCCATCTGGTCTGACATTGAGTGGTTCTACCGAAACTGCCCTGCCAATGCCAAAATCGCCGCCATCACCGGCAGCAACGGCAAGACGACTACGACCAGCTGGTTGGGCCACATTCTTCGCCAGGCTGGTGCCAACGTTCAGGTCGGAGGCAACATCGGCGTGGGCGCCGGCCGCTTGCTGCTCGAACCAGATGCCGACATCTACGTACTCGAAGTGTCGAGCTACCAGCTCGAGGATTGCCCGAGCTTTAAGCCCGACGTGGCCGTGCTCACCAACATCACGCCCGACCACTTGGACCGGTACGGAAGCCTCGAGGCCTACGCCGAGACCAAGTTTGCGATTGCCCAGCACCAAAGCGCCGACGACGCCTTTGTCTTCTTCGGTGAAGATCCCGTCAGCCGACGCTACCTCGAGCGCATAGCCGCAAGCCTCTACCCCATTTACACCTCAGAACCCGCGGAACTTCCCGCACAAGGTGCCGCACCTATCCCACCTAAGTACCTCATTCGCACTGCAGATTCCGACATGACTATCGACGAACTCGCCCTACAGGGCAAACATAATACGTTCAATGCCTTGGCCGCGGGGCTATCTGCCCGACTGCTCCAGGTGCGCGACGAAGCCATCCGAGAATCCCTCGCCCACTTTGAGGGCCTTGAGCACCGCATGGAGTCTGTGGCCCACGTCGGCGGAATCCACTTCATCAACGACTCCAAGGCCACCAACGTCAACTCGACCTACTACGCCCTAGAGAGCATGACGACGCCTACCGTACTGATACTAGGCGGCGTAGACAAGGGAAACGACTACAGCGAACTGTTCCGCTTGGTAGAAAAAAAGGTGAAAGCCATCGTTGCCATGGGCACCGACAACCACAAAATCGTGGATGCGTTTGAGGGTAGGGTACCCCTGCTTGCCCAAACGGGCAGCATGGAGCAAGCGGTGCGCACCGCCTACCAACTCGCCAGCAAGGGCGACACGGTGCTGCTCAGCCCCTGCTGCGCCAGCTTTGACCTTTTTCAGAACTACGAAGACCGCGGTCGCCAATTCAAAGCCTGCGTGCGCGCACTGTAAAAAATGGAAGATCAAGGTTTTAGCAAGTACTTTCAGGGCAGCACCCAAGTGTGGGTGAGCCTGATTTTGCTTTCGCTTTTTTCGCTCCTCCCGGTGTACAGTGGAGGTGGCGCCTTGAGCTACTTCGCCTACGTGGTACTGAGCTGGGGAATTGCCTTTGTAATTCACCGCACCCCCTACCGCTTTTTTGGCAGCTTGGCCGGACTCCTCATGGTCGTCAGCATCGGCCTGCTTGCCCTCACCCTGGCCCAAGGGCGCACCATCGGCGGGGCGAACGCGAGCCGTTGGCTCAACATCTTCGGAGTCTCGTTCCAAACGAGTGCCATGGCCAACGTCGTGCTCATCATGTACGTCGCCCGGCAACTCGCCAAGCGCAAGGAGGAATGGACCTTTTGGCAATCCTTCCGCAAGGTGCTCTGGGCCATTTTTCTCACCGTCGGACTCATTTTGCCGGCCAACTTCTCGACGGCGGCCTTGGTCTTTTTAAACGCGAGCATAGTGCTTGCTTTGGGCGGATACCCGTTTCGCTACCTGCTTGGAATTGCGGGCATTGGCGCCGGATTCCTCGCTTTATTTGTTTCGGCCGTCCTCATTGCGCCCGACTTAATGCCCAACCGCGTACAAACGTGGAAGTCCCGCATTGAAACGTTTGCCGGCGGAGGCAACGAAGACGACACCTACCAAACGACCACGGCCCAAACGGCCATTGCCGAAGGTGGAATTTTTGGCCAAGGTCCGGGCGCAGGCCTGTACAAGCACTTCCTGCCCCAAAACAACTCCGACTTCGTGTATGCCCTGATTGTTGAAGAATACGGATTGGTTGGCGGCACGGTCATTCTCGCGATGTATGTCTGGCTGCTCTTTGCCGTGGTGCGGGTCGCCAAGCGCGCCAAGGACCTCTTCGGCAAGCTCCTCGCCCTGGGCATCGGCTATGCCATCGTGCTCCAAGCCTTCATCAACATGGCGGTCGCCACTGGCCTGTTCCCGGTCACCGGACAAACCTTGCCCCTGGTAAGTGCGGGCGGAACCTCCTTAGTCATCACCAGCACGGCCCTGGCCATGGTCATCGCCGTGAGCCGCGGCAAAGGCGACGGCCAAAACGTCGACCCCGAGCTCGCCGACGCGCTGGCCAACGACTGGAACGACGCCCCCGAATCCCCAACCAAAGCCTAGCACCCTACTACCCACTATGGCAGAACAACTGCGCATCATCATCTCAGGCGGCGGCACCGGCGGACACATTTTTCCCGCCGTCAGCATCGCCCGCGAAATTCAGGCTCGCTACCCCCAGGCCCGCATTCTCTTTGTGGGCGCAGAAGGCCGCATGGAGATGGAACGCGTACCTGCCGCAGGGTTTCCGATCGAGGGAATTCGGATCGCCGGATTCCAGCGCAAAAAACTGCTGGCCAACCTCAGCCTTCCTGGCAAAATATGGTCGAGCCTCAAGCGGGTCCGCGCCATCATGGAACGCGAGCAACCCCATCTGGTCATCGGCACCGGAGGCTACGTCAGCGGCCCTACCCTTTGGATGGCCCAGCGCATGGGCATACCGACGCTAATCCAGGAACAAAACAGCTTCGCCGGCTGGACCAACCGATGGCTGAGCAAGAAGGCTGGCGCCATCTGCGTCGCCTACCCGGGCATGGAATCGGCTTTTCCCGCAGACCGAATTCGCTTCACGGGCAACCCCGTGCGCCCCGACCTCGCGGCCCTCGCCTTTGAACCCACCACCGACGTCCTTCGGGCCGAAGCCAAGGTGAAGCTGGGCTACGATCCGGCCAAGCCGCTCGTACTCATCTTGGGCGGCAGCCAGGGTGCGCGCGCCATCAACGAAGGCGTAGCCTCCTGCGAAAACATGTGGCGCTCCAGCGACATCCAAATTTTCTGGCAGTGCGGTCGCTTTTATGCCCAAGACCTCATTGCCCGCTTCGGACAAGGCCGCGGCCGCCAAATCAGCGCCTTCATCGACGACATGCCGAGCGTACTTCGCGCCGCAGACCTCGTGCTGTCGCGCGCCGGAGCCGGCACCCTTAGCGAACTGACCTGTGCAGGATCGGCTTCGGTGCTCGTTCCGTCGCCGAACGTAGCAGAAGACCACCAGACCCACAACGCCCAAAGCCTCGTGGCTGCTGGCGCCGCAGTCATCATGCCCGAGGTCAACATTGCCAACCTGTGTGGCCACGTACACGGCCTGCTGTACCGCCCCGACGAGCTTGAACTGCTGCGCGGCAACGCCCGCAAGCTCGCGAAGCCCCACGCCGCAGCCGACATCGTAACCGAATGCGAACGCCTTTGGACATGGCGCAGCTAAATCGGCAACCGGCGGCGCTCGGCGCCATTCCGGCCCTGGACTTCGTGGGCATCGGCGGCATCGGCATGTCGTCGCTGGCCCGCTGGGCCATGGCGCGCGGAATTCCCGTGACCGGCTACGACAAAACTCCCTCGGACCTCACCGACGCCCTGCAGCGCGAAGGGGCGCGCCTTCGCTTTGACGAATCGCTCGAAGCCTGGACCATTCCGGCCAACGCCTGGGTGATTTACACGCCCGCCATCCCCGCGGACCATCCCCAGTTGGTGGCCGCCAAAGCCCAAGGGCGAATCCTGCTCAAGCGCGCAGAACTCCTGGGCCAGATCGCCAACGCGGGTACCTGCTTGGCGGTTGGCGGAACCCACGGCAAGACCACCACGTCGGCCATGCTCGCGTGGATGCTCCACCAGCACCAACCCATCCAGGCCTTTTTGGGCGGAATTGCCGCGAACTTCGCCTCCAACTGCCTTCCGGGCCCAGCCGACCTCAGCGTGGTCGAGGCCGACGAATTCGACCGCTCCTTCCTGCAGCTGCACCCCCACGCCGCGGTCATTACCAGCACCGACGCGGACCACCTCGACATCTACGGCGAGGCCGACTCGGTCGTCGACGGATTTCGCGCGTTCGCCGGGCAGGTCAAGGGGCCGCTTTTTGCGGGCCCGGGCTGCGCGGAGCTTCCCGGCGCAGAACCCTACGGGCGTCCTGGCGATCGCTACAGCTACCGGGACGTGCAGGTGGTGAACGGAATCCAGCATTTCACGCTCCTGGTCGACGGCATCGAGGTGCGGACCCAGGCAGGACTTCCCGGCTTGCACAACGTCGAAAACGCAGTTGCTGCGGCGGCGCTGGCCCACAGCGTGGGCATGCCCGCGGCGGCGATCGGCGAAGCCATCGCCAGCTTCCGCGGGGTAGCGCGGCGGTTTGACCGCCGCGCGAGCGCCGCCGGCCGCCACTACATTGACGATTACGCCCACCACCCCACGGAACTCACGCGCTTCATCCAAGCGCTTCGGGGGATGTTCCCGGGCGAGAAGATTGCCTTGCTCTTTCAGCCCCACCTGTACAGCCGAACGCGCGACTTTGCGCCGGGTTTTGCCGAGGCCCTCAAAGGTGCCGACTTCGTCGGCATCCTGCCCATTTACGCAGCCCGCGAGCGCGCCATGGCCGGTGTGGACAGCGCCATGCTGGCGGCCCGGATTCCGGGCGCCCAGCTGGTAGCTTATGACCGGGGCGCGCAATGGCTGGCGAGCCAGCCCGCCACCGTGGTCGCCACGGTGGGCGCGGGCGACATTGACCGATTGGTTCCCCACGTCGAACAGCTAATCCGTGCCAACGCATGAAACCTTGGATGCGCAAAACGGTCGTACTAAGTTCCTGGTTACTCGGGCTAGGTGGGCTTGGTGCGGGCATCGCTTTTGGCCTTCAGCCCCGGGGAACGGCCGCCGTGCGCGAGGCCAAAATTCGAATTCACCAGCCCCACGAACAGGTCTTGCTGCTTGCCGCTGATTTGCATCCCATTCTCGCTGAGGAGGGTGCGCCATGGAAGGGCAAAAACCTCAAAGAAATCAACATTCCGCTGTTAGAAGAAAAGCTGAAAAGCCACCCGCAGGTGAAAAACGCCGAGGTATTTTCATCGTGGGATGGAACAGTCTACAGTGTCGTGAAGCAAAAAGTTGCCAAAGCACGCATTTCCAACGGAATACAAAGCGCATACTGCGACGCTTCAGGAAACCTATTCCCCATTTCGAAGCACGACAACCCTCGCCTTCCGCTCGTTACCGGAGCCTACACGCGCTCGCGTCGGGTGGAAGCCCTTCAGCTTTTGGACCGCGCCGCCCAGCATTCGGCGTTCCGCGGCGGTTGGTACGCGCTTGATTTCACCCCAGAAAACGGGTTCACCGCCTTCCCAGAGTGGCACCCGCACCGGATTGTTTGGGGCGACGCTTTGGCGTTTGCCGACAAAGCCCACCGCGCCAAGGCAATTTATGCCTACGCGCTTCAAAACCAGTTTCTTGACCAACTTGACCGCCTCGACGTGCGCTTTGAAAACCAAGTGGTCTACACCCGAAATTCTACTCCTAGCCAACCATGAACACGCACCGCATTGCCGTAGGTCTTGACATCGGCACCACCAAAATCGCCGTACTCGTCGGCCGCCTCGACGAATACCGCAAGCTCGAAATCCTCGGATACGGTACCGCTCCGAGCATGGGCGTGCAGCGCGGCGTCGTCGTGAACATTACGCAGACCATCGAATCGATCCAGCAGGCCGTCGAAGCCGCCAAAATCGATTGCGGTTTTGACATCAACGGAGTGGTGGTGGGCATCGCCGGGCAGCACATTCGAAGCTTGCAGCACAGCGACTACATCACTCGCGTAGACGCCGAAGAGGTGATTGACGAGCTCGACCTCGAGCGCCTCACCGAAAACGTGCACAAGCTGGCCATGATGCCGGGCGAAGAAATCATTCACGTGATTCCCCAGGAATACAAGGTGGACGGCCAGGGCGACATCAAAGAGCCTTGCGGCATGTACGGCGCCCGACTCGAAGCCACCTTCCACATTGTCGTGGGCCAGGTGACCAGCATTCGCAACATTGCGCGCTGCGTAAAGTCGGCTGACCTCGACCTCAAAGCCATTAACCTCGAGCCCTTGGCCAGCGCCGAGGCCGTGCTCAGCCAAGAAGAGAAGGAAGCCGGCGTGGTGCTCGTAGACATTGGCGGCGGAACGACCGACATCGCCATCTTCAAAGACGGCATCATTCGCCACACGGCGGTGATCCCCTACGGCGGCAACATCATCACCAACGACATTAAAGAGGGCTGCAGCATCATCGAGAAGCAGGCCGAACAGCTCAAGGTGAAGTTTGGCTCCGCATGGCCAGGCGAAAACAAGGACAACGAAATTGTTTCGATTCCCGGACTGCGCGGACGCGACCCTAAAGAGATCAGCCTCAAGACCTTGAGCCGAATCATTCATGCCCGCACCACCGAAATCATCAACGCGGTGTTCACCGAAATCAAAAACTACGGCTACGACCAGCCGTCGCGCAAGCTGATTGCGGGCGTGGTGATCACGGGCGGCGGAAGCCAACTCAAGCACGTGAAGCAGTTGGTGGAGTACCTCACGGGCATGGACACCCGGATTGGCTACCCGAACGAGCACCTGGCCGCGCTTCCCTCGGACCACGCGCTGAATTCACCGATGTACGCGACCGCCGTTGGTCTTTTGATGAAGGGGCTCGAAGGCCGCGACGTCGAAGGCTTTGTTCGCGAAGCTTCGAGCGAGGCCGCGAGCACCGAAGCGCACCCCATCGAGGCTGCGTGGGACTTCCCCAGCGCACCGGCCGCCGCCGCATTTGAGGCTCCAGCGGTTGAGTCCGCGAGCGAAGCCCAGCTTGAAGACCTGCGCGAACTCGAAGCCGTTCCTGCCGCGAGCAGCGCCGCAGAACAGCCCCAAAAAACCAAGGCCAAAGGCGACTTTTTCAAGCGCTGGGCCGACGGATTCCTCAAGCTCATTGACGACAACGATTTGAATTAACCCTATGGACCTCAATCCTCTAGATTTCGACCTTCCCAAGCATCGTTCGTCTGCCATTAAAGTGGTGGGTGTAGGTGGCGGTGGCTCCAACGCCGTCAACTACATGAAAAACCAAGGCATTCGCGGTGTGGACTTCATTGTCTGCAACACCGACGCTCAGGCCTTAGCCCACAGTCCGGTAGAAACGAAGATTCAGCTCGGAGCGACCTTGACCGAAGGCCTTGGCGCCGGAGCCAACCCCGAAGTGGGCGAACAGGCCGCGCTGGAGAGCTACGCTGAAATCCAAGCCGCGCTGGGCGCACAAACCAAGATGGTGTTCATCACCGCCGGCATGGGCGGCGGCACCGGAACGGGCGCCGCTCCGATCATCGCAAAGGCCGCGCGCGAGCTCGGCATCCTCACGGTGGGCATCGTCACCGCTCCGTTTGGATTTGAAGGCAACATGCGCCTGCGCCAAGCGGAACTGGGCATCGAGCGCCTCCGCGACCACGTGGATTCACTGATTGTCATCAACAACAACAAACTCCGCGAGGTGTACGGCAACCTCGGATTCAAGCAAGGCTTCATGAAGGCCGACGAGGTTTTGTCGACGGCTGCGCGCGGAATCGCCGAGGTCATCACCCACCACTACAGCGTCAACATTGACCTTCGCGACGCCAAAACGGTGCTGCACGACAGCGGCACCGCCATCATGGGCAGCTCGAAGGCCTCAGGTTCAACGCGCGCCCTTTCGTCGGTGCGCAGTGCGCTCGACAGCCCGCTGCTCAACGACAACCACATTGAGGGCGCACGCTACGTGCTGCTGCTCATCGTCAGCGGCACCGGAGAGCACGAGGTCACCCTCGACGAGATTGGCGAAATCAACGACTTTATTCAGGAGCAAGCCGGCCGCCAGGTTGACATCATCATGGGTATTGGCGAAGACCCGCACCTCGGCGACGCCCTTCAGGTTACGGTAATTGCAACCGGTTTTAGCGCAACCAATCCCATTGGCGCAGTGAAGCCCGCGGAACCCGAAAAAGTTGTGTACGAACTCCGCGCGGACTCCTCGCCGGGATCGCAATTCAATTTGTTTGAAGAGCCGGTGCGCAGCAAGAGTCCGCTCGAAACCGAAGCGGTAAGCCCGGTGGACGCGCCCATTGCCAATGTGTTCGAATCATCTGCTGCTGCATTCGAAGTCGAAGAGCCGGCCGTTGCCGCAACCGACGTAGACGCCCCGTGGGACGTACCTGTAGCCGAAACCAAGGAGCTGGATGCCACCGATTTGCCCTCAGGGGAGGTCGAAGAGCCCATGATCGTTGCGTCGCTCGACGACGAAGGCGACGCGTTCAGCTTTGAGCTGCGCACCGAAGAGCCATGGGACGCCGCAGCGCCAGAAGCCGAGGTTGTTGCCGAGGTTACTGAGGTTGCCGAGGTTGCCGAGGTTGCCGAAACGCCCGCCGAAGCCAACTCAAACGAGGTGGTTTTTGAAGCCGAGGCGGCCAGTCCCACGATGACCTGGACCCTTGATTGGAACGACGAGCCAGCTCGCCCTGCGAAGGCCGTTGGTCTTGACGAGCTTTTGGCTTTTGAGGCCTCGCTGCGCGGTGCGGAGCCTGAAGCCCCTGCGCCCGCCGACGTTGCCGCGATGGACTTTCCGGCAGCGGAGACCGCCTCGGAGTTCGAGCTCGAACCCACCGCGGCGTTCACTGCTGACCCCAAGGAGCCGTTCCTTCTGAACGAGACCGAGGAAGTTCATGCTTTGGATGCAATGGACGCTCCCGTTGCCATGGAGACCGAAGACCAACTGGCGGCATTCGATGCATTCGAGGCTCCTGTGTCGGCCGAAGCTCCCGCTGCAATCGATGAGGTTGACGCGTTTGAAGCGCCAGTTGCTTTTGAAGCGCCCGAGGCCGTTGAAGCGCCCGAAGCAATTGAAGCACCAAAGGCATTCGAAGCACCTGCTCAATTTGACGCACCTGCCGCCCGTCCCGCCGCCGCGGCCAGCGCGGAAGAGGTCCGATTCGAAGTGCGCACGGCACCCGTGAACACCATGTTTGCCCCAGAAATTGATCCAGACCGCGACAGCCTTGAAGAAACCATGCGCCGCATGGCTCAAGAGCGACGCGCCTACCTGCAGGCGTTTAGCCACCGTTTTGGTCAAAACCAGGCCCGCATGCAGCAAGGTGATTTGGACCGTCCCGCGTTCGAACGCCAGGGCTGGGACCTTGACGCCTCTGCGCGCTACTCACAGCAAAACGCACTGGGTGACCACATGGTCCGCGGAGAAAAGAACGACCTGGAGTTCCGCCCCAATAATTCGTTTTTGCACGACAATGTCGATTGAAGCGTTTGAAGCCCAATTGGGCGAAGACATGAAGGACGCGATGCGCGCCAAAGACCAAGTCCGCCTTGAAGCAGTGCGGTCGATTCGCGCTGCCCTCACCACCGAAAAGACGTCGGCCGCCAACCAAGGCACGCTGAACGACGCCCAAGTGCTCGCGGTGCTTCAGCGCCTTAAAAAGCAACGAATTGAAGCGGCCGAGATTTTCAACGCCCAAAACCGCACTGACCTTGCCCAGGTAGAAGAAGCACAGCTCGCAGTGATTCAGACGTACCTGCCTGAAGCCCTTGAGGGCGAGGCACTCCACCACGCGGTGAAGGAATTGCTCGACGCCAACAGCATTACCCAAGCCGGCCAATTTGGTCAGGCCATGGGCATTGCTTCAAAAGCCCTTGCGGGCCGCGCTGACGGCAAGGCCATTTCGGCTGCGGTCAAAGCGCTCCTACAAGGATAAACGCTTAATAAAATCCGTACAGCAGGCGAACGGTGACCACGTCAGCCTTATCGACGGACGCCACTGGCACGCGCCAAAGTCCGGCCGAAAGACTGATCTCATTGCTGTAGTAGTTGTAGCGAACCCCTAGTTCGCCGAACACACCCGTTGACGCATCGCGCACGAAGGCTGGACCGATCCCGCTGTAGTTGCGCACTTGACGGGCAAATGAACCGTAACCAAGGTTGACAAATGCGCCCACCATGGCGTCAGAGTCCATGGTACTACCTAAGCCCGTTTGCACACTAGCCGCGAGTGTGTAGTGGTAGCCCAAACCGATGGAATTATCAGCATTACTGGTCAGCGAAAGCCCTAGAGGCGCCGTTAATCCCAACGCAAGCTCATCCCCCACGGGCATCGTGAACCGCGGAGCATACGTGAGCCCATTGCTAATGAACGGCATGGTGAGCGTAGTCAAATCCAACCCAAGGCTGTAGTCGTAGCCCGCTGCGTGAAACCACTGTCCTTTTTTAAGGTCAAACGCTTGGGCCTGAACATGCAGTGAGCTTAAGGTGAGCATCGCGCCAACTATCCAATTCTTCATAAGCCTAAAGGTAGTGTGCGGTACCTTTGTGCCGAAGTGAATATTCCTGTTCTAAGTTGGGTCTGGCGCCAGTACCGCGCTGCATTCGAGGGCCTAAGCCAAGAAGCTTGGGTGCTGGCCACGGTGATGTTCATCAACCGCGCCGGAACCATGGTACTACCCTTTCTCGGACTGTACCTGCGCGAAGGACTCGGATTCAGCCTGGCCGACACCGGCTGGATTATGGCGTTCTATGGCGTCGGCTCTATGGTGGGCGCATTAGCTGGCGGCGCACTTTCAGACCGCTGGGGATCCTACCAAGTCCAGCGAACCGCCCTCTTCGTAGGTTCGGTACTGTTCTTTTTACTCAGCTTTCTAACAGAATTTTGGTCGCTCGCCTTTGGCGTATTCATCTTGACGGCCGTGGCCGACATGGTGCGGCCCGCGAACTCCTCGGCCGTGTTCGAGTACGCCAAAGAGGGCAACGTGACGCGTGCCTTTTCGCTCAACCGAATGGCCATTAACCTCGGATTTTCGGTCGGACCCGCCGCCGCAGGCGTTATCGCCGCCTGGAGCTACCAAGGGCTTTTTTGGGCAGACGCCGCGACCTGCGCCGCCGCCGGATTCCTGTTTGTTGGCTTCTTTCACAAACGCCGCCCTCGACGCGCCCCCGAGAAAGCTAAAGGAGGAAAGTCGCCCTACCGCGACCGCGGAGCGCTGGCCTTCTCGGTCCTCGTGCTCCTTTTTGCCGTCGCCTTCTTTCAGCTCGTGTCGACCATGCCGCTCTACTACCGCGACGTGTTTAACCTGGGTGAAGAACAAATCGGACTCCTGCTTGGATTCAACGGACTGCTCATCGTGGCCGTCGAAATGGTCTTCGTCAACTGGGCTCAAAACCGAATCGCGCCCCGCCACGCGATTGCCATCGGCGTGCTTGTCATGGCACTTGCGTTTGCCAGCTTAAACTGGGCCACCGGGCTAACTGGGCTCTACGCATCAATGCTCGTGCTCAGTGTCTCTGAAATCCTGGCCATGCCCTTCATGATATCGTGGATCACCCTTCGCGCCGGCGACGAATCCCGCGGACGCTACCTCGGGCTCTACGCCGCCACGTACGCCCTAGGGCACATCATGGCGCCGTTGATCGGCACCTACGTCATCGAGCACTTCGGCTATACCCACCTGTACTATGGGGTGGCGTTGCTGTCGCTCGGAACGGCCTTTGGTTTTAGCCAGCTACCTCCCGCGATTGTGCGTCGATAACCGCCATTGCGGTGGTATTCACAATTTCGCGCACGCTGCACCCAAGCTGCAGCACGTGGGCCGGGTAGTCCAGTCCGACCAGCAAGGGTCCGACCGCTTCCATACCCGCCATGGACTGCAGCAGCTTGTAGGAAATGTTGGCAGACGACAGCCCGGGGAACACAAACACGTTGGGTCCCTTTCCGACCAGGTCGCTGAACGGAAACTGCTCCGCCAGCAATGCGTTGTCCACGGCAAAGTTGGCCTGCATCTCCCCGTCCACGATCAAGTCGGGGTCTGACGCACGAATCAAGCGGAGCGCTTCGCGCATTTTGCGCGGAGTTACGCCGTCGCTCGAGCCGAAGTTGGAGTAGCTCAACAGGGCAACCCGCGGCTGAATGTTCATCTTGCGCACCATCTTCGAGACCTCACACACGATCTGGGCCACGCGCTCTGCGCTAGGGTCCTGGTTGATGGTGGTGTCGGCAAAAAACTTAGGACCCTGCTTCGTGAGCATGACGTACACGCCGGCCACCGTGGAGCCCGCCTTTTTAGGTCCGAGAATTTCCATAACCGGCCGCACCGCGCGGGTGTACTTGACCGTCGCTCCGGTGACGTACGCATCGGCATGGCCGCAACGAACCATCATCGGCCCGTAGTAGTCGCGGTTGAACATCAATCGACGCGCTTCCTCTCGGCCCACGCCGCGGCGCTGGCGCATCGAGTACAGCAGCTCCGCGTACTCAGCTAAATGGGGTGCTGCGTTGCTGCGCGGGTCAATCATGGGCACGTCTTCAAGTCCAAGGTGGTACTCCTCGATCAAGGCCTTGATTTTGGCCACGTCGCCCAGCAGTACGGGCTGGCAAATCCCTTCTTCCATGGCGATCTGAGCCGCCTTGAGTACCCGGTAGTGGTCCGCCTCGTTGAACACCACGCGTTTGGGCGCTGACTTGGCCTTTTCCACGGCCAAGCGAATGAATTTGTCGTCGCGGCCCAGTCGGCTGCGCAGGTCTTCTTCGTAGGCCTCCCAGTTGGTGATGGGTTTTTTGGCGACGCCCGACTCCATAGCTGCGCGAGCCACCGCCGGCGCCACCGTGTAGATCAAGCGCGGATCAAACGGCTTTGGAATGATGTAGTCGGTGCCAAACGCCAGATTGCGGCTACCGTAGGCGAGGTTGACGATCTCGGGGACCGCTTCTTTAGCCAGGTCAGCAATCGCCTTCACGGCAGCCAGCTTCATGGCCTCGTTGATCTTCGTAGCGCGCACGTCGAGCGCACCGCGAAAGATGTACGGAAATCCCAGCACGTTGTTGACTTGGTTCGGATTGTCGCTGCGCCCGGTGGCCATGATGAGGTCCTTGCGCGTTTTAATCGCCACGTCGTAGTTGATTTCGGGATCCGGATTCGCCAGCGCAAAAACCACGGGATTAGCCGCCATGGACTTAATCATCTCGGGACTCAGAATGTTTCCCTTCGAAAGGCCCACAAACACGTCAGCGCCCACCAGGGCGTCGGCCAACGTGCGGTGCTTAGTAGCCCGCTTGAAATCCAATTTTTCGGTGGTCAGGTCATCGCGGCCGTCGTGAATTACGCCCTTGGAATCACACATAATCAAGTTCTCAGGGGTCACCCCTAAGGCCAGGTAAAGGCGCGCACAACTAATGGCCGACGCGCCCGCTCCATTGAACACCACGCGCACCTCGCTGAGCTTTTTACCCACCAACTCGGTGGCGTTGAGCAGCGCAGCACCGGTGATGATGGCGGTACCGTGCTGGTCGTCGTGCATGATGGGAATATCGAGCTCCTCGCGAAGTCGCTTTTCAATGTAAAAGCAATCGGGCGCCGAAATGTCTTCAAGGTTCACCCCGCCAAACGTGGGGGCAAGAATTTTAACCGTCTCTACAAACTTGTCCGGGTCTTTGGTGTCGAGCTCAAGGTCAAAAACGTCGATGTCTGCAAAAATTTTGAACAAAACGCCTTTGCCTTCCATGACTGGCTTCGAAGCGAGGGGACCAATGTCGCCAAGTCCAAGTACGGCCGTTCCGTTGCTGATAACGGCTACGAGGTTTCCTTTGGCGGTGTAGCGGTACGCGTCTTCGGGGTTTTCAGCGATTTCAAGGCAGGGCTCGGCCACACCCGGTGAATAGGCAATGCTGAGGTCGCGCTGCGAATTCGAAGGTTTTGTGGGGACCACCTCGACCTTGCCGGGGCGGAGTCCTTCGTGGTATTCTAAAATATCTCGCTTGCGAATCGGCGTCTTTTTCATAGCTGCAAAGGTCTGCCGAAATTTAACATTCGAGGAGCTTTACACGACTTAACTTTGGGGTAACAAACGGAATCACTCATTTAATCCACATTTAACGTGTACACTGGATTGCTCCACAGCCACCGCAGCCTCGCCTACCTCTTCTTGCTTGCGGCACTCACGACGGTAGTCCTAGCGCTGATTAACCGCCTTCAAAACAAGCCTACTAGCAAGGCGCTCAACGGATTAACCCTTGCTACCCTCATCTTCGGTCACCTTCAACTTCTCTTCGGACTCGGTCTTTACTTCGTCGGGCCCTGGTTCGGAATGCTGACCGAAAACACCGGAGAAGTGATGCGCAACGCCGACCTGCGCCTCTTTGCCGTGGAGCACATTTTGGTGAACCTCATTGGCATTGCGCTCGTGACCGTCGGACGCTCGCGCTTCAAGAAGCTCGACGTCGACCGCCGCAAGCAGCAGGCCGTGATTGCATACGTTGGACTCGGACTTCTGCTCATCGCGAGCCGTGTGCCCTGGGAGCGCTTGTTCTAACTTTGCCGCATGATTGATCGGCGACCCCGACAGGGGCCAGAGCGCTGCGTACTCGTTGGCGCCATTACCCGTTTACAGGACGAAACCAAAGCCCAGGAATACCTGGACGAACTCCGCTTTTTGGCCGACACCGCAGGCGCCGAAACGGTGGCCGTGTTCACCCAGAAACTGGACAAGCCCGACCCTACCCTGTTTTTAGGGTCCGGCAAAATGGACGAAATCAAAGCCTACGTCGAGTCTGAAGACATCGACCTCATTGTTTTTGACGACGAACTCACGCCGTCGCAGCTGAAAAACATCGAGCGCCTCTTTGAGCGCAAAGTGATGGACCGCACCAACCTCATCCTCGACATTTTTGCGGCCCGCGCCCAAACGTCCTATGCCCGCACTCAGGTAGAGCTGGCCCAGTACGAGTACCTGCTGCCCCGACTGACGCGCATGTGGACCCACCTGGAGCGCCAAAAGGGCGGCATTGGAATGCGGGGTCCCGGTGAAACCCAAATTGAGACCGACCGCCGCATCATCAAGCAAAAGATTGCGCACCTCAAAGAAAAACTGACCGTCATCGACCGCCAGATGGCCACCCAACGGGGCAACCGCGGCGCCCTGGTGCGCATTGCCCTGATCGGCTACACCAACGTGGGCAAATCCACACTCATGAACGCCCTGAGCAAGAGCGAAGTGCTGGCCGAAAACAAATTGTTTGCGACCCTCGACACCACGGTGCGCAAGGTCGTGATCGGCAACCTGCCGTTCCTGCTGACCGATACCGTGGGCTTCATCCGGAAGCTGCCGACGCAGCTGGTTGAATCGTTTAAATCGACGCTCGACGAGGTGCGCGAAGCCGACATTTTGCTTCACGTGGTCGACGTGGCCCACCCCAACTACGAGGACCACATGGAATCCGTGGCCGGAATCCTACAGGAACTGGGCTGCCAAGACACACCCCAAATCGTGGTGTTCAACAAAATCGACGCGTGGCAGGCTCCGACCGACGACGACGGACGCCCCGCGGGCAGCCTCGACGAGCTCAAATCTGCGTGGGTACGCCGCACCCAGGGACAGTGCGCCTTCATCAGCGCGCTGCACAAGGACCAGTTTGACGCCCTTCGTGAGATGATTTACCGCAACGCCGCTACGATCCACGCGGCCCGCTTCCCGTTTGACACCTACCTCTACTAACCTTGGCGCGGAACGCTCCGCGCTACCTTTGCCCCATGCAGTCCCGCAGCCTTGACTTCGCCCCGGAACACCCGCTGTTTCGATCGCGCCCCATCGAGCACCCCGCTGAAGTTCCTTTTGCGCTGGTCGCCGATGCCGAGGGCAATATCGAAGAGCACCCCCAGCTGCGCTGCATGGGCCGCACCGGCAACGACTTGGTCGCGCTGCGCCCCGAGGACTTTATTCCGCTGCCCGAAGGCTCTGAGTTTTTTGCGCTGCCCGGCCGCAAGCCACTGGGCTGGAACCCTGAAACCCAGCAGTCCGAGCTCATGGACGGCGACGCAGTAGCCGCATTCGTGAGCCCTGCCCACACCCAAACCTACCTGGCCGCCTACGAAAAACAGGGGCCGGCGCCCATTTTGCCGCTCTACGCCTACACCGCCCTGGGTTGGTTTGACGGGCGATTTTGGACGACCGCCGTGCGCGTCGATCCCGACCTGCGCCAAGACGTCAGCCAGTTCCATGCCCCCATGATCGGGGGGGCAGTGGACCGCATGAAAAAGCGCTTCCCCGACAACCGCCTGGTGGAGCACCTTGCCACGCAGTGCGCCGGGAGCTACCAGTGCCGCGCCGCCCAAAACTTCTTCTTGGAGCGCTGGGAACTGCCCATTCCCTCGTCGCCCGCCTGCAACGCGACTTGCCTCGGCTGCATTTCGCTGCAAGAAGACGAGGACGTGTCGAGCGCCCACTTTCGCTTAAAATTCATCCCTGACCCCCAGGAGATTGCCGACATTGCGCTGCACCACCTCGAGCAGGCCCCATACCCCGTCATGTCGTTTGGCCAAGGATGCGAGGGCGAACCCTTGCTGGTGGCCGACACGCTGGCCGAGGCGATGCGCCGCGTGCGCGCCGTGACCGACCGCGGAATTTTCAACATCAACACCAACGGATCGCGCCCCGACGACGTGGCCAAGCTTTGCGAGGCCGGACTGCGCAGCATCCGCGTGAGTATGAATTCCGCCCAAAAAGACTGGTACACCGGCTACTACCTGCCGCGGAACTACGAATTCGAGGCCCTCGCCCAGAGCCTGAAGGTCGTGCGCCAGCACGGCGGATGGGCGAGCATCAACTACTTTGTGTTCCCCGGCTGCACCGACACGCCCGCCGAGTGGGACGCGCTGCAGCGCCTCATCGAAGCGACCGACCTGAGCATGATTCAGTGGCGGAACTTCAACATCGACCCCGACTGGTACTTCAAAAAGCTGCGCAAGCAGCCCGACGGCAACCCGTTTGGCGTCCTCGAACTGATGCACCGCGTACGCGAAAAGTACCCCCATATCGCCTACGGCTACTTTAACCCGGCGGCCGAAACCCAGGCCTACTACAACGCGAAGCGATCATGAGCCTGCGCATCGACGTGGCCATTGCGCCCTGGACCGACTACGAACTGATCGACAGCGGCAACTTCGCCAAGCTCGAGCGCTTTGGCCGCCAAACCCTGTGGCGCCCAGAGCCCCAAGCGGTGTGGACGCCTTCTCTTTCGCCCGCCGAATGGTCGAAGCGCGCCGACGCCCACTTCACACGGTCCAAGCAAAATCCCGAGTCGGGCGACTGGTCGCTCAAGCCCGGAACCGCCGCTCAATGGCCCCTGACCTACGACCTGCGCGGAACCCAGCTTCATTTTGACCTGGAGCGCACGGCCTTTAAGCACCTCGGAATCTTTCCCGAGCAGGCGACCAACTGGGAATGGATTTTTGACCAAGTGGCCGTCACCGGAGCCGACTCAAAAGTGCTCAACCTCTTTGCCTACACGGGCGGAGCTAGCCTAGCAGCCCGCGCCGCCGGCGCCGACACCACCCACGTGGATTCCGTCCGCAAGGTGGTCGACTGGGGCCGCCGCAACATGGACGCCAGCGGCCTCGACGGCATTCGCTGGGTGGTCGAAGACGCCGCCGCCTTCGTGCGCCGCGAAGTCAAGCGCGGCAAGACCTACCAGGGCATTTTGCTGGATCCTCCGGCCTACGGCCGCGGACCCGCCGGCGAAAAATGGGTGCTCGAAGAGCAAATCGACGACCTACTGCGCGACTGCGCGGCCCTGCTTGCGCCGGGCGGATTCCTCGCCCTCAATCTGTACAGCATGGGCCTGAGCGCTGTGGTCGCCCACACGCTCATCAGCCAGCACTTCAAGCGCGAGCCCGAACTGCTCGAGCTCGCCGTGGCCGACTCGTTTGGCAAGGTGCTTCCGCTGGGGACGGTGGCGCGGTTGAGCGCGTAGTTCGTTGCTTGACCTGCGACGGTCTTCGCACCGAACTTCGCTTTACTTATTAATAAATACTAAAAACCCGAAGGTGGTGCACCCGCCGATGAGGGCGCGTAGTTCGTTGCTCGACCACACTAATCAATGAGCGAAACTTGGTGCACAGACCGTGGCAGGTCGAGCGCCAAGCGGAGCTACTGGCAGGTCCAGAACCATACAAATCAATGTGCGAAACTTGGTGCGAAGACCGTTGCAGGTCAAGCGCCAAGCGGAGCTACTGGCAGGTCCAGGTCGTCACCTGCGTCGCCGTCACGCCACCCATATCGAGGGTTTGGGTGAAGGGGCCGGCGAGGACGGAATCCACTTCAGTTCCACACAGTTCGAGCGGACCAATGGGCACCGTAACGGGCTGCTCGCCGGGAATCGTCGTCACCTGAGATGCTTCGCACTCCAGGCAGGTGTTTTCAGGTTCACAGGCGATCAACAGGGCTGTTGAAGCTAGCGCGAAGCCAGCTAAGCGAAGGGTCTTTTTCATGACTTGAATGCGTTGAGGCCGGTTACGTCCATGCCGGTGATAAGCAAGTGAATGTCGTGGGTACCCTCATACGTCACCACCGACTCGAGGTTCATCATGTGGCGCATGATGGGGTAATCGCCGGTGATGCCCATTCCGCCCAGCATTTGGCGCGCTTCGCGGGCAATGTCCAGGGCCATGGCTACATTGTTGCGCTTGGCCATCGAAATCATGGCAGTGGTGGCGCGGCCTTCGTTCTTGAGCTGGCCAAGGCGCAGCGTCAGCAACTGAGCCTTCGTGATCTCGGTGATCATCTCGGCCAACTTCTTTTGCTGCAGCTGGAATCCGCCGATGGGGCGGTCAAACTGAATGCGCTCCTTGCTGTAGCGCAGGGCGGTGTCGTAGCAATCCATGGCCGCACCGAGGGCGCCCCAAGCGATGCCGTAGCGGGCGGAATCCAAGCAACCCAGCGGAGCGCCGAGGCCCGACTTGTTGGGCAAAAGGTTGGCTTTGGGAACCTTTACGTTGTCAAACACGAGCTCGCCGGTGGCTGAAGCCCGCAGCGACCACTTATTGTGGGTTTCAGGGGTGGTGAAGCCCTCCATTCCGCGCTCCACGATGACGCCTTGAATGCGGCCCGACTCGTCCTTGGCCCAGACCACGGCCACGTCGCAGAACGGCGCGTTCGAGATCCACATTTTGGCGCCGTTGAGCAGGTAATGGTCGCCCATATCCTTGATGTTGGTCACCATTCCGCCCGGATTCGAGCCAAAATTGGGCTCGGTCAAACCGAAGCTGCCCAGCCACTCGCCGTTGGCGAGCTTGGGAAGGTACTTGCGGCGCTGCTCCTCGTTGCCGTACGCGTAGATCGGGTACATCACCAACGAACTCTGCACCGAGCAGGTCGAACGGATTCCGCTGTCTCCGCGCTCGATTTCCATCATCATCAGGCCATACGAAATTTGGTCGAGGCCGGCACCGCCGTACTCCGCGGGGATGTAGGGCCCGAAGGCGCCCACCTCGGCGAGGCCCTTGACCAGGTGCTTCGGGAACTCCGCGCGCTGGGCGTAGTCCTCGATGACCGGCGTCACGTCGCGCTTGACCCACTCACGGGTCGCTTCGCGCACCATTTTGTGCTCCTCGGTAAGGAGCTCGTCCATCAGGTAGTAGTCGGGGTGTTCGTACAAATCCGCACGCATCATCAAGGGGTTTTTGAAGTAGGTTCCAAAGGTACAAACCAAGTTCGCGCCGTTCTGTTTAACCGGCTACTTTAGCTTAGCGTTGTTCGCGTGCCGGTCCTTGTCGCGCGCGCCCTTGGCGGCCATGCGGCGGTCAAAAGCGGCCTGCAGGTCAGTACCCGTTTGATTCGCCAAGCACAGCGTCACAAAAAGCACGTCCGCCAGCTCCTCACCCAAGTCCTTGGCCTTGTCGGACTCTTTCTCGGACTGTTCACCGTAGCGCCGAGCGATGATGCGGGCCACCTCGCCGACCTCTTCGCTGAGCTGGGCCATGTTGGTCAGCTCGTTAAAGTAGCGCACACCAAAATCCTTAATCCATTGATCTACTTCAGCTTGCAGGGCGCCCACGGGCAGATTGGCATCAAACGTCATCATTCCTTGTTTTTAGAATCCATGGTAATTGTCACGGGCCCGTCGTTGACTAGGGCCACCTTCATGTCGGCGCCAAACACGCCCGACTTCACCGGCAAGTTGGCCTCGTTCCAGAGCACGTCGAGGAACTCTTCATACAGTGGAACCGAAATCCGAGGGTGCGCCGCCTTGAAGTAGCTCGGACGGTTGCCCTTTTTAGTTGAAGCGTGCAGGGTAAACTGGCTCACGACGAGCAGCTCACCGCCCGCCTCGACCACCGATCGGTTCATTACGCCCTCCGCATCAGGAAACAAGCGCATTTTGCTGATTTTCTGGGCAATCCACTCGTTGTCTTCGGTGGTGTCTGCCTCTTCCCAACCGGCCAGCACGAGCAATCCCGGGCCAATGCGGCTGTGCAGCTTGCCGTCGATCGTCACGCTCGCCTCGAGCACCCGCTGAACCACCACCCTCATCGCGTTCGGCTTTTAAGTTCCTTGTAGGCCCCGTGGCGGTAGGGGTCGTCTTCGTCGTCGCCCGCCAGCATGCTGAGGTAGCTCTCGTAGCGGGTGGGGGCCAGCTTATTATTTTCGTAGGCTTCGCGCACCGCGCAGCCCGGCTCGTCCGCGTGAAGGCAGCTGCTGAACCGGCATTCCGCAGCCAGCGCAAAAAGCTCCGGGAAGTAGTGGCTGATTTCTTCGCGCTCCATGTCGACCAGGCCAAACCCGCGAATTCCGGGGGTGTCGATCAAGAATCCGCCCAAATCCAGCGGGTGCATCTCGGCAAACGTCGTCGTGTGCTGGCCTTGGCCGTGGGCCGAACTAATGGCGCCGGTGCGCAGGTCAAGCCCCGGCTGAAGGCGGTTCGCCAGGCTGCTCTTGCCTACTCCGCTGTGGCCGCTGAAGAGCGAAACCTTGCCGCGCAGCACGTCGCGAAGCGCATCAAGCCCCTCGCCGGTCTCGGCCGAAACCCTTAACGTGCGGTAGCCCGCTTGGCCGTAGGCCGCTTCGCGGTACACCAACTCCGCCTCGCCGGCCTCGTCGAGGGCGTCGACTTTATTGAACGCAATCACCACCGGAATCCGGTAGGCCTCCGCCGTCGCCAAGAAGCGGTCCATGAACCCATAAAGGGTGACGGGTTCGGCCACGGTCGCAATCAGCACCGCCTGGTCAATATTGGCCGCGATAACTTGGGACTTGCGCGACAGGTTGACCGACTTGCGCACCAGGTGGTTGCGGCGCTCGCTCACGGCGGTAATGGCCCAGCGGCCCTCGGATTCGGGCTCTGCATCCACCCGGTCGCCAACGGCCACCGGGTTGGTCGCACGGCTCCCCGCCAGCCGCAGCGCGCCGCGCAAGCGGGCGTCGGCCTGCGTTCCGTCGGCAAACTGCAGGCGGTACCAGCTTCCGGTTGATTTTAAGACAAGGGCTTCCATCGGAACACCAAAGATATCGGCTTACCTTCGGCCTTCGTTACACTTCGCCATGTCGATTGCCGCCGAAAACCTTCGCAAGACCTACGGGCGCCAAAACGCGCTCGACGGATTTTCGCTCAATGCCCAGCCGGGGCAGATTTACGGCCTCCTTGGCCCCAACGGAGCCGGGAAGTCTACGTTCATGAAAATTCTGTGCGGACTCTTGCCGGCCGACGAGGGTTCTGCTCAGGTGTGCGGACTGGATTGCGCCACCGAAAGCCTTGCCGTGCGCCAGCAGGTCGGCTACTTACCCGAGCACAATCCGCTCTACCCCGACCTGTACGTAACGGAATACCTGCACTACGTGGCGGACCTGTACCAGGTTCCGCGCGAGCGCGCCGAACAACTCATTGCCGACGTGGGCCTTAGCCCGGAGCGCCACAAGCGCATCGGCGAGCTCTCCAAGGGCTACCGCCAGCGCGTCGGTCTGGCTGCCGCGCTCATTCACGACCCAAAAGTGCTGATTCTCGACGAGCCCACCACCGGCCTGGACCCAAATCAGTTGGTCGAAATTCGTCAGCTCATCCGCCGGGTGGGCCGCGACAAAACCGTGATCCTTAGCACCCACGTGATGCAGGAGGTTCAGGCCATGTGCGACGTGGTCGGCTTTATTCGCCTGGGGCAACTCGTTCGCGAAGCGCCCATCGACACCTTTGGGCCAGGCAAAGAGGACCTTGAGGCGGCGTTCCGCAAGGCGACGAAGTAATTCGAAAGCCCGAAACATCCGTTTAACCGCGGCTTTGCTCGAAGAATTTGTTTGAGCTTTCGGGCATGAACAACATTGAATTTTCCCTAAATTCGTACGTAAATACGTACGTAAACATGGTCGCCGTCAACTATTCTGAACTGCGCGCAGAACTTAAGTCCCTATTGGACAAGGTGGAGCACGATAATGAACTCGTGGTCATCAAACGTTCAAAAGGAAGCGGGGCTGTGCTGATGTCCATCAAAGAATACAACGACTTGAGGCTAGCCATTGATGTGCTTCAAGGTGAATTAGAATTGGCACGAGGCCAGGGTATTGCGATGGAATAATGCGTCAGCCTAAAAGGCCACTACCTATGAACTCTTCCGCCAGAAGAGGTCAATCGGCACCCCGCTCAAGTCGTACATCTGGCGCATCTGGTTTTCTACAAAGCGCGCGTAGCTGTCTTTGACGTACTGCGGCAGGTTGCAGAAAAACACAAACTGCGGGTACTTCGTCGGCAGCTGCGTGATGAACTTGATCTTGATTTCCTTGCCCTTGTAAATGGGCGGCGGCTGGTGCTTGACCAGCGAAAGCATGCGGTCGTTGAGGTCCGTCTTCGAAATCCGTGTCGAACGGCGGCGGTATACTTCCATGGCCTCTTCAATGGCTTTGAGTACGCGCTGCTTGGTCAGGGCCGACGTGAAAATGATGGGCACGTCGTTAAAGGGCTGCAAGCGCTTCTTGACCACGGCCTTGTACTCTTCCAGCGTCTGGGTCTGCTTTTCGACCAGATCCCACTTGTTGACAACGACCACTAAACCTTTGCGGTTTTTATGGATCACGCTGATGATGGCGAGGTCCTGAGCCTCAATGCCTTGAGTCGCATCGATTACCAGCACACACACGTCGGAATCCTCAATCGTCCGCAGCGTGCGCATGTTGCTGTAGAACTCGAGGTCCTCGTGCACCTTGACCTTCTTGCGCAGCCCCGCCGTGTCGAGCAGCACGAAGTCCATTCCAAACTTCGTAAAACGCTGGTTCACCGTGTCGCGCGTGGTTCCCGCAATGTCGGTGACGATACTGACTTCTTCTTCAAACAAGGCGTTGGTGATCGACGACTTGCCCACGTTCGGACGGCCGACAATTGCCAAGCGGGGCAAGCCCTCCCAGGGGTCGAGCTCGCTACCTTCGTCTTCGGACGCGGGCGGAAGCAGGGTAATCAACTGGTCGAGGAGCTCGCCGGTTCCGCTTCCGTTCACCGAACTAAGCGCAAAGGGTTCTCCGAAGCCCAAGCCATAAAATTCAGCAGCCTGCGAGGAGCGCGCGTGGTTGTCCACCTTGTTGGCCACGAGCAGCACTGGCTTTTTCTGTCGGCGCAGCAGCTGCGCAATCTCCTCGTCGTCGGGCGTAAGTCCGTCTTCGGCATCGACCAAGAACAGCACGGCGTTGCATTCGTCAAGCGCTGCCTTCACCTGGCGGCGGATTTCGCCCTCAAACACGTCGTCAGACCCTTCGACCCATCCGCCCGTGTCCACGAGGCTGAACACGCGTCCGCCCCATTCCGCGCTGCCGTAGTGGCGATCCCGCGTCACGCCGGCCACCGAATCGACGATGGCTTCGCGCTTTTGCACGAGGCGGTTAAAAAATGTCGATTTGCCGACGTTTGGGCGGCCTACAATGGCGATTAACGACCTCATACTAGTATCCGAATTGCTTGAGCGTGCGGGCGTTGTCGCGCCAGTCCGCCTGAACTTTCACAAAAAGCTCCAGGTGAACCTGGCGCTGAAAAAAGGCCTCCATGGCCTTGCGGGCACCGATGCCGACTGCCTTGATGGCTGCGCCCTTGTGCCCAATGATGATGCCCTTTTGGGACTCCCGCGCCACATACAGCACCGCACGGATCTTATGAATGTCTTCGCCCTCCTCAAAGGTGTCAATGCCCACCTCGACCGAGTACGGAACCTCTTTTTGGTAGCGCATCAAAATCTGCTCGCGAATGATTTCTGAGGCCACAAAGCGCTCGCTGCGGTCTGTGAGCTGGTCCTTCTCAAAATAGGCCGGCCCCTCGGGAATCAACTCCAGAATTCGCGCCATCAAGTAGTCCAAGTTGAATCGGTTCAGCGCGCTAATCGGAATCACTTCTGCGTTCGGAAGCCGCTCGTTCCATTTCACCGCCTCAGCCTCCAGCATCGCTTGGTCCTTGAGGTCAATCTTGTTGAGCAGCAGCAGTACCGGCGTCTTTGTGGTCTCTAAATGCTTGAACAACCCCTCATTCTTGAGCGGACCCTCGCCCAGCTCCACCACATACAAAAACACGTCGGCGTCCTTCAGGGCATCGCGCACCGCGTCCAGCATGCGCTCCTGAAGTTCGTAGGCCGGATCCAGCACGCCTGGGGTATCCGAGAACACTACTTGGTAGTCGCACTGCTCGTTTTCGCCGTTCAGAATACCAAAAATGCGGTGGCGTGTCGTCTGGGCCTTGGGCGTTATAATGCTCAATCGTTCCCCCACGAGGGCGTTCGCGAGCGTGGACTTACCCACATTCGGGTGACCAATAAGGTTAACAAATCCAGACTTGTGGGGCTTCGACATGGCTGCAAAGGTCGGGCTTTTATGCGGAACCCCACGAGACTTGTGGGTTTTTATCTTTTGTTGTACCTTTGCCGTCCATATCGCGGGGTGGAGCAGTTGGTAGCTCGTCGGGCTCATAACCCGAAGGCCGTCGGTTCGAGTCCGGCCCCCGCTACTCAGGTAATCCCAAGGACTTCGGTCCTTGGGATTTTTTTATGCTCGCTGGGGAGCTCGCTCACCAAGCGGGCATGAAAAAGCCCAAAATCCGCGCAGCGGATTGGGATTACCTGAGTAAGCACCCCAAAAGCGGTCCGCCGCGCGCCAGCGCGGCAATTTGGCCCCAGCTACTCATCGAGCCCCGAACACAAAACGTCTACTGTTATTTCACTAACCCTAGTCTCAATAAAACAGCCTGTTATTTCGAGCAGCAGGTGAACATTCGTGGTTCAGCATTTTATCGTTTGGCCATCCTTTCCTATTCGGCACATGAAAAACCTCCGCAGCAAACTAGTCTTTCCATGCAGGGCATTTTTTTCTACCTTCCATTCGCTAATAACCCCGAGCAATGAAAAAACTCCTTGCCTTAGTGCTTTTGACCCTCACCCTGCATTCTAATGCTCAAGGAGTGAGTGAAATTCCAAAAATTGACAACACGGACAATACGAAATTTCAATTTTTAGATGTAGAATTACGACCCGTTTGGCCCGGATGCGAGACCTTAGAATCCGAGTCTGACCGTTTTGACTGCTTTAATTTAGGCATTCAGAAACATTTAATCAGGAACTTTAAAGTGCCCCCTGCGGCCACTAAGAAGGAAATGAAAGCCCAATCGGGTAAAGTCTTTGTGGATTTTATCATTGAGAAAGATGGAAGTATCAGTTCGGTCAAAATCACAAAGAGCGTGCATCCTAAGGTGGATGCAGAAGCCATTCGGATGGTCCAGAGCATGCCGACAATGCATGCGCCAGCATATGTCGATGGCCAGCCCGTCCGCATGAGCTACACCCTGCCTATTAACGTAAAGTACTGATGCGTTTTGCGCTTCTCGCTGGGTCAATCTTCGGTACTGCCTTTGCGCGCTCAAGACAGCATTGTCGACCCCGTTGAACCCATCCCTCCTATGCTGGAATGCCGCAATCCTTTCCTTCCCACGAAGGTGTACAACGCCTGTTTAGAAGGAAATTCAACGCCATTTTGGGAGATTTTTGAAATACCCAGCACGGAACGAGATGCATTCCGCGTTGTCCATGCTCAGTGGGCGCCTACGGAATAGAAACCGCCGTCATTGAACACATCGTAGTTTATTTTTTGAATTGGCGTCATAAAGAAGATGCTGAGGATATTGGAATTACACGTGATTCCAAACGTGTGTTCAAAATATTCTGAACAACTAATTCACTCTATCGGAGGGGCTTACAGAGATTAAATTCACTCAATCTGATCTGGTTTATACAGTCTATTTACCTTCGATCATTCTCTCCAGAATGTATACTAGGAACCCAAATCCAAGCCCCACGGCCTGGGTTTTTTAATTCCACGCTTTTTAGCACCTTGCGGCATGACTACCGACGAACGCATTGCGCGCATGACCCTGGCTTCGGTGCATCCGCACTACCTGGCCAAGCTGGAGCGAAAAGGGGTTAACCCTGACCACTACCTCGAAGCGCTCGCTTGGCTTACGCAATCCAACCGCGAAACCATCCAATCCTGGATCGACGCGAAATGGACCTTTGCGCAAATCTTTGATTCCGTCCAACTCAACCCCAACGCTTCCCTTATCAAAGGCCTAATCTGCGGCTGGCGCGTCGAAGACATTGAAAATCCGCTCTCGCAAAAGGTGCGCTACCTCGACAAATTGGTCGATGAGTTGGCCAAAGGAAAGGCGCTCGAGAAGGTCCTGCGCCAGTGAGCACCACGCTCGCTCATCCACCGTTCGCGCTAAATAATCCACATTTTTAATCTCCGGCAACTGAAGTAGGTTCGCAGCCTTGAACTCAATTTCCATGCGCACCCTACTTGCCGCGGCTGCCGTCGCGTTCGTTGGCCTAACTGCCAACGCCCAAAGCATTCAAAAAGAATCCCTTACCTACAGCCGACTGCAGCCTCCGACTGACCACAGTGTCGACGGCAAGCCCTACCAGACTACGGTGACGCTCGCCTACAAAGCAGAAATTGATCGACAAGAAGCCGCTGCAGAAGCAGAATACCAGGCCGCCCTCGCAGCCTACCCGACCCAGGAGGCCGCGGCCAAAGCCGCCTACGACGAGCGCGTAGCTGCCTACGAAAAGGCCCTCAAAGAATGGAACGGTAAATCACTTGCTGGCAAGATCATTGAAAAGCAAGTGCTTGAAAACAGCAAACCGTTGCCTCCGCCGCCCTACCAAGCACCCTACCCCCCACAGCGCAAGCAACTTACCCACCAAGCGACGTTCAGTGAAGCTGAGCTTGCTACCTCGTATGGCCGAATCGAGGGGCGCACCGAAGGCCCGGGAGGAGTCCGCGTGGCGATCACCTTGCACGGCTTCCAAAACGAGCCTCCGGCGGTAGAAACCAAAGAGTCGTCGGTGTACAATTCCACGACCAAAGCCACGACGAAAGTGATTGAATCTCAGTGGGCAATCAACTACAAGCATCCCGTGCACGTGAAGGCCCTGGCGCCCGACGGCCGCGTGCTGGTCGACGAGGTAGTCGCCGGCAGCGACGCCTTCGCCAAATTCCAAAGCGGATGGGTTAAGAGCGCTCACCCCACCACCTACGCCCAAACGCACCTCGACGCGCTCCAAAAATCCTCGGTAAGCACCAACATGACCGCGGCTAAAGAACTGATCAACAGCCGACTCGGAACCACCCATCCGTCGCGCACCACGACGGTTTTTGTACCGGAATCCAAAAAAGAGGACTACAGCGACATGGCCGAGGCCTTTCAGCTGGCCCGGGAAGGCTACGAGAAAATTGACGCATCGTTTGAGTCGGGTGCCGCCAAGCTCCGCAGTGCGAGCGCGCTTTGGAACAAGGCCATTGCGGAGTACAATCCCGAAGACAAAAAGGCCCGCATCAACGAGAAGCTAATCGCCGAGCTCTACCGGAATACGCTTGAGGCTGAAATTCTTGCGCGCGATTTCGCCGCAGCCGAGGCACACCTTGCCCAAGCCCGTCGCCTGGACCTTTCCAAAAAGGACCGCGAAGCCGTTGAGGAGCTCGCTAGCCTGCTGAGCGACTACCAGAAACGGTTCTAGACGCACTTAATGCCAAGTTAAAAGCGCCCCTTGGGCGCTTTTTGCATTTAATAATCTAATATTAAGTGGGAAATTAATAAATGAATTAAGGCTACCTACGGAGGGAATTTTGTAAAAATTCTCAACTTATGGCACGTATAACGGTAGCGTACGGGGACGGCATCGGTCCCGAAATCATGGAGGTCACCCTCCGTATTCTCAAGGCCGCAGGTGCCGAGCTTGAAATTGACGTAATCGAGGTTGGCGAGAAGCTTTACCTGTCGGGCAACAGCGCGGGCATCCATCCAGAATCTTGGGACATCATTCGGCGAAATAAGGTCTTTTTGAAGGCTCCGATCACCACGCCCCAGGGCGGCGGCTACAAAAGCCTGAACGTCAGCACGCGCAAGTTCCTCGGGCTCTTTGCCAACGTGCGCCCCTGCGTGAGCTTGCACCCGTACGTAACCACCAAGCATCCAATCATGGACGTGGTTATCGTGCGCGAAAACGAAGAAGACCTTTACGCGGGCATCGAGCACCAGCAAACCGACGAGGTGGTGCAGTGCCTGAAGTTGATTAGCCGTCCGGGTTGCGAACGCATCGTGCGCTACGCCTTTGAGTACGCCCGTACTCAGGGCCGCAAGAAGGTCACCTGCTTCACCAAAGACAACATCATGAAGCAGACCGACGGCTTATTTCACCAGGTCTTTGACGAAATCGCTGCGGAATACCCCGAAATCGAGAACGAACACTGGATTGTCGACATCGGTGCCGCCAAGTTGGCCGACACCCCCGAGGCCTTTGACGTCATCGTGATGCCCAACCTCTACGGCGATATTTTGTCGGACGTCGCGGCCCAAATCACGGGAAGCGTTGGTCTCGCCGGCTCATCGAACATTGGCAGCGAGTGCGCCATGTTTGAAGCGATTCACGGGTCCGCCCCGCGCCGCGCTGGCCAAAACGTCGCCAACCCCTCGGGGCTGCTGCACGGAGCTATTCTGATGCTCAACCACCTCGGCCAGTACGGGGTAGCCGAACGCGTCCACAACGCTTGGCTCAAGACCCTCGAAGACGGCACCCACACCTACGACATCTTTACCGAAGGCCTGAGCCGCGAGAAGGTCGGAACCCGCGAGTTCGCCGACGCCGTAATAGCCAACCTCGGTCAAGAGCCAAGTCAGCTCCAGGCCGTGCGCTACCGCGGCGAGTCCAAAATCGAAATCAAGCCGTTCACGCGCAAAGCCCCCAAAACCAAGGAACTCGAAGGCGTGGACCTCTTTGTGCACTGGCCCGGAAGCTCGGCAGACGAACTGGCTGCTTTGGTTCAAAAAATCAACCTCGAGGACGCCGCGCTCAGCATGATTACGAACCGCGGAATCAAGGTTTGGCCTGACGGCTTCCCCGAAACCTTTTGTACGGACCACTGGCGCTGCCGTTTTAAAAATCCGGCCGGCGGACTTTTGCCCAAGGAGCGCATCCTCGAACTCTTAGCTGCGGCTGGTAATCAAGGCCTCGACGTCGTGAAGACCGAGAACCTGTACCGCTTTGACGGGATAGCGGCCTACTCACTCGGACAAGGTCAGTGAACGTGAAGTCAGCTGTACCCGGTCTTTGGATGGCGGCTGCCGTTGTTGCCATGCTTTTTTCGTTTGGTTCACAAAGCAAGGCCGAGGCCACCTTGGCCTCGGCCCTTGCTGTGTGCTTCACGCTTGCCTCGCTTAAAGGCCTAAGCCAGCGGGAACTAGGGTCTTCAAACGACCTTAGGGATTCAGAATAAAATCTTTGCCTCCGCCCACAATCACCTTGGTGTTGGTGGACTTCGAAAGCTCGCGGTAGGCCTCAATCGTTTTGTACTGAATGATTTGCGGCGTCAACCCTTCAGAAATGATCTTGTTGGCGTCGCGAATACCCTCTGCTTCAATGATCCGTCTGTCGGCCTCCTGACGTTCGCGCTGAAGCACGAATTCCATGCGCTGTGCTTCCTGCTCCGCCTGAAGTTTCTCTTCAATGGCTTTGTATAGCCCTGGCGGAAGTTTGATGCTCTTCATCAGAACCGCCTCAATCACAAACCCACGGTCTTCGAGCAGACCCATCATACTCTTCTTGATGGCGGTCTCGATGCCCAAGCGGTTGCCCGTGTGCATGTCTTTGGCCATGAAGCCCGCCGTCACGTCGGCGGCGGCTGCACGGAACACCGGCAAGATCATCGACAACTCGTAATCGGGTCCAATGCTGCCCACCACATCTGTGGCCCGCCGCTGGTCAATATGGTACAAAATCGAAATTTCAGCGCCTACATTCAAACCCTCTTTTGATGGGAGGTCCAGTTTGACTTCGAGGTTTGTGGTCCGGGTCGGAACCTGAATTATGGTAGTTAAAAAGGGGTTGTACAACCGCGGCCCGGGCTGAATCTCTCGCTTGCTTATTTTACCGAGGGTGCGCTTTACCCCAACGTCTCCTTGGCGAACAACGGTACACGAGCTGAATACCGCGAACGACAGTGCAATGCATGCAAATTTCTGAATAGTCATAACATTAATAATTTAAATTTCTTTGGCAAAATGCCTGCCTAAAATGCTCAAATAAAGACATTTAATACTGCACATAAACCAAGCATAAAATCACCCCAAGGGGTTTTGAATCAAAACCGCGCTAACTTCACCTAATAATCAATGGATGTTATGAACCGCGCCTTGCTTGAACGCCTCCTGTTGGGCATCGGAGCCGTGCTCCTTCTCCTTTTTGTGCTGAGCTTCACGGTATCGGCCCTCGATCCCTGGCAAGACGAAATTCGCTTGCTTACGGTGGGCGGAGTGGCCCTTTACGCGGTCTACAATTTCTGGGCGCAGCAACGCGACGGCAGCGAGTACGAGTCCAAGGCCGACGAAGCGACGCGTTACAAAAACGAGGCAACCCAGCTCCGCGCCAAGGTTCGGCAGCTTGAAGCCGAGCTTCAGGAAGCCCGGGAGGCACTGAATTCCCGCCAGCAACCTTAACTGGTACCTATAAAAAAACCCGCCGCTTGCGCGGCGGGCCTCCCGACGGTGTAGCCCTGGCAGGAATCGAACCTGCATCTTAGGCTCCGGAAACCCACATACTATCCATTGTACTACAGAGCCGTCCTACAGCTCGGCGCTTCGCGCCTTCGCTCGGGTCGGCAAAGGTACAATACCGCTGGCGAGAAAAATCCCGCCGACCGCGAGGAGGAAGGCCGCCCAGAACGGCACGACCGCCGAACCAGTCAAGAAAAAACCAAGCATGAACACGGCAAAACCGAGCACCAAGCCCACGGGCGTATGCCGCACCGGAACCCGGTAAAGCCGCGGCATCTCCGCCGGCTGCTTTTCAGGTCCTGCAAACAGCAGGCGAACCGCCGTGCCAAACGAAAAATCCCTAAAGTTCTGCAGCAGGCGTGCGGCATAAAACGCACTCACATAAAACGGATCGCGCTGCTCAATGGGCTTCGTCAAGCCATAAGATATCGGCTCCCGTCCGTCGTGGTAGCTACCAAAAAGACGGTCCCAAATCGTGAACATTCCGCCGTAGTTCTTGTCGAGGTGGGCGTGTGCCGACGAATGGTGCAATTGGTGAAACCGCGGCGTCACAATGAACCGCTCGAGGCCAATCCACGCGGGCCACAACTCGCTGTGCAGAAGAGCCTGGTAAAACGCGTTAATAATTTGGGCTAAGACCATGTATTCCGGATCGATACCGAAAAGCACCATCGGACTGTAGACCAAGACGCGCACAAAGTACCCCAGCGGTGAATTGGCGAAGTTGACACTAAAGTTGTACTCCTCGGGCTGGTGGTGCACCAAGTGGGCGACCCAGATAATACTGACCCGGTGGGAAATCCGATGGTAGACGTACCAAAAAAAGTCTACGCCAATAAAGGCAAGTGCGAAATTCAGCCAGGCTGGCGCTACTTTGTCGATAAACCGAATCGTAACCAGTTCCGACGTCAGCCAAAGTCCGAAACTCAGCGAAAGCAGGGCAAACAGGCGCTCGATCATGCCCAGCGAGAGGTTGAGCGCCGACTGCTGGAAGCTCACGCTGCGCCCGTGGGCGCGGAGCAGCAACCATTCAATTCCAAAGGTGACTATACCAAAAAGCAGTACAATTCCGTCGGTCCAGTGCATGTTTTCGGTAATGAAAATTATGTGCCAAATCTTCGAATCGGGGCATAAAAAAACCCGGGCAAAAATTGCCCGGGTTGGGGTGTGCTAAAGCAAAATATGCGAACTAGGGCTGCTTGGCGAAGCTAAATTCTAGATTGAGTGTTCCTTCGGCAGGCGTGGTAATGTCGGTGGTCGTACGAAGGCGAATGGCGGTTTCTAAAATGCTGAGCACTTCGTAGCGCGTAACCGTGCCGTCGGTAGCGGTAATAATGACCGAATCGGGTGCGACTCCGTTGCCCGACTTCGCCAGCCAGGTGCCGGTACCGGACTGCTGCCAGGGGAACGGAATAGTCAGCGCGCCCGCTACCACTTCGAGCTCGGCGTCAATCGCGTAGTTCACGCTGTTGGGCTCTTGAACCATGGTAAACAGGGACGTTGCCGCAATCGTTTTGTCGCTCGCCACAATCGGTGTTACGCCAATTGTGGGAATGTTTACTGTGCCGGCTGCAGTAATGTCGTTGACTAGCCACGTTCCCTCAAGTTTGTCGGCAAGGGTTGGCTCTTTTTTGCACGAGGCGAGCGCAAGGCCAGCCACCGCAATGAGAAGTAGTTTTTTCATAGGCCTAATGTAGCAAAAAGTTGGCTTGGAGGCTCCACATTCGGGGCTCCGCCAAAAGGGCCGGACGCGGACTCACCACCCGGTTGGTCAGGTTGGTTCCCGCTGCAATGATCGTCCAACGTTCGCCGAGTTTGCACTGAATTCGGGCGTCGGCGACGAAGTCTCCGCTCGCCGTAAAGTAGCGGGAATCCGCCACGCCGGGCACGTAAATAGCCACCAACGGCGAGGTAAAAATTCCGTCGATATTGTCCATGAAGCTGTTGGCGCGCAGGCTAAACGCGGCCGTGAACCGACCCCAAACGTAGGCCAGGTCGGCCTTGCCCACGTGGCGGTAGCGGTACTTCAGAACCCGACGCGAGGGGTCGAGCGAAGTCGACGTGTAGCTGAGGCCGGCGCCGGCGGCGTCGGTGGCGTAGACCAGGTCGGGATCCAGCGCGAGCGGCTGCGCAAAGGTGTAGGACAGCATGGCCTGAAGGGTTCCGGGGCCGAACTTGGATTCTCCGACCGCCGTGGCTTCGATGCCTTGAATTCGGGTTCGACCCACGTTGAGCGAGGTAAATCCGAAGTTGGCTAAGCCCGCGTTTGGCAGGTTGGCCCACTGGCCAAAGCTGAATTCGAGCATGTCGCGAAATTCGGTGCGGAACAGCGCGAGGTCGGCGTAGCCTTTCAGGCCGCTGCGGCCCTTAAACGCTTGGCGAAGGGCGAGTTCGGCAGTCCAGCCCTGTTCGGGTTTGAGTCCGGGGCGCGGAAAAACCTGAAGCACTCCGGCGGCCGAGGCGCTGTACAGTTCGGCCACCGACGGGTAGCGGAATCCTTGGGCCCACGAAGCCCTAAGGTGGGTGGCGCGACCGAGGGCACGGTGGGCACCGGCCCGCAGCACCGGACGGCGAAACACGTCGAGGTCGTCAATAGCAAAGGCTTCGTAGCGCAGGCCCAGGTGAGCGTCCCAGCGGGCGCGGGTGTAGTCGAGCTGCAGCAAGGCCCCGAGGTTGGCGCTGCGGTGGTCGCCTGAGAACAACGGTGAGCTCATTTGGCCGGCGGAGCCTTGGATTCCGGCCGTCCACGACCAGGCTCCGCGGTAGGCCTGAGCGAGGTATTCGCCCAGCAGCTGCTGCGACGCGTTGGAGTAGTCGTTGCTGTCGAGAAAGCTGGCCGTGTTGATGCCGAGCGCACGCAGCCGCAGGGTGTGCTTGATTCGATCGCCCCGCCGAATGAAGTGGCCGGCAAGGGCTCCGATTTGGCTGCGGGTTTGGGTCGCCGACGAATCCAAGGGCGTGTAGCCGTAGCGAAAGTCCTCCCAAAGCAGGGCAGACCGGCTGCTTCGACTGAGGTACTGGGCATTGAGGCCCCACTCCGTTCGGGCGTTGGGACGAAAGCGGTACTTGGCGTGAATTCGGCCGCTCGTTTCGCCAACGCGGTACTGGTAGCCCTGGTCGCCAAAGGTTTGGCCGTGGACTACCCAGCCGTGGCGGCCGGTGGAATCGCTTCCGCTCGCGGCGAAGCGCAGGGCGCCCCGTCCGCGGGGGCCGTCGTACCAGCGCAGGCCGAGCCGGGGCGGTTGGCCGTAGGATTCCGCCAAGGTCGTCACCAAAACCCGTGTTTTCGCGCTCGGTTCCCAGGTGCGCAGGTGAATGACGCCGTTCAGGGCCGACGAGCCGTAGAGGGACGACGAGGCCCCTTTGACGACTTCTACCTGATCGAGGGCCTCCATGGGTAGCGCGGACCACTGCACGCCGCCCGCGTCGGGACTCAAGGCAGGCAGGTCGTCGACGAGGACCAGAACGCGCGAACCGCTGCCAAGCGACCAGCCACTTCCGGCGCGAATGTTGGCTTGGCCGTCCTGCATGGTTACCCCCGGAGCCATTTGAAGCGTTTGCTCGATGCGTCCGTTGGGTTTGTCCAGGGCCAATCGGTTCGGAAGCACGTCCACCGAAACGTAGGTGGCGGCCAAGCTGGTGGCGTTTCGGCTCACGGTCACCACGGTTTCGTCGAGGGTTACGAGGCTGTCGCGCACCGGCACTTTTGGAACTTGCTGTGCGGCGAGGTGGCAAACGTTTAACGCAGCAACGGTGAATAAAATAATTCGGCGCATTGAAGGTGTGTTGGCTAAGTTTACCAAAGTATGAAAACGGTTTGGATTACGGGCGCTTCGTCCGGTTTTGGAGCAGCTAGCGTGCACTGGTTTGCAGCCCGCGGATGGCGCGTGGGCGCCTGGGCTCGGCGCGGCGAGCGGCTCAATGCCTTGAGGGCGGAGGTCATCGCGGCTCATCCGGGCGCGGAACTTTGGACGGATGTCGTCGACGTGCGCGACGCCGAGGCGGTTGTGGCGGCCTGGGATCGCCGTCCGTTCGCTGACGTGGACGTGCTAGTCAACAACGCCGGCCTAGCCCGCGGACGCGAGTCCGTAGAAGAGGGCTCGCTGCAGGATTGGAACGAGATGATCGACACCAACCTCAAAGGCCTGCTCCACGTAACCCGGGCCGTAGCCCCCGCCATGGTGGCCCGAGGAAAAGGCCACATCATCAACGTGGGCAGCCTCGCGGGGCGCGAAGCCTACCCCGGCGGCAACGTCTACGGCGCCACCAAGTTTGCGGTCGACGGACTCACCGACGGAATGCGCCTCGACCTGACACCGAAGGGCATCAAAGTCAGCCAAATTGCGCCCGGAATGGCCAACACGGAATTTTCAAACGTCCGATTTCATGGCGACCAGGGCAAGGCTGAGGCCGTGTACTCGGGCATGCACCCCCTTTCCGCAGAGGACGTAGCCGACGTTATTGGCTACATGGCCTCTGCGCCCGACCACATTAACCTCGCCGACGTGCTGCTGATGCCGGCGGCCCAAGCCTCTTCTACCCTCGTTCGCCGCACATGATTCTGTCGTTCATCAATCCCGTTTTGCGCCTCCCACTTCAGCTACTGTCGGTGGGCTTCGTGCTTTTGGGTATAAAAATTTACGCCTACTCCAGCACCCACTCGATTGCCATTTTGTCGGACGTGCTCGAGTCCAGCGTTCACCTTCTGGCCGGAGCCCTCACCATCTTCAGCGTCTGGTACGCCCGCCTGCCGCGCGATGCCTCTCACCCCTACGGCCACGGCAAAATCGAGTTCATTTCGGCCGCCTTTGAAGGCTTGCTGATGGCCATTACTGCGATTGGCATTTTTTACCAAGCCATTATGCACCTTGCCGAGGGCAAAATGCCTGAACAGCTTAGTCTAGGCTTAGCCCTCACCTTGGGTGCCGGCATGGTTAACGGCGCCATTGGCATGGTATACAAGCGCATGGGCCGCAAGCAGCTCTCCGTGGCCTTCACCGCCGAAGGCGAGCACCTGCTCTCAGACTTTTACACTTCGGTCGGTGTCACCGTGGGACTTGGACTGGTGCTTTGGACGGGAATTCCCTGGATTGACCCCGCCATAGGTTTGGTTATGGGCGCAATCGTTGGCTACCAAAGTTTCTCGGTGCTGCGCAAAGCCCTGGCTGGCCTGATGGACGCCGCCGACGTCAAGGTCCTCGAGCGGGTCGTGGCCACGCTCGACGAAAAGCGAAAAAAGGAATGGATCGACGTGCACCACTTTCGGCTCGTGCACTACGGTGGACAGTACCATGTGGATGCGCACCTCACCCTACCCCACTACTGGGACCTGCAGCGCGTTCACGACGAGGTCGACGCCATGGAAGACCTGATTTCATCGACCTTCGAACACGAGGTCGAGTTCTCGGTGCACGCCGACCCCTGTGTACCTGATTCATGTGCCCTTTGCCAAGTGAGCGACTGCGCGGTACGCGCCCATGCGTTTGAACGCACGATTTCATGGACCGTCGACAACGTGCTGGTCAACGGCAAACACAGCTTGTCCCGAACTGATTTATGAGTTCCGCCCTCGAACGCCTCCTTCGCTACGTCCAAATCGACACCCAAAGCGATCCGCATTCGACTGCGTCGCCGACTACCGAAAAGCAAAAGGACCTAGGGCGACTGCTGGTGTCCGAGCTGCACGCCCTGGGCCTGAGCAACGCCGAATTGGACGCCCACGGGTACGTCTACGCGACGCTGCCAGCCACGACAGCGCATTCCGTACCCGTCATTTGCTGGTGCGCCCACATGGATACCTCGCCCGAAGCTCCGGGCGCTGACGTGCAGCCTATCGTGCACCGCAACTACGACGGCGGGCCGATTCTCCTGCCCTACGAAGGGATCGTACTCGACCCCGCAGCGCACCCCGACCTTGGCGACCAGGTGGGTTCTGCGATCGTGACGGCCGACGGCCGCACGCTGCTGGGCGCCGACAACAAAGCCGGAATCGCCGAAATCATGGCCGCCGTGGAGTGGCTCGCGGCGCACCCGGAGGTTCCGCACGGCACGATTAAAATCCTCTTTACCCCCGACGAAGAAGTGGGTCGCGGTACTGCGCACGTGGACCTTCAACGGCTGGGCGCAGACTATGCCTACACGGTGGACGGCGAACGCCGAGGTAGCCTCGAAGACGAAACGTTTAGCGCCGATGCAGCGCTCCTCACGTTTACCGGAGCCAATACCCACCCCGGTTTTGCCAAGGGCAAGATGGCCAACGCGCTCAAAGGCGCCGGGGCCGTACTCGCACGCCTGCCCCACGAATGTAGCCCTGAAGGAACCGAAGGCACCGAGGGGTTTGTGCACCCCTACGAAGTGCGCGGCGGAGTAGAAACCGCGTCGATTGAATTCATTCTGCGAAGCTTTTCCACCGACGACCTGCGGAGCTACGCGGAACGCCTGCGGGCCCTAGCCCACGAGGTGTGTACCGAGCGACCTGGGCTGAGTTACCACCTCGAAGTGCGCGAACAGTACCGAAACATGAAGGAGGTGCTCGACCGGCACCCCGAAGTGGCCAACTACGCCGAAGAAGCGATGCGCCGAGCGGGACTCACCCCCGAGCGAGGACGCATCAGGGGCGGCACCGACGGGAGCCAGCTCAGCTTTATGGGCCTGCCGACCGTCAACATTTTTGCCGGCGAGCACGCCTTCCACAGCCGCTACGAATGGGTGAGCGAGACCGACATGGAGTACGCGGTCCAAACGCTCATCGAGCTAGCCCAGGTGTGGGCTGACGCGAGCAACTAGTTAGTAGTGTCTGGCCTTTCGGCGCAGCATCCACGCGTCGAGGGAGTACCCGCCCGCGCCGAGAAGCAGCGTGGCCAAAAACGGCAGCGCAAAAAGCAGGGAGTGCTCTTTGTCGCCAAGGGCGTCTGCCCAGTGTGCGCCAAAGGCGGCGACCAGCATCGTAAAGGCCGCGGGAGCCGCAAACCAGCGGGTTTTAAAGCCCACAATCATGGCCAAGGGAGCAGCAAATTCTCCAAAAACAGCCAGCGCCAGGCTGACCTCAGGACCCAGCCCGGCAAAATCATAGAATTGGATTTCACCCCCGGCCAACAGCTTCAGTAGCTTGGGGTAGCCGTGGGTGAGCATGAGGGCGGCGGGGCCGATGCGCAGGAGCGCCAGGCCTAGGTCGTTAAAAAATTCGCGGTTCATGGGCGAAAAATAGCCCAAAATCACGTGAATCGTTGCTTTTGACGTAGGTTTAGTGCCGCAACCCACGCCCCCATGACGGTCGAAGCCTACCTAGAACGCCTACCTGAAGACCAGCGCCGCATTGCTGAAAAAGTGCGCGCACTGATTCTTCGCGAAGCCCCTGAGGCCACCGAATATGTCGGATACGGTATGCCCGGGTACAAAGTCGCGGGCAAGCCCTTGATTTACTTCGCGGCGTTTAAAAACCACCTAGGGATTTATGCCTTGCCGGCGGCACACGCCGAGTATGCACAGGAGCTCGCCTCGTTCAAGCAGGGCAAGGGCTCGGTGCAGTTTCCGTGGCACACGGAGCTTCCTTGGGCGTTGATTGCGCGAATGATCCAATTCAACCTCGCGCGCAGAACGGCCGAATAACCAAGGGCAATTTTCGGTACCTTAGGGGAATGCGTACCCTAATTGCCACCCTTTTTGCTGCCGCGGCGATCGGCAGTTCGTTTGCCCAAGGCATTGAATTTGAGACGGATTGGTCTAAAGCGCTAGAGCGGGCTAAAGCCGAAAAAAAGCCGATGCTCATCGACTTTTACACGGACTGGTGCGGCTGGTGCAAAGTCCAAGACACGACAACCTGGAAGGACCTGAATGTAGCCCGATTCGCAAACAACTACCTGGTTCCGGTGAAGCTCGATGCCGAGCGCGAAGGCGGTGCGGCCGCCGTTCGATTCCGGCCGACCGGCTACCCGACCGTGGTGCTGTACGATCCCAACAGCAGCCCGCAGCGTGCGCTGTACTATGTAGGCTACAACCAAGACGCAGAAGCCTATCTGACTAAAATCAAGGAAGATACCTATTCAACCGAAGGCGCCATTGGCTTCAAGCCCGACGAAGCCAGTCCCGAATTCCCTGATTTTGTTCGCAGCCGCTACAGCAAGCAGCGCATGAAAGGCCCGAGCGCCGACGCGGTAGAAGCCTGGCTCACAGCCAACGAAAGCGCCCCAGCAGAAGTCACGTGGGCCGTGCTTTCGCTGAGCAGCCTTAGCGCGCAGCGGGCTGAATCGGTGCTGAGCAACGCGGCGTACTGGCAAGGAATCGCCGGCAAAGCAGCCTATGCATCGTTTGTGGAAAGCCAAGTTTTTAAGCGAATTATGGGCGCGGCAAACGAAGCGGAACTCGCGGTTGCCCTGGAATTTGCCAAGCTCCATGGAGGCCCCGATATGGACCTCAACCAAGTTCAAGCCCAGTGGGCCAGCCGCAAGAAAGAGTGGGGCCACCTGCTCGGATTGCTTGAATCCGATTGGGGTTCGAAGCTCGAGCTACCCCAGCTGAACAGCATGCTGTGGCCCATAGCCGAAACCGAGGGCGTGGACCCGACGGTAGCGCAGCGTGCCGTGCGCTTGATTGCCGCCCAAATGAAGGGCAGCGTGGATCCGAGTTACCGCGACACCTATGCCTGGCTCCTGTTCCGCGCAGGTAAAAAATCGGACGCCAAAGCCCAGGCGAAGCAGGCGATTGCCGAATCGGGTGGAAAATTGGATTCGAGCGAAGAACTTTTAGCCAAACTGAAATGAGGTTCTGGATTGCCGCCGCGGCCGTAGCTGCAAGCCTTACGCTGGGCGCTCAGTCCCCCCAGAACGCGCTTGCCTTCGACAAAGTAGACGACTACGTGTCGGTGGCCAACGCGTCCAACTTAATCAACGGTAAAACGGCCTTTTCGCTGAGCGCTTGGGTGTACCCGACGAATACCAATCCCGGGTGGCCCGCGTTCGACGGCATCGTGGGCATTCGGAACGACGCCAATGCGGACTTTTACATGCTCCAACTTAGCGCGACGCAGTACGAAGTGCGCTTTCGCAACAGCAGCGGCACGCCCTACACGATTACCTCTGCGAGCGTTTCCCTAAACGAATGGCAGCATTTAGCGCTGGTGTACGACGGGAACATGCTCAAATTCTACAAAAATGGCTCGTTGCTTTCGAGCATTGCCGCATCGGGTAGCATTAATGCGTCTGGACTTCCCCTCAACATGGGCCGTCTGCCGTTCAGTAGCAGTACCACGTTCTACTTCAGCGGACGCCTTGACGACGTCGCACTTTGGGGGTCCGCACTAAGTGCAGCCGAAGTGGCCTGCCTTACCAATGGAGACGTTGACCCCAGTACAACCGGTTTATTGGCCTATTACCCGTTGAACGTCGGAATCGCCGGTGGAACGAATACAGGAATTGTCAGTTTTGCTCCGGCAGCGGGCAGCACACCTGCACTAGTTAGCAACATGAGTATGACCGGAACCAATTCCAACTTGGTAGCAGGCGTCGGCAACTGGGGTTTTGTGTCGGGCGCGGTGTGTGGCGGCGCTTCGTACTCCTTTGGCGGTCAATCGTTTTCAACCCCCGGCACCTACCTTGTGGCGATTCCTGCCCTGAATACGTGCGATTCCGTGGTGGAATTGGTGCTGAGTGCCGACTCCGTGAACGCGGTACTGACGTCTACGGCCGTAGCGTGCAAGGGGCGAGCTACCGGGACCGCTACAGCTACGGCCGCGGGAACCGGCCCATTCACTTATTCGTGGAATACGGTTCCGGTGCAGACCACGGCAACGGCCACCGGGCTCACGGCCGGAACCTACCAATGCACGGTGACCAACAGCACGGGCTGCAGCAGCACCCAGTCGGTGGCGGTTACTGAACCTTCCGTCGGGATTGATCCCGTCGTAACATGGAATATGGGCACACTCAGTGTTGGCCACAACGGCGGCAGCGGCACACAGTTCCAATGGGTTTCTTGCCCCAACTTCACTCCGCTTGCCAACCAAACCAATCCAGCGTTCAGTCCCATGCAAAACGGAAGCTACGCGGTGATTGCCACAGACGGCGCGTGCAGCGATACGTCAGATTGCGTGACCGTTTCGAATGTCGGACTTAGCGAACAGTCGGGCGTTCGCGCCCTCCTCGCGCCGAATCCCGCTTCGGACTATGCGCGGATTGCGCTGAACCAAACCGTGCGTGAACTCGAGTTAATTAACCTTCTCGGACAGCGTGTGTTCGTGGTACGCAACCTGCCTGAAGGAACGACTGTACTCGACGTGCGCGGGCTCCCCGCGGGGCACTTCGTGGTGCGTGCCGACGGCAGGGCTGTAGGGCGACTAAGTGTTGTCCGCTAGCTTAATTCCCCGCCCAAGGCGAGCCGACCAAGCCCACAGCGAGTTCGGCCCAGATAAACATCAGCGCGAAGAGGACGGCGCCCACCGCGATTAGGCGCGACCGGCGGGTTTTGAGCTTGCTCCAAAGGAAGTCGACGGCCAGGGCCGTTCCGCCCAGCAGGACAAAGCCAATGATAAAGTCGGCCAGGTCCCAGTTGACCTCGTCAGAGATTAGCATTCCGATGGCGGGAAGCGCGAGCAAGGCAGCCACGGCTAAAAAAAGGTAGGAGCGTCGGGTCATGTTGGGGAATTTTTGGCAACCTACGCAATTTGTGGACCGCGAGTGCTCAGGGCGCGCTGTACCTTCGGGCTCGCTGCGCATCCGACCCGTTTGTGTGCGCAACCGAACACTACGATCCTGAATATGACGCTTGCCCTCGCCGCCGGAGCCCTCGCTCGTGCCTGCTACCGCATCCCGGGCGGATTTTTTGCCGCCAAATTGCTCAAGAGCCTATTTCACCCGCGTCAAGCGCCAAACGGCTTCACCTCCTACCGGTTTAGCGGCATGACGTTTCGGGTCGAGCTCGCGACGCAGTTGGGCGCCAAGATGTTTTGGCGCGGAGCCCACTCCTGGCCTCCCATTTTTGTGCTGCAGCAGTGGATCAAGCCCGGTTTCACCTGTGTGGACCTTGGTGCCAATCAAGGCGAGTACACGCTTTGGATGAGCCGGCTGTCGGGCCAAGGCGGCCAGGTACACTCGTTTGAGCCTTCGCCGAAAATGCTCGAACAGCTTGGCGCCACCTTAGCCCTCAACCAGCCCATGGCGGGCAACGTCACCGTGCATCCGTTTGGCTTGAGCGACGTCGACGCGCGCGTCGAATTGTTCTTGCCGTCGGCCGTCAACCAAGCCGGCAACGAGGGCGCAGCCACCGTGTTCAAAACGTCAGACCGCGACCAGTCCCTGGGGAGTATTGAACTCAAGAATTCGGGCATGGCCCTGGCCCAGGCGACGTCTCGAAAACTCGATTTCATGAAAATCGACATCGAAGGCTCTGAAATGAAGGCCCTGCGCGGAATGCGCGACCGCCTGGCCTCCGACCGCCCAGTGCTTTTGGTGGAGGTAAACCGCCTTGCACTCAACCTCGCGGGCAGCAGTCCCAAGGAGCTCACGGCGTTCCTCGCTGAGCTTGGCTACCGCATTTCGCTCATTGGGCCGCGCGGCCGGCTTTTCCCGTACGACGTTGCTCGCGCAGACGACCTTGAAGATGTGAACATTTTGGCGCAACCAATTTCGGCGTAACCAATCGAAAGTCAAGCAGTTCTGTTCCGCGATTAGAACTTTTATGCGTTAAGTGCGTTGTGTTTTCATGAACCGCTTAACGACCAAAATGTGGACTTTAATTGTACTGTCGGCCTTGGCAGTCGCCGGACTTGCTGCAACCATGCTGCGTAGCGGGGGCATCGAAACGCCCGAGTACCAAGTACTGGCCACCTACGGCAAGGTTGAAGTGCGCCGCTACCCCAAAATGCTGGTTGCCAAAACGACCACTTCAGACAATTCCTTTGACCGTTCGGGGTCCAACGGTTTTCGAACGGTGGCCAACTACATTTTTGGCGGAAACGAACGAAATCAAAAAATCGCTATGACCGCTCCCGTGGTCATGAATTTGGGCGACACGGCGTCCATGTATTTTGTGATGCCCAAGGAATACGGTAAAGACGACCTGCCCAAGCCCACTTCACCCAACGTGGAGGTGACCGAAGTGGGCAGCAAGGTGCTGGCGGTGCTGCGCTTTGGCGGATTCTCCTCGGACCAAAGCATAAAATCGCACTGCGAAGAACTGGGCAAAACCTTGAGCAAACAGGGAATCGAACCGCAGTCGGACTTTATGTACATGGGGTACAACGCCCCGTGGGACGTGATCAACCGCCGCAACGAGGTGGCGGTTGAGGTGGCTTGGGAGCGCTGAGGCGCTTCCCCCTAAAGGACTACCTCAACTTTAAGCCTTGGCTATCCAAATGTAGCCCCGCCCAGAATCGAACTGGGATTTAGCGTTTAGGAAACGCTCGTTTTTGATAATGATACTTTAACGCCTGAAAATCAGTTTGTTAAAAATTCAAGTATGTACAAAATCAGTACAAACCGGTACAGTTTGCGCCGAATTCTGCGCTGATCTGATTACTTCTGTCTTCGGCCTGTAAGCGGAAGAAGAGATTTCATTTTAAAATGAATTATTGAAAGAACGAACTTTTTTGCGATAAAGGGAATCTCCCAATTTGACGGATTCACGACCAAATCGGTGCAGACCAATACTCCAAAGCTTAGCCCCGCCGCCTAAATCGAAGGTGAAAACAGGACGGTTGTTAATAAGAAACGGATGCATCGTCACGCCGAATGACATGAAAACTTGTTGTTCCAACCGTCGTAACGCAGGATAATATGGATTTAGAACGTCAACGGTAATATGATTACTGAATTCAACGTTGGCCCCAATGAACGGCGAGACCTTTGTAGTTGAGGGAACCGAAGGACCATAGCTAAAGATCGGCAAGTTTAGCGCCGTTTTAAAGCGTACAAAATCAGCACTTCGGTTAGTCTTCGCAGCGGCTACCTGAAAGGTCGAGGTGGTAGAGTACCTGCTCCAAGACATACCGAGCAAGGCAGAATGGTATACAAGACCTTTTGCTAAACTCAAAGATTCACGCTTTAGTCCCCAATACATTGCTCTCACTTTTTGCGTTGTAAAGGGCATCCGTACAGCCTCACCCGAAAATACTGCGCCATTGGGACCTCCTGCTTGTGCTACCACCTCGACAGGGCCGTGGCGTTTAATCGATCGAATGTTCATTGGGAAATGGGATTCATACGTGCCGCCCAATTGGTAAAGCACATAACCGGGAATCAGCGCAAAACCTAAATCCAAATCAAAAAAATGAAACTTCATATCAGGCTTGAGCTTCAATGAAGTAAAATACAAACCTGCGAGACCTGGCGCTCCTTCTTTTTGGGGAAGGCCTAATAGAGCATGGGTGTAAAAAAGCTGTATCGGAGATCCTAACCTGGGATCATTCCCATAAAAACCATGTACTGTATCAAAAGTGCCATTGTTATATTGAAAGGGTATAGTGATTGTGGGCTGTTGAGCCCATAACCCAAGGCTGGACGTAATAAACGTCAATCCAAGAATTCCAAAAATTTCCTTTACTTTCATGACCATGAATGTACATTTTTTGCGCACTACTTCGCGCGTGCTGTTTACCGCACTCGTGATGTCTTCATTTGCATCCTGCTCGGTTTATTTCTCCAAAGAATGGCGTGAAGTAAAGCCCAAAATAAGAAAGCGCTACTATATTCCCGAGAATTCAGACAAGGTGTCGGCAATTCGTTATGAGGTATTTCACGCAAAGACTGGTAAAGACATGTCGACGCGCTTCAGAGCAAGGCAAACCCACTTCTACAGAGGGAATGACGAACTCTTACTGGTTCGCTACATCGATTATACTGACGGTAAAAAAGGAGTGTTTGTTCAATCCATCGCGTTTGAAAACCAAGTTTTTGGATTACCACTAGGAACCATGGCAATGGGCAGTATTGACCTCGCTACAAAGAGTTGGAATCGTCGAAACATTGATATTCCTTTTGTTGCCTATGGCATGCTCCTGGATTTTGCAAGCTGGATGCCTGCACTGGCCCAAGTAATTGGTAAATCGTATATCTCATTTATACGGCCACTTGAGGTTCCAAATTATCCTACATGGCTTCGCAATCACTTACAAATCACCTTGAAGGTGGAGGATGGGTTTCAGCAAACGGGCCAGGTATATTATTACGTCCGTTAGTGCTTCTAAATAATACATAGAGGCTACGGTGTATTCCCACCGTAAGTCGGAATCTATGAACGGGAGATAATCCCATACTTGGTGCTACTACAACCGGGGGGAATACAACCTCTTCCAAAAATCTTGTTTCAATCTTTCGGGGGAAATAAAGAATTCCCTATGCTCACTTGAGTTCTATAACCTGTGATGCCCAACGACCGTTGGAATTCAGCACACTTAGTAAATAAGAACCACTAGGCAAGTGTCCGATTGAAATTGTGCGGCTAGTCGCCGACAATACTTCTTGTCCGTTCATACTGTAGATGTGAACCTCCTTTAAATCACCATCCGATTCAACGGTTAACAAATCATGAGTTGGATTCGGATACACCAACAGAAACGGTGGACAGAATTCTCCTAATCCTACGGGTGAATTATTTTCAAAATAATAAAAATGCCCAGATACTGAATGCAACAATAAATCATAATCTCCGTCACTATCAATATCTGAGAGTGCGGGGGCGACGGCGCATTGAGCACAAGGGGCGCCGAAGGCATACAATGAGTCATACACCTGAAAGAATGGACTTGATGGAGTCCCAACGTTCTCGTACAATTTTAACTTACCAGAGTGTTCATCGCATGTAATTAGATCCAAGTCATTATCAAAATCTAAATCCGCGAAATCACCCCAATTCCACTGGGCTCCTACTGTTGAATCTAATCCAAAAGGACCCCACACTGGAGATGCAAACTGAGCACTAATCGATGAGCCAACATTTTCCCAAAATCGCATTCCCAAAAAGCCAAAAAGATCCAAGTCTCCATCACTGTCAATGTCAACTAATTTTGGGCCAATTCCACTATCTTGTACCCCAAACGCCCATGGGATGGCAGTACTAAAATTTGGTGTCGTTGGCGATCCACTATTAAAATAACAATAAAGAGGATATTCGAGATCAGAAATGAACGCATCATAGTCACCATCATTGTCGATATCTCCAAAAGAAACAATAGGCATCTCGGCCCAAAAAGAGGGAAGACCGAACATTGAAAAGGTTGACGGCGCAAAAAATGGAGTTTGTGGAGTGCCCACATTTTCAAAGAGTCTTAGTGCGCTGTACCAATCACCAAGAAAAAGATCTTCATCACCATCACCATTGATGTCCACTAATTCTGGATATCCTATCACATAATGTTGACTCAGATTGAACGTGTCCATAACTCCCAATGGAAACTGTTGTGCAGAACTATTATTTAGGAAAACTGCCAAACTAATTATAGTTAAAATAAATTTCTCTTTCATTTCTCAAATAATATTTAATGTTTAAATACACCGAGTTTGTTGAGCTGCCTCACAATTCATGAATTAAATCAATGAATCTTTGGGACTTCAAGCCGAGGATCTTTGTATTAGTACGGAAGTTAATCAAATTATAACAGGGTAGACCCCTTGGCTCAAGGAATACAGTATTTTCCATTTCACCGAATTAGTCAAGACGGCAGAAAAGTACAATTGTCACTTTCTCCCCCGCGCCGAACTCAAAGTTTGCTCAATATTTTGCTCAATCGGAGCAAAATGACGTGAATTGAATGACCTGAACTATCAACCTAACAAGTTGATAATCAAAAGGTAGTAGCCCCGCCCAGAATCGAACTGGGATTTAGCGTTTAGGAAACGCTCGTTCTATCCGTTGAACTACGGGGCCAAAGGGCTGCAAAAATAACCTAGGTTGCCTTGGGGCCGCTACGCCAGCCCAATTCGCGCTACTTTCGCTCCATGCGCACCATCACCTTAGCATTGGCGTTGACCTTGGCTGGCTTCGGAGTCCAGGCCCAGCGCCGCTCCGCCGGTAAAATTCCGACCGAAACGCAACCATTCCCGACCGTATTTGAGCAGTCCAAGGGGATCGACTCGCCCACGTATTCCGAAATGATGGCCTACTACCGCAAGCTGGTGGACACCTACCCCGGCGTGCTAAAGCTGGTTGAAATTGGCCCCACCGACGCCTACTACCCGCTGCACCTCGTGCTGGTCAGCCCCGAAGGGCGGCTGGACCCCGACCAGTGGGCCGCCGAAGGCCAAATGCCGGTGCTGATTAACAACGGAATCCACCCCGGCGAGCCCGACGGCATCGACGCCAGCATGATGCTGGTGCGCGACATCGCCCAGGGCCGGGTCAAGCTCCCGGCCAACACGGTGCTGGCGGTGGTTCCGTGCTTCAACATCGGCGGAATGCTGCAGCGCAGCCCCTACCACCGGGTGGACCAAGACGGTCCGCGCGAGTTCGGCGCCCGCGGCAACAGCCAAAACCTGGACCTCAACCGCGACTTCATGAAGGCCGACGCGGCCGAAACACGCAGCCTCATCAAGGCCATTGAGTGGATTAACCCCTTGGTCCTCATTGACAACCACGTCAGCAACGGCGCTGACTACCAACACGTGATGACGCTGCTCAGCACCCAGCCCGAAAAGCTGGGCGGCGCGATGGGCGACCTGCTCCGCCACCAGATCGAGCCCGAAGTCTACCGCCGCATGAAGGCGGCGGGCTTCCCAATGGTTCCGTATGTCAACCACTGGGGCACCACCCCCGAAAAGGGCTGGGACGCCTACCTCGAGGGTGCGCGCTACCTCAGCGGCTACGGTGCGGTGCGCAACATCTACAGCTTTGTGCCCGAAACCCACATGCTCAAACCCTTTGCAGACCGGGTGCGGGCGACCTATGCCCTGAATGTGGCCCTGATCGAAACCTTTGGTGCCCAGCGCGCCGAAGCGGAGGCAGCACGCGCTGCCCAGCGCGACGCAGAAGCCAGCACAAACCGCCTGCCGATTGCCTGGGCCATCGACACGACCATGGTGAACCGTGTTCCGTTTTTGGGATACCAGCGCGGATTCAAGCCCTCAGAGGTCAGCGGGCAGCCCCGGCTGTACTACGACCGAAGCAAGCCCTACACGGTGAATGTGCCCTACCGCGACGTGGCGGTGGCCACCGACTGGGCCGACGTGCCGCAGGCCTACGTGGTTCCGCGCGGATGGACCGAGGCCTGGCAGCGCCTGACCGCGCATGGAATCCGGTTCAGCGAACTCACCCGCGACACGACGCTGCGCGTGGAGGTGACCTACATCGAGGGCTACAAGGCCGCGCCGCAACCCTACGAAGGGCATTTCACGCTGCGCGGAATCCAAACACGCCGCGACACGATCGAGGTCCGATTTTTAGCGGGCGACTACCTGATTCCGGCAAACCAGCCGCTGCGTCGCTACCTCGCCGAGGCCCTTGAGGCCGACGCGCCCGACGGCCTGCTCGCCTGGGGATTTTTCAATGCAGTGCTCCAGCAAAAAGAGGG
>JBEBBW010000002.1:0-92356 GCA_041158165.1 Bacteroidota bacterium
GGTCGGAGAACTCGTGATGGACGTTCAAGACGAGGTTGGCAACCGCACTACCTTTACCCATACGTTATGAAGAATTGGTTGCTCGGTGTTCTACTAGCCTTTAGCGCCCCAATTTGGGGGCAATCGGTGGTGCAAGTCAGCGGAATCATCCTTACGCGCGACACGAGTTTTCAAACCATTCCCAACGCAAGGCTCTGGATCCAAGGCCGTTCAACGACCACTACTTCGGGCGACGACGGTTTTTTCTCGATTACGGCCGTTCCGGGCGACACCCTGCGCTTTCGCCGTTTTGGCTTTGAAGACGAGCGCCTATGGGTACCCGATACGCTAGACGGCAAGAGCTACTTGGCGTCGGTTTTCATGCGCTGGAACACCGTGGAGCTTGACGAGGTGACCCTCTACCCTTGGCCTCGCCCAGAAGACTTGAACCGCGAATTGCTGCGGATGCGCATCGAAACCACGGAGCGCGACGTTGCCCTGCAAAACCTTGCCATTCAGGCGCTAAAAGAAAAAGCGGCCCTGATGGGCATGAGCTCCAATGAGATGCAGCGCTACATTATTCAGGCGCAGGAGCAGCAGCTTTACAATTCGGGTCGGTACTACGGCGCGAACGGCGCTTCGGCCATCCTTGGCCGCTTGAGCAATCCATTCGCTTGGGCGCAGTTTTTTCAGTCCCTTAAAAAGCGCTAACCCTTGGGCTTCCTTGCTGCTGCGCTGATGCTGGCTGCGCTCAACGATACGACTCCGCGCGGAACCCAGCTTCAGGAGGCCACCGTGACCGGGCAACGCGTTCGGCCGGCGGCGAGCGAAGTCCGCCTGAAATCAAGCACACTTACTGGGCTGGGCACGCCAACGGGATCGGTTGAAGCCCTGCTTCGCACGCTTCCCGGCGTGGTGGCCAGCGACGAGCTCAGCAGCCAGTACAGCGTTCGGGGCGGCACCTACGACGAAAACCTCGTGTACGTCAACGGGTTTGAGCTTTACCGACCCCAGTTGGCGCGGTCCGGCCAGCAAGAAGGCCTGAGTGCCCTCAATCCCGACCTTGTTTCGTCGCTGACCTTCACTGCGGGCGGATTCCATGCCGAATTAGGCGACAAGCTTTCGTCGGCCCTCGAGGTCACCTACGGGCGAAGTGACTCCCTGCGCGGCCGCATCCGCCTCGGAGGCTATTCGGGCGGGGCCACGGTTTGGGCCGGCAATTTGGGCGTTAGCTTGCGCTACCGAAGCAACGTGCTCTTCGCCCGCACGGGCGATGTTTCGGGCGACTTTCGCGCGGACTCCCGAGACGCCCAAGTGGTTTGGAGCCACCGCCACGGAGCGTGGCGCCACGAGTTCCTGGGCATCGCCCAGCAAAATGGATTTCGTCTTTCGCCCACGAGCCGAACGACCGAATTCGGCACGGTCACCCAAGTACTCCGCCTTCAAGTTGCCATGGCGGGAACCGAATTCTATGGTTTTCAAAATGCCTTCGCAGGCTGGCGAACACGGAGAGCCCTCGGGTTGCGAAGCGTGGTGGACGCTGAAGCCAGCTGGTCGCAGGCACTCGAAGTGGAACATTCCGACGTGGAATCGGCCTACCGACTGGGCGACGTCAACACCAACATGGGTTCGGATCAATTCGGCGAAATCAGCTATTTAAGGGGTAGCGGCGGATACCAGCGCTATTCGCGCAACGACCTTTGGATTAGGGATTTTCACACTGCGTTGCGCGGCAACCACCTGCTCAGTGAAACCGCGCAACTGAACTGGACCGTCGGCCAACGCCTGCAGTTTGCCCAGGACCGCGTTTCAGAGTGGATCAACTTGGATTCCGCAGGCTACAGCCTAATGCACCAGCCTACGCTGGTTGTGGTCGGACCAAGCGACACCGCCTATGTACCGGATTCTACCCTAGAGCTTTATTCGGTCCTCCAGAGCCAGGGCCAACTTACCAATACAAAGCACTGGCTGTCAACCACCTACAGCGACAGCTGGAACGTCGGCAACCGCATGCTGCACCTTCGACTGGGCCAGCGACTGATTCGCGACAGCCGTTCGGGTGAATGGCGATGGAGTCCGCGCGCCTCGTTTTCGATCTCGCCCCAAGGCGCAGCTTCGTGGTCCGCCTACCTGAACGCAGGCAGCTACGCCCAAACGGCTAGCGTGCGCGAACTCCGAAACTGGACGGCGAATGGCCTTGAAACGGAAGCGCGAATGCAGCACGCCTGGCACGGAATTGCCGGATTTAAACGCTTCGGAACGCGCAAGGGGCGTCCGTGGATGTACCAAGCCGAGGCCTACCTGAAGTACCAAGACCGGGCCTTTAAATTCGAGCAGGACGGGATGCGCATTCGCTACCTCGGCACCCAACCGGGGACCGCAGTGGCCTATGGATTCGACCAGCAACTTCACAGTACGTGGGTAGGGGACGCGGAATCATGGATATCGCTGTCGCTGTTTCGTGCGCGCGAGCAATTCGACGGAGGAGCCTGGCAGCGCCGCGGGACAGACTACCGCTATGCCTTTAGCATGCGGGTGGAAGACCATCTTCCCGGACAGCCCCAAAACCGGGTGTACCTCGTGACCAGCGTCACGGGCGGATTCCCTTTTGGACTGCCGCTTGAAAACGCCAAGCCCTTTAAAGCCCCGCCCTACCGGCGAATGGACCTTGGGTTTGAGCGCCTGCTGCCCACGTGGAAGGGTCTTCGCCCCAGGGTAGCGCTGGAGGTTTACAACCTTCTAGAAATCCGCAACACCGCGAGTTATTTTTGGGTGATGGACATCAGCACCGCGAGCTACTATGCGGTGCCAAACTACTTGACGAACCGACTGATTAACTTGAGCCTGCGGGCTGATTTTTAACCCCCTTCCATTGCGCGTAGTCGACCAACTCCCCCACCCCAGCTTTCGCATCCAGTTGTTTCACTTCGGAGCCAACTACCTCGTGGAGATTGAGGCGGGTCCGATGAAGCAAACCTACCGCTACCCCGTGGAGCGTTTTTCGAGCCCCAGTGCAGTCTGGGCGACCGTGACGCCAGAATTTCTAGAAAAGGTTCGCCAGCACTTCAACGCCATGTACCAAGATTGGATGGCTACCTGGCCGACGAAGGCATAAAAAAATCCATAAGAAAAGGGAAGCCCGCGGGAGAAAACTACCCTATACACCTGGCGAACCGAAATCCGCCAACCTCCCGCGGGCTTTATGTTAACCCACCGGGTTTTGAATTGTTTAGGCCGCGCTAAAGTTTTTTACGCTGCGCACAATTCGGCCTAGCGCGTCGTCGAGCTGGTCGTCGGTTAGCACCAGTGGGGGCGCGAAGCGAATGATGTTGCCGTGGGTCGGCTTGGCCAGCACGCCTTCTTTAGCCATGGCGACGCACAGGTCCCATGCGATGTGGGAATGCTCTGGGGTGTTGATCACTACGGCATTGAGCAAGCCGCGACCCCGAACGCTTCCGATCAACGGGTGCTCACCTAGTTCGCGGCGGAGCGTTGCGCGAAAGTGCTCGCCCTGGCGGCGTGCGCGCTGCATAAGCTGCTCGTCGTCAACCACCTGTAGGGCCACCTGGGCGACGCGGGCGGCAATGGGGTTTCCGCCAAAGGTCGAACCATGCTGACCTGGTTTGATCGTAAGCATTATCTCGTCGTCGGCCAGCACGGCAGAAATGGGGTACACGCCGCCCGAAAGGGCCTTGCCCAAAATCAAGACGTCGGCCCGAACGTAGGTCTTGGGGTCGCGCTCGCAGGTTCCGCCGGTGCAGCTGCACGCTCCGCAGGTGGCTAGCCAAGCGCCTGTGCGCCCAATGCCAGTCTGGATTTCGTCGGCCATAAACAAGACGTTTGCCGCCGCACAGCGCTGGGCGGCTCCTGAAATGTAGCCGTCAGACGGAACGTAGACACCCGCCTCTCCCTGAATGGGTTCCACGAGAAATGCGGCTACGTTGGGGTTGGCCAGGGCCTTGTCTAGCGCGCCCAGGTCGTCGTAGGGAATGATTTGGAATCCCGGCATGGCGGGTCCAAATCCGCCAAACGAATCAGGGTCACTCGAAAACGAAACGATGGTGGAGGTTCGGCCGTGAAAATTTTGGCTCGCCACAAGGATGACCGCTTGGTTGTTGGGCACCCCTTTGACGTCGTAGGCCCATCGGCGAGCGAGTTTAAGGGCCGTCTCCACGGCCTCCGCGCCCGAGTTCATCGCCAAGACTTTGCCGTAGCCAAAACGCTTGGCCATAGCCTCTTCCATCGCACCGAGCTGGTCGTTGTAGAACGCCCGCGAGGTGAGCGCGAGCGTTTGGGCTTGATCCACGAGCGCTTCTACGATGCGCGGATGGCTATGACCTTGATTGACTGCGCTGTACGCACTTAAAAAGTCGTAGTACTTCGTGCCTTCCACGTCCCAAACAAAAGGACCCTCACCTCGCTGCAGCACCACCGGCAAGGGGTGGTAGTTGTGGGCACCGTACTGGTCTTCGCGGGCAATGTAGTCGTGGGGCTTCATGGTTCAAGGATTTACCCAAAGATAGCACCCTACCTTTGCGCGGTGATTCTCGAAAACATTAAGGTAGACCGCGCCGGTGGACGCGGAGTAGCCGTGGGCAAATCGGCCGACGGCAAGACAGTATTGGTGCGCGGAGCCGCCCCGGGCGACGTCGTGGACGTTCGCGTCATCAAGCGCAAAAAGAACTTTTATGAAGGACGGGTAGACCAGGTCGTCGAAGCTTCGCCGCTTCGGGTCGCCCCTTCGTGCGCCCACACGGAATCCTGCGGCGGTTGCCCCTGGCAGCACCTCGGGTACCCCAGCCAAGCGGAATTCAAAGCCCAAGAAGTTGAGGAACAACTAGTTCGCGTAGGCGGCGTGGCCCGCGAAGGCGTCGAATGGCACCCGTTTATTTCGGCTCCTGCCCCGTTCCGCTACCGGAACAAGACCGAATTCAGCTTCACGAGCAACCGCTGGCGCACCCGCGGTGAGCTCGACGCCAACCCAGAGGCCGAAACGGAGCCCGGACTGGGCCTTCACGTTCCGGGCTTTTGGGACAAAATTTTGGACGTCCAAGACTGCCACCTGATTCCCGCCTACGGCAACGAACTTCGCAACGCACTGCGCGACGAGGCCTTGGCCCTCGGCTTGACCTTTTGGCATCCGCGCGCCAAAGTGGGCGCGCTCCGCACCGCCATGCTGCGAAGCAACCAGGCGGGCGACTGGATGCTCATCATCCAATGGGGAGAACACCCGGGGCCTGACGGCTTCACCCTGATGCACCGCATGACCGAACGTTTCGAACGCCTGGTCAGCCTGTACTGGGGCCTCAACGAGAAGGTCAATGATTCGATGTACGACGTCGACCTTCACCTCTTCCATGGGATTGAGGCGCTCGAAGAGACAATGGAATCTGCGCTAGACGGCGGGCGCGCACTAAAGTTTTTAATCAGTCCCAAGTCGTTCTACCAAACGAATCCGGTGCAAGCGCACCGCCTCTATTCGGAGGCGCTTCGGGCCGCCGATTTGAAGGGCGGCGAAACCGTGTATGACCTCTACACGGGCACCGGGACCATTGCCCTGTTCATGGCGCAGGTAGCAGGAAAAGTAGTCGGTGTCGAAAGCGTGCGCGAAGCGATTGAAGCCGCATTCCGCAACGCGGAACGAAACGGCATCACCAACGCAACGTTTGAAGTTGGCGACATGCGGCGCGTATTCACGCCCGAATTTGTGGCGCGCCACGGAGCTCCTGACGTGGTTGTTGTGGATCCGCCCCGCGAAGGCATGCACCCCGCCGTCGTTGCAGAACTGGCTCGAATTCAAGCCCCAAAGCTGGTCTACGTATCCTGCAATCCGTCGACCCAGGCTCGCGACATCCAGACGCTGTCTGAAATCTATGAGGTGGTTCAAGTGCAGGGAGTAGACATGTTCCCACAAACGTTTCACGTGGAATCCGTGGTACTGCTGCGCGCAAAGTCCGCGGCGAACGCCTAATTTTAAGTCATGGGAGAACGCACGTTGATTTTGGACGATGCCCGAATGGCTCGCACGGTAGAGCGCATGGCTTGGCAGATTTTGGAACGTCATTCCGGTGCGGAACGCCTTGTCCTCGCAGGCATCCGTAATTCCGGGTACGCGCTTGCCGAACGCATTCAGGCGCACCTCAATCCAAGCGTAGCGACCGAACTCATCGACCTTGAGGTCAACAAGCGCGAACCTTCGTTGACCGACACCCGTTCGTCGGTAGATGTGGCTCAACTAGCTGGCGCCCACATTGTGGTGGTCGACGACGTGCTTAACTCGGGCGCAACGCTTCTGTACGGGGTCGCCCATTTTCTTACGGTACCGGTGGGACGTATCACCACGGTGGTGCTCATTGACCGCAACCACAAGCGTTATCCAGTGAAAGCCGACATCAAGGGGCTTTCGCTGAGCACCAGCCTTCACGAGCGCGTAGAGGTTGATTGGTCAGGACCCTGCGCGACCTATTTGGTCTGAATCCATTCTGTGAGTTGGGCGACCGCTTGGTCGGTGCTCAGCCGATCCACGGGAATTTTATATTCGGACTTGGCATAAAATGCCTGGCGCTCGAAGAGGTGCTTGGCGATGAACTCAGCCAAATCTTCTTCGGCTACGCCCGCGAGCAACGGACGTTTTGTGCCCCGCTTGCGGCTTGCTTGGAGCCGCTGGTGCAACCACCCCACCGAGGCCGACAGATACACAGTAGACCCGTGGGCACTCATCCAGTCGGCATTGTCGTAGTAGCAGGGTGTTCCGCCGCCGCAGGACAGGATTCCTTCGAATCCTTGGTGCTCCAGGAGCAACTGACGTTCCAGTTTTCGAAAGGCGAGCTCGCCGCGCTCCGCCATAAAGTCTGAAATTGCCATGCCCGATTCGTCGACAATGACGCGATCTAAGTCCCTAAATTCCAATCCTAATTCTTTGGAAACAGCCCGACCAATCGTCGATTTTCCCGAGCCCATATAGCCCCACAAGTACCAGGTTTTCATAGCGTGGCACAAAACTACGAGCAGACCTTTGGTTTTCGTTGGTTTTCGCTATATTTGCAGCCTCGTTCGCGAGACGACTCGATAGCTCAGCTGGTAGAGCAATACACTTTTAATGTATGGGTCCTGGGTTCGAATCCCAGTCGAGTCACAAAACGTTCTTCGCTTTAAAAGTGTCGCCCTGGTGGTGAAATTGGTAGACACGCCATCTTGAGGGGGTGGTGAGCTATGCTCGTGCTGGTTCGAGTCCAGTCCAGGGCACTTTTTTTTGGTCCGTTATTTGCGGACCGCAACAACATGAAGTTTTTAGGGTTATTATTTGCAGCTGCAGGGCTAATCCCTGCGGCTTCATGCCAGAATGCTGCCAAACCAATGAGCACGGAGTCCTTTCCTCTTACCCGCAGTGAAGCCGAGTGGCGCGCTGCGTTGACACCAGATCAATTCCGCATTTTACGCCAAAAGGGAACGGAGTACCCTGGAACCGGTAAGTACGACAAGCATTTTGAGCCCGGCACCTACGTGTGTGCAGGCTGCGGCACTGCGTTGTTCTCGAGCAGCAGCAAGTTCGATGCCCATTGCGGCTGGCCGAGCTTTGACGCGCAGCTCCCCGAGTCCAACGTCATGGAAAAGGCAGACTACAGCCACGGCATGGTCCGCACGGAGATTTTATGCAAAAACTGCGGCGGTCACCTTGGCCACGTTTTTGACGACGGTCCGACGGCCACCGGGATTCGGTACTGCGTAAACAGCGCATCTATGGATTTTAACGCCGAGAAAAAATGATGCGGGTATTCAGCCTTGGTTTCGCCTGCTTGGCGCTCGCAAGCTGCGAGACCGGCACCTACTGTACCGAAGAGTTCCGCAGCGTGGGTTTCACTTGGACTACTCCCCCGCTCCCCGCGCGGGTTATCACGGTGAATGTGCGCACTGGCGACACCTTAAGCGTGCTCGATCAGGGCTACGAGAACTTTTTTGCGGTCGCAGACGACGGCAACATGCCGGACCTGCGCCGAGAAGGCGACAGTCTGAGCGTCACCGTGTTGGACTCACTGGGCAGCGTGCGTGCGACAACTTGGTACATTGTGGGGCGAGACGATTGCCACATTCAGTTAATCTCCGGTCCAGAATTCCTGCCGTGAGGATTTGGAGGTTTGCAAATCCGTAGTATATTTGCACTCCCCAATGGGGCGCATAGCTCAGCTGGTTCAGAGCATCTGCCTTACAAGCAGAGGGTCCGGGGTTCGAATCCCTGTGCGCCCACCCCGAAAGCCGCCAAATATGGCGGCTTTTTTTATTCCGTTTTTTTCGCTCACGACTTTACTCGAGTAACAAAAAAAAGGAGCTCTTTTCAGAGCTCCCTTAGCTTGGTTTGGCGATCAGAGTGTACCGACCTAATTACTTAGATACCGTGTAACCCTGTGCCTCGAGCCACTGAATGCGGGCGTCGATTTCAGCTTGAGCACGCTTGGCGATTTCTTTTTCGCAAGAGATGATCAAACCTTCGAGTTCTTCAACGTCAAATTTGCCCAAAAACTGGTTGCGGAAAACCGTCTTAAGGGTCTTGTTACCGTTTTGATTCTCGCGAAAGTGCTGAACGAGTTGAGATGGAGTCATATTGTAAATTATTAGTTGGTTAATAACCGGCTCAAATGTAGCAGAAATTATGCCAAATAATCAATACAATTAGGCTAGAATTTTAAACTTTTTTCAAAGGCCTTTTCAAGTCGCTCGTGCGGCAAAAACCCTTGCTCCAATTCTGCGGCAAACGGAATGGGCAAATCGGCGCTAGAAACCACCTCAATTGGTGCATCCAGGGACGTGAAGCAGCGAGACTGCAGTTCGGCAGCAACGGAACTACCTATGCTTCCGAGGAAGGTATCTTCCTGCACTACGATACAGCGTCCGGTCTTGCGCACCGATTCTTCGAGCGTCGGCCAGTCAATTGGGCGCAGCGAAACGAGGTCTATTAATTCGACCGAAACGTTGGGGTTGCGCTTCATCCAATCTTGTGCCCAATGAACCGCCCAACCGTAGGCAATAACGGTAAGGTCGCTACCCGCTGAAACGTGCACCGCCCGGTCCAAGGGCAAACTGTAGTATTCTGGTGCCACTTCTGCTTCAATCGAACGGTAGAGGTTTTTGTGTTCAAAAAAGAGTACGGGATTTGGATCTTCGAATGCGCTCAAAAGCAAGCCTTTGGCTTGGGCCGGATTCGACGGATACACCACCTTCAGTCCGGGGACACGGGCAAACCAAGCTTCCGTAGACTGGCTATGAAACGGTCCGGCAACCACGCCTGCGCCCGTCGGCATGCGAATCACCAAATCAGCCTGCTGGCCCCAGCGGTAGTGAAGTTTCGCCGCCTGGTTGCAGATTTGGGTCATGGCCTCCGTCACAAAATCGCTGAACTGCATTTCAACCATGGCCTTAAAGCCCTCGACCGAAAGCCCTACGCCCGCACCTACGATCGCCGATTCACACAAGGGCGTGTTGCGAATTCGGTCTGCTCCGTAGCGATCCACGAAGCCTTCTGTGGCTTTAAATACCCCGCCGTATTCGGCGATATCTTGACCCATGAATACCAAATTTTCGTGGCGTTCCAAGGCCTGATCTAGGGCTTCTTTGATGGCATCAATTAGGCGAAGCTTGCGGTCCGATGCCGGGGGGGCGTCATGGGTTGGTGCAGTAGCTACCGGCGCATACACGTCGCGGAGTTCGTCTTCTTCGCGGTACGTTGGTTTCGGTTCATCGAGTGCCTGATTTAAGGATTCGAGCACTTCGGCCGCCAGGGATTCTTCGAGGGATTTGAGTTCGGATTCTGTAGCAACACCCGCCTCAATCAGCGTTTGGCGGTAGCGTACAACCGGATCCTTCGACTGCCACGATTCGATGAGTCCCTCTGGATAGTATTTCGTTCCTGAAGCTTCTTCGTGTCCGCGCATTCGGAACGTCACGCACTCGAGGATAATGGGCCGCGGGTTTTGGCGAATCGACGCACTAAGCTCGCGGGTGGTTTCAAGTACTAAACCGAGGTCGTTTCCGTCGATGGAATGCGCTTCAATTCCGTAGGCTGGCCCCTTAACGGCAAACGAATCAAAGACGAACTGCTCGCGCGACGGCGTAGACAAGCCCCACTGGTTGTTTTCGACGACAATAAGTACCGGCAAATTCCATACTGCCGCGACGTTGATTGCTTCGTGAAAATCACCTTCTGATGCCCCGCCGTCTCCAGTGTACACAAGTACGCATTTTCCTTCACCGCGAAGGCTGCGCGCCAAGGCCAAACCGTCGGCCACGCCCAGTTGCGCGCCAAGGTGAGAAATCATGCCAAAAATTCGGTGCTCGCGCGTGCCAAAATGGAAGGAACGGTCTCGGCCCTTGGTGTAGCCCGTTGCACGACCTTGGAACTGCGCAAAAAGTTTGGTTAACGGCAGATTCCGCGCCGTGAAGACGCCAAGGTTGCGGTGCATGGTGCAAATCCACTCGTCGTCGTGCATGGCGAGCGTGGTTCCGACGCTCACTGCCTCTTGGCCGTAGCTTGAAAACCACTTTGAAATTCGGCCTTGGCGAAGGGCGATGAGCATGCGTTCTTCGACTGCGCGCGGCAAAAACAGGGAACGGTAAAGGTCGAGGCTAGGGCTGTGCTTCATAGTGCAAAGGAACGGCGCGTCCTATCTTTGATGTATGCAACTCCCCACCCTTTCGCTCCAAGATTGGACTCACGGCGGTCCTGAATCCCAAAAAGCCTTTTCGGAAGCCCTCGGTACCGCGTTTCGCACGCTCGGTTTTGCCGCGATTGAGCACCACGGTTTTGGTGCTGCAGACCGCGAGCAACTCTACGCTGCCGTTCAGCAGTTTTTTCAGCTTCCAGAAGCCACCAAACGCGCCTATATTTTGGCCGGAGCGAAGGGCCAGCGCGGGTTTACTCCGTTTGGCGTAGAGCACGCGAAGGGCGAAACCTCTGCCGACCTCAAGGAGTTTTTTCAGTGGGGCCCAATGAATGCTGAAGAGCGCGGACTCCTGCCCAACGTGGCCGTGAATTCCGCCGTGGACGGCATGGACGACGTCATTCGCGAAGCCTACTTCAAGCTTGAAGCGATTGGCAACGAACTCATGAAGGCCGTAGCGCTCCACATCGGTGTGGACCGCGAATTTTTCACGAAGCCATTGGCGGGCGGGCATTCCATTTTTCGCGCAATCCACTACCCCGCACAGCCAGAGCTTCCCGAAGACGGAATTCGCGCTGCCGCCCACGAAGACATCAACCTCATCACCTTGCTGATGGGCGCCTCGGCGGAAGGCCTTGAGGTAATTTCAGAAGGAAAATGGGTTCCGATACACGTGACCAACGACGTGCTCGTCATCAATGTGGGCGATATGCTGCAGCGCTTGACCAACGGAATGCTGGCGAGCACCACGCACCGCGTGGTGAATCCGACGGCGGAGAAGCGCCACCTTCCGCGCTTTTCGATGCCCTTCTTTGTGCACCCCAAAGAGGACATGCCGCTCAACTGCCTTGAGCACTGCATCACGGCAGACCGACCGAAGTCGTTCAGCGACATTACGGCCGGAGCCTACCTGCACGAGCGCTTGGTTGAAATCGGACTCGCCTAAGCGGTGCGGATCGACATTGTTTCGCTCCTCCCGGAGCTGATTCGCAGCCCGTTTGAGGCTTCCATTTTAAAACGCGCCCAGACCAAGGGGCTGGCCGAGGTGCACCTGCACGACCTGCGCGAATTTGGGCTCGGCAAGCACAAGCAAGTTGACGACTACGCCTTTGGTGGCGGAGCCGGAATGGTCATGAAGCCAGAACCCCTTTTTGCCTGCATTGAGGGACTGATGGCGGAGCGGAGCTACGACGCCGTGATCTACACGTCGCCCGACGGTAAAACCTTTGACCAACCGATGGCCAACCGGATGTCCGCGTTTAAAACCATTTTAATCGTTTGTGGGCACTACAAAGGCATCGACCAACGGGTGCGCGACACGCTCATTACCCACGAAATCTCGATCGGCGACTACGTACTGAGCGGCGGAGAATTGGCGGCCGCCGTGATTTCGGACGCGCTAATCCGCTTGATTCCAGGGGTTTTGAACGACGAAACGTCGGCCCTAACGGACTCGTTTCAAGACAACTTGCTCGCGCCCCCGGTGTACACCCGGCCGGCGGAATTTCGCGGCCTCAAAGTTCCCGAGATTTTAACGTCGGGCAATACGCCGGCGATTGAGCAGTGGCGCGCGGAGCAGGCGCTGGCGCGCACTCGAGCACGCCGTCCGGACTTGCTTGGCGAATAGCACGCAGGGCTGAGGTATCTTTCGGGCATGACCCGCAGCCTTGTTTTTACGTCGGCCTTGTGTGCCGCGATAGCCGTTTCTGCCCAAATTTCGGTAGCCGACATCGATCCGTTTATCGGTACGGGCGGACACGGCCACACCCACCCGTCGGCCACTGCGCCCTTTGGAATGGTCCAAATTGGACCTGATACGCGGCGCGAGGGCTGGGACGGCTGCAGCGGGTACCACTATTCTGACACAACGGTTTGGGGATTTAGCCATACGCACTTAAGCGGAACTGGCGTGGGCGACTACGGCGATTTTTTGTTCAAACCATGGGGCCAGGCCTTCGAAGACGCTCCGGTTGCCTTCAAAAAATCATCTGAATCCGCTTCTGCGGGCTACTACGGCGTTACGTTGGCCGACGGCACACGGGCGGAATTCACTGCTGCGGAGCGCGGAGGCTACCACCGGTACCGTTTTGGGCAAGGCCAGCCGGCCGTTGCGTGGATTGACCTCAATTACCGCGATCGCGTGCTCCGCGCTAAAGTGATTCAGTTTGGCGAAACCCTGATTCTGCAGCGGGTTAGCCAAGGTTGGGCACGTGAACAGCACGCCTACCTCGCTATAAAGCTTCCCCAGGGCACTCGGGTAGAGGTGCTCGATTCGCTCCACGTTCTGCTCAAGTTCGCAACGTCAAACGTGGAATTCGCCGTGGGATTTTCGGGCACTGGACCAGAAGGCGCCAGCAGCAACTTAGCCGCAACGCTAGCCGACGCACCCTCTTTTGACCGATGTGCTGCGCGAAGCAGGGCATCGTGGCAAGCCGAACTGGACCGAGCGCAGGTCGCAGGCGGAAGCGCCACCGACCGCCGCATTTACGCTACCGCGCTCTACCACGCGTTCAGTGTGCCCAACCTGTGGAGCGACGCAGACGGCCGCTACCGCGGAATGGACGGCAAAATTCACCACGACACCGACCACCAGCACTACACGGTGTTTTCACTCTGGGACACCTACCGCAGCGCACACCCTCTTTATGCACTAGTTCAACCTGAGCGAACCAATGACTTCATAGAAAGCATGTTAGACATGTTCGACCAATCGGGTCGTTTGCCCGTTTGGGAACTGGCAGGGAACGAAACCAACTGCATGATCGGCTACCACAGCGTGAGCGTGCTGGCGGATGCGCACGCCAAGGGCTACAGCGTGGACGGCGCCCGAATGCTCAACGCCATGGTTGCTACGGCGAACACGCCGGTCTTTGGACTTCCCGCCTACACGACCAACGGCTACTTGAGCATTCAAGACGAGTCCGAAAGCGTTTCGAAAACGCTTGAATACAGCTACGACGACGCCACTATCGCATGGACCGCGCAGCGCTTGGGCGACCTTGGCACAGCCGAACAATTTTGGCGCCGAAGCCAAGGCTGGGTCAGTTTGCTGGATCCCGCTACAGGACTGATGCGCCCGCGGGACAACGGCGATTTTATGGCGCGCTACGAGCCCCGCGAGGTGAACAACCACTTTACCGAGGCCAATGCTTGGCAGTACAGTTTTGCGCCCGTACACGACTTGAAGCGCTGGACCGGACTGCTTCGCGCCCAAGGCCGCAGCCTGGAAGGCCAGTTGGACGCGCTGTTTGCTGCGCCTTCGGCGACCGTTGGGCGGGACCAAGCCGACATCACGGGCTTGATCGGGCAGTATGCCCACGGCAACGAACCGTCGCACCACATTGCCTGGCTTTATTCCGCCACACCGCGCGCCGACAAAGGCCACAAGCGCATTCGCGAAATCCTGGCTACGATGTACAGCGACCGGCCTGACGGTTACCAAGGCAACGAAGATTGCGGGCAAATGTCGGCGTGGTACGTGATGAGCTCGTGGGGCATTTACCCCTTGGTTCCGGGTGAAGCGCGCTACGCGGTGGGGCCCATGCTTTGGGACCGGGTTGCACTGCGCGCCCAAGGCGTGCACACGGACTTCGTGCGCGCTGGAAACGGTCCATATTTCAGCTCGTTGGGCTTGCCCACAGGGCAGGTTTCGCGCGGGTTCCTTGACCACAGCGAGTTGCTGCGGTCCACGCGAATAAGCATGTACCACGCGGACTCCCCATCCGCTTTAATGCCCTATGAAAACACGGCACACGGACTGACCTCGGTGGTGCTTCCCGCGCCTCGAATTCAGGTTCCGCGCCGATTTGAAGGCAAAACCACCGCAACGATTGACGGGGCAACCCAATCGATCACCACGAGCCAGAAACTCGAAGCGGGCGACGGCCTGACCCAGCACCGGTCGATCGCAGCGACCACGAAAAAACCGAACGCATGGACCGCCAGGTTGGTTCAGGGGGTGCCAAATCCCCAGTACCGACCGGGTGACGCAAGCCTAGTGGACGGGGTGTTCGGCGACGTGGACTGGCGCAAGGGCGAATGGACGGGCGTTCAAGGCGAAGACGTGGTGATCAACCTCGAGCACCCAAAGGCCATCTCCGCGCGCCGTATTGAGGTTGAAGTAAGCCTGCTCAAGGACATCAAGTCGTGGATCGCTCTGCCAAAATCGGTCGAGCTTAGCCTTGTGTTTTCGAACGGGACGGTCGAAACGCGGCAACTGTACTTCGAAGAGGCGCTCAGCGAACAGCCCAGTGCCGTGGTTCGCAAAACCTCAGGCTTCACTGCGCCGAAGCGCGCAAAGCTCCAATCGGTTCGGGTCAAGCTGGTGAATCCGGGCGTACTGCCCTCGTGGCATCCTGGCGCCGGCGGCGAAACCTTTGTTTTCGTGGATGAATTGACGGTTAACACGCTACGGTAATGCGCACAAACATCGTTTGGTTGGCCCTGTTTATGGCCCTTCACTGGTCGTTGGACGCACAGCGCGCAGCCTTGCCGCCGGCCAACCAATTCTACCGCACCGACGTAGTGCCGCGCATCGACATTTCGATTCCGGCCGACAGCTTGGCAGCTATTTTGACGAACGTCACAAGCGACTACGAATACCATGCTCAGTTTGCGTTTACGGCTCCCGGATTTTCGGTAAGCGGCGTGGAAGTGGGATTCCGGCTGCGCGGCAACACCTCACGCTACAGCGGTAAAAAATCGTTTAAAATTTCATTCAACAGCTTCACCGCTGGCGCGCGGACCCAAGGGGTCAAGGACCTGAATTTAAACGGTGAACACAACGACCCGAGCATCATGAGGGCCCGCATTGCATGGGAACTTGCCCAGGATTTTGGGATTCCCGCTCCGCGCGTGAACCATGTTCGGCTGTTTATTAACGGGCAGCCGTTTGGGCTTTATGCCAACGTGGAACACCTCAACGACGACTACGTGGAGCACCGCTTCGCGCGGGAAGCCGGAAACCTTTACAAGTGCCTCTACCCTGCCGACTTAGCCAACCTTGGTACCAATCCGGCATCCTACAAACTTACGTCGGGCGGAAGGCGGGTTTACGAACTTGAAACCAACGAAGACGCCGACGACTACCGTGGGCTTGCTCAGTTTGTGACCGCGCTGCACGCGACAACCGGAACGCAGTCGCTTTGTGCGCTGGACAGCATTTTTAACGTGAACGACTACCTAAAGTGGCTCGCTTGGGAACTCACGGTAGGCCATTGGGACAACCACTCGTTCAACAAAAACAACTTTTACCTCTACGAGGATCCGGCGAGCGGGCTGATGCATTTTTCGTCGTACGATCCCGACAATTCATTTGGCGTGGACTGGTTTAACATCAACTGGGCCACCCGGGCCATCACGCAGTTCGGAACCTACCCCCTCTACACGAAAATCAGCGCAAACCCCGAGGCCCAGCGCCGCCTCGGCTTGTTCCAGTCGGAGCTCGCTACCCTCGCTGGAGCCGCCGCGTGGCAGGCTCGCAACCAGTCCATTAGGGCACAGCTCGCGCCCTTCGTTGAAGAGGACGCCTACCGCAGCTTAGACTACGGCTACGATTCGTTGGATTTCTGGAACGCCTTGACGGTCGCTGCTGGAGCCCACGTGAAATTCGGAATCCATCCGTTTATGGCGACGCGCATCGCCACTTCGGCGAACCAACTTCCTCAGGGAAATGTGGAGCCCATTGTATTCCCGCCGCGGATTGTGGGCCACGGTGCCAGCGGCCGAATTCCGATTCAGGTCGAAGTTTGGGACGAAGCCACGCCGAGCGTAGTAGTTCACTACCAACCCACCGGCGGAAGCTGGCAAAGCCTGACCTTGTTTGACGACGGCGCGCACCACGACGAATGGGCTGGCGATCGACTTTATGGCGGACTCCTAGAGGGAGTCAGCAACGGATTTAGCTACTACGTTACGGCAACCGATGCGCAAGGCGCAGCCAACTCCGCACCCTGTGCGCCGGGATTTTGGAACACCCATTCTGCCCCCAACGTCGTACTGAATGAAGTGTGCAGCGCCAACACGAACGGCCCGACGGCGCCCAACGGCAACCGAGAAGACTGGATTGAACTAGTCAACCCCGGCACCACCACGGCCAGCCTCAACGGACTCTACCTGAGCGACAGCCGAACGAACCTTGCTAAGGCGAACCTCAACGGATACAGCATCCCGCCGGGCGGGCGACTGCTGCTTTGGGCCTCTGGCAGCAGCAACTTCACCGGTGCGCTACCCTTCAAATTGGACGCGAACGGCGAAGGCGTGTACCTCAGCCGGCAAATCGCCGGAGACTGGGTAGTGCTCGACGAGGTGCGCGTACCGCCGCTCATGGACGACCAATCTTTTGGGCGCCGCCACGATTGGGCATATACCTGGACCGTATTTGACCAGCACGCCAGTCCGAATGCCGCTAACTCGGGAAGCCTCGACCTTCCGGAGGCTGCCGGCGAAGTCAGCGTGCTCGGTTACCCTAATCCGTTTACTGCGAACTTCAACCTGCGAAACCCGACTTCGCAGGTCATTGATTTTGAGGTCTTCAACAGCGTCGGACAGCGACTGGGACGCCTGAGCTTACCCCCCAACGGCGAAGCTACATGGGTTGACCACGGACCATCAGGCATGCGAATATTCTATGCCGAGGGCCAGGTACTCAAAGCGTTTAAGCGAGACTAACGATCGTCCGCCCTTCGGCGACGCAGCACGTCGTAGCGCAGCCAGACCGCCCAAGCGGCGTATGCCGATACTTTGAAGCCGACGTAGCCGTCTAGGATTCCGCCCCGAAGCACGTAGTGCTTCAGAAAACGCCAGGCCGGCTTCAGCACGCTGTGGTAGGGCGTAATCACCGGAGTGCGTGCGTCGTAATCGCCAGCCTGCCATTCTGCGTAGCGGCGCAACTTGGCCTCCCAGGTCGGAATGTCGATGAATGTGTTGTGGTTGAGGCGGTGCGCAAAGCGCCCAATGGGCCCAGCTGCCATGATTTCGGCGTGCACCTGCTTGGCCTCGTAGCGGCATCGGTCGCGGCGAAAGACGCGAATCACCTTGTCGCCCTGCCAACCCGAAAAGCGCACGCGGCGCCCCATAAAGTGATTGGCTCGGTAAAGCCAGTAGCCGTCGTGAGGATCGGGGTCGGCTGAGGCCTTCCATGCCGCAAGTTCCTCGCGAAGCTCCGTCGTCAGCCACTCGTCGGTGTCGAGCAGCAGAATCCATTCCTGGGACGCCTGGGGTATGGCCCAGTTTTTTTGGGACGAGGAGTTTTCGTAGTCGCGCTCCAGGATGCGCGCACCGTAGCGCGCAGCGACCTCAAGGGTTGCGTCGGTGGAACCCGAATCCACCACCATCAGCTCGTCGTAGAGGCCGGCACATGATTCAATGCAGCGAGGGAGTAACTCGGCTGCATTTACAGCGGGTATCAAAAGGGTGACCTGCTTCACGTGGCGCAAGGTAGCGCCCGCCGTAGGTTTGTAGCACCATGGACCGCCCCTACTTCACCCTTTCTGCACCGTGCGAAGGACTGTGGAAGGACCGCGGTTCCAGCTTCCACGCTCGGGTGTTCCCGGCCGCGAGTCCAGAAGAAGTCCAAACCGCAGTGGCCGCCTGGACGGCGCTGCACCGCGGAGCGCGGCACCATGCCTGGGCCTACCGCATCCGCCAAACCGCCGGACTTGAGGAGCGCAGCCACGACGCCGGCGAACCCAGCCATTCCGCGGGAACCCCCATTCTTCACGCCCTCCAATCTGCCGAACTGCAGGATTGCGGCGCCGTGGTTAGCCGCTACTTCGGAGGCGTTAAACTCGGGGTTGGGGGCTTGATTTCGGCCTACCGAGGTGCCGCAGACGACGCGCTCGCGCGCTGCGCCCGCTCGCTGCTGCACCCTGAACGCCAAGCCCTGCTGGAGCTGCCGTACGAACTCCTCGGCCGAATGGAGGCCGACGCCCACGACGAGCGAATCCGCTGGCTAGACAGAGCATTCACCGACACGGTGCGCGTGCGCGTGGCAATATGGGCCGAGAGCGCCGCCTATTGGGAGCAGCACTGGACGAGCTGCTATCCCTTAAAATGGGAATGGATCAAAGATCAATATACTGCTTCAGGGACTCCGAAAACGCGGGATATTGCCCGCTTAGGTAGGTAAGTTCCGCAATCGGCAGCTCCAAAACGAGCGCGTCTTCAGTGAACACCACCTCCCAATGCTGGGACTCGTTCATGCGCAGCCCGCGTAGGGACAAAATGGCGGGCGCTTGCAGCAGTTCTTCGCGCTTTGGTTCGGAACGAAGTAAAAGTCCGCCTCGAGTGAGAACATAAACAACCTCGCGCACCTCTTCGTGGGGAAGGATGTCGAGCGCTTCGTAAACGCCCAGTCGAACGTGCGCGGCGAGCGTTACGCGCTGATCCAGCGACAAAACGTCAAATGGAGGAACGCGAAGCAGCTCGTCGGCCATTCGCTGGACGGCAATGTCCAAGGTCATGGCTTGAGTTAGTATAGGGTACTTAAAGATACAGGAATTTTATGAACCGAGCACCAGCGCTACGGCGAGACCGATGTAAAGCGCAAAATAGGCCAGGTACTTGAAGCTTAAGGCCTCTCCGAAACGGATCTTAAACGCCGACAAATTAACCAGCACGTTGAAGTTGGTCAAAATACTGTGAAGGATTACGCCGCCCCACCACAGGGCAGCGCCCGAAAGTGCTTGAGCTACCGAACTGAGTGCGGACTGTTCGAGCATCGAACGCCACATACTTCGGTCGCGCCATGTTCCGGAGCGCGCCACCGCAAACCACCCCAGCACGAGCACAAGCACACCCCATTCCGTGGTAATAACCGTAGGCCAGAATCCCCAATGCGCGATGGCTATTCCATATAATGGGAAATAGGTTCCCCATATCAGGCCCACCGTAAAGGGTAAAAACTTGGCGCGACCGTGGAGCTGAGCCCATGCGCGGCGGTCCCGAAGGAGCACAGTGAGCTGTGCGGCGAGCAACAACACAATAACGCCCAACCTCAGCGGCGAAATGAGTTCCCCAAGAGCCCAGCCCACGGCCACCGCCACGACCAGGTGAACACTTCCACCAAAAAACACCAGTTGTGCTGGCATCGACCTGATGCTCAACGAAAACAAAAGAAGACCAAGACCACCCAGCATACCGAGGCCAAGGAGCAACAGGATGTCGGGAGTCCAAGCCGGATAGCTCGCTGCAACGCCTGCTGGCGCAAGAATCGCCACGCCAAGGTGAACCCAAATCATGACCAAGACAGACCGCAGGACCAAGAAGCGCTGGGGGTACTCAAGCATGCCTGGCGCGCGCCAAAGCGTGTTGGCCCGACCAAAAAGCAGTAAACTCAGCGTTTCAGCCGCTACCGCAAGACCGATTAATGCCGTCGGATCTAAATCAGGGTACATAACGTGTACCTTTTGTAGGTTTGCAGCATGACGCGCAAAGGTACTACCCCCTATCTCGACGCGCTGCGGTCCGAAATACAGCGCAGGTTTGGGCGCAGTGTGCGCACTAAGACGGATTGCCAGCAACTTGAAGACCAGTTGTTTGAGGATACTGGGCAGCTTGTTTCCTACAATACGCTGCGGCGGTTTTTTGGCCTGGTGCCCGGCGGAGAGCCCCGCACGGGGGTACTTGATATTTTAAGCGCGTACTGCGGCTTCGCCGACTATTCTGCGTTTCGCACCGACGTGGGACGCTTTACCTACTACTTCGATTGGACCCAAACGGTTGACAAGGAAAATTGGACGGTAGCTGAACGCGACGCACTGTTTGACCGCATTCGAGACGAAGATTTCAATGCACAGTCCATTTTTCTTTGGATTTTATACAAGGTAACGACCCATGCGCCCATTGACTCGTGGGGATTTTGGCTGGACCACCCCATGTGGACAGAGGGCCATCTTCGCAAGGCGCAGCTCGTGTTCTTCTCGAACACCTTAGCCGACGAGTTTCGCATGCGCTTGGGTGCGGTGGAGGCTTGCCGCGAACTGCATGAAAATCCGGCCGCCTTTCGATGGGTCACCCACTTTTTTGCAGACTACGAAACCATTCAATCAGGCTACATGGCCAATGCGCTCGACGTTATGGCTAATCGAATCGAGGTACCGCTCTACTACCACGGAATGCGCATCATGCAGCATTTCTTGGGCGGAACGTGGGAGCACATTCTTCCCTACGCGAAGGCAATTTTGGCTACCGGGTATGCTCCAGAGGACTACCCTATTCTTATTAGCCGCTACTTTCAAGCCCGATTCTGGGTGTACTTCTTGGAGCACAACGGGTGGGATCCATCGATAACTACGGATTATATCAATGAAATTCAGCGAATTGACCCAATTTACCACCACCTATTGGGCATGGAATTCTTGCCAATTATTTCCGTTATGGGCTTCACGGCCCCTGTGCTTCACATCATGGAAACCCAAGCGCTGCATTTAGACGTGCGCAGTACCTGGTCTGCGGCAGTAGACGCGGACCTCAGCCGCCTAGCCTTGTTGCTTTCGGTTGCGCGTACCGGCGACCTACCCTCCTACCGCCTCCACCGGGACGCACTAAAGACCAACTTCTGGTACAAGGCATACCGCGGCTACCTGCAGGGTTTGTGCTATGCTGCGGGCGTTTTAGCGGGAACACCTGAGTCGGAATTTGCCTCTTCTTTCGCCCATTTCCCTGGACTGCGCAAGGCCATCGGCCAATAAAAAAGCCCCTTGCGGGGCCAATGGTTGGGTGTGAGGCCCGCTGAACGGGCTATCAAATATGGTACATCTACTGTACCTCACAGGGTACGGAATAGGTACATTTCAACTCGGGAGGAGGTAAACCCAGCCTTTCTCCCGCGGGGTTGCCACGATTTGGCCCCAGTGAAGCAGCACGGCGAGTCCTTCTTCCACGTCGCGTATCGGCGTTCCCGTGGTTCTAGCCAGCCTTGATGCCGTTTGTCCCTCCTGGTCGTTGAGGTGCGCCAGGAGCTGAAGGTGAGCGACGCTGGCTTCTGCCGCTTGGCCGGTACGTAGCTTTAGTTCTTCGAGCAGCACGCGGTTTGCCCTAAAGTTGGCCGCACCGCGGCGAACGTACACCGTCCACTCGTCGGAATCTTCTTCTTGCGCCGCATGGGGTGCCACGACCGAAGCGGAGACTTCCACTACGAGCACTTCTTTGTGTTCCCAGCGTTCCGCGCGGAGGCTTAATTTCACCTCTGGCCGGCAGTAGCGCTGGGCTGCCCCCTCTACCATATAGGCTTCTTCTTCGGCACGGCAACCCGCCACCGAACCGTTGTCGCGAACGCCTACGACGAGGGTTCCGCCCGAAGTATTCGCAAAAGCCACCAAGGTTCGGGCAATTTTGCGCTGGCGGTCGATCCGCAATTTGAATTCCAGGATATCTGACTCAGCGCGCTGCATAGGACGAAGGTAAAACGTACCTTGAGGCTATGAAGTTCTGGATTGATGTTAGCGATTTCGCCCTCAAGCGAAACGCACTTGACCTTCTGACGGAAATTCGAGACCTACTGAAAAAAGATTCCAAAAAATGAGCAGTTCAAGCCCAGCTAGCAGCGTAGACATTTTTAACAACGCACCGAAGCACGGCTACGAAGAGGCGGCAATTCAAGTGGACGCCAAAGCCTTCACCGACGTGGTCGAGAGCCGAAGGAGCGTACGAATTTTCACGTCAGACCCAATTCCCGAAGAAGTAATGCGGGAATGCCTGAGGCTAGCATTGCTCGCGCCGAATTCCAGCAACCTGCAAACCTGGGATTTTTACTGGGTACGCACGCCCGAGAAGAAAGCAGAACTGGTAAAGTACTGCCTCAACCAGCCCGCCGCCCGAACCGCGCAGGAACTCGTGGTGGCCGTGGCTCGGCCAGACCGCTGGCGCGAAACTAACGCCCTGATGCTGGCAAAGTTTGACGAAAGCCGCAAGGTCCGACTCAAAGCCGCTTACCAGTACTACCGCAAAATTGTGCCTTTGGCCTACGACATGGGGCCATTCGGGGTATTTGGACCATTTAAAACGCTGTGGGTAAGCCTTGTGGGCTTGGTGAAACCCATTCCGCGCGGGCCGTTTTCGCTGGCGGGAATGGCTACATGGGCCCACAAGTCTACCGCGTTGGCTTGTGAGAACTTAATGCTCGCACTGAGGGCCCACGGGTACGACAGCTGCCCAATGGAGGGTATGGACGGAGTCCGAATTAAGCGAATGCTCGGCCTGCCAAGCGGCGCCCAAGTGTGCATGGTTATCTCAGCGGGAAAGCGCGCTCCAGAAGGCGTGTATGGCCCGCGAGTGCGTTTTGACCGCGACCTCTTTGTGCACGAGGTCTGAGGTCCTCTAGCGCGTTAGTGCGCTTTGGGGCCTCCGCCGCGCACTTTGCCGCGAATGTTGAGCATTTCAACCCCGAGGGAGAAGCCCACCGCCATGTAGATGTAGGCTTTCGGCACGTGGTAGCCTGCAGCCTCCGCAACGAGCATAAAGCCAATCAAAATCAAGAAGGCCAGCGCCAGAATTTGGAGCGAAGGGTGGCGTTCAATGATTTTGGACACCGGCGTACTGAACTGCAGCATCACGAACATAGCCACGACAATGGCCGCAATCATGATGGGAAGGTTGTCGGTCATGCCAATTGCCGTAAGAATTGAATCGAAGCTGAATACGATATCGAGCAGAGCGATTTGTACAATAATTCCCGCGAAGCTCTTGGCCACGTTGGAATTTTGGCCATGCTGCGCACCTCCCGCTTCGGTGATCTCATAAATTTCTTTGGTAGACTTCCAAAGCAAGAATACACCACCTGCAAAAAGGACAAGGTCACGTCCGCTCACCGGATGTTCGCCGATTCGGAAAAGTTCCTGCTGAAATCCCATGATCCATGTAATGGAAAGCAACATGAGTACCCGAAAAATGAGTGCCAAGGCGATGCCTAGCGTGCGGGCCTTTTTTCGGATTTCCTCAGGCAACTTGTTGGTCAATATGCTGATGAAAATGATGTTATCAATTCCGAGTACGACCTCTAAAAAGGCCAGGGTTAAAAAAGCAAGTACAAGTTCCACGGCGCAAAGGTATCAGTCAAGTACCGCGATTGGTGCGCGACGACGCACATCGCCTTCCAGCCAATCTAACCAATAAATACCTGGGGCAAGAACAGGCACTTGCCATGTGCCTTGATAACATGGATACGCCCCTAAAAGACGGCCATCCGCGGTGATTAGGCGAATGTGCATCGGTTCGTTCCCCAAAGTACCTAACCACGATAGGGATGCTCCCGACCGAATAGGATTGGGAAACCAACTCCCTGTTTCACTGAATTCTGGATCTAGATCACCAAGTTCACGCAAGCTGTGGAAAACGGTATCGGAGGTTCCGCACGAAGAAAGCGCGATGAGACGCACCGTGTAGCCAAGTTGGGCTACGGGATAGGTGTGGTTAATAATTGGACCACCCGTACCCGACGAGCCGTCACCCCAAAGCCATTGGTATTGAACAGCATCGGTCGTGGCACTGGCATCAAACTCCACCGTCATGCCATTGCCGTTAGAAAGGAGCACCCGGAACGTAAAGTCCGCTGTCGGCTTTAGGCAGATCACCACCGTTAGCGTTTGGCTGTAGGTGTTTCCGCAATTGTCTGTAGCGGTAACAATCACTGAATAGGTTCCTCCCGCTGCATACGTGTGACTTGGACTCGCACCACTTCCTGTGGCACCGTCGCCGAAATTCCACGAAATCGACGTGAATTGCCCCGGATCTGTTGGACCACTAAAGTTGACAATCAAGCCATTGGCACTGTGGCTTACCGTCCCTAAACCACCGGTGCACACAGTAATCGTTTGAATTAACGTGTCTTTTTGTCCGCATCCGTCGGTAATGATAAGCATAACAGGGTACGCACCAAAGCTGCTGAACGTGTGGCTCGTGGTCACGCCGGTTCCGGTAGCTCCCGCCCCAAAATCCCAAGCGTAGCTGACAACATTCCCTACAGACGTAGACGCACTGAAGTTGACCGTGAGGCCCGTTGCGGTCGTGGTCATCACTGCCGAGGGAGGCGGGCAAGGATTACTACAGTCCGCCGTATCGGTGAATTTGATACCCGTGGTCAAGTTGGGGCCGCCCGTAGCTTCAGTGTGCACAATGGCCCCCGACGCGTCCCTAAAGATCCAACCGCATTCATTGCTCCAGTTACCTCGATTCACGAAGCGCAGCTGTACGACGTCGTTGTCGCAAACCGGAATCACAAAGGACGCAGCTGTATCGTTCGCACCGGGTAGCGTGTAAGATGTTGCGGTACCGTTAATCAGCACTTCAAGGGCATGGAATAGTGTGCCTTGGGGGTTGGACCTCCATCCGTCGCCAAACGAATCACGCAGCTTGAGGTTGTAAACGCATCCATTCGGGCAATTGAAAGTGCTGAACGAAACAGGGCCAAACTTCGTCGAGGTGAGTCCGCCGGCACAGCTGTCGAATACGTATACTTGATAGCTCTGACCTTGGGTCAATCCAGTCAAAATAAATGGATTACTTGTAGTTTTTACAAAAGTTCCGCTTCCTGGAGCAAAACCAACTGGGCCGTACTCCAACGTCGCTGTACCGTTGCCTGCGCTGCTGAAACTCACCGATGCCGTGGTGGCAGTGAGGGGAGTTACGTTCAGTGAAGTTCGTGGCGGACAAGGAGGTGCATTCTTCACCGAAAAATCGTCAATGGCGATGTCGGCAAACTGCGACTGACCTGTTGCCAAAGTCCGTGCACGCAATCGAATTCGAACCGTTTGGCCCGAGTAGCCCGCTAGGGAAACAACGCGCTCTAGCCATGAAGCCCCTTGCGGCCCTACGATGGAATCCAATACGGTGAAGGGTGATGTTACCGATCCGGTCTGCACTTCAACAGTCAAGGAGCCAATCGATTGACCGTCCATGTGGTACCAAAACCGTAGTTCAGGTGTGGTCAATCCCAGAAGGCTGATTTGAGGAGAAACTAAGTTGGCCGTGCGCGCACCGGTCGAAAGACTTGACTCCGTGTAGACATACTTACCAAGGCCCGTGGTGTGGTCGTTGTCAGGACCTGTATTTGGAGTCGGAGTAGCGCCTTGGCCCCCACCCCAGTGAAATTGAGCCGGTGCGGGTGAACTCAATGGCGTGCGCGTCCAGCACGGTCCCACCGTAGAATTTTGGTTCCAAAACTGACCACTTGCTGGGCCTGGGTTGAATCCGACCTCAAAATTCTCAACATAGGGCGCTGCCACTACCCCACACAATGTGATCAGCGTATCAATGGTACTCCAAGCGCTTTGCAAGGTGGTGCTGCAGACTTTGCGCACCGATACGGCGTAGACCGTACCCGCACTCAGGCCGGTCAGCATAAATGGATTCGTAGTAGCCACCACGGTGGTGCCGCTGAACGGAACCTGACCAAGCGGTCCATAGCGCACTTCGTACGTTCCAGCACCTGTCGGGTTCCAGGTCATGGTTCCTGAAGTTTGTGTGGTCGTAGTTACGGTGAGGCCCGTTGGCTTCGGGCATGCGGGCGGATTGTCAATGGACACGTCGTCAATAGCGACGTCAACTTGGTTGTTATTGCTAGCGGAGCGGTACGCATACCATCTCACTTGGACTGTATCGGGCAGGAAGCTCGATAACGAAATAATCGCTTCGCTCCAGGGCGCGTTGGATGAACTAGTTTGCTGGGTGTTGCCCCACACGCGCGTCTCGGTATTGTTGCGGAATATTTTTACAACTAAGCTGTCAATTTGTGCGCCGAATTGGTGGTAGTAAAACCGCAATTCGGGATTCAATAATCCGGCTAAAATCACGTTTGGACTGCGCAGTATCGCAACCCCTGCACCAGTTTGGGCCTCACCGTGCATGTACTTACCCGAACCGGTGGTGTGGTCTGTGCTTGGTCCAGTCCCAATGTTGGTCAATGCCGTGGGCGTTGGACCGCTGTTTGGGCGCCACCAGTAAAGAGCGCCAGACGGACGCGACCAGCATGTATCAATCGCCCCGTAAGCCCAATGCGCGGCGGGGACTACCCAGTTGGCGTCTTCAAAATCCTCCATCCACGGCGCGGGAACCGGACCGCAATCGGTCATCGCCTTGGCAGAACTGGACCACGCCGACACGTCGTTGGCCGCGCAGCTGTCCTTTACACGGAATTCATAGGTAGTTGAAGGCGAAAGGCCCGTGATAATAATCGGATTGGACGTTGCGTTCAGTTTGGTTCCCGACGCGGGCAGAAAACCGGGTGCGCCGTAGGTCACACGCCAAGACGTAGCGCCGCCCGTGGTCCACGAAAGCTGAATGGAGCTTGCGCTCAAGCGGGTCGCCACTAATCCCGTCGGAGCGGGACAGGTAACGAGTTGGGCAACAGACACGTCGTCAATGGCTAAATCCCCCAGTTGGTTGTTTCCGCCAGGGCCAGGGCCACCACCCCCTGTTGGCTTGGTCATTTCGAAGCGCAATTCGATCGTGTCGTTCACTGCACTAGATGGTAATGGAACGGAGACACGGAGCCAGTTGTTTCCGAGGTTTGCATTGGTTCCGGTGTAAATCGGCGTGGCTGGCCATGAAGTTGAACCATAGGCGCGCATGTAAATCTTCAGCAGTCCCATCGTGGTGCCAAACTGGTGCTTCCAGAATACGAGCTCAGGCTGCGTCAAGCCTACCGTGCTGACTGGGGGCGTCACTAAACTTGCAACGGCACCCCCTGCTCCGCCGCTCGACTCTACATAGACATAGCCGCCTGTTCCGGTTGTATGGTCGCTGTCGGGACCGGTGTTCGCCGTGGGAGTAGCAAGTTGTCCACCTCCCCACCAGTACGAGGTATTGGGAGGGTTGTTGCCCGTCGTACTTGGGTTTCGCGTCCAACCTACTGGAATAGTTGAACCTGCGTTAAAGTTGGGCGTGCCTTGCGCTACCCCTGTAAACGCTTCCGACCACGGCGCCAACTGAACTTGGGCCCAAACTGAAACCGGAATACCTAAAACAAAAAAGCCCCAAAGAATGGGACGCGCTACTGCGTTGCACTTCATGCCGTGAAAGGTACCTAATTTCTATTAATTTTCCGAACGGAATTGCCGACTTTTGCAGCATGTTTCGGGCCGAACGTGTACGCGCTGCACTCCGTGAATTGGAGCGAAAAGGTCCGCCTGCGGCATGGCCACTCCATTGGGGAAAATTCGAATTATTGCCTGCAGAAAAGGACTGGCTTGTTCACTTTGAACGCTACGCTGCGAAGTGGCCATCACTCATGGCCGATCCAGACTTTGCTCCCCCACCCGTTTCGAATGCGGAACAAGCGAGTTCACAAGCTACTGCACTTTGGCGCGGACAATGGCTACGGTCACATTCCGGTGACCAATCAGCCGGACATCTAGAAACGCCGCACGCGCTCGACCTAACGGGAGGAAGCGGCATTGACTCTTGGGGATTAGAACGTGCCGGATACCAGGTGACTACCGTGGAACCTGACCCTTACTTAACTCAACTGCTGACCTGGAACGGCAAGAAAGCAAACCGCCATGTAATCCAAGGCAAAGCCGAAAATCAAGAATTTGGCACGCTGCAATTTCAAACGGTGTTCGTCGACCCTTCCCGCCGTACCAGTTCGGGCCGCATCGCGATTCGTGAACTCGGCGAACCAGACCCGTTTACCCACCTCCGTACATGGCAACAATGGGGCGCATACGTTGCAATCAAACTATCCCCAATGCTCGAGGCACGCGAAGTTTCGCGTTGGTTCCCTGAAGCAGATGAGTTCATATACGTCAGTGTGCGAAGAGAAGTGAAGGAACTGGTGGTGGGAATTCCTTTTGAGCGAAAATCTAAGACTAAGTTCATTGCCGTCAGCGTCGACGACGAGGGACGCGAACTTTTGCGCTGGACCACCCAGCCAAGTGTGCTTCCCGCGCGCGCCAATGCGGTGGGAACCTATTTATTTGATCCCGACCCTGCCCTCGCTGCATCAGGCGGAGCGGCCTCGTGGGCCGCAGCACACAACCTCGAAGGGCTTCATCCAGACAGTCGGCTGTTCACAAGCAACGTACTTTCCAACACGCCCTGTTCCCGGGTTTTTTCAGTTGATTCCATTCACGCTACACTACCCAATCACCTTAAAGCTGCAAGTGTGGTTGCACGGGCATTCCCCGAGCGGGCAGATGTGCTTCGCAAGCGGCTGCGCCTAGCTGAAGATTCGGAACGCTTTTTGTTTGCTACTCGGCTAGCCGGAAGCCTAGACCACGTCTACATCGTAGCCACGCGATTGGCCTGAGCTTTTAACTTAACTTTCCAGCGTGCGCTCCATCCTATTCGCAATCCTACTTTTCAGTGCGTCTGCCGCCTCTGGACAGCCGGTGATTGTGCCCAATTTAGGGCAGTGGGATGCTGCGTTTCGCGCGAAAACAGCCTTGTCAGACGGTGCGGTTTTTTGGACGGACCACGGATACCGAATTCGAGTGGTACACCCCAAGCACCGTGGCGGGGCGGTTCCCAATCCGCACTACCCCACCGTGCAATGGCCCGAGTCCTGGCCTGATGCCCATGCGGTTTTCGTCGACTTTTTGGGTGCACAGCCTACAGCTAAATCTGTGGGATCTGATCCCACGCCAAGTCCGCGCCACTACCTCTTGGGCCGCGATAAACAGCGCTGGAGGACCAATGTGCCGGAATTCGAGGATTGGCGAGTACGCGATGTATACCCTGGGATTGACTTTGTGGTCCACGCACACGAAGGGCTAAAATCCGAATGGCGCGTGGCCCCCAAGGCCGATCCGTCGCAAATCCGCTTGTGCATCCGCGGCACTGTTCCCGTTCTTGACGCAGAGGGGGCGCTACGGCTCTCCACCCCCATGGGGACGTGGATTGAAGACCGCCCTGTAGCTTTTTCACTCAGCAAATCGGGCAAAGTTCCCGTCGCGGCTTCGTACCGTATCGTGGACGACACCGTGGTAGTATTCGAACTCGGTACCTACCGACGCAGCGACACCTTGGTCATTGATCCCAACCTCGTTTTTTCAAGTTTTTCAGGCTCGACCGCCGACAATTGGGGCTACACCGCAACCTACGATAACCAAGAAAACCTGTACGGTGGAGGTATCGTCTTCGATGTAGGTTACCCAACTAGCCCTGGGGCCTTTGACGCGAGCTACAATGACCCAAGCGCAGGATTTTCTACGATGGATATTGGCTTGACCAAATTCAGCGCCAACGGGTCCCAGCGCCTGTATTCCACTTACATAGGAGGCGACGGGCCCGACCAGCCGCACTCGATGATGGTGAATTCCGCCGGTGAACTCGTTATCATGGGAACCACAGGGTCGAGTGATTTCCCGGTGACTGCGGGTGCCTACGACGTTACGTTTAACGGGGGCCCACCGGCCAACGGATCCACCGGATCGCCGCTCGCATTCAATTTTGACGACGGCGTGGACCTCTTTGTACTGAAGGTAAACCCCAGCGGCTCTGCGCTCGCAGCATCCACATTTGTCGGAACAGCCGGAAACGAAGGCTTGAACTTGGGCATTGCCTTGAACTACGGCGACGCGATGCGCGGCGAAGTTGTAGTCGATGCATTGGACCAAGTGTTTGTTGTTACCTCGACGCAGTCCTCCTCTTTTCCAGGGGCAACAGCGACCAACATGAGTACCGATGCAGTGGCGTTCTCTATGAATGCGTCCCTAACTGCAATACGCTGGGCCACGCTACTCGGGGGCAGCAACCACGAGTCGGGTTACGGTATTAAAACGGACGCTAACGGAAAGGTATTTGTAACTGGCGGAACGAGATCTACCAATTTTCCGGGCACCACGGGCGGACTCCACGCCACAGCCCGCGGAGGTGTGGACGGATGGATTGCGCGCCTAAGCAGTGCCGGGGTACTTGAAAAAGCAACCTACCTTGGTACATCGGGAAATGACCAGTCCTTTCTGCTCGATTTGGACAAATACGGAGCCGTCTATGTGTTTGGTCAAAGTTTGGGCATTTATCCCCAGACGTCCGGAACTTGGGGCACACCCAACGGCAGCCAGTTTATTCACAAGCTCAATGCAGACTTGAATCAAACGCTCTTCTCTACTCGTTTTGGTTCGTCAAACAGTATTGTAAACATTGTTCCGAGTGCATTCAACGTAGACGATTGCCTGAACATCCTCTTGTCGGGTTGGGGCGGCGGCGTGAACGGTGGCGGACTCGGGGGCACCACCGCTGGACTCCCTGTTTCAAGTAATGCACTTCGACCTACCACCGACGGCAGTGATTTTTACTTCATGGTCCTTTCCCGGAATGCCCAAAGCTTGACCTATGCAACCTATTTCGGTGGGACTTCGAGCGAACACGTTGACGGCGGAACCTCTCGATTTTCACCCCGCGGCAATATTTTCCAAGCGGTGTGCGCCGCCTGCGGCGGGCAGAGTTTTCCTACCACCCCCGGTGTGGTTGGCCCTACCCGAAATTCCAGCAATTGCAACTTGGGCGTGATAAAAATTGACTTTGAAACCAGCGTCACCGCAGATGCAAGCATTGATTTTGAGGCCGACGTCGACACGCTTTGCGACGAGTTGGTGGTGACCTTCACCAACGGATCAGCCAACGCGAACAAGTTTTTCTGGGATTTTGGCAACGGACAGACGTCGTCCGCATTTCAACCGACGGTCAGGTTCTCAAAAGGTACCTACCGAATCCGCTTAACGGCCATCGACACCATCTGCGACATTGAAGACACCACTTCGCTGGTGATCACCCACGACAAAGGGATTTTTCCAGAAGCAAGCTTCGAGCATCGTTTTAAAGCCTGCGACCGAACGTTTGAAGTCGTCGCCTGGAGCACGAGCATCGACGCGCAGCTGTCGACCTGGACGTTCGATGGCGCGTCGGCCAAAACGGGAGACACGGTGGTCCATCGATTTAATTCGCCCGGAACCCATGTCATCAGGCTGGTCGTTCGCGACACCGTGTGCGGAACTACCGACACCGCGTTCGCGTCGGTGTTTTTTGATCCGGACCTCCCCGCCCCCGACGTCAAGGTTGCGCCCGACAGCTGCAAGGACGGCAGAATTCGCGTCAACGTGAGCTACACCTTGGACAGCATTGACTACCAGTTCCGCTGGATCTTCCCCAACGGGGTGGTGGACACGGGGCGCGTCACGACGTACCGGGTTCCGACCTCTGGAACGTACACGGTGAAGCTTGAACTAATTGACACCGTGTGCAATGCGGTCTATCCTTATGAATTCACGTCGGCCATACTTCGCTACGACCAGCGCGTTTGGATTCCCAATACGTTTACACCCAACGGCGACGGCCGCAACGAGTTGCTGGTGCTCGGAGGCAACAATTGCTTTGAAAACGACCACTTTACCATACTCAACAGTTTTGGAAACGTGGTGTTTGAAACCGACCGGCCGTTTGACGTGTTCTGGGACGGAACCCTCAACGGGAAACCAGCCCAACAGGACACCTACGTGTACCGGTTTGAGACCGAAGACGGCCCGATTGTGGGCTACGTCAACTTGATTCGCTAAGGCAGGTCAGTCGAGCTTCGGCAGGTTTTGAAGCGCGTGTACGAAGGCGTCGATTTCGTCGGTGGTCGTCATTCGCGAAAAGCTGATGCGGGTTCCGCCTGGGGATTTTAGTCCGCCCAAAACGTGTGAGCCGCCGACGGCGCCGCTGCTGCAGGCGCTTCCTCCTGAAACACAGAACCCTTGAAGGTCGAGTTGAAAGTTGAGCATGCCGCCTTCGTGAAGTTCGGGTACGTAGAAATTCAGGACCGTGAACAGGCTCTTGTCAAGATCGCCTGAACGGCCGTTGAAGCGAACTGTGGGGAACGCCGCGCGGATCGCGTCAATGGCATAAGATTTCACTCGGGTCATGTGGGCCGCGTCGGCGTCCAAGTGGGTCATGGCGGCCGAAAAAGCAGCGCCTAACCCGGCGATGCCTACTACGTTTTCGGTTCCGGCGCGGTGTCCGCGCTCCTGGGCCCCACCCCGAATGAAGGGTTGTACCCCGGTACCCTGCTTGATGTAGGCGAAACCTACCCCTTTGGGGCCATGAAACTTATGGGCGCTGCAGGCCGCAAACTCCAAGGGTGTAGCACCAAAATCCAGCTTGAGGTGAGCCATGGTTTGCACGGTATCGCTGTGCAAAAGGGCTCCGTGGGCGCGGGTCATGGCCGACAAACGGTCGAGGTCAGCCAAATTGCCAATTTCGTTGTTCGCGTGCATCAGGCTCACCAGGGCCTTGCGGCCTGCGGCTGCGTCGGCAGCAAGCGCCGCCTCGAGCCAGTCAAGGTCGTGGTCTCCGTGCTCGTTGAAGGGAATCGCCACACACTCCAGTTTGGGCGCCAAGGCCTCAACCATGTGCGTAACCGCGTGATGCTCCAACTCGCTGTGATACAATATATTCACGCCAAGAACTTCAACACTTGATTGAAGTGCCCAGTTGTCGGCCTCGGTTCCGCCAGACGTAAAGATCACTTCGGCCGGGAGGCAGTTCAGCGCCGCGGCAATTTCCTTGCGGACGCGCTCCACCAACGCTTTGGCTTTACGCCCTTCGGAGTGGGTCGAACTCGGATTGCCGTACAGCTCCAGGGCGGCGATCATGGCTTCCTTGGCTTCTGGGCAAAGGGGCGTGGTTGCAGCGTTGTCGAGGTAGATGCTCATGGCGTTACTTGGAATTTAAAGACCGCAGGGCCTTCCACACGATGGGCGGAGTGCACATCTTGGCCCATTCGATGAGGTTGGACTTAGTAAAACCGCGCATCGCTTGGCGGTCGTGTTCGGAATCCGGGCGCGAAACAAACTTGGTGGTCGCGCTAACGTTTTGCACGTCTACTTCACTCTTGGGGCGGCCGTTGCTGTAGTAGTACATCGCAATGGAATTGCGCGTTCGGTCCTCGGGGCACGTCAGGGGTTCGGGATGCCCGTGGTAGCTGAAATCCGTGGTCGAAAAGACCACCATCCGGTTGAACACCGGCAGCACCTTCTCGGCGCAGCGTGTCATTTTGGGGTCCCAGAGCTCCAAATGGCCTCCATAGGCGGAATCCCAATCTTTATTCAGGTAGACCAGCACGTTAATGCGGCGATCCAGCCCCAGGGTACGGTGTTTATTAAAGTCCGCGTGGACCTTTAGCAGCCCCCCCCTTTTGATTTGGTGCAATCCGCCCCCGAGCAGGTACGGATCACCAATAAGGGGCTCACGAATTCCGGTCAAGGTTTGAATAAACTGGATGAAGGGCTGGGAATTTAGAAAGTGGATCAACTCCAGGTGCTGGGGCGGAATGCCCTGCTCCAACTGGCTCGCCGACTTAATTTCTTTGGCGTTGCTAAAGTGCTCTAGTTCCGGATGCTCAAAGAGGTTCGGAAACGTATCAGCCAAGCCACTCAGGTAGTCCGCATCAAAAAAATTGTCCCACACAATGTGCGGAAAGGGGTCTGCTCCGAGGTAGGCTGCTTGCGCATTCGATGCAAGCTGCTGAAGATTTTGGGTATTCCCAGGGCGAATGTTCACAACTCGGCCAATTTAGTGACGAATTCAGCGGCGAGCGCCTCAGCGTCGGCAGGCGTCGGGGCCTCGGTATAGATGCGCACGATGGGCTCGGTGTTGCTCTTGCGCAGGTGCACCCAACGATCAGCAAAGTCGATTTTGACGCCATCAATGGTCGACGGGCTCAAATGGGCGTGGGCCGCGGCAACCCGCGCTAGCAGCGCGTCGGTGTCTACCCCCGGCTGAAGGTCGATTTTCTCCTTGGCCATGGCGTAGTTCGGGTAGGTTGCGCGGAGGGCGGAACAGGTTCCGCCCCTTTTCGCCAAGTAGGTAAGGAACAGGGCAACCCCAACGAGTGCGTCGCGGCCGTAGTGCAGTTCGGGGAGAATAATTCCGCCGTTGCCTTCGCCGCCCAGCACGGCGTGCTTCGCCTTCATTTCGGTGACGACGTGCACCTCGCCCACGGCCGACGCCGAATAGGTCGAAGCGTGGCGGCTGGCGATGTCGCGTAGCGCACGGCTCGAACTCAAGTTGCTGACCACGTGGCCCGGACGGTGCTGCAGGAGGTAGTCGGCCACCGCAACAAGGGTATACTCCTCGCCAAACAGTTCGCCGTCTTCGCTCACAAATACCAAACGGTCGACGTCCGGGTCGACCACAATGCCTAGGTCGCAGCGGGTTTCGGGCACGAGCGCACAGATTTCGTCGAGGTGCTTGCGCAGCGGCTCGGGGTTGTGCGGAAAAAGTCCGGTGGGCTCACAGTACAGCCCTTCAATGCGTTGCACACCCAATGCCTCGAGAAGCATCGGAATGGCGATTCCGCCCGTAGAAGCAACGGCGTCTACCGCCACCGCAAAACCGCGGGCCCGAATGGCTTCAACGTCGACTAAATCCAGGTTGAGAATGGCCTGAATGTGGCGCTCGATGCCGTCGGTAACGGCGATGCGGCGGCCGAGGTCACTAACTGGGGCGAAATCAAACGTTCCGGCAGCACGGGCTGCGAGGATTTTGGCTCCGTCCTCCGCACTTAAAAACTCGCCGCGGGCGTTGAGCAGCTTGAGGGCATTCCATTCGCCCGGATTGTGGGAGGCCGTGAGAATAATTCCGCCGTCGCAACCCTCCCAAGGCACCATCATTTCAACGGTCGGCGTGGTCGACAAGCCTAGGTCAAGCACATCAATGCCCTGAAAACGAAGGGTAGAAACCACGAGGTCACTTAGCGCCTCGCCAGAAACGCGGGCATCTCGTCCGAGCGCAACGCGCAGCCTGCGGTCACCGCCAGTCTGGCTGCGAAGCCACTGCCCGTAGGCGCTAGCGAAGGCTACCGCGTCAACGGGCGTTAAATTGGTTCCCACGGAGCCACCCACGGTCCCGCGAATTCCTGATACCGATGCAATAAGTGCCATGGCGAGGTATTTGGTCTAGTGCAAAGGTAGAACCGGCGCAGGCCGGATTCCGAGTCGGTGAATAACACAGTGAATAACGCGTGAAATCGGTGAGGAATTCCGAACGAAATTTGCCTAGGTTTACTCAACTTGATGTACGACAGCGATTCCGACCCCCTTATTGAACGTTTTGAGCAAGCGCTGCGCGAAGACGCGCCGTTGTTTTTTGACGTAGAAGAGTTTGAAGAAATCGCAGACTACTACCTTGAAACCGGCCAGCTTCAGCGCGCCCGCAAGGCGATTGATATGGGCGGCGCGCAGCACCCCTACGCCACAGTGTTCGCGGCCAAAATGGCGCGGTACTTAGTCCAGGCATCGCAGCTCGAGGAGGCTGAAGAAGCCATTCAACGCGCCGAAGGACTCAGCCCAAACCACCCTGACATTGAGTGGGCGCGCGGCATGCTGCTGATTCGCCAAGGGCGCACCCAAGACGCCATTCTATCGCTGCGCAAGGCGATTCAAAATTCCGACGACCCTTTTCCGATTCAAGGAACCCTGGCCTCGATTTACTCGGGGGCGGGCATGTTCAGCCATGCGATCCGCACCTTGAAAGCCATGCTCCAAGAAGAACCCGAGGATGCGCACCTACTCTACTTGCTCGCCATCAATTTTGACATGGCGAACCGAGACGACAAGGCGGTTTCGTTCTTTGAAACCTACCTCAACGACTACCCCTACTCTGAAACGGCCTGGTACCATTTAGGCGTGGCTCAGTTTCGGCAGGGCCAGCACGAAGCAGCGAAGCGCAGCTTGGGCTTTGCCATCACCATCGACGAGAACTTCAGTGCCGCCTTGTTTGACATGGGCCGACTCCATGAGGATTTGGAGGAATTCGAAGAGGGTTTAAGCTGCTACCGCCAATCTATGGCTTCCAGTGAGCGCAACGGCTACACGCTCTACCGCGCCGGCGTTTGCCTTCAGTCGCTGGACCGCAACGCAGAAGCCATGCGCGCCTTCCAAGACGCCATAGATCTGGACGAGGAACTTGACGAGGCGTGGATTGAACTCGCAGTCCTCCACGGCGAGTCGGGCAATGCCCTCAAAGGCGTGCAGCACGCTCAAAAAGCGATTTCGCTGGACCCCGACAACCCCGACTACCACATGGTCGCCCACGACCTGTTCTTACAGCTCGGACTTCAGCGCGAAGCGGCAAAAAGCCTGCAGCTCATCCTGCACGCCCTGCGCGTTGAAAACCCAAAGGGCCTACTAGAGTATGCCGGGATTTTAGTGGAAATGAACCACGTAGATTCTGCGGTCACCATTTTAGAAGCCGGAGTGCAGCGCTATGCCGACGACCCCGCCATGTGGGCCGTGTACTTTGGTTTTTTGTGGAACCTTGCCGCGGACCTTCCCGCCGCCCACAACGGCATCCAGCAGTCGTGGATTCGATTTGGGGCTGCGTTCCAAGACGCGCTGCTCGAACTCTACCCAGAGGCCAATTCCGACCCGGTGATTGCGCTCATTTGGACCCAACCCAGCGCCTAACTTCGCCGCCATGAATCCCGTGCTCACTTTTCTGAAAGGCATCGCTATGGGCGCTGCCGACGTTGTTCCAGGTGTTTCGGGCGGCACCATTGCCTACCTCACCGGAATTTACCAGCGACTCCTCGACGCCATTCACGCTGCTGGTGGATCGATGTGGGTTGCGCTTCGCCGCGAGGGCATCGTCGCCGCGTGGAAGGCCGTTGACGGGTGGTTTCTGGTTGCCCTGCTTAGTGGAATCGGTGTGTCCATTTTAAGCCTTTCCAAGCTTGTGCTGTGGGGTCTTGACACGCACCCCACCGTGGTATGGAGCTTCTTCTTCGGCCTCATCGTAGCGAGCTTGAAGATGCTGTTTCGCGACGTGCGCGGCGCTTGGCTCGTGTTTGCGCTCGGAATTGTACTCGGATTTGTGCTTTCGTCAATGCCCGCCGGCCACGTTGCGCTCACGCCCGCGTTCACGTTTGTCGCCGGATTTTTAGCCATTTGCGCAATGATTTTACCCGGGATCTCGGGGTCGTTCATCTTGGTGCTCTTGGGCGCATACGAACCCATTTTAAACGCCTTGCACGAGCGCGAACTGACCACCGTGGGTATTTTTATCGTGGGATGCGTGCTCGGACTGCTTACGTTCGGACGCTTGCTTCGCTGGCTCTTTCACCGATTCGAGCAAGCCACGGTATCGTTGATGACGGGCTTCATCGTGGGTTCGCTCGTCAAAGTTTGGCCGTTCCGAAGCACCTGGCAAGGTTGGGAAATTCCCGTTTCTCCCTCGGCATGGCAGGCCGAAACCGGACTGCCGATCGCCTGGGGCGCCATCGCCCTAGCGGCATTGGCGGGAGCGGTGCTCGTGCTGGGCTTGGACCGCTGGGCGCAATCGCGCCAAGATTCGAAGTAAGCCATGCTGCGCTTCGGACTGCTCCGGGTCGCTGGACCGCCCTCTCGGTCGCCGGAACTCTACCGCGCACTATGGAAGGGGCATTCCCTTGAACGGGAGCTGACCTACGACGTCCTTGAAGTCGCCCCGCGCGAGGACTGGGGACCCTGGCTTCGCCAAGCCCACCACGACGGCTACAGTGGATTTAACGCGACGATACCCCATAAAATCGATGTGTGGCGCAGTATTCCGTTGAGAACGCCTACCGCCGAGGCAGTCGGCGCCACCAACTGCATCGCGCGAACGGCCGACGGCTGGGTTTGCCACAACACCGACGCCGACGGATTTTGGTACGCCTGGGAGTCCGCCTGGAACGGGTACCGCCCCCGGCACCAACGGGCATGGCTGATCGGGAACGGCGGCGCGGCCCGAGCGATTGCCCACGCGCTGAGGGCACGAGGTTTTGACGTGTTGGTTTTTGCGCGCAGCCCCCGCCCTGACTTTTTTGATTTGGCGCAGCTTCCGTTGGAAGCAACTGCCGATGCAGCTCGGCCCGACCTGGTCGTCAACGCCACGTCGTTAGGCCACGGAAGCCAGCATTCACTGGCTCCGGCCATCGTTTGGCCCAACATGCGCGGCGCTTGGGCCGTCGACGCCGTGTACGGACCCGAGGCCACGCCATTCCAACTTCAGGCTGCTCTGGCGGGCGCTTCGGTCATGGACGGAATGCCAATGTTGCGCATGCAGGCAAAAAAAGCTTGGGAGTATTGGGTAGAAGTGCTCGGTATGCCCGACTTTTGAGGCCCAATTCAACTCTTTATGCCATCCGCTATGATGGAACACGACCAAAATCCCCAAGAAGGGAGTGCGCACGAAGTACCCAGCCAGGATCTCGAGGCCACAACCCTAGAGACCGCAACCGCTGAAACGCCCGCCGTTACGACCGCAGACGAACCCGTCGCCGCCGAAGAATCCGCGCAGGCCATCGAATCCGAAGTCGATTCCAACGACGAGGCAGCGACCGAACCCGCTGCGTCGACGGCTGAACCCGCGAGCGACGTTGCGACGGAGTCCGCGAGCGACGAGTCCGACGACCACACTGAAGAAGAGCGCGAAGCCCACGAAGACCATTCGGCCGACTACAGCGAAATGAGCGACGAGGAACTGCTCGCAGAGGCTGCGCGCGTGCTGCGCGAGGTCCCCATTGCCGACGCCCGCGTGCCGATGCTTGCGCTACGCAACACCCTGCTGCCCCGACTAGACGAAGAGCGTCAGGCGGCCTTGGATGCCTTTGTCGCCGAGGGGGGCAACGCTATCGACTTTCATTATGAGCAGAAGGTGCGCGAGAAATTCTACGAAACCTACAACGAGTTCAAAAAGCGCCGCGGTGCGTGGAAGGCCGAGCAGGAGCGCGCCCTTGCCGTGAACCTCGACGTGAAAAAAGCCATCGTAGACGAACTCAAGAAGTTGGCCGAAAGCGAAGAGCTTCCGACCCGCGCGACCTACAACCAGTTCAAGAAGATTTTTGATCGCTGGAAGGAAGTTGGCCCAGTGCCCGCAGAGGACGCACGCGATTTGAACGCCACGTTCCGCTTTTTGGTAGATCGCTTTTACGACAACCTGCGCTTAAGCCAAGAGCTGCGCGAGCTGGATTACAAAATCAACAAAGAGGCTAAAGAACTATTGATCCGCGCGGTTGCCGAGTTGTCGACAAAAGACTGGTCGGCCAGCGTAGGCGCTGAGCTTCAGCGCATTCACACGGCCTGGAAGGAAATCGGACCGGTGTCGCTCGAAGATAAAGAGCCGCTTTGGGAGCAGTTCAAGGCTGCCTCCTCGGTGCTTCACGAGAAGCGCCGCGTGAAGTTTGAAGCGCAAAAAGCGCAAAATTCTGTTCGCATTGAGGCGAAAACGGCGAAGGTTGCAGAAGCGGAAGCCCTGCGCGAGCGCGCGCCAAAAAGCCACCAGGCTTGGCAAAACGTGACCGAGAAGCTGAACGAACTCCGCGCCGAATTAGGTAAGATTGGACGCACGTTCGGCAACCAAAGCGACGAACTCTGGGGCCGATTTAAGGCTGTGGAGCGCTGGGCCTATAAAGAGCGCAACGTGTTTTACCGCGAACGCAAGAAGAACCTCAAGTCGGCCCTCGACGTGAAGCTCGCCATCGTTGTAAAGGCTGAAGCACTGGCGCAGCGCACCGACTTCGGCGCCGCGGCCAAGGAGATGAAGCAGCTGCAGCAAGAATGGAAAGATTCGGGCTTTGCTCCCAAAAAGCAGACCGACGAGCTGTGGGCTCGTTTTCGCGCCGCGGGCAACGCCTTCTTTGACGGAATGCGCGGTGCACAAGGCGAAGAACGTGCGGTGCGCCAAGTTGCCTTTAAAAAGGCCCAAGGAATGCAGTCTGCCCGTCAAACGGTGGAATTAGCACGCCGCAAGCTGGCTCAAATGGAAAACAACATGGGATTCTTCCAGTTTGCGAAGCCCGACAGCCCCATCGTGCAAGACGCCCTCAACAAGGTCGACCAAGCCCGACGCGAGCTGGAGGCAGCAGAGAAAGCGTTCCGTGCGTACCAGCAGGCAGAGCGTGCGAAAACGGCTGACAGCCTTGCGCCTTCGTCGGACGCCCCTGCCGCTCAAGACCAGCCCGCAGCCGAAGGCAGCGAAAACGCTTAATTCATGGAAGGCCGTCCGCACAACCACGGCGGCAAGATCCTGAACGAGCTCGGGTTAGCATCGCCAGGATCCGGCGGTGGATTTCAGCTGTCCAGTGAATTCCGCCCTACCGGAGACCAACCAGTCGCGATTGACGCGCTGGCACGGGGGGTTCTGAACGGAGAACGCGCCCAAACCCTTTTGGGGGTCACGGGATCTGGCAAAACCTTCAGTGTGGCCAACGTGATTGAGCGGGTTCAGCGCCCCACCTTGGTGCTTTCCCACAACAAAACCTTGGCCGCGCAGCTTTACCAAGAGTTTAAGTCGTTTTTTCCGAACAACGCCGTCGAGTACTTCGTCAGTTACTACGACTACTACCAGCCTGAGGCCTACATTCCGGCTTCAGGAACCTACATCGAGAAGGATTTAAGCATCAACGACGAGATTGAAAAGCTCAGGCTGTCCACCACCTCGTCGTTGCTGAGCGGACGCCGCGATGTGCTGGTCATTGCCTCGGTGAGTTGCTTGTACGGCATGGGCAACCCCGAAGCCTTCAAAAGCCAGCAGGTTCAGGTGGCGGCTGGCCAGAAAATTAGCCGGCAAAAATTCTTGCATTCCCTGGTTCAGGGGCTTTACAGCCGGACCGAGGGTGAATTCAAGCGCGGAACCTTTCGCGTCAAGGGCGACACGGTAGACGTCTTCCCTGCCTACGGCGATATTTTTTATCGGGTGCTATTCTGGGGCGACGAAGTCGAACGCATTGAACAGTGGGACCCCGTGGCGAACGAACGGCAGGCGGCCATGGAGCAGCTTCGCATCTTCCCCGCCAATTTGTTTGTCACGACGCCAGACATGCTGAATGGAGCCATCAAGCAGATTGAGCTGGACTTGGGCGCGCAAGTGGAGCATTTCACCAAAATGGGTCGTCCGCTCGAGGCCAAGCGGCTCGAAGAACGCACCGTATTTGACCTCGAAATGATTCGGGAGCTAGGCTATTGCTCGGGCATTGAAAACTACTCGCGCTACCTCGACGGTCGGCAGCCAGGCACCCGGCCCTTTTGCCTTCTGGACTATTTTCCCGATGATTTTTTAATGGTGGTCGACGAGAGCCACGTCACGCTGCCTCAGGTTCGCGCCATGTACGGCGGCGACCGAAGCCGAAAAGAGAATTTGGTGGAATACGGGTTCCGCTTGCCGGCCGCAATGGACAACCGTCCGCTCATGTTCAGCGAATTTGAGCAGCTCCAAAACCAAACGATTTATGTGTCGGCAACGCCGGCAGACTACGAGCTCGAAAAATCAGAAGGCGTCGTCGTCGAGCAGCTGATTCGGCCCACCGGGTTGCTGGACCCGATCATCGAAGTGCGCCCGATCGAAAACCAGGTCGACGACCTGATGGAAGAGGTTCGGCTGCGCAGCGAGCGCGACGAACGAGTGCTGGTCACCACGCTAACCAAGCGAATGGCCGAGGAGCTCACGAAGTACTTCACGCGCTACGGCGTGCGCTGCCGCTACATTCACAGCGACGTCGAAACGATGGAACGCATTGAAATTATGGACGCACTGCGGGCCGGACTTTTCGACGTGCTGATTGGGGTGAACTTGCTTCGGGAAGGGCTTGATTTTCCAGAAGTGTCTCTGGTCGCCATTATGGACGCCGACAAAGAGGGTTTTTTGCGAAGCGAACGTTCGCTTGTGCAGACCATTGGCCGTGCTGCGCGCAACGTGAACGGCATGGCCATTTTCTACGCCAACAAAATCACGGATTCCATGGCGCGCACGATGCGCGAGACGGAGCGACGCCGCACTAAGCAGCAGGCCTACAACGAAGCCAACGGCATCACGCCGACCGCTTTGGCCAAAAAAGACCGCTCCAGCGTCTTTACCCAAAAGGCCTCTGAGTCTGCGGCCGCCGAGGTGCGCCGTACCACGCTGGCCGAGGCGTTGCCGAAGTACGCCACCGAAGAACAGCGAAAAACCAAGGCGGCAGAGCTCCGAAAAGAAATGGAAAAAGCCGCCAAAGAGCTCGACTTTTTGCGCGCCGCAGAGCTGCGCGACGCCATCGCCGCCCTGAGCAAACAGGACTAAAAAGAAACTGGTTCCTAGTTTCTAGCCCGACACACGACGGACTAGAAGCCAGAAACCAGTAACCTGAACGCTCGGGCGGTTCGCCCTGAGCTTAGTGCTTCACCACGTCTTCAATCCACACGTCGAAGACCAGCGTGGCATTGGGCGGAATCACGCCTCCTGCACCCGCTTCGCCGTAGCCAAGGGCCGGTGGAATAATGAGCTTGGCGTGGCTACCCTTTTTCAGGCCGATCAGGCCTTGCTGCCATCCTTTGATTACGCGACCTTGGTTGCCGCACTGAACCGGGAATCCTTCGTAGGGCTCGCGCTGGGGGTTGTACTGGCCCCATGCCTTGGCAATCTCTTTGACGCTGCTGTCAAACGGTTTGCCGTTGTTCAGGTAGCCTGCATAGTGAACCAGGGCTTCATCTCCTGATACCATGGGCTCGCCCTCACCTTCGGTGACGACAAGCACTTTCAGCCCTTCGGCACGGCTCTCGGCCTTGGCTACCCACTCCGCGTACTTTTTCTCGAACTCGGCGGAATTTACGGTGCCGTTGGTGAACCAAGTAAAGTCGGCGGCGCGGGCTGCACCCTTGGCAGCCGCTTCTTCTGCGGCCTTGGCTGCTTTCGCTTGAGCGCCAGCAACGCCTTCGGTGAAGACTTTCGCGGCATCAAACTCCTTCGCGGCCTTTCCTTGACGAATGATTTTCACCTTCATGGTGATGGGCGTCTTGGGCATGTCGCGGGGATCGCGTTCTGCGTTGGCAATCTCCGTCACCTTCTCGAGGCCTGAAATCACCTTGCCAAAAATGCTGTGGCGGTCGTCAAGCCAGGGCGTGGCCACCTCGGTGATGAAGAACTGCGAGCCGTTGGTACCGGGTCCGCTGTTGGCCATCGACAAAATGCCGGGCCCGCTGTGGCGAAGTGTGGGGTGGAATTCGTCGGGAAACTGGTAGCCCGGACCGCCGGTTCCGCGGCCGTCGGGATCCCCGCCCTGAATCATAAACTGGGGAATGACGCGGTGAAAAATGAGGCCGTCAAAGAACGGCTCACCTTTTTTGGTAACCGTTTGAGGGTGGGTACCTTCGGCAAGCGCCACGAAGTTGGCCACCGTCAACGGGGCCTTTTCCATTTCGAGTTGCACGAGGATGTCGCCCTTGCTCGTCTCGAACAGGGCGTAAAGGCCGTCACCGACCTTGATGTCTTGGTTATTCACGCGAATATCAGGTGTTGCGCCGCAGGCCACTGCAAGCAGCGCCGAAGCGGCAAGAAGCGATGGTTTAATCATAGTACGCGAAGGTAGTACACAAGCGGACTCATCGGAGGCACACGTCCCGCCCCAGCGAGTCCGTGCCCCAAGTGAGCCGGAAGGAGCAGAACTATGCTGTCGCCGTGGTGCGCACGCTGCAGCGCATACTGCAGGCCCCAAACGGCGTCGGGGTCGCGAAGCACGCGAACCTCGCGCGTGCCCGACTCAAAGACCTCGCCGTGAACCCCCGTTAGGCGGTAGGCGATGTTCACGAGCTCTTTTTCGGCGACGGCAGGTCCGCTCCCCTGCACTACGCGCCATTCGTAGGCACCAGACCCCGCCGGCGCAAAGGCCCATTGGGTCGAATCCATGAAGGATTTGAGGTAGGTGCGCTCCTGTTCGAGCGCCGCTCGGTTCTGCTGGATTAGCCGTTCTTGAACTTCGGCCGCGGTGAGTTGCGGGGCCTCAGGCTCGGTATCTGGACGTTGGCATGCGGCGAGCGCTGCCACCACAGCAACTACCGCCGCTCGTCGGAACGCACCTAAGCCAACCATGATTCCAGCTTTTGAATGAGTTCGGCTTCAGCGGCGGCGAGTGCCAAAGTAGACATTCCGCCGGCGGCGTTGCGGTGCCCTCCTCCAGCGAAGTGTGCGCGGGCAAACTCGTTGACGTCGCGATCGCCCTTGCTGCGGAACGACATTTTGATGAGGCCGGCAGCGTCTTCGCGGAGCAGCACACTCACGGCAACGCCCTGTACCGATAGTCCCCAATTGACTAGGCCTTCGCTGTCGCCGGCAACGTAGCCCGCACGTTCCAGGTCATCAAGCGACAGCGTGAGCACTGCAGCACGGCCCGAAGCTACCAAGCGCGCGCCGGAGAGTCCGTAGCCAAACGTTTTCAACCGACTCAGCGGATTGGAATCAAAGAGTCGAGCGTGGATGGCGTCGGGCTGAGCACCAGCTTCCACCAGCCGAGCCGCCGTGGCAAACGTTTGGGCGGTGGTTGACGGATACCGAAACGAACCCGTATCTGTAATCAAGCCCATGAGCAAGTTTTCGGCACAGGCCGGATCTACCGCGTCCCAGCCTTCGTCTGCGGTAATCAGGTCGGCAATCATTTCAGAGGTCGAACCTTTGGCCGTGTTGCTGTACTGGTCGGTAAACAAGGGATCAGGTTGCTGGTGGTGGTCGATCAAGACGTTGCGGCCGGCGAACTCGGCGACATTGGCCTCCATGGCGGAACCTACCCTCGACGGGGTGTTGTAGTCCAGCGCAAAATGAAGTTCGGCTCGGCGGAAAAGTTCGGCGACTTCGCCCGGATCGCGCTCGGCCACCGAGACGAAGGCAGCGCGAAACCCTGGGCTCTCTTGAAGCGGCTTGGAGGGCTCGTTGGGGAACAGCACGCGAACTTGGTGCCCCGACGCCCTCAGGTAGTGCGCCCAACCGAGCGCTGATCCCACCGCATCGCCGTCGGGGTTCCAGTGGGTGGTGATGAGGATTTGGTGGGCACGCTGCCGGAGCGTCCGAAGTACGTCATGGATCATGCGGTAAATTTCGTACTTTTGCGGCCGATTTTACGACCTCAATACCAACTTATCATGAGCGCTACGAACCGCACGTTTACGATGATCAAGCCCGACGCGGTGGCCAACGGCCACATCGGTGCCATTCTCAACCACATTAACAAGGCTGGATTCCGCATCGTAGCCATGAAGCTGACCCGCTTGAGCGTGGCTGAGGCCTCTGAATTTTACGGAATCCACCGCGAGCGTCCGTTCTTCGGCGAGCTCGTCGAGTACATGACCAGCGGACCGATCGTTGCGGCGATCCTCGAGAAGGACAACGCGGTAGCGGACTTCCGCACTGTCATTGGCGCCACCGATCCCGCCAAGGCCGACGAAGGCACGATTCGCAAGCTCTACGCGCAGTCTATTGCCGCCAACGCCGTGCACGGCAGCGACAGCGACGAGAATGCCGCCATCGAGGGCGCATTCTTCTTCAGCGGCCGCGAGCAGTACTAATTCGGTGTTCCCGGGCTTCCCTCGGGCATCGGCGCGAAATCCCGCCCTGTGCGGGATTTTTTGTGCGCCCTATTTTAGAATTAACTCCTTGATTTCCAGTTGGTCTTTGAGTTCTTCTTGAAGCCCTTGTAGAAGCCGAGAATGCTGCGCACGGAGTTCGTGGCGCAAGGAGTCCGACGTGAGGAACACGGTAAGCCGTCCGTCGGTAAACGTCATCTTGCGGGTTTTTTGAACACCCGCTTCACCGAGGAGTGCGCGCCACGCGTTGCTGCACAGCGCAAGCTGAAAGGCCGGTTTGTGGCGGTGGTCCGCGAGCATGCGGCTAAGAATGCCATCGATGCCTTCGAGGTTGGGGCGCGGCACTACGAAATAGGTGTTAGGTCGTGAACCATCGACTCTTGGTCGAGCGCTTTCAAGAGGGAGGCGGTGCGTTCGGGGTGGGTATCGCTTACGAAAATCTGACCGAAGCGCTGGTCGTTAACCATGCGAATGAGGCCCTCCACGCGCTGGGCGTCGAGTTTGTCAAAGACGTCGTCGAGGAGCAAAATGGGCTTGCGGCCAATGGTTTGGTGCAGCACTTCGAACGCCGCGAGCTTAAGCGCGATGAGAAAGCTCTTTTGTTGGCCCTGAGACCCTACGCGCTGAAGGGGATGGCCGTGTAGGCTGAATTCAAGGTCTTCGCGGTGGGGACCGGACGAAGTGTACTGCAGCACGCGGTCTTTTGGCAAGCGGTCTGCGAGGAGTTGCGCCATCGATTGCTCGGCAAGGGCGCTGGCGTAGTGGAGTCCGACCTGCTCTCGCCCGCCTGAAATCTGTTCGTAGGCTTCTTGAAGCTTTGGGCCAAATTGCGCCGCAAAGCGCGTGCGCGCCGCAAACAACACCGGTGCCCATTCCGCCAGCTGCGCGTCGTACAGCTCGAGGGTATCGGCCTGAAACGTTCGGTTGGCGGCGAAGTACTTGAGCAGGGCGTTGCGCTGCTTGAGGGCACGCTGGTAAGCTTTGAGGGCGTCGAGGTAGCTGCGGTCGGACTGCGCAATCACCGAATCCATAAACGCGCGGCGCGCTTCAGAACCTCCATGAAGGAGGTCGTGGTCCCCCGGGCTGATCATGACCACCGGAAAGCGGCCTAAGTGGTCGGAGATGCGAGGGTACTCAGCGTCGTCGGCCTTGAAAACCTTTTTTTCGCCACGTTTTAGCGCGCAGGTCACGGGCGTCGTGCCCGATTCGGCTCGAAATTCACCTTGAACCACAAAGAACGGCGCCTCAAACTGGATGCAGTGGGCATCGCTGGAGTGAAAAAAACTGCGCGTCATGCACAGAAGGTGAACGGCGTCGAGCACCGACGTCTTGCCCGAACCGTTGGCCCCTACAAGCGCATTGAGTTTGGGCGAAAAGGTGAATTCGCCCTGGGCGTGGTTCTTAAAGTGGACTAGGCTTAGGCGATCGAGCACGACATCTTGCATGCTACAAAAGTACCTAGGTATGCGCGCTTTGGCTATCTTTGCCGCCCTATGGCAAAAGAGAAAAAAGAAATCGATTTGGTCGAGCGCCCCATTGAGGCCGTTGAAGAGACGCTTTCAAAAGCAGAAAGCTTCTTTCACACCTACCAAAAGCAAATCACGTATGGCCTCGGTGCCGTGGTCGCGGTGATTGCGCTGACGCTTGGCTACCAGGAGTTTATCGCTAAGCCCGCCGAAGAGGAAGCCCAACTCGCCCTCTACCCTGCTCAAGATGTTTTTGCCCAAGACTCCCTCAACCTAGCCCTCAACGGCAACGCCGAATTCATGGGTTTTGTCGAGATTGCCGACGAGTACTCGAACACCAAAGCGGGCAACCTGGCAAACTACTATGCCGGCCTTTGCTACCTCGGACTCGGCCAGGCAGAAGAGGCTATTGATTACCTCGAGGAGTTCGACGGCGACGGCACCTTTCTTGACATTGTGGCTACGGGGGCCATCGGCGATGCGTTTGCCGACCTCAAGCAACCCAAAGAAGCCGAAGAGTACTACGCCAAGGCTGCTTCGTACGACGCCAACGAATTCCTGACGCCCTTTTTCTTGTCAAAAGCTGCGCTCGCCGCGGAACTAAACAGCGATTTGGACGCTGCGTTGACCTACACCAAGCGCATCAAGGCGGACTTCCCGAACTCCGCTCAAGGCGCCAATGCCGACGCGCTCATCGCGATGTACGAAGCTAAGCTCGCCGCCAAATAATGGCTACCGCCGAGCGCGGACCCCTCGACCTCAGCGCCGCTCCCACTGCTAAAGGGCGGCGCTTTGCGTTGGTGGTGAGTTCATGGAATCCTGAAATCACGAATGCCCTCGCCGACGGCGCAGCCCGAGTGCTCGAGCAGCTCAAGGCCGAACGCGTTGACCGCTTTGATGTTCCGGGCAGCTTTGAGTTGATCCACGGATGCAAAGTGCACGCGGAATCCCTCGAATACGACGCCGTCATCGCGATCGGGTCGGTGGTTCGCGGCGAGACGCCCCACTTTGATTTTGTGTGCCAGGGCGTGACGTACGGCATCGCCCGGCTAAACGCCACCGGCAAAACTCCCGTGATCTTCTGTGTGCTGACCGACGACACCTACCAGCAATCGCTCGACCGAAGCGGAGGGCGACTCGGCAACAAAGGCGAAGAGGCTGCCGTGGCCGCCGTGCAAATGGCTGCGTTTTAACGAGCATCCGCCACCCGGGAACCAGTTCCTTTTTTCACCGTTCCTGCGCGCCCCGTGCCACGGACCGAAGGAAGTTCCGAACTTTGACACCTATGAGTACGATTTTGGATTCGGCCGCCGTGGAGCGCGCCGAGCTTTGGCTCAACAGCCCTATTGACGACGCCGACAAGGACGCCATCCGCCACCTTCGCGAGGCCGACCCCGCCGCGTTCAACGAAGCATTTTACACCGAACTTGAATTTGGTACAGGCGGACTGCGCGGACTGATGCGCTTGGGCAGCAACGGCATCAACCGCTACACCGTAGGCCTGGCGACCCAAGGCCTGGCGAACTACGTGCTGCAGGCCAGCGCTACCCCGTCGGTGGCCATTGCCTTTGATTCGCGCAACCAATCTCCGGAATTTGCGCGCGAGGCCGCCACGGTCTTGGCCGCCAACGGCGTGAACGTGTGGTTGTTTGAGGAACTGCGCCCGACGCCTGAATTGAGCTTCGCCGTGCGGCTCCATGGGTGCACCGCGGGCATTGTGATTACCGCGAGCCATAATCCGAAGGAGTACAACGGCTACAAGGTGTACTGGAGCGACGGCGGGCAAATCGTGCCCCCGAACGACAAGGAATTGCTTGCGGCAGTGCGCGCAGTCAGCCTAGCCGACGTCAAGCGCAGCGGCGGCAGCGGCACGATTCGCTCGCTTGGACGCGAGACCGACGAGGCCTATTTGGGCGCACTCGAAACGCTTTCGCTGAACCGCCAAGGGAATTCCGCCTTAGGCATCGTCTTCACGGCCCTACACGGAACCTCGATCACCCTGCTCCCTGAGGCGCTTCGGCGCTGGGGCTTCAGCAAGGTAGACGTGCTCGAATCCCAGGCCGCGCCCGACGGCAATTTTCCGACGGTCCACTCGCCCAATCCCGAGGAATCCGCTGCGTTGGCTCAAGCCGTAGCCCGCGCAGAGGAACGTGGCTACGACTTCGTGGTGGGATGCGACCCCGACAGCGACCGCGTGGGAATCGCGGTGCGCGACGACCAAAAAGAACTGGTGCTCCTGAACGGGAACCAGGCTGCCGCGGTCCTAATGGACTATGTCTTGGCGCAGCGCAGCGCCCAAGGAAGCATGCCCCCAAATCCCTTTGTGGCCAGCACGGTGGTCACCTCTCCGTTGCTGCTCCGCGTGGCCGAACACTACGGGGTGGATGCGACCGAAACCCTGACCGGTTTCAAATGGATTGCGGAACAAATTCGCCTCCGCGAGGGCAAGCAGCATTTCGTGGTCGGCGGTGAAGAAAGCTACGGATACCTGGCTGGCGACTTTGTTCGCGACAAAGACGCCATTGGCTCTGCCTGCCTTTTGGCCGAGGCGGCCGCGTACCATGCCGCCCAGGGATCTAGTTTCTACCGTGCCCTACTCGACCTTTATGCCCGCCATGGGGTGCACCAAGACGAACTGCTCAGCGTGACCAAGCCCGGCCGCAGCGGCCTCGAAGAGATTCAGGCCATCATGAGCCGGTTGCGCACGAACGCCCCAAGCGATGTAGCGGGCTTTGACGTCGCTGAAGTACTGGACTACCAAAGCCAGTGGCGAACCGCCGTGGCAACCGGGGCCAAAACGCCAATTGCGCTGCCCAAATCCAACGTAATTCAGCTCGTGCTCGCCAACGGCGACCGCATTACCGCCCGACCAAGCGGCACCGAACCCAAGATTAAGTACTACTTCAACGTCGTGGGTTCCCACCTCGACGAAGCCAATCGGGCAGCGCAGTACCGAAGGCTGCGGAGCGAGCTCGCGGCCCGCGTAGAAGCGTACCGCAGCGCACTGAAGAAGTACTAACTTGGGGACATGAAAGTCCTTTTTGTCCTGCTGCTGGGCCTAGCCGTTTGGGTGGTCGTGGTACAGCCGAGTTCGGCACAATCCAGTCCCTCGGGGCGAGAAACATGGTTTCGCGCCCAAATCACGTTGCGCGCCGCTCAGGGCACGGATGCCGCGTGGCTGCTGCCATTTGAGTTGGTTTCGGTAGACCAGGGCGCCAAGGCCAAGCCCGAATTTTTTATCGTCAATGGCGCTGAGCGCTTGCCGTTGGCCTACGTGGGCGCCAACGCCGAGGGCTACGAGCGATATGAACTTCCGTACTTCCCCGGGGAGCTGTGGTGGCGCAAGGAGGGCAGCGCTTGGAACGGGTTCTGGGTTCGCCCGGACCGCGGCGAGCGCTACGATTTGCGCTTGGAGCGAGGACCCCTTCCTCGGTTTGACCTGCCCGAAGGCCGCGGACCCAGGGAAGTTTTGGCCGCCCGCTACGGGTTGAAAATGCACCATCCCGACCAGCCTGCCGACCAGGGAAGCAATGCCATTGCGGTGCTGGAAGAGCAGGCCGACGGACGCGTGTTCGGAACGATCATGACCGAATCGGGCGACTACCGCTACCTGGCCGGAACCCGCCGCGGGAACCGCGTTCACCTCAGCACGTTTAATGGGGTGTTTGCCTATGTGTTTGAGCTGGAATTGCTGCCGGGCGGCGGGATTCAGGGCCGCCAAATCGTGAGTGCCACCCGAGCGCAGTCCATCGTTGGCAAGGCTGACCCCGAAGCGAAGTTGGCCGATCCCACGAGCCTAGCTGCGATGAAGCCGGGCGCGACGACCCTGACGTTTTCGCTACCGCACTACCAAACAGGCGCGCTTTTTAGTCCCGAATTGGGCAAGCCCGCCGTGATTCAAATTATGGGTTCTTGGTGCCCGAACTGCGTCGACGAGAGTAATGCGTTCAAGCAGTTTCACGCAGCGTATCCTGACGTGCAGTTTTTTGGTGTGACGTTTGAACGCAGCGCCGAGCGCGAGGCCGCTTTTGGCGCCATCGATAAGTTCGTTCGCGGCTTGGACCTTCGCTACCCGATTTTGTTCGCGGGACGGGCCGAGCGCGGAGCCGTGGAACGCGCGCTTGACGGCCTGGGCAACTTCCACTCCTACCCGACAACGATTTACCTGGACAAGCAAGGACGTGTGCGCAAGATTTACAGCGGTTTTTACGGACCCGGAACGCCGGAGTACGAACCGTGGCTTCAGGAAACGCAAGCGTTCATTGAAAAGCTCCGGTCCGAATGAAGCCTTCGGGACCTGAGGCCTTCCTAAAACGACTCAAACGGCAACCTCCGAGGGACCTTGATGCCGTGGTGCACGAGCTTCACGACGCCGTTTTTGCCCGCACCAATTGCCTTGACTGCGCGAACTGCTGCAAAACGACCGGCCCGCTGTGGACCGAACGCGACAAAGACCGTGTGGCCAAGCGCCTTCGGCTCAAAACAGCGGACTTTGAGGCCCGCTACCTGCGCCTTGACGAAGATGGCGATTGGGTGCTGCGGCAGCTCCCCTGCCCGTTCTTGGAGTCTGACAACGCCTGCAGCATCTATGAGGACCGGCCTAAGGCATGCCGCGAATACCCCCACACCGACCGCGTCAAGCAGGTCCAAATTCTGGATTTAACTGCTAAGAATGCGCTGATTTGCCCCGCGGTGGGCGAAATCGTAGCCCGAATGGAGGTTATCTACGCCGAAAAATCGGCAGGACCCACGCCAGCATCACCACGAGGACGGCGCCGATAAGGTTGTACCACAAAAAGCCGAGCTCCACGTGACCTGCGACGGTGGCCGCATGGAGTCCGAGCACCGAGGCTTCTGCGGCAATGCCCGCTACGAAGACCGACCAGGATGGCCGCTTCGGGAACAGCCATGCGCACAAGAAAATACCGAGCAAGGGCCCATAAAACAGCGAGCCGATGAGGTTGACGAGCTGTATGAGGTTTTCGTACAGGCTGGCCAAGAGGGCAATTCCCATGGCGACGAGACCCCAAAGAAGCGTCACCCACCGCGAGGTGGCGAGCGTTTCGCGCAAGCCGAGCATGCGCCCAAAGTCGATCATCGACGTGGCCGCCAAGGAATTGATTTCGGCACTGGAGCTCGACATGGCCCCAGCCATGATGACGGCGAGGAGCAGGCCGAGCAATCCGACGGGCATGTGGTTAAGGGCCCACCCCAAGAAAACGTAGTCCACGTCTTTGGTTTCGAGCTCAGGCGCACGGTCCTTGACCACCGAAGTGGCCTGGGCTTTGAGGTTTTGTTGTTCCGAGCGGAGCGCCGCGAGTGCCGCTTGGCGCTCGGGGGTTTCGGGAGCGGCCGCAAGCTGGGCCCGTTCCGACTGCAGCTGTGCCCATTGCGCATCAATCGACGCAGCCTCGGGAAGGGTTTTCCAGGTTGACGCCACCGCAGGGTTGTGCCACAAGGGTTCGGTGGACAGGTGCATGCGCACAAGGAGCAGCAAGCCAAGACTCAAAATGAACAACTGCATGGGCACCTTGACGAGCCCGGTCACAAGGAATCCGCGGCGAATTTCGGTTAAGCTTTTGCCCGAAAGGTAGCGGCCGACCTGGCTTTGGTCCGTTCCGAAGTAGGCCATTGCGAGAAAAAAGCCGCCCGCGATCCCGGACCAAACGGTGTAGCGACTAGCCGGATTCCAGGACCAATCAAGTACTTGGTCGTGGCCGTAGGCCGAGGCGATGGACCACGCCCCCTTCAACCCCATTTCAGTGGGAATCCCTTGGTAAAGCACCAGCCAGGCCGCTACGAGCCCAACCATGATTACCGCCATTTGTGCAGTCTGGGTCACTTCCACGGCCTTGTACCCGCCAAACGCCGTGTAGGCCACGACCACGAGTCCGATTGCTACGACTGTGGCGCCAAGATCCCAGTGAAAGACGGCCGAGAGCACGATGGCCGGCGCATACAGGGTAATGCCCGCCGCGAGGCTGCGCGACAGCAAAAAGAGTACGGCAGCGAGTCCCCGAACGCGGGATCCAAAAATACCCTCGAGGTATTCGTAGGCGGTGCGGGCTCCGCTTTGCATGTAGCGCGGAACCACCCAGGCTCCGAGAACCAACAGGGCGATGGGCATACCCAAGTAAAACTGGGCGAAGCGAAGTCCGTCGGCAAAACCCTGACCGGGGGTGCTGATGAAGGTGATGGCCGACGCTTGGGTCGCGATGATACCCATCGCCATGGCCCACCAACTCGATTGGTGGGTGCCGCTTAGGAATTCGGTAGCAGACTCCTTTCGGCGCGAAACCCACATTCCGTAGAGGGCAATGCCGCCGATGCTCAGCACGAGGGCGGCTAAGTCCCAAGGATTGAGGCTAGTGTTCATGGGCCACGAGGTTTGCTAGGATGCGGTACGCGCCGGGAACTCCTTCACGCCACTGCCGAAAGAGCGCTAGACCACAGTACGTTACGCTTCCTTGGCCGTAGCGCGCCGTGATCAGGGCGCCTTGGGTTGCGGATTCTCCGGGGTCGGACCATTCGATGAGCGGCGTGTAGTCGGATGGCCATTTTTCGGCGAAGTAGAGTCCGCGCTCTTGAACCCAGCCCTCAAAGTCGGCGGCAGTCAGGGTGTTGGGCGTCGTCCAAATCGGGTGCTTTGGCTTAAGGACGGTGGGCGGCACCGATTCAACGGTTACCCGTTTGCGCCCGAGTTCAAACGGAATGGGACCCATTTGGTCGGCCGTGCGGTCGGTGCTAGCCGTAGTATACTGCATGACCAGGCGCCCTCCCGCCTTAATCCAGGGCTCGAGGAGCGCGTTGGCGCGGTCCATTCCCGGCGTGGCGTTGAAGGCGCGGATTCCAGTAACAACGGCCGAGAGGCCATTCAGGTCCTGGGCGGTCATCGTGCGCGGATCCAGTTGGCGCACCGCAAATCCGAGTTGCCCTAGCGCCTCAGCCGCGTCGTCGCCTGCACCCTCGATCACGCCCACAGTCGCCTCTGGGAGGTTCATCGGCAGGTAGCGCATCGGAATTCCTCCTTCGGTCCAAACCTCGGTGTGGGGAATGTGGTCGTAGCGGAGCTCCACCACCGCGCGCAGGGCCCGGCCGTCCGACCAAAACTCAAGTAATCCAGGCTCTGGGTTAGCGCCGGGCTCAACCACCACAACGTAGCGCTGATCTCGGTCGCTGTGGGGTGCGGCCGTCCACTTCAGCACGTTGGGCGAACGAAGCTTCCAGCCCTTGGGCACGCGGACCTCCACCGCGAAGTCCTTGGCCAAGGCCCAGCGGGTAAAGGTGACGTCGATGCGGTAGGCTATGTCATGGGTTGCGACCAGCGCGGGCAGCTCCACGTGCACGCTCAGCGGGTCGGCGTGAATCACGGGGCGGCGAAGTTCGCCTTTCACGCGGTCGCCTGCAGTGCAGTAGGCCGTCTCGAGCGGATTCGCTTCAAATTCCGCGCGTTCGCCGGGCTGCAGAAGTCGGCCGTAGACTTCAAAGGGCTCAGGGGATTCGTTGACCGCCACTTCCCAACGGCGAAGGGGCAGGCTGTCGCGGTCCGTAAACCACGGCCGGTCGGCGAGCACGTCACGCCAGAGGTGCAGCGGAGGGCGTTCACTCGGAATACGGGGCGTATCCCAGGCGCAGGGCTGTCCGGCCAGCAGCTGCAAAAATTCGTTTCGGAATCCGTGGTCGTTGACGGCTCCAAAGCCTTGGGACTTGTGCATGCTGCGGGCCTCGGTGCCGATTTGAAGCACGGATTTGCCCAACGCCTCGTGGTAGCCCCCGATGCGAAGCTTTACCAAACTGTCGCTCACCGACGCGGAATCCAAGTCCTTTGCCCACCACGACGAGGTATTCCAGTACACGGCTCGAGGCGCCCAGTCGCCGTTGCACTTGCGGTCGCGCTGCAGCCGTGCAAAGAGGTCGAGCGCAAGCATGGCTGAAGCCGTGTGATGGCCGTGACCAGCCCGGGCATCGGGCGGAAAACGCGTCACAATGACGTCCGGTCGGAATTCCGCAGCCAACGCAAAGAGTTCGCCCAGAACGAGTTCGCGATCCCACACCTGAAACGTCTCTTCTGGGTTTTTGCTGAATCCAAAGTCCGGCGCCGAGGTAAAAAACTGCTGAGCGCCGTCGATTTTTCGGGCTTCGCGCAGTTCCGCTTCGCGAATTACGCCCAAGGCGGGTCCCAATTCGGGGCCGATCAGGTTTTGTCCGCCCTCGCCACGCGTCAAACTGACGTAGGCCACCTCGCGCCCCTCGGCCCGGGACCAGTGGGCAATGAGACGCGTGTTTTCGTCGTCGGGATGCGCGGCAACGTAGAGTATTCGCTGTACCGGCTGCGCACTCGCTCCCGCGGCCAAGCCCGCCGCCAGCGCAAGCGTTAAACTAAACTTCGTCATTCTCGTTCTAAATTGTACCTCTTATTCTCGTTTCGCTGATGAAAGTACGCCTACTTGCCGTGGCCGCCCTAGTGGCAGGCCAATTGTTTGCCCAAAATACTATACCGAACACCGCTCGAGTTCTTCTGCAATCGGGCACGTATTCACTTTTGGAGTCTAGTGCAGAACAGGTTCGCGGCATGGGCTCAACGAGTGGCCGACAAGTGCGCGTTGTTGCCTTTAATCGCCCTTTGACGCAGCTAGAATGGGCGACGTGGAGTGCGAAGGGCGCGATAAACCACGGCTACCTTCCGCTGAACGCCTACCTCGTAGAATTCCAGCGGGAAGATTCGTGGTTGGAGCTCGCCAACCTGCCAATACTCGGAGCCAGCCCCTTTACTCCCCTAATGAAGTTGAGTAGCCAGCTCGCGGAAGGCTCTTTTCCCGATTATGCATGGTCAGGCGCAGACGTAGAGCTTTTGGTGGTTCCGCTCGCAACCGCTTCGCGCGAAGCAGTAGTCCGCGACCTCAACCGAATTGGCCGTGTAGTCGGCAGTTCCGCACTTGGAATCCAGGTGGTAATCAAGCCCGCCGACCTCGGGCGAGTTACCAAGCTGGCCGACGTGCAGTTCGTGCAACCTAAAGAGGCTCCCGCAGAACCAGAAAACGTAATCGGCACCAAAAACCACCGCGCCAATGCGATTCGCGTTCCGTACCTCGGCGGCCGAAACTACCGCGGGACTGGGGTAACCGTCGGCCACGGCGACGACGGCGACATTCAGCCCCACATTGATTTCAAAGGACGTATTGCGGCGAATTTTGGCGGACCCAGCCAAGGAAACCACGGAGACCACGTAGCCGGTACCATATTCGGCGCAGGAAACCTAAACCCCGACGGCGAAGGCCAAGCCCCGGGTGCCTCGCTCGTCTACTACGACTACCCCGCCAACCTGAACAGCGTCGACAACCACTACGCGCTCTATGGGGTGCGCGTAACCGCCAGCAGCTACTCCAACGGCTGCAACGCCGGCTACACCGCGTTCACACAGCAAATGGACCAAGACATCATCGACAACTACCATTTGATGCACGTGTTCTCGGCCGGCAACAGCGGTACGTCCAACTGCAACTACGGCGCCGGTGCGGGTTGGGGCAACATCACTGGCGGACAAAAACAGGGCAAAAACGTGATTGCCGTCGCCAACCTCCAAGGCACTGACGTGATCGCGGGCTCAAGTAGCCGTGGCCCCGCGCACGACGGCCGTATCAAGCCTGACGTAGCTGCTTTAGGCACCAACGTTTTCTCGTGTTCATCCCCAAATAGCTACGCCACCTTAACCGGAACATCGATGGCCTGTCCTGGAACCGCGGGCGTATTGGCTCAGCTTTACGACGCCTACCGCCAAACACATTCGGGCCAGGACCCCCACGGCGGCCTCATGAAGGCGATTTTAATGAACACTGCCGACGATCTGGGTCAACCGGGGCCAGACTTCATTCACGGCTACGGGCGTATGAACGCGCTGCGGGCCGCCAAAAGCATCGAGCAAAACCAGTTCGCCAAAGACAGCCTTTCTCCGGGCGAAACCGACACGTTGCGCATTACGGTGCCGGTTGGCACACAGGCAGTGCGCATCATGCTGCACTGGACCGACCCGGCCGCCACAGTCAACGCGGGCCGTGCGCTGGTCAACAACCTAAACGGAGTGCTCAAACAGGGCACGTCAAGCTGGCTGCCCTGGGTGCTCAATCCCACTCCTACGGCTACGGCGCTCAATAGCCCCGCGGTACGCGCGGTCGACAGCCTCAATACGGCGGAGCAGTTTGAAGTGCTTAACCCTACTCCGGGTGACTTTGACTTGATCGTGAGCGGAAGCGTAGCCGTTGGAAGTGCCCAAGAGTACTTTGTGACGTGGTCGTTTGTGGCTGCCGACGTAGAACTCACCTACCCCGTGGGCGGCGAAGTTTTGGTGGCTGGTCAAACCACGCCAGTGCGCTGGGATTCAGAGCCCAACGGCACAGCCTACCAACTGAGTGCTTCCTACGACAACGGGGCAACGTGGAGTGTCATCGCCAACCCCGGAGCCAACGCCGACCAAGCGAACTGGTCGGTACCCGCGGGGGTAAACGACCAAATGTGGCTGCGCATCGTGCGCGGCACCCAAGGGGACACAACCGACGTGGTACTTAGCCGCATCGGCGTGCCCACCAACCTCAACCACCAATGGACCTGCCCGGATTCCTTCAAAGTATCTTGGAACCCCGTGGTTGGCGCAGCCGGCTACGTAGTCTACCGCCTCGGCGCAAAGTACATGGATCCTGTCGACACAGTGACCGCCACCAACTATGTGTTCACCGGCAGCAACCCCAACGTCGCCGAGTGGTTTAGCGTGGCGGCGCTAACGCCGGCCGGCCGAGCAGGAAAACGCGCTGTTGCCGTGGAAAAACCAGCCGGAATTCAAGGTTGCATCGTCACCCAGGATGCCGCCTTGTCGGCAATTGTCAACCCTTCTGGCCGAATGCCGGATTGCCAGCCACTAGGTAGTATTCCGATTGAAGTTCGGCTCCTGAATCCTGCGACCCAGGCCCTAACCTCGGTACCCGTCGCGGTCCGCCTTGGCACTGGACCCATCCAGCGCGATACGGTTGCGGTACAATTAACTTCTACCCAATCTACCGTGGTTCAGCTCGCGCCAACCCTGAGCCTGCCGGGCATTGGCAACTACTCCATTCGGGTGTGGACTGAACTTCCTGGCGACCAAAACCCCTACAACGACACACTCAGCACGAGCGTGAACGTGACAGCGAGCGGCACGCCGGTCAGCCTGCCCTACGCCGAGAACTTCAGCAGCTTTGTGAGCTGCCCGACCACCTCAAACTGCGGCGTGACCACCTGCTCCCTCACCAACGGCTGGGTGAACGCAACCAACGGCAGCGAAGACCAGCACGACTGGCGCACCGACGCAGGCGGTACCCCCACGACCGGAACCGGTCCTACGGGCGGTGCCAACGGTGGCGGCCCAACCGACAACTACCTCTACTTGGAAGCAACCAACTGCTTGAATTCAACCGCAATGGTCTTCACGCCCTGCATAAACCTTACCGGCAGTAGCTTACCGCAACTCAGCTTTGCAGCCCACATGCTTGGCACCAACCAAGGTGAGCTCCACGTAGACGTGCTTTCGGGCGGACGTTGGCACCTTGACGTGTGTGCCCCGCTGGTCGGAGACAAAGGCAGCAGCTGGGTCAATGTGACGGCCTCGCTGATGCCCTTTACGGGTAAAACAATCGTGGTGCGCTTCCGCGGCACTACCGGCAATGGCGGATTGAGCGACATCGCGATTGACGCGATCACCGTTAGCGAAGTCACGTCAGCACCTCAAGCGGCAATGCAGCTTCCATCCGCAGCGCCCTGCCTCAACCAGGTGGTACAGCTCTTCGACGCCTCGACCAACAGCCCCGCCTCGTGGCGCTGGATCATCACGCCGCGCACCGGAGTGAGCTTTGCCAACGGCAGCGATTCGACAAGCAAAAATCCATGGGTGTCGTTCAACGCCCTCGGTACCTACAGCGTGCAGCTCATCGCCACGAACCCATTTGGGTCTGACACGGCGACCAGCACCACGGGAATCACCCTGACGGCGGGCGCCCCACTGCCTTTCGCAGAGCCGTTTGGTCCCTCCCTGCCGCTTGGTTGGTCAGTCGACAACCCAGACGGTGGAATCACATGGGCCATTTCAAACTGCATCGGGGTTGCGGGTACTTCGACGAACGCGGTAACCGTGAATTTCTTCAACTACAGCTCCACGCTCCAAGAGGACGGTTTAGTCACTCCCGGAATCGACTTATCGGGCACTAACCTGCCCTACCTCGTATTTGACTTAGCGTATGCACCCTACGATGCGAGCTACATAGATGGCCTACGTATCGAGTACAGCACCAACTGCGGCAGCACTTGGGCACCCACCGGGTATGCTAAGTCAGGGTCCGCACTCGCTACCAAAGCCGCGCAGACCACCAACTTCACGCCGTCGCTGGCAAGCCACTGGCGTCGCGACAGTATTGCGCTGCCCGCGAGCATTTCGGGACCGAGCGTCAAGTTCCGGTTTGTTGGGGTAAACGGTTACGGCAACAACCTGTTCCTCGACAACATACAGGTCTATGATTTGGGCGCCGCTGCACCCGTAGCCAGCATTTCTGCCAGTGCCACGGTCGACGTGTGCGTTTTGGACACGGTCTACTTTAGCGCCGTCAACCCCGGAAACGCCCTCGCGCAATGGACCTTTGGCCCCGGCGCGGTTCCAAGTGTGGCGACAGGTCCCGGCAACCACGCCGTGTACTTTTTCTCGCCCGGTCCCAAAACCATCACCCTGCAACTTAACGGTGCGGGCGGTACCGACCGAGATACCGTCAGCTTGAACGCAGTTCCCAACCTCAGCAGTACGTGGAGTATTCAGACCGACAGCGCCTTTGTGCTGCGCGGACAAGCCGCCGTTACCCAGGGAAGTGCCCTAGGATACCTCTGGGATTTCGGCGACGGCACCACGGCCACGACGGCCGCTGTGCGCCACGTATATGCTGCAGCGGGAACCTACCCCGTCCAGCTAACGGTCGACGGCCCCTGCAACGACGTGGTATTTCAGACCAACGCGGTAATCAGTTCCATTGGCCTTGGCGAGGGCAACGCGAAATGGGCCGCTACGCCCAACCCGACCGACGGAATGCTTTGGGTTGAGGGCGAAGGCCAGCCTGAAACGTTTGTGCTCACCGACCTGGCGGGCCGAATCGTATACCAAGGAACGTGGCCAGAGCGCGGAAGTCTGGACGTGGCCTCGCTGAGCGCCGGCAGCTACGTGCTTGAACTCAACGGGCACGGACGAAGGGAACGCCACCTCATTGTGAAGCGCTAACCCACCGCATGGTACCCACTAAGGCCGGACTCCGTTGAGGTGCTCCGGCCTTACTTTTTAGGCCCCGCCGCGAGGAGAAGTGCCGTAAGGAGTCCGTTGACCAAAATCAGCTCAAAACCAAACGTGTACCCGAGGTAGGCAGGGCCCGCAACGCTCGCGGCATAGGTCAGCACCGGGCCGGCAAGGCAGGAGACCGGAATCCACCAGCCGATTGGCCGCACCGAGGTGAGTTGCCCCAGCGCGAACAGTCCGAGCAGCGGTCCATACGTGTAGCCCGCCGCCGTGAAGATGGTCGTGATAATGCTTTGGTCTGCAAACGGCTTGACCGCAATCATGAGTGCCCCCACGGCCACCGTCATCGCAATGTGAACGTTGCGCCGCAGGCGTTCGGCACGGGCTGGAGCCATGCGCTCCACGCCGAGGATGTCCACCGAAAACGAGGTCGTCAGGGCGGTCAGCGCAGAGTCCGCGCTGGAATAGGCTGCGGCCACCAGGCCGAGCACAAACAGCACGCCAATGGCGACCGGCATCTCTGGCGAAAGTGCCACCGCCGCGAACAGGCCGTCGCCGACCACGCTGATTCCGGCGCCTGCCGCATACCGGTACAGCACAATCCCAAGCGCCAGAAACAACAGGTTCACGGCAACCAGCACCACGCTGAACACGACCATGTTGAGTTGAGCCTCCTTCAGGCTGCGGCACGTCAGGTTTTTCTGCATCATATCTTGATCTAGGCCGGTCATCGTGATGGTGATGAACATGCCTCCGAGGAACTGCTTCCAAAAATTGCGTCCGTCAGAAGCATCCGGAAAAAACCACTGCGATTCGGGTTGCTGCCAAAGCCAATTCCAGGGCTCGCTGACCCCTAAGTCGCCGAGCAGCACCACCAGCACCCACACCAAAACACCCAGCATGGCAGCCGTTTGGAGGGTGTCGGTGAACACTACGGCGCGAATTCCGCCCCGGTGGGTATACAACCAAATGAGGCCCAGCACGCCAAACACGGTCGCACCAAACGGAAGCCCAAAGGGTTTGGCCACCAAATCGTGCAAAATGGCCGCAACCAAGAACAAGCGAAGCGACGACCCCACCCAGCGCGACACAATGAATAGCCAGGCCCCGGTTCGGTAGGCGGTCAGCCCAAATCGCTGGTCGAGGTAGCCATAAATAGTGGTGGTCGCGGTTCGGTAGTACAGCGGAAGCAGCACAAACGCCACCACCGCATACCCGACCACATAGCCCAGCACCATCTGCAGGTAGCTGAACGACGACGTTCCGACCCACCCCGGAACCGAGACAAACGTCACACCGCTAAGCGAAGCGCCAATCATCCCAAAACTCACAAGCCACCAAGGGCTTTGGCGTCCGGCTGTGAAAAACTGGGAATTGTCGGTTTTCACTCGGCGCGTTGCCCATTCAGCAACGACCACCAAAAGAGCGAAGTACGCCACCAAAACGGCGAACACGAGGTAGGGACCGTGGATCATGGCCACAAAGATGCCGTATTTTTGGACGATGGAACTACCCTCGGCCGCATTAGAACGCGCAGTGAGCGAATTAGCTCGGTTGCCGGGGATCGGAAGGCGGTCCGCCCTCAGGCTGGCCCTGCACCTCATCCAGCAAGGAGGCGACCGCATGACTCAATTGGCCGACGCCATCCACAACCTCTCCGAGCAAACGACACTCTGCACCCAGTGCCACTCGCTCAGCGATACGCCCATTTGTGCAATCTGTTCCGACGGCCGACGCGACCCCAAAACCCTTTGTGTGGTTGAAGACGTGCGCGACGTGCTTGCCCTAGAAAACACCCAGGCTTTTCGCGGCCGCTACCACGTTTTGGGCGGACTGATTTCGCCCATGGACGGCATGGGGCCCGGCGACCTCAGCATCGACCACCTCGTGACCCGGGTGGCAGACGAGCACGTTACCGAAGTCCTTTTTGCACTCAGCACGACCATGGAAGGCGACACCACTGCGTTTTACCTCTACCGCCGCCTTCAACCACTGGGCGTGAGCCTGACGGTGATGGCCCGCGGACTCCCGGTGGGCGACGCCTTGGAGTACGCCGACGAACGCACCCTTAGCCGGGCCGTCGAGCAGCGCGTTCCCTACGAGCAAACGATTAAAGGCTAACTTCACCTCGTGCGCCTTTCGGTCCTCATTGTCAACTACAACGTCAAGTCCTTTCTTGACCAGTGCCTGCGCTCGGTGCGGAGCGCTGCGCGCGGCCTCGACGTCGAAGTGATCGTCGTCGACAACGCCTCGACCGACGGCAGCGGCGATTGGATTCCGGCACAATTCCCCGAAGTTCGCTGGATCGCCTCCCCAAGCAACCTTGGCTTTGGACGCGCCAACAACCTCGCCCTGCGCGAGGCCACCGGCGACGTGGTGCTCTACATCAACCCCGACACCGTCGTCCCCGATGACAACTTCACTTCGGCCCTAGCCTACCTAACCGCGCATCCCGAGGTCGGCTCCCTTGGATGCCGCATGATCGACGGCACCGGCGCCTTTTTACCCGAATCCAAGCGCGCCCTGCCCACCCCGAGTGTGGCCTTGTACCGCTTGCTTGGACTTAGCGCCCTAGCGCCGCGCAGCCCGCGCTTCGCCCGCTACTACCTCGGCCATCTTCCAGAAGACCAAAACGCCGAGGTCGACGTGCACTGCGGCGCGTGGATGATGGTGCGCAAGCCGATCCTCGACCAGCTCGGAGGCTTTGACGAAGCCTTCTTCATGTACGGCGAAGACATCGACCTGAGCTACCGAATCCAGCAGGCGGGTTGGCAGAACCACTACCTGGCCACCTCGCCCATCATTCACTACAAGGGCGAGTCCACCAAGCACGCCACCTGGAAGTACGTGCGCACCTTCCACGAGGCCATGGACATTTTTGCCCGCAAGCATTTTGCCGGCCGCGCCGCAGCCTTTTCTGCCCTTATTCGCCTCGGAATCTACGCCAAAGCCAGCGCCTCGATGCTGCAGCGCTGGGCGACGCTCGTGCTGCCCCTTCTCGTGGAGCTCGGCCTCGGACTCTTTTTGGCGGAGGCCATGACCGGCTACTGGGAACGCTCCCACCGCTACGTGGAAGGCGGGGCCTACCCAGCGATCTACCGCGAGTGGGTGCTGCCGGCCTATGCCCTGGTTTGGTTTGGCACCTACCATATTTTGGGCGGAGCTCGGGGAGCGCTGCGGCGCTGGTTCACCAGCGGACTGCTTGCCACCTTAGCGCTGCTCGTGGGGTACGGGCTGCTGCCCATGGAGTTGCGGTTTTCGCGAGCGCTCGTGCTGCTGTCGTCGCTGCTTTTTGCGGTGGCGTCGCTGGGGATTCGGGCGCTTCGCTTGGCGGGGGCGTTGCGCGAGCGCGGTCTTCTTCGAAGCGGAACCGCCCACTTCGGCCGGACCGGAACGCCCGTTTCGCCCAGCGAAAACCCCATCGACTACGACCTCCCTTGGAACGACCACCGCTTGGCCGCCCTCCAAACCTTTCAACCCAGCGTCGTGGCCCTTCACCCCGGCAGCGACCTGAGCTTCAGCGACTGCATTCAGCTCATGCTCCAGCTGCGCGGGCAGGGAATCCGATTCCGCACCGTCTACCCCGAATGGTCGCTGGGCAGCGACGACCGCCGTTTTTCGTCTGACGTGAGCATCCCAGAGCTGGACAAGCCCGCCGTGCGCCGGAGCCGCCGCGTGCTCCACCTGGGCATCGCCCTGCTCCTCACTGCCATTCTCCCCCTCGCCCTGTGTACCCCACGCGGTCGGTTTTATGTGAAGCACTTGCTTCAAGTGCTGCGCGGAACGCGATCCTGGGTTGGCTACGCTGGCGACGGGATTGGACTCAGCCCCATTCCGCCCGGAATTGTTCCCCACGTTCCACCAAGCGGAGTCCCAGAATGGGACCGAGAAGCCGACCGCCGGTATGCGATGCGTTGGCATGTGGATTTAGACGTTTATGCACTTCTTCGCCGGCATCCTATGCCGTAAATTTGCCGCACAACCCCAGCGACTATGTTTGAATTGACGTTGCCCAAGATGGGCGAATCCGTAGCAGAGGCCACGATCACGCAATGGCTCAAAAACGAAGGCGATTCCATCTCCCTCGATGAATCGGTACTGACGATTGCTACCGATAAGGTTGACAGCGACATTCCGTCGCCCGTTGCCGGGATCCTGGTGAAAAAATTGTTCAACGAGAACGACGTCATTCAAGTTGGTCAAGTCATTGCCCACATTGACACCGGGGACGGCAAAGCCGCTGCTCCGGCTCCTGTAGCCGCTGCAGCCCCCGTTGCTGCAGCATCTGAGGCTCCTGCGCCCGCCACAGCTCCAGCTCCAGCCGAGCAGCCTGCAGCCAGCACCCCACAACCCGCCGCGAACAACCATGCTCCAGTTGCCAAAGGAAGCGGCGCTCGCTTCTATTCACCTTTGGTGCGCAGCATGGCCGCCCAAGAGGGGCTCTCGCAGGCTGAACTTGACCAAATCGAAGGGTCTGGCCAGGAAGGCCGTGTAACCAAGCACGACGTGTTGGCCTACTTGGCCCAGCGCGCCAGCGGCGTCGTTCCGGCCGCTGCGGCATCTGCACCCGCTCCGGCAGCAGCAACCGAAACCTTGGCAGCGCCTGCCCCCACAAAGGCTTCTGATTCCGCGCCTGCAGGCCACGGATTCAAGGCCCCGGCGCCCACGATTTTCCCAGGAGACGAAATCCGCGAAATGGACCGAATGCGCAAGATCATCGCCGACCACATGGTGATGAGCAAGCACGTTTCGCCCCACGTAACCTCGTTTGTCGAGGCCGACGTGACAGCAATCGTTCGCTGGCGCGAAAAAGTCAAAGGCAGCTACGAAAAGCGCGAAGGGGAAAAGCTCACCTTCACGCCCATTTTCATGGAGGCGGTGGTCAAGGCCATCAAAGACTTCCCCAACATTAACGTCAGCATTGACGGCAACAACATCGTGTACCACAAGCCGATCAACCTGGGCATGGCTACGGCGTTGCCGAGCGGAAACCTTATTGTTCCGGTCATTAAAAACGCCGACCGCCTCAGCCTGAGCGGCATGACCAAAGAGGTCAATGAACTTGCCAATAAGGCGCGCAGCAACGCCCTCAAGCCCGACGATATTCAGGGCGGAACCTACACGGTCACCAACGTGGGCAGCTTCGGAAACATTCTGGGCACCCCCATCATCAACCAGCCTCAAGTTGCGATTTTGGCCCTCGGTGCCATTCGCAAAATGCCCGCTGTGGTGGAGACGGCTGAAGGGGACGTGATCGCCATTCGCCACAAAATGTTCTTGTCGCACTCCTACGACCACCGCGTGGTTGACGGAGCGCTAGGCGGCATGTTTGTGCGCCGCGTTGCCGACTACCTCGAGCAGTGGGATCCGAACCGCGAAATCTGATGCGGCTCACCCGCCCACTCTGCGTTTTTGACATCGAATCAACCGGTGTCAACGTCGTTCACGACCGCATCGTTGAACTCTGTGTTCTCCGCGTACTCCCCGACGGAACCGAAACGGTCAAAACCTGGCGGGTAAACCCGGGTATTCCCATTCCGCCGGCAGCCACCGCAATTCACGGAATCAGCGATGCCGACGTGGCCGACGCCCCGCCGTTTGCCGGCATCCTATCTGAACTCGTCCCCATGATCCAAGGGAGCGACCTCGCCGGCTACAACAGCAACAAGTTCGATATACCGATGCTCGCGGAGGAGCTGCTTCGCGCTGGAAGCGACCTCGACCTCAGCCAATGCCGAAGCGTCGACGTTCAGAATATTTTTCACAAAAAGGAGCCCCGCACCCTGAGCGCCGCCTACCGATTTTACTGCCAAGCAGATCTCGAAAACGCCCATACCGCCGAGGCCGACGTGCGCGCAACCTACGAGGTGCTTCGTGCGCAACTCGAACGCTATCCCGACCTCCCCCAAGAGGTCCCGGCCCTCAGCGACTTCAGCACGATGCACAAAGCGGCCGACTTCGCAGGATTCATCACGTTTGACGAGCAAGGACACGAACAGTTTAGCTTCGGCAAGTACAAGGGCCAGCGCGTAAGCCATGTGCTCCTGAAGGACCCAGGGTACTATTCCTGGCTGCAAAATGCCGATTTTCCGTTGTTTACGAAGAAAATCCTCACGGCCATTAGGCTGCGCCAGTCATGAAGATAATTTGTGTCGGACGCAACTACCGCGCCCACGCCGAAGAGCTGGGCAACGCGATTCCCGAGGAACCGGTAATTTTTTGCAAGCCCGATTCCGCGCTGCTTCCGCCCCGAAATCCGTTTGTGATTCCGCCTTGGACCCACGACGTGCACCACGAAATCGAGTGGGTGGTTCGCATTGCCAAAGTAGGCAAGTACATCGAACCGCGCTTCGCCTACAGCTACCTCGATGCCATGACGGTTGGCCTCGACTTCACGGCACGCGACCTTCAAACCCAGCTCAAAAACAAGGGTTTACCCTGGGAACGCGCGAAAGGCTTTGACGGCAGCGCGGTCCTCGGAACCTGGCTTCCCATCCCAAGCGAACCGGCCGCCCACGAATTGTGGTTAGAAAAAAATGGCATTGAAGTTCAGCGAGGCAATACGGCCGACTTCCTTCATTCGGTCGAACACATCATCGCTTTTGTAAGCCAGCATTTCACGCTGAAAAAAGGCGACATTTTGTTCACCGGAACCCCCGCCGGGGTAGGCCCCGTGGCGGCGGGAGATCGCCTAGAGGGCTTTTTAAATGGTGAATCCCTGCTTCGGCTGAACGTACGTTAAGCACTAGCTTCGGCGACTTCTCGTATATTTGAAGTTCTAGGTTTATACCCAACCGAGAACGAACGCCTACTATGACGCACTTACTACGCCGCCTTGGTCTTGCCCTCATTGCGCAAACTGCACTGATAATCAGTGCACAAGCGCAAGTTACCACGGTATATTCTGAAGACTTTGACTCGCCTCCGCACAACGTCACCACCTTCCATACGCAGCCTGGCCCCAGTCCGTTTTGGAACGACACAAGCGCTTTGAGCGTTAGCGGCACGCACAGCTACCATGCTAACGTCTTGCCCCAAGACACGGTCTATTTTCAAACCCTCGCCTTTTCAACGGTTGGCAACTCCTTTGTGCGTCTTTCGTTCGACCACATCGGCAAAATTCACTTCGGTCAGCGCGGGTACATCAGCGTCTCCACCAACAACGGCGCCACTTGGACGACGCTAAGTGGTACCCACTACCGCGGATCCAGTACCAGTTTTGCAACCTTGGGGTACGTAAACGAAGTCATGTATGCCAACTCCGCTACCTCACCGTATTGGGGCGGAGCCACAACCGTTGGTCAAGGTATCGCACCAACAAACGGATGGTGGGCAAACGAAGTATTCGACATTTCCAGTATTGCGGGCAGCGGACCATCTGGCACCGGCACCGGATTTTCGCAAGTTTTGGTTCGATTTGCCCTCCAGTACCGCGTTCCGAGCGGAACGGCCCAGACGGCTGGCTGGTTCATTGACAACGTGAAAGTTGAAGCGGCCCCATGTGAGCTCATTCCGCCCATCATCAAGTGGAACCTCAATCCGCGAAAAGAGCCCATCGGCGCACGCTACCAAGCTTCTGAGGAGATTCGGCTCCGGGCAACCGATAAAGTGCTCCCGAAGTCGGGCATGGACTCGGTTGTACTGCACTACCGCTTGAACAACGGTCCATGGAACTGGTTGAACATGACCGCAATTAACACGGCAAACTGCCCAGACTCTTCGGAGTACACCTACACGTTCACCAACCTCGTGGTTGGCGACACGGTCGACTGGTACGTGATTGCTTACGACTGCGCCTGCGACGAAAACACTGTGAGGTCCCCTTCTACGGCAGCGGCTGTGACATTCAACACATTCTGGCGCGACCCGTCGCCCCCCGCAGTGTGTGGACCGTCGCTTCCGAACAGCTTCCCGTTTGTGGTCACGCAGTTCCCGTACCTTGAGAACTTCGAAGCTTTTTACTGGATGGCCGGTACCGGCGCAGGAACTTCGGGCACGACGCACCGAGGGGTGTTCCCACTTGGAAACCCTCCGGCAGGCCGCAACTACGAAGTCAGTCCGAGTCCGCTCACGGCCGGCTTCGGATGGTCGGTTCGTACTGGTCCCACCGCCACATTCGGCACTGGTCCTGCAGGCGACCATACCACCGGTGGGGGCAAGTACTTGTACACCGAAGCCTCACAGGGCACCTCGGGTAACAACACGCTGTTCATCACGCCCTGCTTTAAGCTCGACAACCTCCCTCACGTCGCCGCCGAATTCTACTACCACAAGTTTGGTGCACACATGGGCAACTTGCGCATCGACATCGATACCGGCACCGGATTTACCACCGGCAACGGAGTTATTGGCGCAGCCCTGATCGTCGGCCAAACCCAACGCAGCAATACGGAAGCTTGGAAGAAGGCCTTCCTCAACTTGAATCCCTACAAGGGCAAGTACGTGCGGCTGCGCTTCGTCGGCTTCAAGTCCAACACGGCCACGAACGACCGCGGAGACATGGCAATTGACGACATCAAGATCTTTCAGCCCTTCGTGCGCGACATCAACCTGCTTGAGTCGTTCAGTCCACGCAACGGTTTCTGTACGTACACCAACCAAGAAAACGTTCGTGTTTTGGTTCGGACCGAAGGATCTCAGACGTTGACGAAAATTCCGCTTGCGTTCTCAGTGAAAAATCTCAACACTGGGGTTACGGTCATCTCGCGAGACACCATTAACGGAACCTTTAACTTGGGTGATACGTTGACCTACAATTTTGTCCCTAAAGCCAACCTTAGCGCCTACACTGACTTCCAAGTATATATCTGGGCTGAACTCGCCAACGACGGCCAGCACAGCAATGACAGCATTGGGCCAATCACCATCGAACACATTCAGCCCATCACCTCGTTCCCGTACTTCCTAAACTTTGATGGTCCAGGATGGACTCCGGGCAACGGCACCACGGCCAACCCAGGAACCTTTGCCACGTCGGGTTGGTTTGCTTCTCCCGCCTCCAACAGCAGCGAGTACGCGTTCATGGTAGGTTCCAATCTTACGCCTACCCCGAACACTGGTCCGCGCTGGTCTACGGCGCGCAAGGGCAACTACATCTATGCCGAAGGAAATTATGGCGCAAACAGCCCCTTCGCCCTGTTCCAGCAAGAAGGCTGTATTGACCTTACGGGCATGACCACACCGGTTATTTCGTTTTCGTACCACATGTTCGGAGCCGACATCGCTTCACTTGGCGTTCAGGTGGTACCGTCGGGTAGTAACACGTGGACTACCCTGACTGCTTCTGTGCTTACCGGCCAACAGCAGACGGCAAATACCGACGATTGGCGCCACCAAATGGTCGACCTTACCGCCTACGCCGGCCAGACGATCAAACTGCGCTTTGTCGCAGGTAAGACTGCAGCGGGATCACTTGCAGACATTGCCATTGACGACATCTTGATTTACGACCGCCCCAACAACGACGTGGGGGTAACGGCCATCACTTCACCGCCGAACACCGTATTTCTAACTACACCCCAGAATTTAATTCTCAAGGTCCGCAACTACGGAAAACAGGCCAAAACAAACGTTCCAGTAACGGTTAAAGTCACCGACCTATGTTCGCCAAGTTCGACGAATACCTACACCTACACGGTGCCGAGCATCGCAGTGGGAGCCGAGGCCACGTTGACCGTAACCACTCCCGTGACCTATTGGGAAGGCGACCTTGAAATCAAGGCCTGGACTACGCTTGCCGGAGACGGATTTAGCCGTAACGATACCGCAGTGCGCGTCACCAACGGCAACACGAGCGCCATGATTCCATTTGGACCGGTAACGTTTGATAACTGTGTCGGAAACGAGTATTCCTTCTACGGCACCGGCGGAACCGGAACGCTTCAAATGTGGGAAATGGGTACGGTAGGCCAAGGATGGACTGCTGCTTCCGGCACCCAAGCGTGGATGACGGGGCTTAATCAGAACTACAAGGGCAACAACACCGAATACCTTCGCATGCCCCCATTGACCAATTTCGACACCATCATGGGTGCCGAACTTCGCTTCAAGCACATCTTTGATTTTGCGCCCGGTGACGGCGGTAACGTAGAATACCTGCTCAACGGAACGTGGCGCACTCTCGGTAACGCTACGGCCAATATTGGTACCAACTGGTACGGTTCGAGCTACGGTTCGGCAGGTATTGTCAACCTCGGTAACCAACCTGGATGGGCCGGCAACAGCAGCAATCAGTGGATCACCTCCACCATTCCGCTGTCCTTGTGGAACTTCAGTGCAAACCCGCTCAACCTGCGCTTCCGCATGGGTGCCGGTGCAGGCAACTCGTCGCGCGGATGGGCCATTGACGACGTACAGATCTACGTTCCGCCCCAAAATTCAATGGCTCCCATTAACATTGACACCAAGGAGTACTTGATTGTACCCGATCAGACGTCAACGGTCAAAGTTTATCTAGAAAACACGGGAGCCAAGCCGGTTAGTTCGATTCTCGTTCGCTACAAGGTGAACAACGGAGCGTGGACCACCTACGACACCCTGACGTTTTCGCCGGCTCTCCCCCGCGGAGGCCGACGCTGGCACGAATTCAGCCAACTTTGGCTGAACAACGGCGCAGGAACCTACAGCATCTGCGTTGAAACGTCTACGCCCAACGGCAAGCAAGACAACCTGGTGGCCGACGACCAACTGTGCTTGAACTTCCCTGTGTCTGACAAAATTTACATCGACGCCACAGGGTACTGCAACGACTTTGAGGACGCGTCAAAAGCCGCCTGGCTTCCCCTCCACTCTAGCGTGAAGACGGCCGCCCACGACTGGGAGTTCGGAACCCCTGGTCAGACGGTCATCAGCAGTGCGGCAAGCGGCACCAAAGCATGGATGACGAAGCTCTCCTCGAACTACACACCGATGGGCCGCAGCTCGCTTCACACGCCCTTCTTTGTGCTCGACAGCAACGTCGTGTACACCATGAAGTTTGACCACAACATGTTCTCGGAACAGTACCACGACGGCGGAAGCATCGACTGGTCCTACAACGGTGGCATCAACTGGTACACGCTGGGCAACGTGCTTCCTTCAGGCAAGTGGTACAACACGGTGCACGTGACGAGTCTTGACAACATCCGTCCGGGATGGTCAGGCACCACCAACGGTTGGACCCCGTCAAGTATCAACTTCACGGCCGACAACAGCGGTACGCTGGTATTCCGGTTCCGCTTCGGCTCGGACTACACTATTGTGAACGAAGGTTGGGCGATCGACAACTTCTGCCTGCAGCGCGCACCCCTTGGCACGCCAGCCGACATCCTGAACATCGGGGTGCCTGAAGCGAGCCTCGGCGATGCCTTCTTGGGCGGAGTGAGTCCAAACCCCACGGCTGGCGGCACCGCAGGTGTTGACTTCCAGTCTAACGAGGGCGGAACCTTGCGCCTTACCGTGTACACGATGCTGGGTCAGCCCGTGTTCAGCCAGAACTTCGAGCACAGCGGCGGCCTCGTTCGCATGGAGTGGGAAACGGCAGAACTCCCTGCAGGCTTGTACAACGCGGTGATCGAGTGGAACGGACAGTCCTACACCCGCCGTTTCGTCCGGTAGCATTCCGCGCCTGGAGCGCACTTTGAGCCAAAAAGGCAGTTGTTTGCACAAAACACTGCCTTTTTGTCGTTTAAGGCGCTAGGGCACAGGGCTTGAGCAGGTCTACGGCGTATGGACAACCTTACGTTAAAAACCCAATCTGCCCTGCAGGCCGCCCAGCAACTGGCGGTTTCGCGCGGGCACCAGGCCGTTGAATCGGCCCACATTCTGCTCGGTGCGTTGGAATCGGACCGAAGCTTGATGGAAGACTTGCTGCGTCGGGCCGGAATAGCCCCCGACGTGCTGGCTCGAACGGCCGAGGCGCTCCTGGCGAAGCAAGGCCGAGTCGAAGGCGGCGACGTCTACTTCAGCCGCACCGCTCAGTCTGCCCTAGCCCACGCCGCCGCTGCGGCTAAAAAATTTGGCGACGACTACGTCAGCTTGGAATTCGTCCTCCTGGGACTGGGGACTGCCAGCGACGCCATGGGGCAAGCCCTTCGGGACGCCGGCTTCCGCGAAAAGGAATTTACCGACGTCATTGCCCAGCTCCGCCAAGGCAAAAAAGCGCAGTCTGCGTCGGCCGAAGGCAGCTACCAAGCACTAAAGAAGTACGCGATTGACCTCAACGAACGCGCCGAGACCGGCAAGCTCGACCCCGTCATCGGCCGAGACGACGAAATTCGTCGGGTGCTGCAAATCCTGTCGCGCCGAACGAAAAACAATCCGGTCTTGGTCGGCGAACCCGGCGTAGGTAAAACCGCCATCGCCGAGGGCCTCGCCCACCGCATCGTGCGGGGCGACGTTCCCGAGAACCTCCAGGGCAAGAAGATCTTCTCGCTCGACATGGGCGCCCTGATTGCCGGCGCCAAGTACAAAGGCGAGTTTGAGGAGCGCCTCAAGTCGGTCGTCCAAGAGGTGACCAACGCCGAGGGCGAACTCATTCTCTTCATCGACGAAATTCACACCCTGGTGGGTGCAGGCGGCGGAGAAGGCGCGATGGACGCGGCCAACATCCTCAAGCCGGCCTTGGCCCGGGGCGAACTGCGCTGCGTGGGCGCGACGACCTTGAACGAGTTCCAGAAGTACTTTGAAAAAGACAAGGCCCTGGAGCGCCGCTTTCAAAAGGTGCTGGTCGAAGAGCCCGACACCGAGGCTTCCATCGCCATCTTGCGCGGAATCAAAGAAAAATACGAAGGCCATCACAAGGTGCGCATCAAGGACGAAGCGGTGGTGCAGTCCGTGCTGCTCAGCCAGCGCTACATCTCCGACCGCTTCTTGCCCGACAAGGCGATTGACCTGATGGACGAGGCGGCGTCCAAACTCCGCCTTGAAATCAACTCGAAGCCCGAGGAACTCGACGACCTGGACCGCAAGATCATTCAGCTCGAAATTGAGCGCGAAGCGATTCAGCGCGAAGACGACCCGAAGCGACTGAACTTACTGAAGCAGGAACTCGCCGCGCTCAACGAAAAACGCAGTGCGCTCGGCGCTCAGTGGTCCGCCGAAAAAGAGGCCGTAGAACGCATCCAGCGCGCCAAAGAAGACGCGGAACGCCTCAAGCTCGAGGCCGAACAGGCCGAGCGCAACGGCGACTACGCCAAGGTGGCCGAGATCCGCTACGGCAAGCTCGCGGCGGCCGAGCAGGCGATCACCGACGGACTGGCTGCGCTCGACGCGATGCGCTCGGAACGCCGCGCCATGGTCCAAGAAGAGGTGGGTGCCGAGGACATCGCCGAGGTGGTGTCGCGCTGGACGGGAATTCCCGTGAGCAAAATGCTCGAAAGTGAACGAAGTAAGCTGTTGCGGCTCGAAGACGAGCTGCACCAACGCGTGGTGGGCCAAAACGAGGCGATCGAAGCGGTGTCGGACGCGCTGCGTCGGGCGCGCGCCGGCTTGGGCGACCCCAAGCGGCCGATCGGCTCCTTCTTGTTCTTAGGACCCACTGGGGTCGGTAAAACGGAACTGGCCCGCGCGCTCGCCGAGTTTTTGTTTGACGACGAGCAAGCGATGGTGCGCATCGACATGAGTGAATACCAGGAGCGGCACAGCGTGTCGCGACTGGTGGGAGCGCCTCCGGGCTACGTTGGCTACGACGAGGGCGGGCAGTTGACCGAGGCGGTGCGCCGGCGCCCCTACGCGGTGGTGCTGCTCGACGAGATCGAGAAAGCGCACCCCGAAGTGTTTAATGTGCTGCTTCAGGTGCTCGACGACGGCCGTCTAACCGACGGCAAGGGGCGCACAGTCAACTTTACCCACAGCGTGGTGGTGATGACCAGCAACCTTGGTTCGGACCTCTTGCTGGACGGCGAAGGCCCCGAGGCGGTGCAGCAGCTGCTTCGCAAGACGCTGCGCCCCGAGTTTCTGAACCGCATCGACGAGGTCATCACCTTCCATCCCCTGGGCGAAGCCCACGTGCGCCGCATCGTGCAGCTTCAACTCAACGAGGTCAAAAAGCGCCTCAGCGAGCAAGAAATCACGATCGAATTCACACCTGAAGCTGTGGACGCGTTGGCGGCCGAAGGATTTGATCCGGCATTTGGCGCACGCCCACTCAAGCGCACGGTACAGCGACGCATCCTGAATGACTTGGCCAAAAAGCTCCTGAGCGGCGAAGTCCAGCGCGACGCAGTGGTCTTGTGCGACGCCGTCGACGGCGCCATTTTCTTCACCAATACCCAGCTGGGCCTCAACCAGGCCTAGCGGGTAATGGCCTTGAGGTAGCGGCTGCGGTTGCGCAGGTGCTCTGCGTAGCTCTTCGAAAAGAGGTGAAATCCCGGTTTGGCGGGGTTCGCACAAAAAAAGAGCTCACCGGTGGCCCGCGACGCCAGCACGCTGTCGATCACCGGCGGATGCACGGTAGCCAGCGGCCCCGGCGGCAAGCCTTTGTTCCGGTACGTATTGAAGGGGTGCGCAACCCGAAGCATGGCGCCCGTCACACGGCGAATGGGCGCTTCAGCCAGACCGCGATCGAGCACGGCGTAGACCACGGTAGGATCCGCCTCCAAGCGCTTACCCTGCTTCAAGCGCGTCAGGTACACTCCAGCGATGCGGGGCCACTCCGAGGGCTCCTTGGATTCGGCCTGAACGATGCTCGCCAGCACCGCCACTTCGTAGCGACTAAGTCCGAGTTCCGTCGCGGCAGTGCAGCGCTGCGCATTCCAAAAAGCGTCGAATTCGCGCCCCATGCGCTCGGCAACTTCGGTTGGCGTGAGCGACGCGTAGACTTCGTAGGTATTGGGCAGCACCGGCACAATGCTGTCGCCCCCAAACAGCGCGGAATCCAACTCGTCGGCAGGTTCAAAAAACGTGGTCGCCAGGCGCTCCACCAGGGCTGCACGCCCTTGGTAGCCGCGCACCACCAGCGAGCGCGGCGTTTCATAGCCCATTTTCAGGCGCCGCAGGCTGCGCCACCACGGGTCGCTTGGCGAAATTTCATAGTAACCGCGCGGAACCTGAAAGTTCCCCTGCAGCCTGGCCCCAAAACGCAAGAGGTTCAAATGGGCTTTGGGGTTCTGCTTCGCCACGCTGTCGAGCACCTCCAGCACCCGGGTGGAATCCTTGGGCACGCGCACCGACACCGGTTCGGAACTAAAGTCCTGTGAAGGCCAAAGCCCCACGACGGCCGCGGCCAGGGCAAAAACCCCGGCGAGCCACCAGGGGCGAATGCGGCGCGACTTGCGGGAACGCTGGCTCACGACCTCATGCGTTGAAGAAGTTCCACATCGCGAAATTCACGTCCCACGCGGTACCACGCTTTGAGCCGCCCTGAAGCCTCGTAGCCGCTCGACGCAAAAAGCCGCAGCGCCGCCGTATTGTCGGTAAACACTTCAGCGTACAAGCTGCGCAGTCCGGCGCGGCCAAAAGCCCAATGCTCCACAAGCCGGAGCCCTTCTTTCGCCAACCCCCTTTTTCGCAACGCGGGATCGACGAGCACCGCCACCTCGGCGCGCTGGTGCACCGGCTGGGCGTTGAAGACATCAAAAAGTCCGAGCGCCGAACCCCGTTCGTTGGTAAGGACAAAACGCACTTGCTCGGCTTCCCAAAAATCGCGGTGCGACTCATCGAGGTAGCGCTTCAGTACCGATCGGCTGTAGGGCGCCACGCGCAGCCCCGCGTTGACGTGGTCGGCCTCCCAGCGAACCAGGCAATCAAGGTCTTCGGGTTCCAGGGCGCGCAGGCTCAGGCCTTCCATTCTCCGTCAAAAACGCGGGCCACGGGCCCTGTGAGTACGATGTCGGTGAATCCCTCGGAATGGGCGGTGAAGGCCACCTCGAGGAGGCCGCCCGGGGCCGAGAGCTGAACGGGGCTCTTTAGGCCCCAAAGCCGGTGGGCCACCAGGGCAGCGGCCACCGCGCCGGTGCCGCAGCTGAGGGTTTCGTCTTCTACACCCCGTTCGTAGGTGCGCATCGCGCAGGCCTCGCCGCCCTCCTGCTTCAACCAATTAATGTTGGCTCCGGCCGCACCGTAGGCCCCGTAGCGAAGGGTCCGCCCCTCTTCCACCGCGTCGACCGCATCGAGTTCGGCGGTGGGGATTACGTGGTGCGGTGAACCGGTGTCCACAAACCAACCGCCGTGCTGCGCCACCGGATTGGGGGCATCCGCAAAACCCACGGAAACGCGACCGCCTTCGTGCCAGGTGGCGCGGTGTAGTCCGTCGGCCGCCACGAAGGTGCACGTGCTTCCCGAAAACAGACCCTGAGTACGGGCAAAGTCTACGGCGCATCGGGAACCGTTTCCGCAAAGCGAACCCAAATTTCCGTCGGCGTTGTAGTAGTCGACGCGAAAATCCGCTCCGTCCACGGGCCCCACTACCATGAATCCGTCGGCCCCCACACCGAATCGGCGGTGGCAGAGTTCCGCGACCAAAATGGCAGGCCAAACGGCATCCAAGGCGCCGCGAACAACCACAAAGTCGTTGCCGCTGCCGTGGTACTTGACAAATCGTCGGAACATACTGCGAATGTAGGCCGTGGAACAGTTTTTGAATCCGCACCTGCCGTCATTTAACGCTAAAATCAGTACGTCATGACCCAACCCAAAGTTTTTGCCGCCTTCGCTGGCGTCGCACTGGCTGCCGGACTCGGCGGTGCCGCGCTCTACGACGCCTTCAGTACGCCCACCGGACCCCAATCGATGTGGTCCGAGTCGACCGGCCGCTTCGTGGCCGACCGTCCGGCGTTGGTTACCTCCACCGACTTCAGCGCCGCCGCCGAAACGGCCGTGCATGCCGTAGTCCACGTGAAAACAGCCGTGGAACAGGGCTACACGTTTAACCCGTTTAACGAGTTCTTTTTTGGATTCGGGCAAACGCCCCAAATGCAGCCGCGCATTGTTCAAGGTTCCGGTTCCGGGGTGATTATTAGCCCCGACGGCTACATCGTCACCAACAACCACGTCATCGACAAGGCTAAGGAGGTCAAAGTCAGCCTCAACAGCAACAAAGAGTACGTGGCCAAGGTGGTGGGCGTCGACCCCACCACCGATCTGGCCGTCCTAAAAATTGAGGCCGAGAATTTGCCCTCGCTGGCCTTTGCCAACAGCGACGAGGTTCGCCTGGGCGAATGGGTGCTCGCGGTAGGCAATCCCTTCAACCTCAACAGCACGGTGACGGCCGGAATCATCAGCGCCAAAGGCCGCAGCATCAACATCATCGACAACCAGTCCGCGATCGAGGCCTTCATTCAGACCGACGCCGTCGTAAACCCCGGCAATTCCGGCGGCGCGCTGATCAATACGCGCGGAGATTTGATCGGCATCAATACCGCCATTTCGACGCGCACCGGCAGCTACGAAGGCTACAGCTTCGCCGTTCCGGCGAACATCGTGCGCAAGGTCGTTGACGACCTCACGAAGTACGGGGTCGTACAGCGGGCCTACCTCGGAGTCAACATTGCCGACATCACGCCGGAACTGGCCAAAGAGTTGAACATCAAAGAAACCCAAGGGGTTTACCTCTCTGACGTGACTGAAGGCGGTGCGGCGGCCGAGGCCGGAATCAAAAAGGGCGACATCCTCGTGCAAGCCGGCGGCAAAGCCGTGAAGAAAATGTCGGAACTGCTCGAAGTCATCGGCAGCCGCCGTCCCGGCGACAAAATGACGGTAGTCGTGCTGCGCGACGGAAAGGAAAAAACGTTTAACGTAACGCTACGCAACCGCCAAGGCAACACCGACGTACTCAAGAAAGACGATGTGGCCTCGCTGGCGTCACTTGGCGCTACGTTTGACGCGCTGACGCCCAACGACAAGGCTCGTTTCGGACTGCGTTCTGGAGTCAAGATCACCGACCCGGGCAATGGCAAGCTCGCCGCTGCCGGAGTGCCCGCAGGCTTCATTTTGGTGAAGCTGAACAACAAATTGGTGTCAAGCGCCGACGAAGTCGCCAAAATCCTTGGTGAACTTGGCCCGGGCGACGGCGTACTCATTCAAGGCTACCGACCCAACGGCCGCGCCGAGGTATTTGCCTTCGCGCTGTAAACGCGGTGCGCCCTGGAGGGTACAGCCGGTTTTGCGTGGACTAAGTGTCCAAAATACGCAAAACCGGCTTTTTTAATTTCCTGGAATTCCGCCGCTTACCAAATACAAATTGCATGAAATTGGCTTGAGTCGGGCCTCGTGCCAAAGTACCTTTGCGCCACAACCCCAACCTTAAAACCAACCCTTGATGAATCCGACCGCGAACGCCTACCCGACGTCCGTTCAGGCGCGCATTGCGCTTGAAAAATCGGCCACCGACCTGCTCAAAATCACCAACGACCTCTACTACGACCGTAACGTCGAAGTCGTACTTTTTCGGCAGTCCCTCCTCGACCAGCGCGCCTCTGAAGTACTTCACGCCCACGAACATGCCATGGTCATGGCCGAGGAACGCATCACGGTAGACGACAGCTTAGGCATGGCCCAAGCCATTTATGAATTCGGTGTACAGAACGCCTCACTGGACCTAGGACGGCTTGCCACCGAATGGCGCCGCGAAGCCGCCGCGTTTTTAACCCGCAAGGCATTCTTGCAGGCCAAGCTCGTGGACTTCAGCCAAAAGGCGAACCCCGCGGCCGCCCCGGTAGATGTCGTTTTGTATGGATTTGGCCGCATCGGTCGATTGGTTGCGCGCGAGCTCATTGCCCAAGAGGGACGGGGCGAACAGCTTCGGTTGCGCGCTATTGTGGTGCGCGGCAGCGGCGCTGAAGACGTTGAAAAGCGCGCCTCCCTCCTGCGCGTCGACTCGATTCACGGCCCGTTCCCCGGTACCGTTACCGCCGACTCCGCCAATAATTCCCTTATCGTGAACGGCCGGCCCGTGCAGCTCATCAATGCCGCCAAGCCCGAGGACATCGACTACACCCAATACGGTTTGACCAACGTGCTGGTGGTAGACAACACGGGCGCATTCCGCGACCGCGAAGCATTGGCCCGCCACCTCACGTCGAAAGGCTGCACCAAGGTTCTTCTCACGGCCCCGGGCAAAGGCATTCCGAACATCGTATTTGGCGTCAACCACAATCAAAACTGGGGCGACGAGCGCATTTTCTCGGCTGCGTCGTGCACGACCAATGCCATCGTGCCCGTGCTCAAGGTGATGCAAGACCAGTACGGGATCGAGCAGGGCCACATCGAGACGATTCACGCCTACACGAACGACCAGAACCTGGTAGACAACATGCACCCGAAGTACCGCCGTGGCCGCGCCGCTGCCGTCAACATGGTGATCACCGAGACGGGGGCCGGAAGCGCCATCGACAAGGCCATTCCGGGCTTGGGAGCAAAGTTCACGAGCAATGCGATTCGCGTTCCCGTTCCCAACGGCTCGCTAGCCATTTTGAAACTCAATTTGTCGAAGGGTACGGACCGCAATGCGCTCAACGCTGCACTGAAATCGGCGGCCTACCGCGGTCCGCTCGTGGAACAAATTAAGTACTCCACCAGCCCCGAGCTGGTTTCAAGCGACATCGTCGGCGACTCCTGCTGCTCGATTGTAGACAGTGAGGCGACCTTGATGCATGCCGACGGCCGCAACGCGGTGCTGTACGTGTGGTACGACAACGAGTACGGCTACACGCGCCAGGTGATGCGCTTAGCCAAGCACATCGCGGGCGTGAGCCGCAAGGCGTACCACTAGCTAGTTACTAGTAACTAGTTTTGCGGCGATGATTCCGCACTGGCTTGAGCGTACCGAACTCCTGGTTGGGCCCGAGGCCCTATCGCGCGTGCTCGGGGCCCACGTTTTGGTCGTGGGCCTCGGGGGCGTGGGCAGCTTTGCCGTGGAATTCTTAGCGCGGGCCGGCGTGGGCAAATTGACGATTGTGGACGGCGACGTGGTGGATCCCACGAACCGCAACCGACAGCTCCAGGCACTGAGCAGCACCCACGGCCAGAAAAAGGCCTGGTTGATTCGGGACCGCATCCTCGATATTAATCCCGAGTGCGAGGTAGTGGCCATTGATACGTTTTTGGACCCCGAGGCGATGCGGGCGCTCATGCGCTCCGCAAACGTGGATTATGCGCTCGACTGCATCGACAGCGTTCAGCCCAAGCTGAATTTCATCGCAACGGCGTTGAGCGAGGGGATTCCGTTCATCAGCTCTATGGGGGCTGGCGGACGCCTGGACCCCAGCAAAATCGAGATTGCGCGACTTGAGGAAAGCCGCAACTGCCCGTTTGCCAAGCACGTGCGCAAGCGCTTAGCCAAGGAATACGGCATTCGCGGCGGGTTTCACGTGGTCTTCAGCAGCGAGCACGCCAACAAAGACAGCGTGCGGCTCACCGACGGTAGCAACTTCAAAAAGTCATTTTACGGTACCAGCGCCTGGATACCCGCAGCATTTGGACTGCATGCCGCGAGCTTCGCGGTACGGCAGTTAATGAACCCGTAACTAGTTACTAGCGACTAGTTATCGTTGAGGTGCAAAATTTGGGTCAGCAGCGCCTTGGAGCTGTTGATGGGCTCCTCGAGCGCAATCATGGTTTCGGTATTGGAAACTCCGGGGATGTCGCTGATCTTAAAGATGATTTCCTTGGCGTGCTTGGTGTCTTGGCACCGGATTTTGGCAAAAATTCCGAATCGTCCTGTGGCGATGTGGGCCACTGTAACCTCGGGAATGGCCTTGAGCTCATCGATCACCTCGTGGGTGGCCGACGTCTTGCTCAGGTACACCCCGACGAATGCAATAAACCCATACCCCAACTGTTCGTAGTCGACCTGAAGGCTAGCCCCCTTGATGATGCCGGCCTTTTCAAGCTTCTTCACGCGGACGTGAATGGTTCCTGGGCTAACCCCCAGTTCTTTGGCGATGTCGGTGTAGGTCTTGCGGGCGTCCTCGAGCAGGTGGCGCAGGATTTCGCGGTCGACGTTGTCGAGCTTCAGTGCAGTCATTTCAGCTTAGGCTTTATAGAACGGGAGCGTAACCACTTCAGCCTTCAGAGCCTTGCCGCGGACCTCAACCCACACGGTGCTGCCCGGTGCCGCCGAAGCCGTGGGTACATAGGCCAGGCCGATGGCTTCGTTGATCGAAGGAGACATGGTTCCGCTCGTCACCACGCCAACCGCCGCACCTGACGCGTCCACAACAGGATAACCGTGGCGCGGCACGCCGCGGTCCAGCAACTTGATGCCCACGAGCTTGCGGGCTACGCCCTGCTCCTTTTGGGCCTTCAGCGCCATAGAGTTGGTGAATTCCTTGGTAAACTTGGTGATCCAACCTAAGCCGGCTTCAATGGGCGACGTTTCGTCGTCGATGTCGTTGCCGTAGAGGCAAAAGCCCATTTCGAGGCGCAGGGTGTCGCGCGCACCCAGGCCGATGGGCTCCAGTCCAAACGCTGCTCCAGCCTTCATAATGGCTTCCCATGCGGCGGCGGCATGGGCGTTGGGAAGGTAGATTTCAAATCCGCCTGCGCCAGTGTAGCCGGTGGCACTCACCAGAATGTTGGAGGCGCCAGCGAAGGAACCGATGCCAAAGGTGTAATAGGTCATGGCCGACAGATCCAAGTTGGTCAGTGACTGTAGCGCTTGAGCGGCCAACGGTCCTTGCACCGCCAACAAGGCAGTACCTTCGGAAGCGTCGCTCATAGCCACGTCGAACTTCGGTGCAAACTGCTGAAGCCAAGCCCAGTCCTTGGCCATGTTGCTGGCGTTCACGACGAGCATGTACTTGGTTTCGGTTACACAGTACACCAGTAAATCGTCCACGATACCGCCCGTAGCGTTGGGCAAGCAGCTGTACTGAATCTTGCCCGGCGTCAATTTGGCCACATCGTTGCTGGTGACCGAATTGAGGAATTCCATTGCGCCAGCGCCTTCCACCCAAAATTCGCCCATGTGGGACACGTCAAACATGCCCACTTTGCTGCGCACTACATGGTGCTCGTGGCTAACCCCAGCGTACTGAACGGGCATTTCGTAGCCCGCAAAAGGTACCATTTTGGCGCCGAGCGCCACATGCTGGTCAAATAAGGGAGTTTTCTTCAATAGTTCCATAATCAAGGGAGGGTTATCCGTGAACGCGTTCCGGGTTGGTAAAGGTTGCGACGACGCTGGCTTCAAAGGCGAGCAGCTCCTTCCAGAGCCGATCGACCTCTTCGCGGTTACCGTAGCGACGGGCGAACGTCAAAAACATCGTGTAGTGGTTGGCCTCTGAGGCCATGAGGCGCCCATAAAACTGGGCTAATTCGGTGTCGCGAATCGATTCGCTCAGCACCCTAAAGCGCTCGCAGCTGCGGGCTTCGATCAGCGCCGCAATCAAGAGCCGGTGCACGAGGCGCACCATTCGGTTGCCGTGGGGCGCAAAAAATTTCGTCACGGCCGCCACGTATTCGTCTTTGCGCTCGCGTCCAAGGGTGAGTCCGCGCTCCAAAATGCGTTTGTGCACCATTTCAAAGTGGCTCATTTCTTCGCGAGCGAGTGCCGCCATTTCGGTAACCAACTCGCTGAGCTCGGGGTAGGTAATCATGAGCGAAATCGCCGTAGACGCGGCCTTTTGCTCGCAGTACGCGTGGTCGGTCAAGATCTCGCCAAGGTTCATTTCGGCGGCGCGAGCCCAACGCGGATCAGTCGGAAGTTTCAGCCCAAGCATAATTCGTGGCAAAAGTACGGCCAAGGCGCCCGATCTTCGGGGCATGTTCAAGCACTGGCGTTGGTGGCTCACCTTGGCGGCGGTTTCGTTCATGGTCGGATCCCCGAATCCGTCCACCGAGCTCGACCGGACCGCCGTATGGAACGACACGTGGAGTGCCGGGCTGGTGCGCGTGGTCGTCGTTCCCGACCTCGGGGTCATGCAGCTTGAGGGCGGACGCGTGCTTGGGTACGACGTGCAACTCATCGAATGGTGGGGCCGCCGCACCGGCCACCCCATCGAATGGCAGTACGCCTCCTCCGTCAAAGAGGCGCTTGAGGCCGTTCGACTCGGAACCGCCGACGTGGCCGTCGGCCCCATTCCCGAAGCTGGAATGCTTGAATTGGCCGCAACCGAACCGGTGCGCTCCTTCCGCTGGACCCTAGTAGGCAAAAAGCCCGAAAATGGGACGTCGGACGCGAAGCGCTCAAAAAAGAAAAAGTCCGCGCGGCGCAAGGCGGTGAAGCCCAAAACCAGCATTCAAATTCCGGGTGATTTTCCAAAGCCCCTTTGGGTACTCGAAGCCGACAGCTTGAATGTGGTGCCGGCCGCCCAAACGATGTTCCGTTTTGCACGCCTCGACACCGCGCAATGGATCATGCCCGACTACATGGCTCGCGCCTGGGGCGTTCGCGGCACGTCGATGGCCAAGGGCAGTTTTCACTGGGCCGTGCGCACGAGCGACACGCTGCTGCTCGCCGAGCTGAACGACTTGGTTCGCGGTCGCGCCAGCCGCAACCAACGGGGTGCGCTTGCGAAAAAACCCATTCCGCGCCCCAGCGACCGAGACAGCTTGATATCGCCATTCGACGCCCTGCTGGTCGGCCACTCGGGATGGGACCGCTTCACCCTCAATGCATTGATATTCGCCGAAAGCCGCTTTAATCCGGGCATTGTGTCTCCGGCCGGCGCGGTGGGGCTCATGCAGCTCCTTCCCTCCACGGCTACGCGCATGAACCGCGGCCCGGTGGACCTGTACAACCCCAAGGCCAACATCAAGGTCGGAATTCGCTACCTGCGCTACTTAGACCTCTTCTGGAAAAACCGGGGAGTGCCTGACGACCAGCGCCTGCCGTTTGTCATGGCGTCCTACAACACGGGTCCTGCCCCGGTAGAGGGCGCAATGCGGCGCGCCAAAGCGAAGGGCTACGATCCCACGCGCTGGTTTGGCCACGTTGATCAGGTCGCCAAGGGCCCTGGCGGACACTATGCCCGCAAGACGCGCGACATGGCCCAGCAGTACCAGGGCTACGTGCAGTCCTGGCGACGGGCGCGAATGCGCACCGATTTAGCGCTGCCGACCGACGCTACTAAAACTGGAAGTAAATAAAGGGCTGACTCTCGGCTGCCATGAATTGGTAGGCCACGAGGACCGACGCCACCGCTACAGCGACCCAGAGCACGGGATGCATCTGAGCGAACAGGCTGCGGTAGCGGTCCTTGAACTGCTCCGGAATCCAGTGGATGCCGAATCCGAGAAGGAGCACGGCCGCAGGGCGCCACCACGCCGCGAGCATGGCGCCCGACGGCGCTACGTCCCACGACGTCAGGAGCTGGTCGAGCATGGCCATGGCGGTGTCCCAGTCCGGGGCACGGAACCAAATCCGCGTGAACGTGATGAAGACTAACGTGACCAAAATTCCAACCCCGCGAAGTGCCCAGCCCTCAACGCGGTAGGGCCGCACCCGAGACCAAAGCTTGTAGGTCACGAGGCCAAGGCCGTTAAGGCCGCCCCAGACCACGAAATTCCAGGATGCGCCGTGCCATAGTCCGCCCAACAGCATGGTCAACAAGAGGTTAATGTTGGTATTGAACCCGCGGCGAAAAGCTGGAATGAACTGGTACAGCAGCAAGAACACCAGCACTAAGCCGGCCAAAGCATAAGACACCCACGAGGTCGGTGCCCACCAGGCCAGGCCAAAAAGACCCGCGAAAATCAAGACGTAGCTCGCGATGGACCCGCTGCGGTTGCCTCCGAGCGGAATGTAGAGGTAGTCTTTAAGCCAGCTCGACAGGGACATGTGCCAGCGCTTCCAGAATTCGGCGACGCTGCGTGCCTTGTAGGGCGAATCAAAGTTCTTCACGAGCGTGAAGCCCATCCACAGCGCAATGCCAATGGCGATGTCGGTGTAGCCGCTGAAGTCGGCATAAACCTGCATCGTGTAGGCCAGCAAGCCGAGGGCGTTTTCCCAGCCGGTGTACAGCGTAGGTTGGCTGAAAATGCGGTCTACGAGGTGCACCGCCAAAAAGTCGGCGAGTATGACTTTTTTGAGAAAGCCGTTGACCACCCAAAAGAGTCCGAGGCCAAACTGCGCACGCGTCACGGCGTAGGGTTGGTACAGCTGGGGGACAAAGTCGCTGGCGCGCACGATCGGCCCCGCTACGAGCTGCGGAAAAAAGCTTACGTAAAAGGCAAAGTCGGTGAAGCGCTTGACGGGTTCGAGGTTACGGCGGTAGATGTCTACCGTGTAGCTCAAGCACTGAAAGGTGTAGAACGAAATGCCAACCGGCAGAAGAATCACGTCTTCGATGAAGTCAGTGCCCAGGTGGGCGTTGCTCCAGCCGGCCCAGAAAGGCTGTGGATTCCAGGCCATCCCCGTGAGGTCGTTCCACACGTCGGCCGCAAAATAGGCGTACTTAAAAAAGAAGAGTACGCCAAGGTTACTGGCAATGCTTACGGCGAGCAGCGCCTTGCGCAGCAACGTATTCGTGCTTCGGTGCAGGGCGTGCCCGACGCCGTAGTCCACGGCGGTCGCAAACACAAGCAGGACGACGTACCACTGGCTGGTGTGGTAGTAAAAAAACCAGCTCGCCAGCATCAGGTAGGCGTTGCGCAACGCCAGACGGCGCTCCAGGGCGGCAAATCCGATCAGGACGACCGCGAAGAACACCCAAAAACCAAGCTCCAGGAAGGTCCAGGGCTTGCTCGCTTCCGCGCGGAGTAGCTCAAGAAGTGCGTCTACCATGGCCTGAGTTCTTGGTGGCGAAGGTAGGCCGTGATCAGGGCTTGTGCGAACCACGCTGCTTGAGCCTCGTAGCCAACTTGGCTAAGGTGAATTCCGTCGGGCCGCGCCCACTGGTTGGCCATCCATCGGCGAACCGATCCGTAGCCCCCCATGGCGGCAAAAAAGTCGAAGACTGCCCCGTCGTGCTTGACCGCCAGGCGGCGCATGATGCGCTGAACCACGATCCCATGGGGATTATTCACACCTTGGTACAGGGCGTCGTTGTTGGTGAGCCAAATGAACGCCGCGCGGGGATTCACGCTGCGAACCGCGGCCACCAAGCTGTCGTACCGCCGCTCAAAGGCAAGGGTGTCAAAGTCGCCGCGGGCTTTGTGTGCGTCGTTAATACCGAGGCCAAACACGACGAGGTCCGGCGGAAGTTCGCGCAACTGCTCGGTGAAGCGCACAGCTTTTAAGTAGCTGTGGGTAGCAGCGCCGTTGACGCCAACCGAATGGTAGCGAATACCGTCGGGGTCCTGTGGGCGCAGCAGCAAACCTTCAAGGCTCAGGGTATCGCGGCGGCCGGCCCTCGGCTTCCACCCCACCACCACGGTGTCAATGGGCCGCTCAAACACCACTTCGATGCCGTCGGCGCGCCGAATCACCTCGCGCACTGGCCCCGCCACGCTCGGCGGATTCAAAGAATCCGCACCCGGGTAAAAAAGCAGCAGCGACGTGGCGCGCAACGGAAGAACTTTATGCGCCAATGTAAACCCCGCAGAATCAGCCGTGTACGCCCGAATTCCGGCAAAACCCCAAGGGCCGCGGTGCTGGGGAACCGAACAGCGCTGGCCCACCCAGGTACCGTAGGATTTCACCGCGACGCTGCGCGGACCATTGGTTCCCGCCAGGGGGTACGGAAACAACCAACCAATCGAGCCGTGAACGTCGGGGGCAAACGCGTGAAGCTCGCGGCGAATGGCGTCGGTGAGCATGCCCGCTTGAACGTGGGAACCGCCGAGGTGCACCACGTTAATGCTGCCACGCCCCTCGTACACCAGCGTATCGAGCTGATGCCAAATTTCTGCAAGGCTGCTGTCCCCCCGGGGCAGAAACAGCTCGGGCCGCACTGCGGGGCTGGGCTTGGCACCCGGGGTTTGGCCTTCAGCGTGGGTCCCGCCCACGAAGCACTGCATGCACAGCAGCAGCAGCCCCAAGCGCCTCCAACCTACATTATTCGGCATTTCGGTGGCGGTCAAGTTCTTGCTGCAGCGCGAGCGCAAGAGCACGCCCCACCTTCCGGGCTCCGTTGGGCGTGAAGTGAATGTGGTCGGCGCCGGCCAAGGGCGGATTTCGCTGGGCCCAGTCGCTCATGCTTCCTGCTCCGCCCATGAACGAAAAGACATCGAAGAAGGCTGCGCCTTGGGCATGGGCTGCTTCGCGAAGTGCCGAACGCACCTCGTCGACGTAGGGATAGGTTTGCCAGTCGACGTCGACCTTGTGGGCCATGTCGCTGGGTCCGACCACCAGCACGTCCGCTTCGGGCAACGCCTGCTGTACTAGGGCAATTTGGCGTGCGAAGGCCTTGCCGTAGCGCTCAACCTCGGCCGACGACTTAAAGTAGGGCACAGCGTTTCCGCCAAACTGCAAAATGACCAGCCCTGGATTGGCCGAACGCAACGCCGCCACGAAGTGCGGCGGATTAATGCGCTTGAAGCCGAGGCCGTCTGCGCCGCGCATCGACACGTTGTCGACCGCCACGCCGCGCGTTCCGTCCCAGGCAGCTCCGTACCACAGCGGACTCTGGCCGTTGAATTCCACGCGCACTCGGCCCATGGGCTTGGGGGCTACAAACTCCATGGTCGACGGATCGCCCGCGCTGTAGTAGCGAATGTGGGAAAGGCTGTCTTCAAAATATACTTTGACTTCGGTCGGACCCTCGTACGGGCCAAGGAAGAGCGTCAGCTTCTGCGCGAGCCGCACCCGATCGTAGCCGTAGTTCCGCGCACGGAATTCCATGCTTGCCGAACCGCCCTGGTAGCGGTGGGCGATGCCCCGAACGCCGTACAGGCCGTTGGCCTCACGGTCGCTGGGCCGTCCAAAGCAGGCGTAGCGCTGCCAGTTTCCGCTGGCTCGGTGGTCCACGCTCGCCATGGGCACAAACGGATCCATGCCCTGCAGACCCGGACCCATTCCGCCGTAGCGCTGCTGCAGCACGTCGCGCAAATCTGCTGAAATACGGTCGCCTTCGATTTGGGAATCGCCGTAGTGCAGCACGCGAACGACGCGCTGGCCTGCGCCGCGAAGCGCACGGGCAAACTTGGCAAATCCCAAGGTGTCGCCTTCGGGAAACTCGATAAGGCCGACTTCGGCACCCGCTGGACGCTCCAATTCGTCAGCTTCTGTGGCGGAATCTGGTACCACAGCCAAGTCGGCGTCGGCCCCATACACCACGTCGAGCCATGCGCTATCAGGCCATTTCAGCCCGCTGGGCCGCCAGGCTTCTGGCCAAAGCGAAAGGCCGGCAAGCAGGACCAACGAGCTCACCACCACCACCAAGGTGCTCCACGGACTTTGACGCTTCATCGGGGTATTTTAAGTACTTGGCCTGGGTAAATGCGGTCAGAACCTTTGTTCGCAGCATAGAGTTCCTTCAAGGTTACACCCGGATACCGGCGCTGCAGTACGCCAAAATTATCGCCAGAGCGCACCACGATGCGCAGCGCTTCGGGTTTCGGCGGAAGTTCACTCACGGTGGCCGCGGGCTGGGTCGCTGGGGCACCTTGCGGAGTGCTCGCCCACGCGGCACTGGGGGACCACTCTGGCCGAGCTTGCGCTATGGGGCGCACCGACGACCGGACCGGCACTTGGTTCCAGGGCACGAGGGCCTCAGTACGGTTGCGCACCGCACGCGGTGAACGAATCATCGCCCAATCGGCGCAAAGGCTGTCGCCAAAAAGGCAGTAGTAGTCCATCCAGAGTGTGCGCGCGGCGTCAAAAGCGTAGGCAGAATCTTGCTGAACCCGTTCCCAGCCAAAGCGCGCAGCGGCCGGCAGCGGTAGCCCAAACGCCCCGATGCGTGGGACTACGGTATCGTGCTGCGCTTGGAGCTCGCGAAGCCGCGTGGGTTGGGTGTACACAGGTTGATAGGAGCCGACCAGCTGGGCTGAAAGGGTCGCTGGGACCAATCCGAGAAGTGCAAGGAAGCTTCGGCGCATCGGTTTCAAAGGTACCGAACCGGCGGAATCAAGCAATGCTGGCTACCGAAGGCTGCGGAGCACCCAATAAAGTCCGCGCTGGTTGGCACGCATTTCGGGCAAAAGGAGCAGAATAATCATTCCTTCCACGAACGAAGCGATGCCCCACAGGAGGGCAAAAGCATAGTAGGGCGCCCAAAATCCCCATGTAAACAGCGTGAAAAAGAGAAACCCCTGCAGGTAGCCGCCGATTTTCGTGGAGTAAAGATGGAGGCTGGGACTCCGGCGAAACTTGGCAAACGACAGCGCGAGAAAAGCGGCAATAAATGCTGCGAAGGCCCACGCAAGGTTGATCCAGTCGCCAAGCTCGGCTTGCTTGAATATATACAAACCATAAAATGCGGCTATGTAGGTACCGTAGTCCGCCAACGAATCGAGCTGTGCCCCAAAATCGGTCTGAAGCTTAAAGCGCCGCGCAATCCAGCCGTCCAAGATGTCGGTCACGAGGTTTACCACAATGAGTACGCTAAAAAGCGACTCCTCCCCTGTGGCGACGAGGTAAATCAGGTACGGAAAAGCAATCAATCGATAGCTGCTCAGTATGTTGGGAAGGTGGCGAAGCATTTAAAAACTCTTTTTAATTCCGAGCCCCACGAGCACCCACGACAGCAGAGCGTGCACGCCGCTGTTGGTACCAAGACTCACGAAGAACAGTTCCGAGGCCGTAACGTTGGCGGGCAATCCAAATTCTGTGGGCGTCGGGGCAACGAACAGCGCGAGCACGACCGCGCCCAATAGCGCAGAATCCAGCTTGTCCGCCATTGCGCTAACCCAGGGCCAGCGCGCACTTTGGGCACCCGAAGCAATTCCCATTCGGCGCTTTATCCACGAATTCGGGAGCTCTGCCGCAACATACACGAGCCCCAAGCCCGCCCCCCACAGCCAAGGCGCCAGAGGTAGCGTTGGCTGGATGATCCACGCGAGCAGCGCGGCGGAAGCCGAGGCGCCGCCGGCCATCACGACCACCCCGCGCCACGTTTTGTTGGTGCCAAATCCGGTTCGCCAAATGGGACGGGCGAGCGTAGGGACCACGTCGGCTCGAACGGCCAGCATGTGGAGAACTCCCGCAATCGCCGTGGGCAAAAGAACCCAAGTAAGGTTCCAAACAACCAACTCAGCCATGTTCATTGAGTGCGATGAAGGCGCGAACCGACGGATTCTGAAGCTGGCGCACGCCCTCGGCCCTGCCGCTCGCGCTCAAAAATTCAAGGGCAGCGGGATGCGTGGTATCCATGCGGACCGGACCCAATTCGGCCCAAGGGACGGCGGGCGGCGGAATCCGAACATAGCGGGTTACCGGCGCAATCCGCGGTAAAAACGTCGCTACCGCGTCGTGGGTAAGTGCCGCTTGGCCATAGGTCGACGCGTGGAGCATTCGCTGAATCCATTGCGGCAGCGAACGAGGCGGTCCCGAACTTTGGTAGCCCTCGGGGCGCTCCACGGTGCCGATCGATACAATTTCGACCTGATTTAGCGTTCCCGCCTTGGGCAGCGCATGAATTAAGCCACTCAGCGTCGGTGAATTCACCCACAACCCCCCGTCGGCATACCATTCTCCATTGAGGTTATGGTGCGGAAAATAACCGGGGGTGGCCGCCGTCGCCATCGCCACGTCAACCAAGCGCACGTTCGGATGGCTACTGCGCATGAACACGGTATGTTCCCCGGTGGTCAAGTTTACTGCTGCAACGCTGACGTCAGTAGCCAAGTCGGCCATGCAGCGGTCTCCGAACAGGGAGCGCAGTGCGCGGTGGAGCATTCGGGGGTCGTATTTACCCTGTAATCGTAGTTGGCGAAGGGTCTGAGGTAGCTGACGAAGCCCAGCGCGCAGCCCGCGGGGAGGCGCTGGAAAAATGGCAGGTCCCTCATTTACAAAAAATGCAGCGAGGTCGCTTGCAGAATGCCCCGAAGCCAGGCCTAAGGCTAGAATTCCGCCTGAGGAGGTTCCGCTAATCCAGTCAAGCCTTTGTGTCCACGAACCAGGCATGTGCCGTTCCCATTCCGCCAGCACACTGGCGGAATACAGTGCCTTTATGCCCCCGCCGTCGAGCGAAAGCATCCTCAAGACCCCGTGTTCTGATTCTAACATTCGTTCAATTAACGTCAAATTTGGCATGCTCGCCACGCGGTGGGCGAAAAACTTCACCGCAATCCGCGCAGTTTTTGCCAAAAAAAAACGGTTCTCCTAACGAAGGAAATAAAAAAACCGAACACCTAAGGCATTCGGTTTTTAACGTGGGGTGAATGACGGGGTTCGAACCCGCGACCTCCGGAACCACAATCCGGCGCTCTAACCAGCTGAGCTACAATCACCGTGTTTGGGGCGGCAAATATAGCGTTCCGAATCGGTTCTACAAGCAACAGGAGCCCAGAAACCCTACAGCATAGTGGTGGGTTCGACGTAGTCGGTCAAGGGCAGGCCGGTTTGGTCCTTAATCGCCGACATTCCGCCGTTGACGTTGATCAAATGGTGGAAACCACGGGCCTTCATCACCGAAATAAACACCATCGAACGGTACCCACCAGCGCAGTGCACATAGTACGTCGTCGACGGGTCCACTTTCTTGGCGCTGTCGTTCACGTAATCTAGGGGCGCATTGACCGCATTCGGCAAGTGCTGGCTAGCGTACTCTGATGCCCGGCGCACGTCAAGCACCGGGGTTGTCGGGTTCGACTTGAGCAGTACCTCCAACTCATTTGCTGTAACGGTTTCCACGTAATCCACCTCTTTTCCGGCGCGGAGCCAGGCCGGAAATCCGCCGGCTAACGTGCCCAACGCACGGTCGTAACCGACCCGTGCCAGGCGCGTCACCGCTTCTTCCTCGCGCC
>JBEBBW010000003.1:0-75256 GCA_041158165.1 Bacteroidota bacterium
AAACATCACAACATAGGTTCGGCCGCTCAGCCCTGTAATGGCCTGAAGGTCGTCGGTGGCTCCCGTGGCAACGGGCGTATTCAGTGCGGTGTTGGGTGTCCACTGTGCGGCGAGCGGAAGGCTCAAACCGATGGCCAGGACAAGGGGTAAAAAGCTGCGCATACTAGGGTTGGTATGCACTAAAGATACTCATAGATTTTATGGTCGCCCTAATTGGCTCATTATAAGCATACTAGGCGTAGAATAAAAAAGCCACGTAGAATCCTACGTGGCCTTGATCGTCGATTTCGAGCAACTAGGCCTCGAGCTTGAGCTGTACTTCGCCCTCGAGTTGGATTTCGTCGCTCACGAGCAGGTCGCCTGCCTCGTTGAGCACGTGAAACGCCAAGCCAAAGTCCTTGCGGTTGATTTTTCCCGCAAAACTCAAACCGGCCTTGGTGTTGCCCCAGGGATCTTTGGCTATACCGCCCACTTCCACTTTAAGCGATACGGGTTTTTCTACGCCGCGGATGGTCATAGCTCCGTCCACTTCGAGGTCGTTGCCGTTGCGGCGCACGCCCTTTGACACGAAGGCAAGCTTCGGGTGGTTGTCGGCGTCAAAAAAGTCGGCCGACTTCAGGTGGTTGTCGCGGTCGGCGTTCTTCGTGCTGATGCTCGCAACATTGGCCTCAAACGAAATGCTGAGGTCGTTAAGGGCTTCGTCGCTCGAGGTTACGTTGCCGGCGTACTCGCCAAAGTGTCCGCGAACCTTGGTAATTACCAAGTGGCGTGCAACAAATCCGATCTCAGAGTGGCTGGGGTCAATAGTCCAAGTGGCCATAGTTGTGTGTTTAAACATTAATGGGGCAAATATAGGGCGGAATCCCATATGTATGTTTAAACATTTAAAAAAGTTACTTCACCGCATGACGCGGTACGCCATGGCGGCTCCGATCAGTGCGACAGTAAACGTGCCTTCGGCAAACGTGCGCACGAGCAGGGCAAAAACGACCAGTCCGGCAACCCAGGCCCAGCGAAAGCCGACGATCCGCACGTACGCGATACCCAGTGCGATTTTCAGGCCGGCATACAGGTTTCGAACCCATGGAATCCCCAAGGGATCAAAGCCTAGTGCGTGCTTCTCTTCGCCCACCACAATACTCACGAACATGGAGAGCATTAAAAAGGCAATGCTCCACAACCAAAACCGCCGCGATTCCGCTATTTGGCCCCCATCCATCGATCAATACGGGGTTTCAGAATCCACAAGACGACAATAGATCCGTAGATAAACACGCCAAAAACGTACTTGATAAAGAAGAAGTAGGTGTCGCCGCCGTGGTCGCGCAGGGCCACGAGCGCACCGATGCGCACGACATTAAACAGCTGAACCACAAACAGTCCGGCAAAAGCCTGGAGGAGTGATCGCCAGGTCCACCCGCCGATTCCGATGACGTAGGCCGCGTAGACAATTGCCAAGCGGAGCCCGTTGCAGCCTTCGAGGATGTTGACCATCCGACCTTCGCGCCCCACGTAGCACCCGTCGAGGAAGCAGGACCACTCGCAGTCGGCGACGCCCATCAATCGTGCGGTCTCGTGGCTCAATCGACTCACCCAGTAGGTGACCATATCGAGGTCGCCGTTGCGCTTTACGAGCACCAAATACAAGCTGTACACGAAGCTCAGCACAAAAAAGGTGACCAAAAAGCGGACGACAAAGCCAAGAAATGGACGGTTCTGGCGAATCCAAGAGGTTAGTGCTTCCATAGGATGAAGTAGGTGATCCGAAGGTACGCCCAAAGCAGCTGACGGTGCCGCCATAGGGCCATTAGTGCCCTCACCGCGCCAAGCGTTTTCGCGCAACAGCGATCCCGACCGCGAGAAGTAGAACCACCCCGCCATCTACCGGAACCGGAGGCATGGGCTCTGCGGCGCGAGAATCGATCACCGGCAGGGCGGTAGGCGGCTCGAACATCCCGTCAAACGACTTCTTCCAAAGGGCTTCGTCGCTGGGGTTCGCCAGCAAACCGCTGCCCCACATCGCACTCAAAAAAAGTATATATTTCATAATCAAGGAGTTAATATGGTTTTAATTTGAGTCCACTGGGTTCCGCGCCGCACCCGAAGCACATAAAGCCCCCGAGGAAGGGAGTGGGTGAGCGGTGCCCCGCCAGCGAGGCTAACATGCTTCACGACCTGGCCGAGTGCGTTGAGGATCGTGAGTTCGTCCGCGTCGGGAACCCAAACAAATCCGGGCCCAGCGCGCCACATCGGAGCGTTTTGGTCCGCCTTGGGCAGCTCCAAGGCGCTGCAGACCTGCCAATGCTGCATTCCGTCAAGCTGCACGACAGCACCCCCATCATCCAAGGGCACGACCTGGGTCTCGCCGACCAGAAACATCGGCTCGGAGCATCCGACGCAGCGCGCAACCACGGTTCGCGGCTGCGCCACTTCGGACCGAAGCGACAGCGGCATGCTCGGGTTCCAGCGCTTGGCAAAGGCGTCGCCATTCGCCGACTCGATGCTCCAACGAAGTGGGGCGGGGCTAACGCGCTGAATACCGTCGTGCTCGAAGTCTAAAAGGGCGGTTGCCCCGTCGTCGGGCATGAGCCACACCGACGCCTGCCACGAGCTGTCGGCGGCATCGCTCAGCACGATGCGACGTGCCCCCGAAGTCGGCGCTGCCGTTCCAAGCGTGCCCTGATTGGTGGTACTCAGCGCCGACGTGGCACCCTGAGCGCGCACCCAAAATCCGGTCAACGGCGGAATCACCGACCCCAAGCTCCCACCGCTCGGGCTGTAGGTATCGTAGCCACCTTGGCCTCCAAAAAGAGCTGGATTCCAAATGGAATAGCTCGCGTCCACACCCTGGCGGGCCAAGCTGCTAAAATCCAGTCCGCACCAAAACGGGTTACCGACGAGGTTCCAGCCGTCCTGAACGGCTGTCGTGAATGCTGTGCCACTTGAGGCGGCAGCGCCCGGAGCGTAACCGAGATCCCAGCCCTGCCAAGGCTGCCGGGCGAGCGGACCGTGGATCCCCACGCTTCCGCTGCCCGAACCAAAAAACCCGCGTCCTCGGGCCCCAAGCCCAACACCGGGCAGGCGGTAGGCTCCGCTGTCGGCATTCCACGAAAAAAGCTGGGCGCTGTCCACGCCGCTCAACCCCGAAACACCTCGGTCCAGCGGGCTCGACAGCTGGTGCCAGCCCGATTGGGCCCAATCGGTACCCCCGTATACGTGGCCATTCCCCCAACCGGCGCTCGCCAGCCGGAGCTGGGCAGCCGCCTGGAGGCTGCCGCCCGACATCGTGCCACTGGCCAGCACCACGCTCCCGTCCACCACAGCGCGTCCGCGCACGTCCAGCGCCCCGCCCGCAACCACTTCGAGCGTGCTTCCTGAACCAACCACAAGATTGGCGCAGCAGAACCCAGGCCCCGAATACATGCCCGAAACCCAGGCATTGGTCGCCGAGTCGGGAAGCCCTGCCGACCACTGCTGGCCGTTCCACACGGTTGGCGGCGACTCGGTTCCGCGCAAGGAGAGGTTTTCCCATCGCCACGTGCCTGAAGTACTGTAGTTCTGGGTAGCGGAGGTCGGATTGACGCGCATTCCTTGGTAGGCTTGGTTCGCCCCAAACGACCCCCCGAAGTTGGTGAAGGCCACCGGAGCAAAAACCGAGACCGCTCTCAGCTCGACGCGGGCGTGTCCCGCGGCCCCAGCCAAGGGGATGTGGAACGGCACCCAGGTATCATACGGTCCCCATCCGGTGTCGGCCGACCACAGGGTAGTCCAGGTCGACCCTCCGTCCACCGACGACTCAACTCGCCACCAGCGCGACGAGGTCGGTGAGCCGCGCAGCAGCCCAGTCAACCAGACGCTGTCCATGCCGAGGGTTACGGCACGCATCGCCCAGCCGCGTTCGCCCGACTCGCTGCCCTGCGGTGCAAAGCCCCGCAGCGACCAGGCCTTCCCGCTTCCCGTACCGCTGGCGTAGGACCCCAGCGTGCGCGCTACCTGAAGCTCAGCAAAACCGCTGTCGGCCTGGGTGCGTTCCAAATTAAAGTGCCAAGCGGCCAAGGGCTGGGCCCCAGCTGCCAAAGAGGTTCCGATCGCGAGGACCGCCCCAAAAAGAAAACGAAGGTGGTTCATGGGTCATGCAGATTTAGATCTGCAAGCTCCGCCCGCACCCCAAAGCCAGTCGTCCCCTAAGCGGTTACCGACGAATAAAAACTAAAAAATTCTAGAATTCAGTCAATTAGCTCTTGGCGAGCACGACCCGAACCTGGGCAACTACGACCTCACCTTGTTCGGCCTTGAGCCAATACATTCCGGCGGGCAAGTGGCCAACCTCCCAAGCGAACTGGCGCTGGCTCGAGGGCAAACTTTTCACCTCAATCCGGCGACCGAGCATGTCGTACAAGCTCAGTGCGACGGGTTGTGTTCCGCTGACGTCAAGTTGGCCGCGCAAGGTGCCCTGAACCGGATTCGGGTAGACCACGAGGTTTGACGAACCGCCATCCATGCTAAATGACGCACTGCCCAGCGCGAGCAGCAGCACCAAAAACAAGGACATTGCGCGATTCATACCTAACAAACCTACAAAAAATTACAAATCAATCGCTTCCTGAGCCACAGGGTACTCCTGAAACACAAAGCGCACCGTGCTGTCGGTGTGCACCTCATACACCCAACCGGGCTCCAGGCCAGCTTGTTTCGCGGCCTCGCCCAGCTTCGGGTACGCGCGCATAATGGCCACGAACATGGCCAAGTCATTGGGCTTCGGAGCCTCAATCCACAGCGCGCGGCCCTCGGGAATGCGCTCGAGGCGCAAGTCGGCAAAATCCAGCGTGCCCAAGTCCTCTTCGCTGCGGCCCACTACTACACCGGCGAAGCTTAGAAGCGAGTCCTCTTCGACCTCGTCGGGGTTGGAGTAGTAAATGCCGATGTACTCTTCAGCCACAATACCTAGGGAATCGGTCGTCGCGTGAGCGTGCTCAAACACGGGCCCAATTTGTTCAAACGGACCCACGTGGTCGTAGCCCGCCACGATGTAGCCGCCCTGAGTGGAGTCGTTGATAACCAGCGTGCGAAAGGCACCCAACCACGCGGCAAGACCGACTGCAAGCAAGGCAGCGCCGCCAAACACCAACAAAATTTTGCGAACCATGCTGCAAAAGTACGCTTACGCACGCACATACGATGCTGGCTCAATGATCGTTCATCTTTTAGCGAAACGCACGCAACCTTTCGCTCAATTGACGCATCTTCAACCAATACCTAGACCCGCCACGCCATGCTAACCGCCCTTCGATTCGGAATCATCTTCGCCCTGATGCAGTTTATCTGGATCATCGCGGAATACCTCGTGGGCCTTCATACAACCTACATCGCGCACCACGCCACCTACACCAACCTGATTTTGGTTCCGTCCGTGGCGATTATGATTTGGGGGCTCTTCGCGCGCCGCGCGGAACTCGGCGGCGAACTATCCTACCTCCAGGCCTTGGGTCAGGGACTTGGTGTCGGCGTGACGGTGGGCATTTTGTCGGTCGGGGTGCAGTACCTGTTTTTCTCGTTCATTAATCCGAATTTCTTCTCGGACTTCCAGGCGTTTGCCGTGGAGCAGGGCTACATGTCGATGGACGCCGCTGAAACCTACTTCTCGCTCACTACCTACGCCGTTCAGGGTGCCGTTTTTGCGCCGGTCGCAGGTCTATTTACCAACGCGGTAGCCGGCTTGTTTCTGAAAACCCGCTGGCGTTGAACAAAGGCGCCTTCGGTGGCGTCTACCTTTGCCCACATGTTTTCTTTTTTCCGCAAAAAATCCGAGCTCGAGCGCCTTACCGAGGAGTACCAGGCCTTGCTGGAGCAGTCCTTTAAGCTATCAACGGTCGACCGCAAGGCGTCGGACCTCAAGCGCGCTGAGGCAGAGGCCCTGGTTCCGCGCATCGACGAACTTAAAAACGCCCAAGGGTGATGGGCCGCGATTTGCGCGGAGCCCGCGTTACCGTGTACTGTGCTGGGTCCGCCCGAGTCGCTCAAGATTATGTGGACGGCGCGAGTGAACTTGCCCAAGCACTCGTAGACGCCGGCGCAACCCTCGTTTTCGGCGGCGGAAAAACCGGCCTCATGGGCCACATGGCCACTGAAGTGATTCAACGCGGCGGCAAGGCCGCTGGCGTCATGCCCCAGTTTTTAAAGGACATTGAGATGAACCATCCCATGGTTGAGGACTTCACCTTCGTTGCCACGATGGCCGAGCGCAAGGCCGGCCTGCTGGCCAACACCGAAGGGCTCATTGCGTTGCCCGGCGGTTGCGGCACCCTTGAGGAGCTTGCCGAAGCCATCACGCTTAAGCGCCTAGGTCAGTACCTTAAGCCAGTGGTCATTGTGAACCAGAACGGATTTTATACCGACCTCCTAAGCCTGCTGCGCCGCATGGTCGACGAGGAGTTCATGAATCCGGAGCACCTTGATTTATGGACCGTAGTGGACCATCCTCGCGATGCCGTAGCAGCCATTTTGGCTACGCCTGACCTGAGCCCAGACGTGCTTCATCGGGCCGCGGTAAAGGCATAATTTGATAAAGGGCAAGAAATTAATGCCCCGATAATTTTTGCATTAGCTCGGAGTACCTACTTTTGCTCGTCAAAGACATTTTTTACAACGTTTAACCAACCTCGCAAAACCCCATGAAAAAGGTTCTCGCCCTGTTCTTCGCTGCAGGGATTCTATTCACCCAACCCGTTCTGGCTCAAGAAGCTACTGATGCGGCTGCCACCGAGCAAGTTGCTTCAACCGACACGAATGCCGCTGCTGCTGACACTGCTGCTGCCGCAACCGAAGAAGCCGTTCCGGCCGTTGAAGAAGAGGAGAGCTTCACGCAAGTCCTCAAAGAGAAGTTCATCGAGGGTGACCCCTTGTGGATGGCCCCGGTTCTTTTGACCTTGATTCTTGGCCTTGCCATTGCCATTGAGCGCGTACTGTACTTGTCTATGTCGAACAGCAACAACGAGAAACTTCTTCAAGATGTGGAGGCTGCCCTGAAGAGTGGCGGCAAGTCTGCTGCACTCGAAGTGTGCCGCAACACCCGCGGACCCGTTGCCGCTATTTTCTACCAGGGTCTGGAGAAAATGGACGAAGGCATTGACATGGTAGACAAAGCCATCGTGAGCCTTGGCTCGGTAGAGAACGGTAAGTTGGAGCGTGGCGTATCTTGGATTTCGCTCTTCATCGCTCTTGCACCGATGCTTGGTTTCATGGGTACCGTTATCGGTATGATCCAGGCCTTCGACGCCATTGAAGCTGCGGGCGATATTAGCCCGTCACTGGTAGCAGGAGGTATTAAGGTAGCCCTTTTGACCACGGTATTTGGTCTGATTGCGGCCATGATCCTTCAGATTTTCTACAACTTGATCATTGCCATGATCGACAACTTGGTGAACAAAATGGAAGATGCTTCAATCAGCTTCCTGGACATCGTTGCTGCGCACCTGAAAAAGTAATCGAATCATGTCGTTTGATAAACTAAGCCGACTACTAGCCATTATCCTTGGAGGTATTGGCCTGGTGTTTTCGCTGCTCATTTTCTTTGGAGGCGAAGACAACCTAGAATTCAACGTGGGCGCATCAATTTGGGTATCTATCGCGATGTTTTTCGTCGCGGTAGCGCTGGCCATCTTTAGCGCCGTGCGCGGAATGCTCATTAACCCTGCTTCGCTTCGCAGCTCGGCTATCGGTTTCGGCGCCCTCGCTGGAATCCTCATCCTGAGCTACGCGATTTCTTCAGGTTCGGACTACGAATCCTACAAGAACATCTCAGAAAGCGGATCACGCTGGGTTTCGACCGGCTTGAACGCGACGTACATCATGTCGTTGCTGTCGGTCGGAGCAGTACTCTACTCTTCACTTAGCCGTTTGCGCAAATAAGGCGTACGTATGGCCAGTAAGAAACGTAGCGTTCCTGAAATCAACGCAGGGTCGATGGCTGACATCGCCTTCCTGCTGTTGATCTTCTTCTTGGTAACCACGACTATGGACGTGGACAAGGGCTTGCTTGTGAAGCTGCCGCCCTGGACCGAGGAGAGTTCCGAGGAGCAAGACATTAAAGAGAAGAACATCTTCGTGGTGCTCGTCAACGCTCAGGACCAGCTCCTGATTGAAGACGAATACGCGTCGCTCGAAGATATTCGCCGGCTTGCCAAAGAATTCATTGATAACAATGGCGACGGCAGTTGCGAGGACTGCCGCGGCCTGCGCGATCCGAATTCTTCTGACAATCCGCGCAAAGCTGTTATTTCGCTTCAAAACGACCGCGGTACGAGCTACAAGACCTTTGTTACCGTGCGTAACGAGCTTTTGGGCGCGTATTCCGAGTTGCGCAACGAGCTTGCCGAGCGCAAGTTTGGCCGCGACTACGAGTCGTTGAGTGAAAGCGATAAGGAGTTGGTGAATGAGATTTACCCTCAGTTCATCTCAGAAGCAGAACCGGTTAAAATCGGAGGATAATGGCACACATTAAAAAGAAAAAGAAGATTGAGACACCGCCGTTGTCGACGGCGTCGCTGCCCGACATCGTTTTCATGCTGCTGTTCTTCTTCATGGTAACGACCACGATGCGCGAGGTTACTTTGCTGGTAAAGCTGAAGAAACCCCAGGCAACAGAGATTCAAAAGCTTGAGCGCAAGGATTTGACCACCTACATCTATGTGGGTGCCCCAAAGAGCGCTGCGCTTGGTACAGAGCCCCGCATTCAGCTTGCCGACCAGCTTGCATCAACGGGCGACGTTCAGCAGTGGGTTATTCTGCAGCGTGAGTCGATCAACGAAGCGGAACGACCCAAGTTCACCGTTTCGATCAAGGCCGACGTCGACGCCAAGATGGGATTGATCAGCGACATCAAGCAGGAACTCCGCAAGGCGCAGGCACTCAAGCTTTCGTACTCGGCCAACCCTGCGGCATCGGCTGAAGAGCTGTTCAAGTCGTTCTAATAGAACTACTGACCACGAAGAAGAGCCCGGCCCGCAAGGAGCCGGGCTTTTTTGTTACTAGCGACTAGTTACTGGTTGCTGGCTATGCCTTGCCCCGTACTTTTGGCCGCGATGAATGTGATGAAATCAGACTTTGTGTTTTTGGGCATTGCGGTGCTCGCCTCGCTGCTCTTGGTGTCGGGACTCGGCGGATCGGCCGTCATGGGCCTGCTCGGCTACGCCGGAATGAGTATGAACGAGGTCATGCTGCGCCAGGAACTCAATGCGGCGAGAGCCATTTTGGCCCAGCAGGGGTTGGGCTCCTTGGCCTTGTTCTTGCTGCCGGCGGCGGCCCTGCTTCAGCGCTGGTCGGTGCAAGCTGCTCACGAGGTGGAGCTTGAGTCGCCGGAGCTTCCCAAGCCGCGCTGGACCTGGGTTCAGACCCTAATGGCGTGGTCGGTGCTGCCAGCCTTGCTGCCGCTGCTCGAATGGTCGACCGGCACCTGGGTGGACCTTCTTCGGTCCATGAATTGGGCGCCCGAGGCCATCGCGCATGCCGAGCGCCAAGCACAACTTGTCGACCGAGTGCTGTTTTTGCCTCACCTGTTCGACCAGCTGCTCGCTGTTGTGGTGTTTGTGCTTATCGCGGCGGTGGGTGAGGAACTTTTCTTTCGCGGAGCCCTCCAGCGCATGCTCCGCCCGCGCTGGGGACGGAACGCTGTGTTTGTGTCAGCGCTGCTGTTCGCAGGCTTTCACTTTGACCTGCTCCACGTGCCGTTTCTCGTCACGGCCGGACTCCTTTTGGCTTGGCTCTACGAACGCAGCGGCCGGTTGTGGGTGCCCGTCGGGGCCCATGTGCTGCACAACGCGCTTACCTACATTGACGCGCAGCGCGCGGGCCCGGGCTCCTATGCTGACCTGAGTGCGGAACCGTGGTCGTGGACCGTGGCTGCGACGACTCTGGCGGCCTTGGCTTTGCTCGCGGCACTCCGCCGGGAGTAAGTACCTTTGTGCCGTGGTACGTATCGCTGACATTGAATTGCCGGATTTTCCGCTGCTGCTGGCCCCGATGGAGGACGTCAGTGATCCGCCGTTTCGCGCACTCTGCAAGGAAAACGGCGCCGACCTGATGTACACAGAGTTTATTTCGAGCGAGGGCCTGATTCGCGACGCTGCGAAATCCCGAGCCAAGCTTGATATTTTTGAGTACGAACGGCCGATTGGCATTCAGATTTTTGGCTCGGAACTCGAGAGCATGATCGAAGCTGCCGAGATTTGTGCCGAGGCCAACCCCGACCTGATTGACATCAACTACGGCTGCCCGGTGAAAAAAGTGGTGTGCAAGGGGGCCGGAGCCAGCATGCTCCAGGATATTCCAAAAATGGTCCGCCTTACCAAAGCGATCGTAGACGCCGTAGACAAGCCGGTGACCGTCAAAACTCGCCTCGGCTGGGACGACAGCACCAAAAACGTAGTCGAGGTGGCTGAGCGGCTGCAAGATATTGGCATAAAGGCCATTAGTATTCACGGCCGCACCCGCAGCCAGATGTACAAGGGCGAGGCCGACTGGACCTTGATCGGTGCGATCAAAAACAATCCGCGCATGAATATTCCCGTTTTTGGCAACGGTGACGTGGACAGCCCCGAAAAGGCCATTTTGATGCGCGACCGCTATGGTGTTGACGGCGTGATGATTGGCCGAGCGACGATCGGATACCCATGGATTTTTAAGGAAATCAAGCACTTCATGGCAACGGGCGAACACCTCGCGCCGCCGAGCCTAAGTGTGCGCGCCGACGCGGCCCAGCGACACCTCGAGCTGTCGGTGGAGTGGAAGGGCGAAAAGTTGGCCATTGCCGAAATGCGCCGCCACTACGGGAACTACTTTAGAAACTTCCCGAATTTCAAGGAGTTGCGCCAGACCCTCGTGACGTCGGATTCGCTTGACACCCTGCGGGCTACGTTTGACGAGATTCGGGGCGACTACGCGCTGCGCAACAGCCTCGTGTCAGAGCCGGCTTGACGGCTGGCGAGCCATGAAAGCAGGGTACCCAGCCCGGCAACCAGTACCCACACGGCCAGTGCTTCCAACCAGTCCCAATGGACGGGATACGCTTCGACCACATAGCCTTCACCGAGTTGGAGCAAGCCCCACTGAGCCTGGGCGGCTACGACGGCTCCGCCGAGAAGTTCGCCGGCGGCCGCGCCGAGTAAGCTGAGCCAGATTCCGCTCCACATAAAGGCGGTGCGAATACGCTCCGCAGGCATTCCCAGGGCCGCGAGCATGGCGCGCTGTCCCTGTTTTTCGAGGATGATCAAGCTTGCCGCGGCGTACAGCCCTAGGGAGGCCAGAAGTACGATAAATCCGAGGATGGCGGCGGTTGCAAGGCCTTCGCTTCGCAGGACCTGAAACATGGCTTTTTCGCGTTCCTCGGGGCGCTCTGCGGTCCAGCCCGGGGCCGCTCCTTCGAGCTCTGGCCTGAGGTCGCGGTGGCGAACATTCGCTTTGGGCCACACGAGCACATGCGAAAGTGCGCTGGAGTCCGCGAGCGGGTGCAGGGCGCGCAGCTCGGCCAACGGCAAGAGGGCGTAGGCATAGTCCACTTGGGGATGGACCGCAAAGGTTCCGCGCACCGAACCCAACTGGCGCTGCACGTCGTCAAGCCCTTGCTGGGGCCACAAAAGCTCGACCGGGTCGGGGCCAAGGTCAAACGAAACGAGCAGCTGTTCCGCCACGCCCTTGCCCACGTAGAGCCCGTCGAGTTGCGCGAGGCTGTCGCCGTCTCCGCGCACCAGCGAGGCGGCCCAAGGGCTCAGCGCCGTAAAGGCCGAGTCGACCCCCCAGAGGGTTACGAGGAGTTCGCGTTCGTCGGTGCGCACGAGTGCCTTTTGGCTGAGTACGTGGGCCACGCCCTCGACTTCAGGGAGGTTGCGGAGGGCCTCCGTCGTGATCTGGGCGTGCTGGCCTTTGTTCGGCGATAGGGTGTAGGGTGCGTGAATGCCTTCGTAGGCTGCGCGGACCATGCCCTCAAGCCCGTTGAAGCCGGCCAAAACCACGAGCATCGCGGCCGTGCCTACGGCTACGCCCAGGGCGGCGAGCCAAGCAACCCATTGGGTCAGCGTGCGGCCGCGAAGCAGGCGCCAGCCCAACTGCGGTCCGCCTGCGCGCATTATTTGAACGGATTTTCGCCGCCTTCGCGCAGCAATCGGTCGATGTTGGCTTCGTACTCCATCGAATCGTCGGCGTAGTACTGCAGGTTGGGAATGACGCGCAGCTGGTGGCGCACCCGGCCGGCGAGCTCGTTTTTAATTCTCGGAGCGTGCTCCTGAATGAACTCCATGGCCTTCTCGGTGCGGTCGATGGGGAAAAAGCTGAGGTACACCCGCGCCAGTCCGAGGTCGGGCGTTACCCGAATTTTGCTCACGGTGATCAGGGTTCCGGGGAATTCCGCCGCCGCCAAGGCGCGAAAAACCTCGGCCAGGTCGTGCTGAAGCAGCGAATTGATGCGTTTTTGGCGAATGGATTCCATAGCCACAAAAGTACCGCTAATTTTAAGGCCATGCTTCCATCTCCCCATTGGCTCGGAATCGAGCACCTCGGAATCGCCGTTCGCGACCTTGACGCGGCCGAAACGCTTTATTCACAGCTCCTGGGCGTGCGGCCCTATAAGCGCGAAGAAGTTGCGTCAGAGGGCGTAATGACGTCGTTTTTTGCGGTGGGCGGCAACAAAATCGAGCTTTTGGCGGCTACGCGCCCGGATTCGCCCATCGCGAGCTTCTTAGAAAAGCGCGGAGAGGGCCTGCACCACGTGGCTTATGCGGTGGCCGACCTTCAAGCGGAACTAGACCGACTCGATGCCGCCGGCGTGGCCTTGATTCACCGGCATCCTAAGCCCGGGGCCGACGGTAAAATCATTGCGTTTTTGCACCCCAAATCGACGGGTGGCAGCCTGATTGAGCTGTGCCAGGACGCTCCGCGTTAGCCTACTGAAAAAGCAGCGTCCGCCAGCCGTGGGCCTCAGCGGAAGCAATGTTGGCGGCGTTGTCGTCCACAAACAGCACCTCAGCGGGTTGGGTAATGCCTAGCTCGCGGTCCACAGCCTTGTAGATCGCAGGGTCGGGCTTGCGAAGGCCCATGTCAAACGAGTAAAATACCCGCTCGAAGCAGCGTTCAAACTCCGCGTAGCCGCGCAGTCCTAGGCGCCGGCGAACCTCGTCAATGTGAATAGGGTTGGTGTTGCTCAGCAGCGCCAGCTTATAGCCCTTGGTCCGAAGTTGGTGCAGCTTGGCGATGGTCCGGGGCGGAACCGCTAAAAGCAGTGCGTTCCAGGCCGCGTCGAGGCTTGGCGAAGAAGTCGCCCACCGAAGTTGGCTGCGCAGCGCGTCGCGGAACCTGCTAGCATTCAGCGCGCCCGTTTCGAATGCATGAAAAAAGTCCGCGTCAAGGTGGAGCTCGGCCGGAGCGCCAAGCGCGCGAAACGCCTCTACACTTCGTGGCGGATCAATTTCGATTAAAACGTTTCCGAAGTCAAAAACAATCCAGCCGCCCGGGTGGGCGGCGAGTTCTGAAAGGTGAAGCCTGCGCATTCCCCAAAGGTCGCGCTTAGTTCGCCTCGGCCTTGGTGTATTTTTTGGGTGTAACGCCAAATTTGCGCTTGAAGGCTGCGATAAAATGACTCGGATTTTGGTAGCCAATTTCAAACGCAACCTCGTTCACGCTCAGCCGTCCCTGGTCCAGCATGCGGCGTGCATGGTTCAGGCGCGTGTCCATGACGTACCCGTAGACGGTATTGCCGTACACCTCTTTAAATCCGGCCTTTAGGCGGTATTCGTTGAGGCCTACGCGGTCGGCGAGTTGCTTAATAGTGGGCGGGTCCTGCCACTGCTCCAAAATCACGGCTTTCGCGTCGTGAATTCGCTTCAAATTGTCCTCGTCCTTCAAAAACGGACACACGGCGGTATCGGGCTCGCTGCTGTGAAAGTAGTGGCCGAGCAACTCATAGATGTAGCCGAGCTGGGCCACGCGGAGCGCGTTGTCGCTGAGCTTCTTGGACCAAAGGGCGTCGAGGATTACGCGCTGGCCTGCATCCACGCTCCGCTGGTCATAAATCGGACGCTGCATTTCAGACTTTCCTAAAAACGGAAGCTCGTCGCTTTGTCCGCCGTCGGGCATAAACAGGCGGTGCAGTCGGTCAAAGCGCAATTTTACCGCGATCAACCGCTTGCCGTGGGGCAATCCGACGCCTGCTTTCAGCTCGTCTTTTGGGTTGTAGATGAAAAAACTCTGTCCTTCGGGCAGCGGACGCATGTACATCGGGCCGAATTGGAACGCCGTTTCGCCGTCAAGGCTGAAAAACAAATGCACAAAATCCCGCTCCAGTACCAGCGTACTTGGGGCCTCGCTCGCTCGACCTTCAAGGCGGAGCCACTCGATTCCCTCATTTAGGCTTTGGTATCGGATTGGGTTATTTGTGTTCGTCATATTCCGTGCAAAAATACAAAAATGCTTGATTTTGTTCGGTTTTTTCCTTGACGCTTTGGGTTATGCTTTTTGCTATTAGGGGTATTATTGCACTGGGTCGCCCGTTATTTTTGCCGTGTGAAATGGATCTCCACCTACCGAGAAATTCTTAAGCGCGACGGATGGGCGGGCTTAATTCGCCAGGCCGGATGGCCGGTGGCCTTAGGGTTGTTTTCGTTCTTCTTGCTCAAGGGCTTGGCCTGGTTGGCCTTGGCCTACGGCGGGCTTGAGATGCTGCGCTAATCGGCCAAGTTTCTTTGGTCCAAGGGCCCTTGGGCCTTGCGACTTTCCCTATTTTTGCAACCCATTGCGCCCATAGCTCAGCGGTTAGAGCAGGGGACTCATAATCCCTTGGTCGCAGGTTCAAATCCTGCTGGGCGCACTAAACCCCGACCCTCGTCGAGGGTCGGGGATTTTTATTTAAGCCCATTGGGCTCGCACAAAATGGGCTGAATAAAAATCCCGGACTTCCGCGCAGCGGAAGCGGGGTTTAGTTTTAATCGATAGCCCCACCAGGAACAGCGCAGCTAATCTGCTGGGCGCACTAAACCCGTCACCCGCTAGGGTGGCGGTTATTTTTTTAGGCCGCAGCGTGCCAGATACGTTTGGTATACAAAAAAACCGGCCATTTCGTGGCCGGTCAATTCAGTTCACAGAAGTTCGCTACTCCACGACAACTGTCTCATAAACGGCTGTGTAGGTGTCTCCTTCGTTGTACTTTTTGCTCCATTTAACTCGGCCGTCTATGTATACTTTGACGGTAACGTCGCTCCAAAAAACGTTGCCGGGATTATTGAGGAGTCCGTTGATTTTCAGGTTTGTGCCCTTCATGACACTGAACGTTTGCCCCGTTTTCTTTAGCGGACTTTCAGCTCCAGTGATTCCAACTCCGCCTTGGATGGCTAGGTTTTGGTCGTAAATGTTTAAGAAGAAGAAGGACTGCGCGGGTCCGGCGGTTTTCGTTTCCATGACCGCATAAACTTCGCGCGGCAGGGTGGGGTCTTTTTCGCAGCTTGCGAGACTAAATGCAGCTAAGGCAACAAGGAGGAGGTGGCGAAACAGAGACTTCATAGTTGGGCTTTTAATTGGACGTTTCCGCTCCTTGAAATCTACCCTATGGCGTGACCACAAGCTGAACGAAAGCTCCACGATTATCCCGAATGTAGTACATACCGAGGGGTAAAACAACCTCCGTGACCTCAGTGCTAAGGTTAAGTGTTTGCAGGAGTCGTCCCGCCGAATCGAAAATCTGAAGTGGGCTATTGATGGCTTCGGGCTTGGTGGTAATCCAAAACCTTCCCGAGGAGGGATTGGGAACGATGGACCAAAGAACCTGAGCAGGCGCTTCTATGGTAAATGCCAATCGGTCTTCTTGGAGAACTACGGGGGGTGAACTAACGGTAATGCTCTTGGAGATGGAGCTGTTGCACCCCGGTGCCGTAGTGGAAACCACCGTGACGAGTGCCGTTCCAAGGCTATCCCAGCGTACCCAAATGCTGTCGGCTGTGGGGGTTGGCCAATACGTTCCGCCGTCAACGGTCCACGTGTAGCTTGTGGCTCCCGGTACAGCTTGTACCCAAAACAGGCTGCTGTCGCCCGTGAACACGCTATCAGGACCCGTGAAGCTGAGCGTCGTTGCGGGATTCAAGGATCGCAGAACCAAGGAGTCTGAGTGAACCCAACTTCCGGCGTAGCGGTCGAGAACTTTGCGCACCTTCAGTCCGTGAAGCGAGGGTGTGGAACCCAAAAAGGTCAGCTTTGACGAGCCATAGTGGTAGTTGGTGCTGTCGACAACGACTGTTCCGAAAAGCGTATCCTGCGTCACCGAAAAACGTTGCACGGGATTGGTTGGCATGGCCGGAAACGGAAGGTTGGTGAGTGGATAACTAAGAAAATCCGTCCAAATCCCCGTAGACGGGTCGCGGTACTGCCAGCGGTGGGGCAACAGTACGGCATTGGGCGGGTCTGCGCGGAACCAACTCGAAGTCGATTCCACCTGAAGGCGGGTTGTTTGGCAGGAATCATGGAATTCGTGCTCCGTCGTAAAATTCTGTGCACTATTCAGTGGAATGATCCAGGTACTGAAACTGGCGCTTCCGGCCGTGTTGGTGCACAAAATAACTGGATTGACGGGCACCCACGGGGGCATCAGGTAGAAATTGAAATTTTGGCAGGAGCCTGGGTTGTTAAATGGCGGAAAGGGTCCGGTTCCAAAGGCCCAAATAGAGCTGTTCCACTGAGAAACGCTGCTGGGTAGTAGCCCCGTTGCGCAGTAGGTAAGGGTGACTGGAAGTCCGCCCACTGTCGTGTCAGGTCCAGTGATTTGAACGGTTTCGGGCAACGAGTCGAGCGGAGCAAATCCGCTTAATGTCAGCAGGAGGGCAAGCATTTCGGGTAGTTGCGTTAGGGGTAGCGAAAGTTCCGTTCCCGCCCGTTGAAATAAATGCCACGCAGCCCGCTGAGTTTGGCAATTTCTGCGAAGCTCGTTTGGTGGCGAAAAGTTCGGTACCTTTGCACCGCAATTGCTAGGGCAGTTGCCTTCACACCGGAGGGAGTATGTTAACCTTGGTGCGGCCGCTTCCGGTGCGGCGCTCCGCCTCCCTAAGGGAATATGAAATTTACTGATTTAGACCTGAACGCAGACATTCTGGATGCGCTCGACGACTTGGGCTATGAACTGCCCACCCCCATCCAGCAGCAAGCGATTCCGCCGGCCCTCGAAGGCCGCGACGTGCTCGGAACCGCCCAAACCGGTACCGGCAAGACGGCCGCCTTTGTGCTGCCCATTCTGGAACTGCTCAGCCGCGAACCCATTGACGAACATCGTCCGATCCGCGCCCTGATTCTCACGCCAACCCGCGAGCTCGCCATTCAAATCGACGAGAGCATTCGCGACTACGGCAAGTACGTCGACGTCAAGCGCGCCCTCATTTTTGGCGGAGTGGGTCAGCAGCCCCAGGTTGACGCGTTGCGCCGCGGTTCCGAAATGGTCGTCGCCACGCCCGGACGCCTCCTTGACCTCATGCAGCAGGGCCACGTGGACCTGCGCGACCTTTCGTGGTTTGTGCTCGACGAGGCCGACCGCATGCTCGACATGGGCTTCATTAACGACGTGCGCAAGGTGATTGCCAAGCTTCCCCGCGAGCGCCAGACGATGTTCTTCAGCGCCACCATGCCGTTTGAAGTGCTTAAGTTGAGCGACGACTTGCTCGTGGACCCGGTCCGCGTTTCGGTTGCGCCGGTTTCGAGCACCGCCGAAAAAATCGAGCAGCGCGCCTACTTCGTCGATACGAACGCCAAGCGCGACCTGCTTGCCCATGTGCTGAAGTCCGACGAGGGGATTAAGTCCGTCCTGGTTTTTGCCCGCACGAAGCACGGCGCCGACCGCATTTCAAAAGATTTAGAGCGCCGCGGAATTCCGGCCCTAGCCATTCACGGCAATAAGTCCCAGAATGCCCGTCAAGCTGCCCTAACCAGCTTTAAGAAGGGCAAGACCCGTGTGCTGGTGGCCACCGACATCGCTGCGCGCGGAATTGATATCGACGAACTTACCCACGTGATCAACATGGATATTCCAGACGTAGCCGAAACCTACGTGCACCGCATCGGCCGCACGGGCCGCGCCGGAGCTTCTGGCGTTGCCTACTCCTTCATCGACCGCGAGGAGTACGGGAACTGGCAGGCTGTGCTCAAGTTGATCAACGTCGACGTGCCTGCCGAGCGCGAGCATCCGTTCTTATCGGTGCTTTCTACGGCCGATTCGTTTGCCATGGTCGCTAAGGCCGCCGCTGGCGGAGGCGGACCTCGCCGTCCGACGCGCCCTATGGGCCGCCGCCGCTAGGATGCGCAGGAACGAAAAAAGCCCCGGGCGCGAGCCCGGGGCTTTTTATTTGGTGCCGTTTCGAACCTACCACGCCCCCGGGAGGCTCGCGTACTTCTGCGTAAACGGAACCCATACCTCGGCCTGCCATTTGGCGAGGGCCTCGAGTTCGCGGTCGGTGGCGGCGCGTCCGGACTTCCACGCGTTCAGCACGTTGGCCGTCGGCGCTCCGCGCAAGCCCCAGTAGTGGTTCGCGAACTGCCCGTACTTCCACTCCCAGGTTTCGGGTTGCTCGAAGTAGCCTTTGACGTCCTCCTTGCCAAACAACGCCATGCGGCGGTCTTCAATGGATTTGAGCTGGACCTTGAGGTCGGCTCGCAGTTCCTTGTTGCGCGCGGTGTCGTCGTTGGCGGCCACAAACTTCTCGAGCAATTCCAGGCGGACCTTGGCTTCGCGCAGGCGGCTCACGGCGCTGTCCAACTGCGCCATGTGCGCATTGACCTCGGCGCTGAAGGCGTGCTGGGCCGCCCAGTCGGCGTCGCTTCGGGTGGCGCGCGGATCGTCGTGGACCGTTACGTAGGCGCTGTCGCGGTGGCTTCCCAACTCGTAAACCAGCAGGTAGCGCCCGGGGGTGACTTCGGGACCGTAGCCCGGATCGCTGGCGTTTTCGGGCTTGCTCCGGCTCATGGAGGGCCGTTCGGTACCGGCGCTGCGCAGGTTCCAGTTCCAGCGCTGCAGCCCGTTTTCGGTCGGAATCTTGGTTTCAATCCGGCGGATTCGGGTTCCCTTCGGGTCGTAGATGTCCACGCGCAGCCACTTGACCTTCTTCAGTTCCTTGTCGGCCGTGTCGCGCTGCAGCATGTAGCTGAGGCGGGCGCCGCCGTCGCGGTTTTCGCCCTGAAACATCGCATGGCCCTGAAAGCGAATGCCGTCCGACTCCGCATAAATCCAATGGTAGGCGTCGGGCGCATCAAAGGCGGTCAGCACACGGCCCTTCGCGGTCGCCGCCTCGCGCAGGGGGCGCAGGTCGTCCAAAATCCAGGCGGACCGACCAAAGGTTCCGAGCACCAGGTCGCCCTCGCGCTCCTGAATGGCAATGTCTTGCACGGGCATTACCGGAAGACCTGTCCAGCGCTGCCACGTTTTGCCGCCGTTGGCGCTCACAAAAAGCCCGGTTTCGGTCCCGAGGTACACAAGCGAGGGAGCGGCCGGGTCTTGCAAGACACTGAGGCAGTGGCCCATGCCTTTGGGCGGAACGACGGGAATGAGGTTGGTCCACGTCTTGCCAAAGTCCTTGGTGTGAAAAAGGTAGGGGTTGAAGTCGCCCTGACGGTAGTTGTTGACCACAACCCACGCCTCGCCCGCGTTCACGCTGCTGGCGCGCACTTGGGGCACCCATGCGCCTTCGGGTAGGCCCTTGATGCTGCAGCGGGTCCAAGTTGCCCCGCCGTCGCGCGTGACTTGCACGTATCCGTCGTCGCTGCCGGTCCAAACCAGCCCTTTTTGCAACGGAGAGGGGGCAATGGCCAGCAGGCAGGTGTGCATTTCGGCACCGGTCACGTCAAAGGTGAGGCCGCCCGATTCAAGGTATTTCTGCTTCTCGGGGTTGTTGCTCGTCAGGTCGGGCGATATGATGCTCCACGTTGCGCCCCGGTCTGTGGAATAGTGCACGTGCTGCGAGCCGTAGTACAGGGCGTCGGGATTAAAGGGGTCGGCTGCAATAGGGCTGTTCCAGTGCCAACGAAGGGGCTTGCCGTCGGGGTGGACGGGCTTGATGAAGCTCTTTAAACCGTTTGAAACGTTTACGCGGGCCAGGTAGCCTTCTTGGGCCATGGCGTAGACGGTACTGGGGTCCGTGGCGTGCGGCAGCACGTCAAAGCCGTCGCCAAAGTACAGCTCGGTCCAGTCGCTGTTGCCGATTCCGCCCTTGAGGTGGTAGGCCGGGCCCTTCCACGACCCGTTGTCTTGCATTCCGCCGTACACGTTGTAGGGCAGCTGGTTGTCGACGTTGATGTGGTAAAACTGGGCGAGGGGCAAGTTTTCGACAAAGCGCCAGCTTTCGCCGCCGTCCCGGCTGATGTTGAGTCCGCCGTCGTTGCCTTCAATGAGGTAGCCCGGCGTCTTGGGCGAAAGCCAAAATGCGTGGTGGTCGGGGTGGATGTCGCTGTAGCGGGCAATCGTCTTCCAGGTGCGTCCGCCGTCTTCGGACTTGGTCACGAGCGTCCAAAGGGAGTAAATCGTGTGCTCGCGGAAGGGGTCCACGTAGATTTCGCTGTAGTAAAACGGACGGTTGCCGATGTCTTCGGCGTCGCTGACGCGCGTCCACTTGACGCCGCCGTCGGTGCTGCGATAAAGGGCGTTTTTGTCTTTGTTTTCAACTAGCGCGTAGACCATGTTGGGGTGGCTGGGCGCCACGGCAAGCCCAATTCGGCCGAGGTCGCCTTCAGGCAGTCCGTCTTTTGAGGTGCGTTGGGTCCAGGTTTCGCCGCCGTCGTGGCTTACAAACATTCCAGAACCCGGGCCGCCGCTATTAAAGAACCATGGCCAGCGGCGGTATTCCCACATGGCGGCAAAGAGCTTGTTGGGGTTCACGGGGTCGATAACTAGGTCGGCTGCACCTGTGCGGTTGTTGCGGTACAGCACCTTGCGCCAGGTCTTGCCGCCGTCGCTGGTTTTGTAGACGCCGCGGTCTTCGGTGTCGCCGTAGGCGAGGCCGATGGCGGCTACCCACACGGTGTTGGGGTCGCGCGGGTGCACCACGATGCGGTGAATGCCTTTGGTCGCTTGAAGCCCCATAGCTTGCCAGCTTTTACCGCCGTCGAGGCTGCGAAATAGTCCGCCGCCGACCGTCTGGGAGTTGCGCGGATTGCCTTCGCCGGTTCCGACCCAAATCACGTCAGGGTTGCTCGGGTCGACGCGCACGGCGCCGATCGAAGGGTTGGGTTGCTCGTCCCAAATCGGTGTCCAAGATTGGCCGGCATTCACGCTTTTCCAAAGCCCGCCCGAAGCGGAACCCGCGTAAATTACGCGTTCGTCGCGCGGATCCACGTCGATGGCGGTAACGCGGCCGCTCATGCCAGCCGGGCCTATGCTTCGGAATTTCAGGTTCTTAAGAAGGTCGTCGGGAAGGGTTTGGGCCACTAGCTGAAGTGCGGCAAAGAGTCCAAGCGTGAAAAGGCGGAGTTTCATTCAACCAAAATACGCCGCGGACCCGTTTGAAGTGTTTAACTTGGTCAAGATGAAACCGCTGCTACTGATGTTGCTCGTTGCGCTGGCGCCCTCGCTGGCAGGACAAACGGTTTTTACTGTGGACTACGCTTCTCAGGCCGACGTCAAGGTTTTTGTGGTCGAGTACGAGTCTCAAGCTGACCTCAAGGTCTTTAAGGTGCCCTACGCTTCGCAGGCCAAGGGCAACGAGGGCAAGTGGTTTTGGGTTCCGTACGCGTCGCAGGCCCACAAAAAGGTGGTTTTTGTGGACTATGCGTCCCAAGCGGAACTCAAGATTTTTTTCGTGAAGTACGAATCCCAGGCGGGGTGGCGAAACTCCGCCAAAAAACACCTAGTGTACTGATGGAACGTCAATTCCCTATAGGTCGCTTTGCGTACCAGCCTTCGGACGCGGACATGGCTCCGTACATTAAACGACTAGAATCGCTTCCGGGACGACTGTCCGCCGCCTGGTCCGTATGCCCCGAAGGCTTGCGCGACGAGCCCTACCGTTTAGGTGGCTGGACCCGCCGAACGGTGGTCCACCATGTTGCGGACAGCCACTTGAATATGTATGTGCGAATCAAGCTTGCGCTCACCGAAGACGAGCCGACCGTAAAGCCTTACGACGAAAACGCATGGGCAACCCTGCCCGACGGTCCAGTGGACCTTTCGCTCCAGCTAATCGAATCGATTCACGGGCGTATTGTTCCGCTCCTTAAAACCCTGTCCGACCGCGATTTTGACCGCCAATACGACCACCCTGAATTGCTCCGCCGAGTACCGCTCCGCGAAGTAGTGCAGATGTACGCTTGGCACGGAGACCACCATTTAGCTCACGTTCAATTACCTACGCTATGAAAAACACCCTGTTTTTCGCATTTGTTGCCGGAACGATTTTGTTCATGTGGCAATTTGTATCGTTTGCCGCGGCCAACCTCCACGAGGCAGACCAGCGCTACCATCCCATGCAGGACAGCATCTTGGCTGACCTCGCGGCCTACCAGCTAGACGACGCCGGCTACATGCTTGGCCAGCCTGGCCCAGACGCCACCAACGAAGAGCGCGAGGCCTACATGGGGACCCAATCGGGGAAGCCGTGGGCCCACGTCGTTTGGCACCCGGCGCACGATACCGATATGCTTAAGCCGCTCCTCCGCGGCTTCACCAGCAACGTATTTATTGCCGGACTCCTGTTTTGGCTTCTGGGTCAGCTGCGCAGCATCACCCTGTGGCGCGGAGCCTTGGTCACGTTGATCATGGCCTACGTGGGCTACACCTACTTCATTTACAGCGACCACATTTGGTACGATACGCCCGACCACGTCGTGCACCTCATTGACACGGTCGTGCCGTGGACGGTTGTGGGCGCATTGGGAGGATGGATGATTTCGCGCAGCCGTGCGTAGCCTGGCGTTCGTTGGTTTCTGGTTCCTCGTTTCTGGTCTTGAAGCGCAGGACTGGGCTGCCAAGCCCGTAGCCACTGACCCTAAAGGTCAACTGTACCCGTTGCCCCCGCGCCCGAACTACGCTCGCCTCGATGCATGGGCAGCGCATCCCGACATTGTCGACGGCAGCGACCGCCGCGTTGCGGCCGCAGACCGCATTTCGGGAACGTTTGCGGGTTCTGCCGTGCCCACCTTCTTTGTTTATCCTACGCACTACGAGGTGGGCCCGAAGTGGAACGCAGACATTTACGACCCAGAATACCGCACCCAGGTTGACGAAGGCACGCTTGCCAACCAGGCCGCGGTGTTCAATGGAATTGGCCACGTTTGGGCTCCGCACTACCGCCAAATGAAGTTAGACGGCTACTATACCCACGATTCCGTCCAGCTTTCCTTGGCTTATGTGGCTTTTGACTCGGCCTACCAGGACGTGCGCCGAGCGTTTTTACAGTTTGTTGAACTGCAGCCTGCGAGCCAAACGTTTGTACTCGCTTCGCACAGTCAGGGTACGGACCATGCTAAACGCTTACTGAAGGAAGTCATCCTGCCCAATCCCGAGCTGCGGGAACGGATGGCGTTGGCCTACCTCGTGGGCAACGTGGTGGAACTCAAAGAGCTCAATGGCCTGGAACTCTGTACCCAGCCCGACCAAACGCATTGCTACCTCAACTGGCGCACCTACGGTCAGGACTACTACCCAGAGAAGTTTGGCGACCGTTATGCCGTGGTTAACCCAATCACGTGGCGGACCGACGGAATGGCGTCGCGTCGGCGAGATCACCTCGGGGCGCTCCTTCCCAGCGGACGAAGAGGCTTCGCCGGCTCGTTTGTCGTGCGGACGGACCAGGGAACCCTGCGGGTCGAGCGCTTGCGCCCCCTTTTAAAGGTGTTCTACAACTGGAAAAACTACCACATCGCAGACTACAACTTGGTGTGGTTCAACGTGCGCAAAAACCTGCACGCACGCCTTACTTCCGGCAAGCCGGCAGCGGACCGGCCGAAGTCAAAAGACTTCGTTCCGACCTTGAACGAATAAAATCAGTTCGAAAGGAACTTGAGGTTTTCGCGGTATGCGCGCTGAACATCCACGCGCTTTGCCTCGACAATTTCAAAAAACGTAAAGGCAAACAGCCATGACGTCCACATGTCGGGGTTGCTGTCGAACGCCCCATCGGCCGCGTTGCGTTCCCAGTACCGGTGAAGCGTTTGAATCGCTTTAAACCCTTCTTGCCATTGGTGCATGTTCCATCCCGGCAGCGACCTAAGGGTGCGCACCGTGCTTAAACTCCGCAAAACCGCTGCACTCGCGGGAGTTGTCCGTGCACCCCATAAGTCGTTTACGAGCAAGTCCAAATAAGGCAACGCCTGCTGCAGCAGGGCCTCCTCGCTAAAAAACGACGGGTCCCTCCACGAAATGGATTCGGTATCGAGCAGGCGGTCAAGCATACGGAAAGTTAACAAGCTTCCCTCGATTTTAGTTCACAGGGCGTATTTTTGCCGTCCGCAAGGGCAATTAGCTCAGTTGGTTTAGAGCATCGCCTTGACAGGGCGGGGGTCACAGGTTCGAATCCTGTATTGCCCACAAAGAAACCCGGCGCCGAGAGGCGCCGGGTTTTTTACGTAAAAGGCGCGAAGCGAGCTTCGGCGCCTTTTACGTAAAAAACCCGCACATCGCGCAGCGATGCCGGGTTTCTCTGATGCCTCCCCGCCCGGGAACGGCGAAGCCAATCCTGTATCCACCTAGCCACCTAGCTAACCAGCCAACCAGCCAACAAGCCTCTTACAGCAACGACTCCTGGTCGTTCACGATGTACTGCCGAATCGACTCCACCTGGCGCTTGAGCTTGGCCACGTAGCGATCCCGTTCCGCCTTGGCCACCGACGACATTTCGGTGGAACGGGAGCACACCTGCTGAATCCATGCCATCGTCGTCTCGGCAAAGGCCGGCTGGCTCGTCTCAATGAAATTGAACGTATTATAGCTCAAAAACGTCCGCGGACCCGACGGATGCTCCAGCACCACGCCGTTATTTCCGAGCGACAACTCGCTCAAAAACAGCCGGTACGGAGCGCCAACCGCAGCGTTCTTCGCCGGAACCCACTTGCGGCCGGCCTCGGCCTGCGCCCACAATCGGTCCGAAAGCATGTCCAGTTCGCCGAGTAGCGACAGTGCGAGCTCACGCGATTTAATCAGCCCCGTATCCCACAAAAACTGAATCTGCTTTAGGGTGCCGTAGTAGCACATCGGCGTCCAAATTTCCGTACCTGGGATTCCCGCGTAGGCTTGACTCACCACTTGGCGGGCTGCCTCGCGCTCGGGCGGAAGCTGAAAATCGTCGAGCGAAAAAGCCTGAAATTCGGGAATTCCGATAATTGTGCGCGCCCAGTAGTAGGTCTTCATCCGCGCCATTTCAGGCATTTGGTAAATGTAAAAAAGCGGAAAATCCATTGCTGCATAGTACATGTGCAGGTCCTCGCGCTGCTTTTCCAGGTCCAGCATTCGGTCCACCACGCGCTTGGTATATTCGGCGTAGTCCGCCAGCGATCGAATGGGTTTGCCCGCATCAAATTCCACCCGCTCGTTGCCCTCTTTGAACAAATAGTCGAGCGAAATGTCGTACTTCCGCGAAACCAGCACTGCCTCATTAAAGGTCAATGCGGTTTCGCCTCGGATTCTCCGGTACGCCGAATCAATGCCAATATTGAGCAGCTCCGCGAGCTCCTCAGCCCACTGAATTCGCTGCGGTAAGCGCGATCGGGCGTGTTCTAAAAAAAGTACTTGTGCGCTGCGGTCCATTCTGCCAATCTAGCGAAAAGTTCGGCTAGTTCAATACTTCGGTGAGCACGGGATTCGCACGGTTTCTCGCCAGCGCCTCGCGCAGTAATTCTTCAAGTACGCCGAGGTCCACGTCACTTAATCGGTTGATGTACAGGCATCCGGCGCCCATTTTGTGCTTTCCGAGCCGGGTTAAATAGGGCGCAAACTGCTCTTGCCCGTCCCCTAAGCACAAATAAACGCTTATCGCACTTGAACGCGGAGCGAAGCCCAGGCCAAACCACCGACCACTCCGGCCCGTAGGGTACTGGTAATCAAAGCGTCCGTAGCCCACGATGCCGCTCCAAAGCACCGGTTCGTAGCCCGTAACTCGGCGCATCATCGCGTCGAGGGCCAAACTGTCGTCCCGCATCTGTGCTTTGGGAAGCGCCTGCAAAAAATCGGCTACCGACGCCTCCGAAGGTTGGGTCTTGTTCTCCTTCGCCATGAATTACTGAATCATGCCGGCAGCAACCGTGGCTCCGCGCACCGGATCCACCAAAATGAAGCCCCCCATCACGCGCTGTTGAGCATACACTTCGGTCGTCGGCGCCTGCGCACAGCGGACCGTTACCTCGGCAATTTGATTGGCCTCCAGAATGCCCTCTCCCGGCTCGTAGTTCAAGGTTTCGAGGTTCAGTACCCGCTCCACCTCGGCAATCATGGCTTGGCCTTGGCCGCCTTGCGCCCTAAACTCGTAGCGTACCCCGGGCCGGTGGCCCTTGGCGTCGAGCCAGCAGATCTTCGCCCGAAGCGTCGCCTCGCGCTGGGGCTCCGCGCCGGCAGCCAGCACGCTTCCGCGCGCCACGTTCACGTCGCGGTCGAGCGTAATCACCACCGATTGCCCGAAGTTCGCGGCAGGCAACGACTCCGAACCCAAGAAAACTCCGTCCACCTTGGCCTCCAGGCCCTCGGGCCACACCGTGATCGTGTCGCCCACGGCGATGCGTCCGCCCGCAACCCGACCGGCATAGCCCCGAAAGTCGTGGTGCTCGGTCGTGCGCGGCCGTATCACCGTCTGCACCGGGAAGCGAAACGCGGAGTCCGCCTCAGGAACCGCTGGTTCCAGTGTTTCAAGCAGTTCGAGCAGGGTAGGTCCGCTGTACCAGTTCATATGGGCCGAACGGTCCACCACGTTGTCGCCAACCAGGGCCGAAAGCGGCACGAAATGCACCTCAGGAAGCCCCGCCGCCGCGCGCACCGCCTCGTAGTCAGCGCAGACCTTGGTGAACGCGTCTTGGGCGTAGTCTACCAAGTCCATCTTGTTCACGCAGACCACCACCGCCTTGAGGCCCAAAAGGCCCGCGATGAAGCTGTGGCGGCGCGTCTGCTCCACCACGCCGTGGCGTGCGTCCACCAAAATCAGGGCGGCGTCGGCGGTCGAAGCGCCGGTGACCATGTTCCGCGTGTACTGCACGTGGCCCGGCGTGTCGGCCAAAATAAAGTTGCGCTTCGGCGTGGCGAAGTAGCGGTAGGCCACGTCGATGGTAATGCCCTGCTCGCGCTCGTCCTTGAGCCCGTCGGTCAGCAGGCTGAGGTCGAGCTCTGTTCCACGGCGCTTGCTGCTGGCTGCGACCGCGTCGAGCTGGTCAATGAACACCGACTTGCTGTCGTACAGAAGGCGGCCAATGAGGGTAGACTTTCCGTCGTCGACGGAGCCCGCGGTAGTAAATCGCAAAACGTTCATAATCAGAAATAACCTTGTTTCTTGCGCTCTTCCATCGAAGATTCGCTGCGCTTGTCGTCTTCGCGGTTGCCGCGCTCGGTTTGGCGCAGGGTTTCGACCTCGGCGATGATTTGGTCGAGGGTAACGGCCTCGGACTCGATTCCGCCGGTGATGGTGATGTCGCCGAGGGTGCGGAACCGGACCATTTTTTCCACCGGAACCTCGGTGGGCCGCAGCGTGATAAACTCCGAAACGGGGAGCCAGGAATTGCTGCGCCAAATGACCTGGCGCGGGGCGGCAAAGTACAGCGACGGAAGCTCAATGCCCTCGCGGCGGATGTAGTGCCACACGTTCATTTCGGTCCAGTTGCTGATCGGGAATACCCTAAAGTGCTCGCCCGGCTGCTTCGCGCCGTTGAACAGATTCCACAGTTCGGGACGCTGGTTCTTGGGGTCCCACTGGCCAAACGCGTCGCGGTGGCTGAAAAAGCGCTCCTTGGCTCGGGCCTTTTCTTCGTCGCGCCGGCCGCCGCCGAGCAGGCAATCAAGCCCTTCGCGCTCAATCGTTTCAAGCAGGGTAACCGACTGTATTCGGTTGCGGTTGCCGAGCGGACCCTGTTCCTCTTGGGCGGTTCCACGGTCAATGGACTCTTGGACGCTGCCCACAATCAGCTCGGCACCGAGCGACGCGGCGTAGCGGTCGCGGAACTCCATAGTCTCGGGAAAGTTGTGGCCGGTATCCACGTGCACCAGGGCAAAGGGAATTCCGGCGGGCGCAAACGCCTTGCGGACCAAGTGGCTGACCACAATGGAGTCCTTACCGCCGCTGAACAGAATGGCCGGGCGCTCAAATTGGGCGTAGGCCTCGCGAATGACGTAGATGGCTTCGGCCTCGAGTTCGTCGAGGAAGCTGGGATGGTTCATAAATGCTTACAAACGGGTATTAAACGTTTTAAACCAGTCGGCCACGCGGGCGGTGCTGGTTTCGAGGGATTCCGCGCCGCTGGCAACGGTGAGTTCGGGGGCAAGTGGCGCCTCGTAGGGTGAATTTACTCCGGTGAAGTCCGCAATAAGGCCAGCCTGAGCCTTGGCATACAGGCCTTTGACATCGCGCGCGGCACACACGTCGAGCGGGCAGTCCACGTAAATTTCGGCAAAGCGTTCCGGGCCCACCACGGCGCGCGCGCGGTCGCGGTCACTGCGAAACGGACTCACAAAGGCCGTGAGGACCACGAGGCCGGCATCGGCCATGAGCTTGGCAACTTCGGCCACACGGCGAAGGTTTTCGTGTCGGTCTTCGGCGCTGAACCCGAGGTCGCCACAAAGACCGTGGCGCACGTTGTCGCCGTCGAGTAGGATAGTTTTGACGCCCTGACGGTGAAGCGCCGCGTCGAGCGCGTTCGCCAGCGTGCTCTTGCCGCTGCCGCTTAAGCCGGTAAACCAAAGGACGCATCCGCGCTGGCCCATGAGCTGGGCGCGGTCTGCGGCGCTGACACTAAGCGCCTGAGCGACGACGTTGGGAGAGTGCTGTGCCATTACATTAAACCGAGTAACCAACAAAAAACGATGGAGAAGTAAACCAGGGTGAGTCCGCCCCCTAAACGCAAAAAGTCGCGGGCGTCGTAGCCGCCAGGGCCCATCACCATGAGGTTGGTGGCGTAGCCCGCCGGAGTCAAAAAGGCCGCACTGGCCCCAAATGCCAAAGCCAGAAACGCCGGGGTCGCGGGCAGGAATCCGCCCTGAACCGCAGCAAACGCCAGCGGAAACATTAGCACTACGGCCGCGACGTTGGTGACGAAATTGGTCAGCACGGTGGTAAGCAGCAGGAGGCTGAACAACCACACGGCGGGGCTGCTGCCCTCGAGCCAGGGGAGGACCGCGTTCAGGGCCTGCTCGGCGGCCCCGCTGGATTGCAGCGCTCCCGACAAGGCCAGGGCCGACGAAAGCATTAAAATCAACTCTGGGTCGAGTCCGCGCCGAACGTCGCCCCAACTGAGCCACTTCAGTCCGCCGAGCACGACCAGCCAAAGGCACAATGCGGCGAGCAGCGAGAGCTGGCCAGCCACGGTGAGGCCCACGGCGAGCGCGAGGCTGCCCCAGGCGGTTAGGGAAGCGCTTCGGCTCGCCGGGCGGGGTGCCGCCGTTTCGCTAAGCACATAAAGCAGCCGGGTTTCTTGGGCGCGCTCCTTAAACCGGGGGCCGGCCACGAGAATGAGCAAGTCGCCACCCTGCAGGGCGATGTCGCCGATGCGGCCGCGCATGCGCTCTCCGTGGCGGTGCACTCCGATGATGGCGGCGTCAAGGCGCTGCCGAAATTGGGACTCCCGAACCCGGACCCCCTCAAGGCCACTTCCCGGGGGGACCATGGCCTCGACCAAGGGTGCTTCGTGGGCTTGCTCGGTCACCTTTGCTTGGGGTAGCGCCAAGCCGGTTCGGCTGCGCAGAAGCTCGTCTACGTGGGCCAGTTCGCCGGCAAAAAAGAGCCGATCGCCCTCGTGGAGCATTTCGCTGGGTGCGACGGGGGCGATAAGCTGGTCTCCGCGCTGAATTTCGACGAGGTAGAGCCCCATTAGCTGGCGGAACCCTGCGCGCTCCACGGATTGGCCCACTTCGGGCGCGCCGGGGCGCAGCCTAGTTTCGACGGTGTAGGGGCGGGAGGCGTCGCCGTCGCGGGCGGCAAGGGCCCGTGCGCCAAAAAGGCGGTGTCCGCCCCACGCGAGGAACAGTCCGCCCACGAGCAGCACGCTAAGTCCCGGAACGAGGTAGTCCGCGGTTTGGAGTTCCGCCATTCCTGATTCGCGCAGCAATCCGTTGAGGACGAGGTTGGTCGAAGTTCCGATCACGGTAACCACGCCGCCCAGCGTGGCCGCGAACGCCATCGGCATCAGCACCACCGCCGGATTAAGTCCGTGGCGCGGAGCCCAACGCCGAAGGGGCGCCATCAGCAAGGCAACCACGGCGGTATTGTTCATGAAGGTCGAAATCACACCCGTGCCGAGCAGCAGCTTGACCCGCGAGGCATAAGACCCCGACTTGGGCATCAGCGATTCAAGGCGAAACCGAGATTCGATCGCCGCCGCCGCAATCAAGAGCACCCAGAGCACCAAAAGACTGGGGTTGGTCGCTGCTTCAAGCCACGCTTCAGGCGGCAACTGGCCAAGGACCACGAGGGCCGCTGCGCCGCCAACAAAGGCCCACGAGGCCCTCAATCGAAGGAGCAAGGCCGCCACCACCGCGAGGTAAATTCCGCCAACTAAAACTGGATTCACGGAGGCAAAGCTACATAATTCCGATTAAATTAGTGGGAGTTTGTTGGGCACATCGTGCGCCGGGCTGTGGGCCCCTCAGCCACAATCGCTATTTTCGCCCCATGCAACGACTTAAACTTCCGGTACTTTTTGTGGTCGCCTTCGGCCTCGTGTACGCGTTCATCTTTGATTCCAAGCTCGACATGGGTGGGGACAACGCCGGCTACTATATCCTCGGGCAAGCGCTGCTCCAAGGCGAGGGCTACACCAACATTCACCTACCCGGAACGCCCCCAGCAAGTCACTTTCCTCCTGGCTACCCCGCGCTGCTCGCCGTGGCGATGCTCTTCGGCAAGAGCTTTACGTGGCTGAAAGTTGTCAATGGAATTCTATTGGGTGCGGGGCTTTGGTGGTTCCGCACGATCGCCGAAAAAGCAACCGGGTCGGCCTCGCTGGCCTGGGTTGCCGTTATCCTCGTCGGCTTGAACAGCCACCTTCTGCGCTCCAGCACCATTATGATGAGCGAAATTCCCTACACCGCCGCCTCGATGCTGGCGCTGTGGACGCTGCTCCGCTGGGATCCCGATTCCAAGCCGTTTTACCGGTCCTATGACTTTTGGCTCGTCGTCGTACTCGCTTCGGCCGCCTTTTACATTCGCACCGCCGGCATCGCGTTGGGCGCGGGCATCGGACTCTACCTGCTGCTCGAGCGCCGCTGGGCGGCCGCGTTCACCTTTGGCGGAGCGTTTTTTGCCCTCTACGCACCCTGGGTGCTGCGCGGCAAATCTGTGGATGCAGGCTCAGCCTACGTGGATCAGCTCCTTTCGGTCAATCCCTACCGTCCCGAGGAGGGGCGCGTTGACCTGAGCGGACTTTGGGACCGAATCACCGAAAATGCTGGTCGCTACTTGGGCCAAGAGCTGCCCAACAGCATGATTCCGTCGCTCACCGTCGACTACAACCCCGACGCGCCGGTCACCCATACCTTCATTGGCCTCCTGCTGTTGGCCTTGGTGGCCTACGGAATTGCCCGCTTGCCCAAACTTCGGTGGCTGGTCGCAGGCTACGTGCTCGCCTCGTTTGCCATTTTTATGGTGTGGCCAAGTGTGTGGTACGGAGTCCGGTTCATCCAGCCGCTTGTTCCGGTCCTCGTGCTTAGTGCCTTGTACGGAGCATGGGAGCTCCTTCGCCGCGCCGTTCCGGCTGGGAATCCCTGGTGGTTTGCCGGCCTCGCAATTCTGCTGATCGCCCCGGTCCGCGCCCTCCGCGACGAAGCGAAGCTCGACTACCCGATGCCCTACCAGAATTACTTTCGGTTGGGTGAGTTCGCCAAAGCGAATGTGCCGGCCGACGCCCAGTTTGCCACGACGAAACCCGCACTTTGGTACCTTTTTGCGGAACGCAAGGCCACGCGCATCCCGACAGAAGCAGATCCCGCGCAGTTCATGCTGCGCCTGAAGGAAGAAGGACTCAACTACGTCGTCGTCGACCAGCTTGGCTACGGGTCGGTGGGCCGCTACTTCGTGCCCGCGTACCAGGCCTACCCCGAGCGCTTTGAGCTCGTGGCCCAGCTACCGAACCCAGATACCTACATCTTCAAGGTTAAGTAACGGGAGAACGGTTCGCACCGCCGTGACTTAAAGCACGCACCAGCGCAGCGAACCAGCGGCGGTGTGGACCACATAGGTTCCGGCTGGCAGCGACGGGAGGCTCACAGCCTCCCCATTGCTTTTGCCGGCCCACAGCACGCGCCCACTCAAGTCGACGACCTGCACCGCGCCTTCAGCGCCAACCAGAACTGCGTCCGAAGACGACGGGTTGGGCTGCACCCACATCTGCGGGGCAACCAGCTCGCCCTCATCCAGCGTGGTGCTGAGCTGCACGTCGTCGAGGTACAAATTGTTGCCGCCGCCTGAGGCCAGTGCAAACTTCACCATGAGCGTGCCCGCATTGGCCAAGCCGAGCGAGGCGAGGTTCACGCTGGTGTACTTCCAGTCGGCCGCAACCGGCACATAGGGCGTGGTGACCACGGCGCTGGTTCCGAGCTGAAACGCCGGAATGATGCGTACCAGCTGCCACGTCGCCCCGCAGTCGGTGCTCACCGAAACCTTGAGCATGTCGTTGTTGTTGCTGGCCCTCCGCGCGAACGCATGGGCAAACCGCAAGTTCAAGGTGCCGGTGTTGGGGTAGGCAATGGGTCCGCCAATAAGCGAACTGACTTCGCCGCCGGCGCCCAGTTTGAAGTTTTGGAACACGTAGCTCGCAACGCCCTGCTTCGATGCCGCGGTCGTGCGGCGCCAGTAGCTGCTGTCGGCCATGCTCAGGGTGGTCCAGGCTGCGTTGGGCAATTCATCTTCCATCGTGGCGATGAACCAAGGGCTGTAGCTCGTGCCCGCCGCAGGCCGCACCGTCACCGCGAGCGGCTTGCTCATCGTGTTGGAACCGTTGCTGGCCTGAATCGTCAGGGTAACGGTGTAGCGCCCGGGCGTCGTCATCGGCAGGCTTGGATTTTGGGTAGTCACGTGGTGGACCACTTGATTGGTCGCGGTAAGCACGTTCCAGTGGTAAATCGGCGACCCGAGGTACTGCGAACGGTCGATAAAACTCAGCGACTCGCCCGTGCACAGCAACGGGTCGGCAACCTCAAAATTGGCAACGGGGCTGCAATTCAGAGTACCGGTCACGCCGGTCGCGAGCAAGTTAGCCGGGGTGGCGAGGCTTCCGCGGAGGTTTAGGGCGGTTAGCACCGCCTTCGCCCGAGCCTTTTGGTCGAGCGTAAACGTGTTCATGCACTGGTCGTCGGTGTAGTCCATGTAGTTCTCGATCATGTCGAGCTGGTCGGGCACGTCGACCGTGCAGGTATTTTGGGTTGCATTGCAACCAGAGCTCGAGGACGCGACCGGAGGCGTGTCGGCGCACTGGTCGCCAAAACTGCATCCGCCTTGGAACGTGTGGTACAGATTGAGGTAGTGCCCCACCTCGTGGGTCAGGGTGCGGTTGCGCGTTCCCGCCGCAGTGCCCACATTGCCAAGGCGGTCGTGGCGAATCACAATCCCGTCTTGGGCCGCGGGAATACCGTTGTAGGGAAACGCCGAATAGCCCAGTACCAGCGTGCCTGCAGGGGTGCCCGACAGCTCAATGTTGCGCACCACCCAAATATTCAGGTACTTGGTGTTGGGCCAGCCGATTTCGGTCTTAATGCTGTTGCCGGCTGCGAGGGTGCTGCGGCTCCACTTTCGGTTGATGCCGCTTGTGCATTCGCCGTTCGGTCCCACCTTGGCAAGTACAAACTCCACTTCCATGTCGGCCGCGACGCTCTTAAACGGAGCCCTTAAGTTGGCCGTGTCGGGGTTCAATCGCCGCATGTCTTGATTCAAAATGTTCAGTGCGGACTGGATCTGGGCATCGGTGATGTTGTCGCTTTGGTCGTAGTACATCACGTGAAACACCACAGGAATTTGGTGGACGACCGATTCGGTTCCGGACTGCGCACGCTGTACCTGGATCAGTCGCTGAATTTGGGCCTCGGTTTCGGCGCGCAGTACTTCGCGCTGCGGCTCCTGAGCGACTTCGTGAGCGTAGACTTCGTCGCTGGCGCAGCGCTGAATGACTTGGCTATGAGCCGTTAGGCTGAAAAAAATCGAGGCGAAAAACAAGGCTAGAGTGCGCATAAAACCTAGGATTGAAGACAAAAATTCAAGTTCGTGAAGATACGCGTGCAAGTTCTGCGCCGAAAATCTTTGTGCTTCAAAGTATTCTCCGTATCTTCGCAGCCCCAAAAAAGTATAGCATCGTGGATTCGCTCAGCTACAAAACGATTTCGGCCACTAAGGCCACCGCAGGAAAAACCTGGGTCGTGGTTGACGCCAAGGGTCAAACCCTCGGCCGCCTGGCTTCTAATGTTGCCTTCCGCCTACGCGGTAAGCACAAGCCCAACTACACCCCTCACGTAGATTGCGGTGACAACGTCATCATCATCAACGCCGCAGAGGTGGCACTGTCGGGCACGAAAATGCACGAGAAGCAGTACATCCGCTACACCGGCTACCCCGGCGGTCAGCGCTTCAGCACGCCTGCTGAGGAGCTAGCCAAGCACCCGACCCGCATCGTGGAGAAGGCCGTTCGCGGTATGCTTCCCAAGACGCGCCTTGGGGCGGAACTCTTCCGCAACCTCCACGTGTACGCCGGCGCCGAGCACGGCCACGAAGCCCAACAGCCGGTTCAAATCTAATAGTACTCAAAGATGTCTACGACCCACGCAATCGGACGCCGCAAGACCTCAGTTGCCCGTGTATACGTCAAGCCGGGCAAAGGGGTGATCACCATCAACAAGCGCGAGCTGACCAACTACTTTTCAACTGGTACCCTCCAGTACAAAGTGCGCCAGCCGCTGTCGATGACCGAAAACCTCAGCAACTACGACGTAACCGTTAACGTAGAAGGCGGTGGCATCACCGGCCAAGCTGAAGCAATTCGCCTCGGCCTGTCGCGCGCCCTCTGCGAAATCAATCCGGAATTCCGCGCTACTTTGAAGCCGGAAGGACTGATGACCCGCGACCCGCGCATGGTAGAACGCAAGAAGTTCGGCCAGAAGAAAGCGCGCAAGCGTTTCCAATTCTCGAAGCGTTAATCGCGCACCGAGTATTGGGTTTAGTATCCAAACGGTCAAGATCGCTCTGGCGCTACTTGGCCGTTGCCTTTTTAGCGAACGTAAACCCCCATCAACCTCATGGCACATACGCCTGAAATTCAGCAGCTCCTCGACGCAGGAGTTCACTTTGGTCACCTGACCCGCAAGTGGAACCCCAACATGGCTCCGTACATTTTTATGGAGCGCAACGGAATCCACATCATCGACCTGCAAAAGACGCAGAAGAAATTGGCCACGGCTTCTGAAGCCATGGGCAAGATTGCTGGCAGCGGCCGCAAGATCCTCTTCGTTGCAACCAAAAAGCAGGCGAAAGAAATCGTATCAGAGACCGCCAAGGCCCTGAACATGCCCTACATCACCGAGCGTTGGCCTGGCGGTATGTTGACCAACTTCGTGACGATCCGCAAGGCTATCAAGAAGATGTCGAACATCGACAAGATGAAGACCGACGGAACGTTTGAAACCTTGTCGAAGCGCGAGCGCCTTCAGGTAGACCGCCTGCGTGCCAAGCTCGAGAAGAACTTGGGTTCAATCGCCGACATGAGCCGCCTTCCGGCTGCCCTGTTTGTGGTAGACGTGATGCGCGAGCATATCGCCGTGGAAGAAGCCCGCAACCTCGGAATCCCCGTGTTTGCCATGGTAGACACCAACAGCAATCCCCACCTCGTGGACTATCTAATTCCTGCCAACGACGACGCGACGAAGTCGATCGCCGTAATTATGGAAACGGTTTCTGCCTCGATTAAGGATGCCCTTAGCCAGCGCAAGACCGAAAAGGACAAGCCCGGAAGCGAGAAGCTGACGAAAGCAGCCGCCAAAGTAGCCGCGGAATAAGTTTAACGCCGGGGCAACAGCCCCGGTTTTTCTTTGTACTAAACCGACAATACCCCTTATCATGAGCATTACTGCTGCCGATGTAAACAAACTGCGCCAGATGACCGGCGCCGGGATGATGGACTGCAAGAAGGCCCTCACCGAAGCTAATGGAGATTTTGAAGCTGCGATCGACGTACTTCGCAAGCAAGGCCAAAAGGTTGCCGCCAAGCGCGCTGACCGCGACGCCGCCGAAGGAGCCGTGATTGCAATGACGAATGCCGACAACACCCGTGGGGTGATCGTTTCACTCAACTGCGAGACCGACTTTGTGGCCAAGAACGAAGGCTACGTAGACATGGCCAAGAAAATGGCGTCGATCGCGATTGCGAGCTTCCCCGCTACGAAAGAGGAGCTTTTGGCCCTCAGCTACGAAGGTTCGTTGACGATCGCCGACAAGCTCACGGAGCAAACCGGCGTTATTGGCGAGAAAATTGAGATTGCCTACTACGAAACCCTAGAGGGTGGCGTGGTTGCCGGCTACATCCACGCTGGCAACAAGCTGGCTACGCTTGCTGCGATTAGCGCAGGTGTGCCTGAAACGGCGAAGGATGTGGCGATGCAAGCCGCAGCCATGAACCCCGTAGGCTTGGACCGCAACTCGGTAGCCTCTGACGTAATTGAGCGCGAACTCGAAATCGCCCGCGACCAGGTGCGCCAAGAAGGCAAGCCCGAGGACATGATCGAGAAGATTGCCCAAGGCAAGCTCGGCAAGTTCTACAAGGAGAATACGTTGGTGGAGCAAGACTTCATCAAGGACAGCAAGCAGAGCGTGGCCCAGTACGTGGCCGGTGCTTCGGCTGGCGCTACCGTGACCGGCTTCCGCCGCGTTGGTTTGGGCGTATAATTCCCTACTGTTTTTAGCATTGCAAAGGCCGCCCTCGGGCGGCCTTTGTGCTATCTTCGCATCTTAATGAAGTACCGCCGAATTCTCCTCAAACTCAGCGGCGAGGCGCTGATGGGCAACAAGCCCTACGGAATTGATTCCGAAACCCTTACCACCTACGCGCGTGAAATCAAGACCGTTGTCGATGCCGGAGCCCAAGTGGGCGTAGTTATTGGCGGCGGCAACATTTTTCGCGGACTCCAAGGCGCCGGAGACGGTATGGACCGCGTGCAGGCCGACCACATGGGCATGCTCGCCACCGTGATCAACGGCCTCGCGCTGCAGTCCGCACTCGAGCGCGCCGGCGTGCAAACACGCTTGCAGTCCGCGATCGAAATGGATAAAATTTGTGAACCCTTCATTCGCCGCCGCGCGGTGCGCCACCTTGAAAAGGGCCGCGTGGTGATTTTTTCGGCGGGAACGGGCAATCCCTACTTCACGACCGATACGGGAGCAACGCTCCGCGCCATCGAAATTCAGGCCGAGGTTATCCTCAAAGGCACGCGCGTCGACGGCATCTACACCGCCGACCCAGAAAAAGATGCTACGGCCACGCGTTTTGAGTCCATCAGCTTCACCGAGGTGTACGAGCGCGGACTCAACGTCATGGACCTCACCGCGTTTACCTTGAGCCAAGAAAACGACCTTCCGATCGTCGTGTTTGACATGAACAAGCCGGGAAACCTGCTGCGCGTGGTCAACGGAGAAAACGTCGGAACCTTGGTTTCGTAAGCACCCCTTATTGGATTTCAGCATCATGGAAGAAGAACTCAGTTTTTTGATCGAGTCGTTGACCGACGACATGAACAAAGCAATGGCGCACCTCGACAAGGCCTTGCTGAAAATTCGCGCCGGCCGCGCCAACCCGACGATGCTCGAAGGCATTTTTGTGGAGTACTACGGAAGCCAAGTGAAGCTTCAGCAGGTGAGCAACATTTCTACTCCCGACGCGCGCACCCTTTTTGTTCAGCCGTTTGAGAAGAGCCTGATCCAGGCCATCGAAAAATCCATTATGTACGCCAACCTCGGGTTCAATCCGATGAACAACGGCGACGCGGTGATCATCAATATTCCGCCCTTGACCGAAGACCGCCGCAAGGAACTTGTGCGCATGGCCCGGGCCGAAGGCGAGGAAGCCAAAGTGGCGATTCGCAGCGTGCGCCGCGAAGGCATGGACGAGGCCAAGCGCATGGAAAAAGACGGCATGAGCGAAGACCAGCGCAAGGACCTTGAAGCCCAAATTCAGGCCCTGGTAGACAAGCACATTGCCTTGATTGACCAGCGGGTTACCGAAAAAGAGGGCGACATCCTCAAGCTCTAACTACCTTAGTCGGAATGGGCAAGAGCATTCAAGAAGAAATCCAGCAGCGGAATTGGCACAGCGACCAGCAGGTGGCCGTGATCAACATTTTGTACACCTACCAGTGGCTGAAGGGCCGGATTTCGACCGCCCTGGCTCCGTACAAAATCACGATGCAGCAGTACAATGTGCTGCGGATTCTGCGCGGCGCCCACCCCGAAGGCTTAGCCATTGGCGTCATTCGCGAGCGCCTGCTCGACAAGACCAGCGACGTTTCGCGCCTGGTGGACCGCCTGGTGAAGCTGGGCTACGTGGAGCGCAAAGGCAGCAAGGACGACCGCCGGGTGACGCGCATTTTCTTGACGCTCCGCGGGTTGGAGCTACTTGGGCAAATTCGGTCGGTGGACAAGCTCACCAAAGATGAGCTGCCCAAGCGCATGACCGACGAAGAGGCTCAGCTGTTGAGCGCCTTGCTCGACAAGGTCCGCACGTGATGGATTAGCGCGGTCGTGGACCCGTCGTGGGTTCCGATCGGGCCGTCGCCTTCAAGTTCGGGCAGCACCACATTGGCCATTTCCTTTCCAAGTTCTACGCCCCACTGGTCGTAGCTGAACACGTTCCAGACGACGCCCTGGGCAAAGACTTTGTGCTCGTACAGCGCGATGAGGGCGCCGAGCGCCTCGGGCGTCAGGGCGTCAAACAGCAGGGTAGAGGTCGGGCGGTTGCCTTCAAATACGCGGAACGGGCTGTTGGCCTCGGGCCGGCCCATCATAAGCGCCTCGGTCTGAGCTAAAAAGTTACTTAGTAGCTTGGCGTGGTGGGCGTGCAGTGGGTGCTGCGGCACCACCGACGCGATGAAGTCGCTCGGAATCAGTTCGGTACCCTGGTGAATGAGCTGGTAGAAGGCGTGCTGGCCGTTGGTGCCCGGCTCGCCCCAGACGACGGGGCCGGTGGCGTAGGTGACGCGCTGGCCGCTGCGGTCGAGGTACTTGCCGTTGGACTCCATGTCCATTTGCTGGAGGAAGGCCGCGAAGCGGTGCAGGTACTGGTCGTAGGGCAGCACCGCGTGGGTAGCAGCACCCATGAAGTTGCGGTACCAGACGCCGAGGGCAGCCATGAGCCAAGGTATGTTTTGGCGGAACGGGGCTTCGGCGGCATGGCGGTCAATGCGCTCGGCGCCGGCCAAAAATTGGCGGAAGCCGTCGGCCCCGATGGCGATGGCGAGCGGAAGCCCAATGCTGCTCCACACGCTGTAGCGCCCGCCGACCCAATCCCAAAAGCCGAAGGTGCGTTCGGGGTCAATGCCGAAGGCTTGGACTTTGGCGAGGTTGGTGCTCAAGGCTGCGAAGTGGTCGGCCACGACGGCGGGGTCGCCCAGGTGCTGCACCAGCCAGGTGCGGGCGGCCTCAGCGTTGGCCATGGTCTCTTGGGTCGTGAAGGTCTTGGACGCGACCAGGAACAGGGTGCGCGCGGGGTCCACGAGCTGCAGGGTTTCGTGGAGGTCAGCGCCGTCGACGTTGGCGACAAAGTGCAGCTGGATGCCGCGGTGGGCAAAGGGCTTGAGGGCCTCGACGGCCATGCGCGGGCCGAGGTCGCTACCGCCAATGCCGATGTTGACGACGTGCTTGAATTTTTCGCCCGAAGCCGAGCGGACGTCGCCGCGGCGCACCGCTTCGGCAAAGTCCAGCATCCGGTCGCGTTCGCGGGCGATCAGGGGGCGCACATCGTGGCCGTCGACGAGGAGGGCTTCGGTCGAGGAGGAGCGGAGCGCGGTGTGGAGCACGGCGCGGCCCTCGGTTTCGTTGATGGCGACCCCGCCAAGCTGGGCGCGGTAGCCCTCGGCTACGCCGCATTCTCCGAAAAGCTGGCCCAGCAGGTCAAGGGTCGTCTCGTCGACGCGGTGCTTCGCGTAGTCAAACAGCAGCAGGTCGTCGAGGCGCACGTGCATGCGGTCAAAGCGGGCGGAATCCGCGGCAAAGAGGTCGCGAAGGTGGCGGTCGGCGGTGGCGGCGGCGTGGGCTTCAAGGGCTTTCCAGGCCGTGGTTTGGGTCGGATTGACGCGAGGCAGCATGTGCGGCACAGTATGTGAATTAAACGAGGTCCAAAGGTACCATGCCGTACCTTTGCATTCCTATGGAAATTCAGCGCGTACCCGTATCCGTTTATGCCGAAATGACCCCGAATCCCGGGGTGATGAAGTTTGTCGCCAACAAGCGCTTGATCGACGTCGATCACGTCGAGTTTGCCAACATCGAAGAGGCCCAAATTAGCCCGCTGGCTGCGGCGCTGTTTAATTTTCCGTTTGTGAAAAACGTATTCATCTCGACCAACTTTTTGGCCGTCGAGAAGTACAACGTCGTGGAATGGGACGCAGTGACCCAAGAGCTGCGCCAGTTCATTTTGAACCACATTCAGGAGGGCAAGCCCGTACTGACGGCGACGCCGGCCCCTAAGGCCGCGGCCCATGCGGACGCGGCGGACGAAGTTCCGGCCTACGCCGAGGACGGCATTGAGGCGCGCATCATTGAGATCCTCGAGGAATACGTCAAGCCCGCAGTGGCCCAGGACGGCGGCAACATCGTGTTTGCCGGATACGAAAACAAAATTGTCAAGGTCCAGCTGCAGGGCGCCTGCGCCGGATGCCCTTCGAGCACGCTGACGCTGCAGCAGGGCATCAAGAACATTCTGCAGCGCATGCTGCCGACGCTGGTCGACGACGTCGTTCCGGCGTAAATTCGGGCATGGAACCCCTGATTTTGCCCGTCCGCGGCACGCACCCGCAGATTCCTGAATCCACGTTTTTAGCGCCCAACTGCACCGTGGTGGGCGACGTGACAATGGGCGAAGGCTGCTCGATTTGGTTCAATGCCGTGGTGCGCGGCGACGTGAACTTCATTCGCATCGGCAACGAAGTCAATATTCAAGACGGCGCGGTCATACACGGAACTTACCAAAAGCACGGAACCACCATCGGCAACCAAGTCAGCATTGGCCACGGCGCGACGGTGCACGGATGCACGCTGCACGACCGCGTATTGATTGGCATGGGAGCCATCGTCATGGACCGCTGCGTGGTCGAATCCGGCAGCATTGTGGCCGCGGGCGCCGTCCTCACCGAAGGCACCCACGTGCCGGCCGGTTCGGTGTTCGCGGGCGTTCCGGCCAAAAAAGTCAAAGACATCACCCCCGAGCTCATGGCCGGCGAGGTCGAGCGCATTGCCAAGAACTATGGAATCTACGCGTCGTGGCTCAAGCCGGGCGCGGACGAAACGCGTTAAACGTTTACTAGCATCATGGAATACCTCCTCTATTACCTCCTTCTGAACCTCTACGGAGCGTCCATTACCTGGCGTTTTTTTAAGGCCGCCGGCATTCCGACCTGGAAGGCATTTGTGCCCGTCTACCGCACCTACCTCTGGACCCAGGTGGCCGACCGCCCCTGGTGGTGGACGATTTTGGCCTACATCCCCGTGGTCGACAACGCGATGGCCTTGATTTTGGCTTACGAAACGCTGCACATGTATGGCTTTCGCCAAAACAAGCACATTTTTCTGACTGCGGCCACGGGCGGACTTTACCTCGGCTACCTCAACTACACGGCCAAGCTCGAGCGCGTAACCCGCAGCAACGACGACATTCGCCGGCGCATGCCCTTGTGGGTCAACCACGTACTCTGGGCGGTGGTTGCGGCCGGAACCATCCGCATGATGACGTTTGAAGCGTTTAATATTCCGACCTCGTCCATGGAAAAGTCGCTCATGGTCGGAGACTATTTGGTGGTGAGCAAGATCGCGTACGGCCTGCGCATGCCCAACACGCCGCTCAGCATTCCGTTGACCCACAACCTGTTGCCGTTTGCCAACGTTCCAAGCTACTTGACCTGGATTCAGTTGCCCTACCTGCGCCTTCCTGGATTGGCCGACGTGGAGCGCGGCGACGCCGTGGTGTTCAATTTTCCACAGGATCCGGGCCGCCCCGCCGACAAAAAGGACCACTACGTCAAGCGCTGCATGGGGGTACCCGGCGACACGCTCGAGGTGCGCCACGGCCAGGTCTACGTTGACGGCGAGGCCATTGAGTTTCCCGAACGAAGCAACGCTCAGTTCAGCTACTACGTGCGCACCCTGCCGGGCCAGGGATTTAGTGCGCGCCAGCTCAAGAAGGACTTTGACATCAACTACGTCACCAACATGACGGTGAACAACCAGAACGTCAGCGACGTCCTGCAAATCACTGAAACTGAATACGTGGTGACGATTCCGAATCAGTCGGTGGCGGACTTTGCCAAGATGCCGAACCTCGACACGATGTTTGTCATGGACGCGCTCGGAGGCGATTCCGCGTTTGTGCCGGGAACCCCGGAGGCCCTGAAGTGGTACTACGCGAATTTTGTGGCGGGCGCGCTGATGTTCCCGAACCCCATGGGCGGCCACAGCGACACGGTGGTATACGCCTGGACCCGAGATAATTATGGCCCACTTTGGATTCCGTCCAAGGGAGCTACGATCGAGCTCAACTACGACAGCTACCTGAAGTACAGCCACGCCATCAATGCGTATGAAGGCCATGAATTGGTGCGCGAACAGGGCCCGGAGGGCGAGCGCTACCTCTTGGACGGCGAGCCGACGACGAGCTACACGTTTGCCATGGACTACTACTGGATGATGGGCGACAACCGCCACAATTCCTGGGACAGCCGCTACTGGGGTTTTGTGCCCGAAGACCACGTCGTGGGCAAGCCGGTCTTCATTTTCTGGAGCATGGATTCCTTCGTCAGCGGACTCGACAAGATTCGCACCGAGCGCCTGTTTACCGTGGTGCACGGCGAGGGCAAGCCGCGAAGCTACCTGATTCCGTTTGCCATCCTAGTGGCCCTCTACTACGGCTGGGATTGGTACCGAAAGCGCAAAAAGGCCTAAAACAATGCGTGGACGGTTACTAGTTGCTTGCTTCTCGTTGGCCGTAGGCCTTAGAGCGCAGCCCGTGGACACCGCAGCCGTTCGCGCGGACCGTACCGAGCGTTGGGACCAGCTGAGCGACAACCAACTCATTCGCGTGGATTGGGCGGCGCGCACCTGGTCCTGGCCAGCCGACAGCCTGACGGGCCGAATGCTCCGCACGCCCATGGGGTACAAGCGAGATTCGCTGCTGGTTTGGCTCGAAGAAGGCGGCCCCGCGGGCGAGACGCGCAAGCGCGTAGAGGCCATCAAGCAGCGCCGCTACCAAATTGCCACTGAGGCCTTTAACTACAAGGGCGACCTGCGTGGACTGGACCTTTCCCTTTACTGGTACGGCATCTACGACGTCGAGGGCGTCTGGAAGCTTCGCCCGGTGCGGGTCAAGGCAGAACTAAGTGAGTTCCCGTCGGGCTCTGAAGGCGGACTCGAATTTGACCTTAAAACCAACCGCGAAGAGGGCAGCCATTTTTTATTTGGCAGCCCCGTGCGCCTTGACAGCGCCGAGCTTGGCAATGTGCGCGAGGGTTCGGCAGTGCTCTTGCCCGGAAGCCAGGCAGACCTCGGGTCCATTACCGCACTCGACCGAATGTACCGGGGCAATGTGGTGGTGTATGCGACAGGCATCGTTCAGGGAGTCGGAGCGGACTGCCCCGAATTGGGTGGCTATGCGTTAATTGCCGGAGTTCGCGGAGCCGACAAAGAGTGGATTCGCCGCGATACGCTGGCTGATGTGGTTGATTCGGTAGTGGTATGTCCGCCCGAAGTGCACTGGAGCGGAGACCTGATGGGCGACGGGACGCCCGACGCGCTGATGTTCCAAAAAACTCCCAGCGGAATTCGCCTATTGCTATTCCTAAGCGACGCAGTGCCCAACGACGAGAAGCTCTGGGCGCGCGTGGCGGAGTGGTACCTCACGAATTAGGCCGGTTCCGCGCATTTTAGGTTAACGTCGGCGGCAGAATTATCGTATTTGCCTCAGAAATTCCGACTTTTGGCACGGTTATTCGGCTACATCTGGAAACAACTGCAACCATGAAAAAGTATTTATTTGCCGCAATCGGCACCGCTGTGCTCGCCTCGTGCGGGCCTGAAATCCCCTCGGGGTCTGAAGCCGCTTATGTTCTTGACCTAAGCGCTGCTTCGACTACGCGCTCAGGTAAAACCCAAGCGACCACGCTGACGGAGGCCAAGGCCTATGTGCACGGATTTAAGTTATTTGCGAGCGACATGGACACGGCCGTGACGAATGTGGACGTGCGTGGGCCATTCTATGTGGACCTCATCTCCGGCTCTTCGACGCCCGCGATTCCCACTGCCGGAATAGCCGCTGGACTGTACCGGGGTATTTCGGTTCACCTTGGCCATGGTGCGAACCAAGACACGAGCTCACTGTATGTGGTGGGTGAAAAAGACGGCGCAGCGTTTGTGCTCAACGTGACGCACCCGCTCCACATTTGCTACCGCGCAGACAGTGCAGGTTTTGCGGTGGACGCGAACACCGTTTCAAACTTCACGGTTTACCTTGACCTGGCTGGGACCATTGACGGCGTTGATTTTACGGGCGCAGTTGCCGACAGCGCCGGCGTGATTCAGATCAACCGAGATTCCAACGAGGATTTGTACAAGGACATTCTGGAAGCCGTCGGTGCGCGCGGCGAACGCGGCGAGCGCCATGTCGGGCACGACCGCCATCGTGGTCGCGGCCGTGGCCACAAGTAGGTCCGCTGCACATGAACCAACACGCCCTGCCTCGCACCCTCGAGGCGGGGTTTTTTGTTGGCTAAATTTGGGCCTAACTTCGGGTTCGCACCCCCGAATCCAAACCAAGAATGGCCCACGACCTCAAAACTGAACGCAACGCAGACGAACTCAAACTGTTAGTCGCTGAAAGCCGTAGGCGCTGGAGCGAAGTTGCGCTGGGCGGAGGAAAAAAACGCCTCGAAAAATTAGCCGAACAGGGGAAGCTCAGTGCGCGCGAACGGGTGAAGCGCCTGCTGGACCCCGATGCTCCCCAAGTGGAAATTGGCGCATTCGCCGCCGACGGCATGTACGCTGAGCACGGTGGCTGTCCGTCGGCCGGTGTCGTCGTCGTGCTTGGTCGCATTGCTGGGCGCACCTGCATCGTGGTGGCCAACGACGCGACGGTTAAGGCGGGTGCGTGGTTCCCCATGACGGGCAAAAAGAACCTTCGCGCTCAGGAGATTGCGATGGAGAACCGCATTCCCATTTTGTACTTGGTGGATTCCGCGGGCGTTTACCTGCCGATGCAAGACGAAATTTTCCCCGATAAAGAGCATTTTGGCCGGATTTTTCGCAACAACGCGGTGATGAGCAGCCTCGGGATTCCGCAGCTGTCTGCCGTAATGGGCTCCTGTGTGGCCGGCGGCGCATACCTGCCGATTATGAGCGACGAGGCCCTGATTGTGGAGGGCACCGGCAGCATTTTCTTGGCCGGCAGCTACCTCGTCAAGGCTGCGATTGGCGAAGACATCGACAACGAAACCTTGGGCGGAGCCACCACCCACACCCAGATCAGCGGCGTCTGCGACTACAAGGCCAAGGACGACGACGACGCGCTACGCACCCTGCGCGGGCTGGTCGACAAGTTGGGCGCCCGACCCACGGCGGGATTCGACCGCGTGGCGCCGCAGGCTCCGTCGGTGGCCCCTGAAAAAATTTATGAGCGCATGCCGGTGGACGGCAAGCCCTACCCGGTGCGCGGCCTGCTGGAATGCTTAGTCGACGCGGATTCACTCATCGAGTACAAGGCGGACTACGGCAAGACCATCATCACGGCCTACGCGCGCATCGACGGCTGGGCCGTGGGCATTGTCGCCAACGAGCGCCAAGTGGTCAAGTCGGGCAAGGGCGAAATGCAGATTGGCGGCGTAATTTATTCGGACAGCGCCGACAAGGCTGCGCGCTTTATAGCGAACTGCAACCAAAAGAAGATTCCTCTTGTGTTTTTGCAGGACGTGACCGGATTCATGGTCGGTTCACGCTCCGAGCACGGCGGCATCATCAAGGACGGCGCCAAGATGGTGAATGCGGTGGCGAACAGCGTGGTGCCCAAGTTCACCGTGATTACGGGCCACTCGTTTGGGGCCGGCAACTACGCGATGTGTGGCAAAGCCTACGATCCGCGCCTCATCGTAGCCTGGCCAACCGCCAAAATCGCCGTGATGGGCGGGGAGCAGGCCGCCAAGGTGCTGCTGCAAATCGAGAAATCGCGGGTGGCCGAGGTGACGCCCGAAGCGGAACAAGAGCTTTTGCAGCGCATCCGCGCCCGCTACGAGGCCCAGATGAGCCCGTACTACGCGGCGGCCCGATTGTGGATCGACGGCATTATTGATCCCGCCGAAACGCGCACGGTACTGTCGATGGGCATCGAGGCAGCCAACCAGGCGCCAATTGAGCGACCCTACAATCCGGGGGTGCTGCAGACCTAACCAACCAGCAACTAGTTGCTCGTAACTGGTTAAAGCCGTCCGTCGACCATGTCGCGCGGCCACAGGGCCTTAGTGTCGAAGACGACGCCATCGGGTACCAAGCCAAGCTGTGTGCGGTTTAGTCCAGCAAATTGTTCGTGGGCCACAGCCAATACGACCGCGTGGTAGCCGCTGCCGGGCGCATCGGTTAGCTGGATTCCGTACTCATCGTGCACTTCGGCGGCGTCGGCCCAAGGGTCGTAGACGTCCACGTTCATGCCGAACTGCTGGAGTTCCGCGACGATGTCCACCACTCGCGTGTTGCGGATGTCGGGGCAGTTTTCTTTGAAGGTCACGCCCAGCACCAACGCCTTGCTGCCGTGTACGGCAAGGCCGTTGCCGATCATCAGCTTGATGACTTTGTTGGCTACAAACATGCCCATGGAGTCGTTGACGCGGCGTCCGCTGAGGATGACTTGGGGGTGGTAGCCAACGCTTTGGGCTTTGTGGGCGAGGTAGTAGGGGTCGACGCCAATGCAGTGCCCTCCGACGAGGCCGGGGCTGTACTTCAAGAAGTTCCACTTGGTGCCCGCGGCTTCAAGGACGTCGCGGGTGTCGATTCCGAGGCGATCAAAAATGAGTGCGAGTTCGTTGACGAACGAAATATTGACGTCGCGCTGCGCGTTTTCAATGGCCTTGGAGGCTTCTGCTACTTTGATGCTGGGGGCGAGGTGGGTTCCGGCCTTCACGATGCGGCGGTAGATGCTGTCTACGAATTCTGCGGCTTCAGGCGTACTTCCGCTGGTAACCTTTTTAATCGTTTCAAGCGTATTGACTTTATCGCCCGGATTGATGCGTTCGGGGCTGTAGCCACAGTAAAAGTCGACGTTGAATTGGAGGCCAGAATGCCGCTCCAGCACGGGGACACAGTCTTCTTCGGTGCAGCCAGGATAGGTGGTGGACTCGTAAATCACCACGTCGCCAGCCTTGAGGGCGCGGCCGATGGTGGCCGATGCCGCCAGCAGGGGCTTGAGGTCGGGGGCCTTGAACTGGTCAATCGGGGTCGGAACCGTCACAATGTATACGTTGGCGTCACTCAACGAGGTTACGTCGGCACGGAACTGAAGTCCGCGTGCAAGCGCTTCGGCAAGTTCGGCGGGGTCGGCCTCGAGCGTGTGGTCTTCGCCGCGGTTGAGCTCAGCAACGCGTGCGGAATTAATGTCAAAACCGACGACGCGGAATTCGCGCGAAAGGGCCAAAGCGAGGGGAAGTCCGACGTAGCCGAGGCCTACGACGGCGAGTACGGGATTGGACGGTGCCGAAAACATGCCCTAAAGGTACAAAGTCGTTAAACCTTTGTACATTTTGGGCATCTACTCCCTATGAACAAGCTCCTTGCACTTTGTCTTGCCGCCGCTGCGGCAGTTGCCTGCCGCCCTGACCCGGTGGATCCGATTGCGGCCTACCTGCGCTTGCCAGACCAGCCCTATGCCTACACGCCCGACCTGCCGGCACATTTTGCTCAGCCCAATGTGCTCGCGGCCGACAATACGCCGATGAATAATCCGGTGACCGACGACGGGGCTACCCTGGGCCGAGTGCTTTTTTATGAACGCGCACTAAGTGCCAACAAAACGACCTCGTGCGCGAGCTGCCACATCCAAGATCGAGGGTTTGGCGACAGCGCTCGATTTAGCCGCGGCTTCGCCGGCGGCCATACCGCCCGCCACTCGATGGGGTTGAGCAATGCGCGGTTTTACTCGAACGGCTCCTTTTTTTGGGACGAACGCGCTGCGTCGCTGGAAGACCAAGTGCTCATGCCCGTTCAGGATCCGACCGAAATGGGCCTGACGATTGACACGCTATTGGCGCGCGTAACGGCGCTTCCGTACTATGCGCCGCTCTTTGAAAAGGCCTTTGGCTCAACGGAGGTCACCGAAACCAGGGTGCGCCAGGCCTTGGCGCAATTTGTTCGGAGCATCATGAGCTACCGCTCGCGCTACGACGAAGGCCGTGCGGCGCGCATCGCCGTCGCAGCCTTCCCCAACTTTACGGCTCAAGAAAACCAGGGTAAGGCCTTGTTTTTTGGCGTTTCCCCGGGTGGCGGCCCGCCTGCGCCCGGTGCGTGCGTAACCTGCCACGGTACCGAAGCCTTTACGGCGCCGGGTCCGCGCAACAACGGCCTTGACGCGACCACGACCGACCCAGGTGTCGGCGGAATAAACGGGAACCAAGGGCAACTCGGACTGTTTAAAGTTCCGTCGCTGCGCAACCTGAGCGGCCGCGGACCCTACATGCACGACGGGCGATTTGCCACGTTGGAGCAGGTCATTGACCACTACAGCACCGGGGTGCAAAACCACCCTAACTTGAGTCCGCAGCTGCGTGGCCCCAATGGCCTTCCCATTCAGCCCAACTTCACGGCGGCCCAAAAGGCTGCGCTGGTGGCCTTTTTGGAAACCCTTGACGATCCCGCGCTAGCCGTAGACGACAAGTTCAGCGACCCCTTTATTCGTTAACTAGTAGCGGGCCGGAGGGCGCCTAGCCCCGTACCTTTGTGGGGTGCGTTCCCTTTGGTCACTAAACCCCTACTTTTTGCGCTATCCCTGGCATTTGGCGGGGGGCGTGCTGTTCGTCGTGGCCTCGGCGGTGTTCTCGGTCTACCCGGCCATCTACATTCGCGAAGCCTTTGATACGGTTTCGGAGGCCTTGCGCCTCCAAAGCGACAGCGGCGCACTGTTGCGTGCCCTTTTAGGGTATTCTGCGCTGATTTTGCTGCTGAGCGCACTCCGTGGCGCATTCACCTTTTTGATGCGCCAGACCTTGATTGTGATGTCGCGCCACATTGAGTACGAGCTGAAAAACGACATCTACCAGCACTACCAGGCCCTCGACCAGACCTTTTACCGCCGCAACGCCACCGGCGACCTGATGAACCGCATCAGCGAAGACGTGAGCAGAGTGCGCATGTACCTCGGGCCTGGGGTCATGTACACGATTAATACCGCTTTTTCAACCGGACTGACGCTCGTGTTTATGTTTCAGGTCGATCCCAAGTTGAGTTGGGTAACCTTGGCGCCCATGCCGGTGCTGGTTTGGGCGATTTACCGCGTTTCTACATTGATCAACCAGCGGAGCCATGCCGTTCAGGAACAGCAGTCTGCGATCAGTACCCTCGCCCAAGAAACGTTTAGCGGGGTTCGGGTACTCAAGGTTTACGGTCTCGAGGCCGAGCAAACCGAGCGCTACGCCGCGAGTTCCCAGAAAAGCTACCAGCTCAACCGTGATTTGTATCGGGTGAATGCACTTTTTGCGCCGCTCATGATGCTCTTGGTCGGCCTCAGCACCGTGCTCACCGTGTGGATTGGCGGCGAAGGCGTCATCGAGGGCCGCCTGAGTCCCGGCGTCATTGCAGAGTTTGTGTACTACGTGGGGCTGCTTACCTGGCCCATTGCCAGCATCGGCTGGGTGATGAGCCTGATTCAGCGCGCCGAGGCCTCGATGGAGCGGATTAACGACTTCCTCAACGTGGTTCCGGCGGTGCAGCAGCCCACTAACCCCCACACCGCTGACGTCCATGGAGCCTGGACGTTTGATAAGGTTTCGTACACCTACCCCGACAGCGGAATCCAGGCCCTTCGCGAGGTGTCGTTCACGGTGCAGCCGGGCGAAACGGTCGTGGTGGTCGGGCGCACCGGTTCCGGCAAATCAAGTTTAGTGGGCCTAATGAACCGCCTCATGGACCCCAGTAAGGGCCGGGTGCTGCTTGACGGCGTGGATCTGCGCACCTGGGACCTGCAGGCGCTCCGGGCGTCCATCGGCACGGTGCCCCAGGATCCCTTTCTGTTCAGCGATTCCGTGGCCGACAACATCGCCTTTGGCAGCCTCGACGCCGACCGCGCCGAGGTGGAACGCCAGGCAGAACTCGCCGACGTGGCCGACGACATTCGCGGATTTCCGCAGGGCTTTGACACAGTGGTGGGCGAACGGGGCGTAACCCTCTCGGGCGGCCAAAAGCAGCGCGTGAGCATCGCTCGCGCACTGATGAAGCAGCCACCAGTCCTGCTCTTTGACGACGCGTTGAGCGCAGTTGATACTGAGACCGAGGTGACTATTTTGAGCAACCTCAAGGCCCGCCTTCAGGGCCTCACGGCGGTGCTCATTACCCAGCGACTAAGCTGCGTGCACCTGGCCGACCGCATCATTGTGCTCGACGACGGGCACCTTGTGCAGCAGGGCAGCCACAGCGAACTGGTGGCGCAACCCGGGCTGTACGCCGAGCTCTACGCCCTTCAATCCCAGCAGGCCTCGTGATTCCGCACCCCAACTTAGTTGCTGGGGTGCTCGAAGTCCTCGAGCGGACCTTTGGCCAGCGCCTGTACGCGGACCGCGTCGTGGACCAAGTGCTTCGCGCCAACAAGCGCTGGGGTGCGCGGGACCGGGCCTTTGTGGCGGAACACAGCTACGAAATCGTGCGCTGGTGGTCGCTCCTCTGGCACCTTCACGGCAGCGAACCGGCGATCAAGCGCAAGCCCCTTAAAGACCTTTTTGACACCTACTGGACCTGGCGCTCCGAGGGTATGCCCGTTCCGAGCGACCTCGACGTCGCGGTGGCCCAGAGCTACGCTCCGTGGTTTGCAGCGCGCGCAGCGACTGAGCTGGGCTCAGACTGGCCCGTCCTTGCCGCCGCACTCAACCGCCCCGCCCAGGTCATTTTGAGGGCCAATACGCTCAAGGCTTCGCGCGAAGCCGTGCTCGAACGCCTCACCGCCGAAGGAATTGAGGCCGCCATGAGCGACGTGGCCCCCGACGCCCTGGTGCTGGCGAAACGCCCCCGCCTTCAGCACCTCGAAAGCTTTAAGGACGGCTGGTACGAAGTGCACGACGGCGGCTCGCAGCGCATCGCAGCTTACTTGGACCCCCAACCGGGTGATCGAATTCTGGACGGATGCAGCGGCGCCGCGGGCAAGGCGCTTCACGCGGCTGCGCTGGCCCGCAACCAAGCCGAAATCCTCTGCATGGACGTCGAGTCCTACAAGCTCGGCGAGGCCGAAAAGCGGGCTGTTCGGGCCGGCGTACATGGCCTGCGCACCGAGTGGATCCGCTCGCCCCGCGACGTGCAGCGCCACGCGGGCTGGGCGAACAAAATGCTGCTTGACGTGCCCTGCAGCGGCACCGGCGTCATTCGCCGCGACGTCGACACCAAGTGGAAGCTGCAGCCCGACCACCTCGAGCGTACCCTCGAGACCCAGTACGGCATCTTGCGCGACTACTCCGATGCCCTGCAGCCGGACGGAACCCTCGTGTACGCCACCTGCAGCATTTTGCGCAGCGAAAACGAGGACCAGGTCCGCCGTTTTCTGGACGAGCAGGGCGGTGCGTACAGCCTGCGCGAAGAAGTCCGCATCACCCCCGAACACCCCCACAGCGACGGCTACTATGTGGCGGTGCTCCAGAAGCACTAGATTTACGCGGACATGATCACCGAAAGCCCCAGCAACCACGACCACCTTGAATCCTGGACGGTGCGCGAGCTCCTCGAAGGAATTAATGCGGAAGACCGCCGCGTGCCTGAGGCGGTGGCCGAGGCCATTCCGGCCCTGGAGGCCTTGGTGGAGGCCTTGGTTCCGCGCATGCAGCAGGGCGGACGCCTTTTTTACATCGGAGCCGGCACGTCGGGCCGCCTTGGCATTGTCGACGCCTCGGAGTGCCCGCCAACGTACGGGGTTCCGCACGGAATGGTCGTCGGAATCATCGCCGGGGGCGACGGCGCGATTCGCAAAGCCGTGGAATTCGCCGAAGACGACCCCGAACAAGCTTGGCTGGACCTCACGGAGCACGGCATTGGGCCCCTCGACACCGTGGTCGGCATTGCTGCCAGTGGGCGCACGCCCTACGTGGTGGGCGGACTCCAAAAAGCCCGCGCCGCCGGCTGCCTGACCGGCTGCATCGTCTGCAACCCAGACTCCGCCGTCGCCGCCGCCGCGGAATTCCCCGTCGTGGCCGTGGTCGGCCCCGAATTCGTGACCGGCAGCACCCGCATGAAATCCGGAACCGCCCAAAAACTCCTGCTTAACATGCTGACCACCACGGTCATGATCCGCTTGGGCCGCGTCCAGGGCTCGCGCATGGTCGACATGCAGCTGAGCAACCACAAACTCGTCGAGCGCGGCAGCCGCATGGTCGCCGAAGGCACCGGTCTGAACGAAACCGACGCCCGTGCGTTGCTACTAAAGCACGGCAGCGTTCGCCGCGCCATCGACCAATGGAAGCAAAGCAACCCACCGCGCGCATAGTCGGCGCGGGCATCGCCGGTATCGCCTCGGCCATCCGCTGGGCCCGCAAGGGCTATGCCGTACACGTCCACGAAGCCAACACCTACCCGGGCGGCAAACTCAGCCAGTTCCAGCTGGGCGACTACCGCTTCGACGCGGGTCCGTCGCTGTTCACCCTTCCGTTTTTGGTCGACGAGCTCTTCACGCTCTGCGGCGAGAACCCCCGCGACCACTTCAACTACCTCAAAAAGACCGAGGAGTGCCGCTACTTCTGGGACGACGGAACCCGCCTTACCGCCCACAGCGATCCTGCGGAATTCGCCTCAGAGGCCGAGCGCGTGCTGGGCGAGCCTGCCGCGAATATTCAGGCCCACCTCGACCTGGCCCGTCGCCAGTTCGAGGCTACCCGCGGACTTTTTTTAGAACGGTCCCTGCACAAGGCCTCGACCTACCTGCGGCGCGACGCGCTTCCGGCGCTCGCCGCCCTGCCGAGCCTCAAGCTGACCCAGACCATGCACCAGGTGCACGCCAAGCGCTTTCAAAGCCCCAAAACCGTGCAAATCTTTGACCGCTTCGCGACCTACAACGGCTCGACGCCTTATCAGGCTCCGGGCACGCTGGCGATGATTCCCCACCTTGAATTTGGCTTCGGAACGTTCCTTCCCCTAGGCGGAATGGTGGCCATCACCGAGTCCTTGGTCGCCCTCGCCGAGCGCCAAGGGGTTACATTTCACTTTGGCCAACGCGTCGAACGCATCACGCTCAATGGCCGCCGCGCCACAGGCATTCAGGTGGGCGGAACCGAGCTCCCCGCCGACGTGGTGGTCAGCAACATGGACGTCACGCCGACCTACCGCCGCCTGCTGCCCGACCTCAAGGCGCCCGAGAAAACCTTAGGCCAGGAGCGCTCTTCGTCGGCCCTGATTTTTTACTGGGGCGTGCGCCACGAGTTCCCGGAGCTCAACCTTCACAACATTCTGTTTGCCAACGACTACGAGGCGGAATTCCGCGACCTCTTCGAGCGCAAAAAACTCCACGGCGATCCAACCGTCTACATCCACATCACGAGCAAGGACTTGCCCGGCGAGGCGCCCGCGGGTGGCGAAAACTGGTTCGTCATGATCAACTCCCCGGCGGACTACGGCCAGGATTGGGCGGCGTGGCGCTCCACGGCGCGGGCTTCGGTGCTGGCCAAGATCGAGCGGGCGCTGGGCGTCGATTTGGCGCCCTTTATTGAGGTCGAAGAAGTGCTCGATCCGCCCACCATTCAGGCGCGCACGGGCAGCGACCGGGGCGCCCTGTACGGAGCGTCGAGCAACAACGCCATGGCGGCCTTCTTGCGCCACCCGAATTTTCACCGCCAAATTCCCAACCTCTTTTTTGTGGGCGGCAGCGCGCACCCCGGGGGCGGAATTCCGCTCTGCCTGCTGTCAGCGAAAATTGCGGCGGACCTGGGGTAGCAATTTCCGCAGTAAATCGACTGCTTCGTGGCGTAATCTGCCTTCGTCAGCCCCAAGGCTTGGGCTAAGTTGCTGCAATGGATCAACCAGCAGCAATTATTACAGGGGCTTCGAACGGTATTGGTCGTGGGGTAGCGGAACTCCTGCTCTCAAAGGGTTGGAGGGTCTTGGGCCTCGATCGAGAGGAGTCGACGCTGCAGTCAGCGGCGTACGAACACGAGGTACTCGACCTAACTCAAGCTGGGATTGCCTACCTGGAAGACCTTTTTGCCCAAATTGGACCCGACTTGGTAGTGCACAGCGCGGGCATCGGAATTATGCAGCCTTTTGCAAATTCCGCTATCGAAGTAGACGAGCGCCTCATCGCCCTCAACGTGGACGCGGCCTATGCCGTGACCAAAGCCTTTGTGCGCGAAGCCCACCGCAGTCGTCGACCGCAGCACCTCATTTTGCTTTCGTCGCTTTCAGGAATTTCGGCCACCCCCGGCATGGCGCTGTACGCGGGGAGCAAGCACTTTGTAAGTGGCCTCGCCAAGTCGGTAGCGGCGGAACTGCGCCAGGATGCCCCGTGGGCCAAGGTGTCGACCGTAGCGCCTCCGCCCGTACGAACGCAATTCCGCGAGCGGAGCGGTCGCCCCACACGATCCAAACCCATCCGCGGGGTACTGGAAGTGCGCGAGGTTGCCGAAGAGATTCTTCGAGTCTACCGCCGCCCGACGTTAGATCGCATTCCGGGCTTTTGGCCGCGGTTCCTTTTTCGCTGGGTTCGCCCGTGGATTCCGCAGCGTATCTTAATGTCAAAAATCTACCAATCCGCTCAAAAAGAATAACATGGCTCTAGGAAACCTCCTGTTTCGAATGGTGCGGCAACCCCGTCTCCGCGAGCGTCTATGGAAGCTGGCGTACGAGACTTTTCCAAAAATTCTACCGGACGCTAACTGGTGGTTTATGAACTACGGTTACGAACCGAGCGATGCGGAGCGTTACCAATTTGGTACCATAGACGAAACGAAGTTTCAGTGGCGCTCTCGGGCGATGTACCATTATTTGGCGGCCCGGGCCAAACCCGAAGCAAAGGAAGTCCTCGAGGTGGGTTCCGGTCGCGGGGGTGGCCTGCGGCACGTGGCAGATACGTTAATGCCCAAGCGCGCGGTTGGTTTAGACTTCGCCGCTTCAGCCGTGAAATTCTGCCACAAAAACCATCGTGCCAGTTCGGCTACGTACCTCGAAGGCAATGCGATGGCCATGCCCTTCGCCGACGCGGAGTTTGATGTTGTACTCAACGTAGAGTCCTGCCACGCCTACTTTAATCAGGCCGAGTTTCTTCGCGAGGTGGCTCGGGTGCTGCGACCGGGCGGTGCCCTTTATTTAGTGGACGTTCGTGCCCATTGGAATTGGGATCTGCTCTACCAATGGACCGCAGAAGCCGGATTGGAATTGCACGAAAACGCAGATATTACGTCCAACGTCGTTCGCGCCATCGAGCTTGACGAGCCGGTCAAAAACGCTTTGATTAAAAAGCGGGTGCCGTTTTGGCTGCGCGGCGTGTTCAAAGAATTCGCCGGGAACGTTGGGTCTCAGCTTTATGAGCGGCTTCAAAACGGTGAAATTCAGTACCGCCGCATTGTTGCGGTTAAACCGGTTTAACCCCAAAGGTGGTCTTCGCGAAGTGCGATGGCTTCTCCAAAGAACTGCTGTGCGATGGCCTCGAAGGCCGGCGTATAGTCGCTGACCATGAACTGGTGGGGCGCTGCGGCAGCTGCGGCGCTTAGGAGTCCGCGCTGAGCCAAGGCAGAAGCCACGTGCTCGGCTACAATCTGGGGCGTAGAAAGCAGGGCAACGTTTGGCCCAAGCCGGGCACCGATTTGCTTCGCCACAATGGGGTAGTGGGTGCAGGCCAAGACGAGCGCGTCGACGTGGGCTGCTTCGGTAGGTTGTGCGTAGCCGTCGATGACCGCTTCGAGTATGGGCCCCTGAAGGATGTTTTCTTCAATGACGGGCACCAGCAGCGGCGTGGCCCACGCGCTGACCGCGGCGGAGGGTGCGGCCTGAGCAAGTTTCGCCGGGAAGACCCCCGACTTGATCGTGGCTTTGGTACCCCAAATCCCTACGGATTCGACCCCGAGGTACGCCACTTCGGCGACGACCGGATCGATAACATTGAAAACGGGTACGGCCATGGCCTCCACAAGGGCGTCGTAGGCCACAGATGAGGCCGAATTGCAGGCCACCACGATGGCTTTAGCGCCGAGGTCGACTAAGTGCTGGGCAATGGCGAGGCTGTAGCCGCGGATGGCTTCGGGCGACTTATCTCCGTAGGGTAGGTGGGCAGTGTCCCCAAAATAAAGAAGCCGCTCGCCCGGAAGGCGATCGGCTAGTGCGCGGGCCACGGTCAAGCCGCCGACCCCCGAGTCAAAGAGCCCAATGGGCCCGTCAACGGGTGCAGGCATTACTTAGCCAGGTAGGCGCGAACGTCGGCTCCAAGGTTTACGCCGCCCTTGGCGTAAATCACTTGACCCTTGCTTTGAGATGCGTCAAGCACGTACGAAACTTTTTTGGTTTCGGCCACGGCGTTGATGGCGGCCTGGAGCTTTTCGAGCACGGGCGTGATGAGCTCCACTTCCTTCTGTTGAAGCTGACCTTGGGCGCCTTGCATGTACTCTTGGATGTTGTTGTACATCTCCTGAAGGCGCTGCTGCTCTTGGTTCTTACGCAGGTCGGTCCACGTGGCCGCGTTGGCCTGGAGTGCTTGGGCGCCCTTTTCGAGTTCGGCGTTCATTTCTTTCGCCTCAGCCTCGAATTTGGCTTGTTCGGCTTGCAGTGCTTCTTGGGCCTTTTTGTACTCGGGCATCTGCACGAGGAGGCTGTCTACGTTCACGTGAGCGACTACAGATTGGGCGCTAGCAGCGCTAGCCACAGCGAGGGCAACAATAAGGGCGATTTTCTTCATGGGGTCAAAGGTAGGATGTTAGAAGCCAAGCTGCTGCAAGACTTCGTTGGTCAAGTCAAGAGATTCGTTCGCGTAGACGACGGCAAGGTTGCTTCCCTTGTCGAAGACGACGTCGAGTTTCTTGCGCCGGGCCACCTCGCGGATTGCGGCGGCAACCTGCGCTTGAATCGGAGCAATCAACTCTTCACGTTTGGCAAAAAGCATTCCGTCGGGGGCGAAGTAGCGAACCTGGCGAGCTTTCGCGCTGTCCAGGGTGTTCGAAATGCTCTTTTCGCGTTCTGCTGCCATGCCGGTCGTGAGGAGTACGCGCTCGGCTTCAAGCTGCCCGCGCAGGGCCTCGGCGTCGTCAAAAAGCGACTGTACTTCGCCCAGCCATTGGGCATTTAGCCGCTCTACTTCCGCTTGGGCTTGAACGTACATCGGGTGCTTTTTAAGCAGCACCTGCGTGTCTACATACCCGATTCGTTGCCCAAATGCGGCGGTAGCTGAAAGTACGAGTGCGAGAAAGAGTACGCGCATAGGCTGTTAAAACTGCTGTCCGAGGACGAAGTGGGTCTGCCAACCAGAGGGAACAACTTTGCCCGGCATCGGATCAAACCCGTGGCCAAGGTCTACGCCGAGCAGTCCGAACATGGGCATGAAAATGCGCAAGCCGACGCCGGCGCTGCGCTTGAGCTCAAAAGGACGAAAATCTGCGAAATTGCTGTAGTTGTTGCCCGCCTCGAGGAAGGCTAGCGCAAAAATTTGGGCTGTGGGGCTCGGCGAAATGAGGTAGCGAAGTTCCGAGGTGAACTTGGTGTACAGCGCACCACCGCCGGGAGGTGTTAAGCTAAAGTTGGTGTAGCCGCGGAGGCCGACGATTTCACGGCCGTCGAGTACAAAGTTCTGAAGGCCGTCTCCGCCGAGGTAAAAGCGCTCAAAAGGAGGCAGTCCGTAGTCCTTGTTGTAGGAGCCAAGGAAGCCAAATTCTCCGTAGGAACGCGCTACGAGGTTTTTGGCGAGCTGCATGTAGTAGTCGCCAGAGAACTTGAATTTATGGTACTCGATGAAGCGGTACTTCTCGTTGGTCGTGAGCTTGCTGTAGTCCCGCCCGTCGAGTAACGACAAGGGCGGAGTTAGTTCCATATTGAACGAAAGGCTTGAACCTCTCGTCGGGAAAATGGGAAGGTCTCGGTTGTCTCGGCGCAGCGTGAAGTTGTAGGCCACCGAATTCGCAATGCCCGTCTTGAACATCGCCGTACCAAACGGATAGTTGTTGATATCAAAGCGTCGGTACTCGATTGCATGGTACAGCGTGAAGTAGTCGTCTGGCCACTTTAAGCGAAGCCCTTGGCCAAGCGTAACCCCCGTGATGCTGATGCGCTGGGCGGTACTGTCGGTGCGCCCGGTGGCATTCATGCGGTTGTGGTAGGCCGTGAACGTGATGGAGTTGGGCTTTTTGCCGCCAAGCCAAGGCTCGGTGAAGCTAAAGTTGTACGACGAAAAGAAGGTTCCGTTGCTCTGCGCGCGAATGTTGATGGTTTGGCCGTCGCCTGAAGGCAGCGGACGCCACGCCTTCTTGTTGAACATGTTCCGCGCGCTGAAGTTGTTGAAGTTCAAGCCTGCGGTGCCGATGACCATGTTGGCGCCCCAGCCGCCCTGCAGCTCGAGCTGGCTCGTGGACTGTTCCGCAACCGTGTACTCCAAATCAACCGATCCCGTTACGGGGTCTGGATTGGGCGTAATGTTGATGGAACGCGGGTCAAAATACCCCAACTGCCCGAGCTCGCGAATCGTACGCTGAATGTCGGCTTTCGAAAACAAATCGCCGGGGCGCGTGCGGATTTCGCGGTAAATCACGTGGTCGTTGGTGCGGTCGTTGCCGATTACGGTCACCTTGCGCACCGTGGCTGGACGGCCTTCGCGAATGCGGATCTCAAGGTCGATCGAGTCGTTGGCTACCCGCACTTCTACCGGAATCACGTTGCTGAACAGGTATCCGTTGTTGAGGTAGAGCGACGAAATGTCGTTGCCGTTCGGGTCGCCGTTCACGCGGGTACCCAGCAGCTTTGAATCGTAGCGGTCGCCGGCTTCGATCTTCAAAATGCTCTGCAGGGTCGCGTTGTCGTACTTGGAATTGCCCAAAAAGCGCACGCTGCGGTAGTAGTAAGGACGGCCTTCTTCGACCGTAAACTCAATGCGAATGCGCGGCTTCTCATTAATGTCAACCCGGTATACCGTGTCGCGCACGATGCGGGCATCTCGGTAGCCCGCGTGGTTGTAGGCTTCGACTATAAGTGCACGTTCTCCCTCAAGCTTTTCTTCGAGGTACTTAGCAGACTGAAAAATGTTCCACCAGCGCATTCGGTGCAGCTCGTCCATCGCGCGGCGCAGTTTGGCGCTGCTCAGGGCGCTGTTGCCGGTAAATACGATGTCGTCGATGCGCAAGCGCGGACCGGTTTCCACATCAAGATGCAGCACCACGGCCTGGGCAAAGGCCGTGTCCGTAATCGGCGTAACCAAGGCCTTGACGTCGGGGTAGCCCTTCTCGATGAAGTGCTTGCGGATCGTGGATTCGGTGGTGCGAATCAAGTTTTGAGAAACAATTGTCCCGCGGCTAAGTCCAAGTTTTTCGCGAAGTGCGTCTTGGCGCGGCTTACTCAAGCCAGTGAAGTAGTATTTGCTGAGCTTCGGAAGCGTTTTAAGACGGAATTCCAAGTAGACCACCCCGCCGTTGCGCGCCGTGATAAACAACTGAATGTCTTCAAACAGCTCCTGCTTCCAGAGGTTGCGCACCGCGTCAGCAATTTTCTCAGACGGAAACTGAACGACGTCGCCTACGCGGAGTCCGCTCAGCAGCGTAACCATGGCGGGATCAAGCTCGTCGGCGCCGGTGACCAATATTCCGCCCACTTCATAGTCGATGCCAGGGGTGACTTCAACACTCGGTGCGGCCGGCATTTGAGCTACTACTGGCATTGCAGCGCTCAAAGCGGCGAAAAGGACGGCGGTGCGTAGGCGGATCATGCGTGAAGTTGTTCGCTGGTTTTTCCGAGGCGTCGTTCGCGGCCCGCGAACTGGTCAAGGGCTTCGACCAGGTGTTCCTTCGAAAAATCAGGCCAAAGTACGGGCAAGAAGACTAATTCTGCGTAGGAAATTTGCCAAAGCAAGAAGTTGGAGATGCGCTGCTCGCCGCTCGTGCGAATCACCAGTTCGGGGTCTGGCATGCCGTGGGTCCACAGCGATTGGGCAATGTGGTCTTCGGTAATCGCCTCGGGCTCAAGCTCGCCGTTGGCGGCACGGCGCGCCAGGCTCTGGACGGCTGAGGTGAGTTCTTGGCGGCTGCCGTAGCTCAGCGCCAGCGTCAGGACCAATCGGGTATTTCCAGCTGTTGCGGCGCGGGTCGCGTCGAGTTGGGCACGGGCCTTTTTGGGCAGCGCGTCGAGGTTGCCAATGGCATGCAGGCGAATCTGGTTTTCTTGAAGTACCGGCAGCTCCTTGCTCAAGCTGGTCATCAAGATGTTCATCAGGGCGTCGACCTCCGCCTTGGGACGCTGCCAATTTTCTTCTGAAAACGCATAAACGGTCAGGTAGCGAATGCCCAGTTCGGCCGCGCTCGTAGCCGCACGACGCAGGGCCTCAACGCCCAATTCGTGGCCCCGAACGCGGGTCGCAAAACCCTGCTTCTTAGCCCAACGGCCGTTGCCGTCCATGATGATCGCTACGTGCTGCGGAAGGTTCTTCATTAGTTAAGAAATGCGGCGCAAGTTTCCCAAAATTTCTCTAAGTGCAAACCTAACCCGACATTCACGCGAATCAAACCGTCGTTTTGGTTGGATTGTCCCCTAGAATAGCCGGTTATTCCGCGGCCGGTGGGGTCGGCGAAGTACGCAGCGGCATCGCCCCGGGCCTCGCGGAGTGCGTCGACGTCGGTGTAGTCACCTGAAACGTCGTCGACGTAGTCGCTTCGAATCCAGGTCCACTGGGCCTCGGCTTGGGCCGTGAACCAGGGTCCGAGGTGCGCACGCCATCCCAGTCCGAGCGGAACGCTCACGGCGCGGGTGCCATAAAACGTCGTGCCTGACCCGTCAAGACCTTGGCCTTCGGTTCCGAGCGGACGCAAGTCGATCCACTCACCCTGGTACTGACCTTGAGGCGTGTAGCTCGTGACGCCGACCCCGGCGAACAGGTAGGGACTGTGCTGGAACCGAAACGACGGGATGCGCATCGGCAAAAACGTCACTTCGCCGAGTGCCCACACGCTTTGGGTCTGGGTGCGCACGGTAATGCCGCGGACGCTGCGGTCCGCTCGGCTCGACGCGGCATCGCTCGCCAAAAAATCCCCTTGCTCGCCCACGATGCGCAGGGCGTAGTGCGGATGGCCCTGGTAGCGGTATCCGAGCGTCCAAACCTGCCCTTGCGTCGGTGTGCCCCAGGTGGGGCCGACGTCGCCGCGCAGTCCGAGTCCGCCCCACGAAACCGTGAGGTCCTGGCTGTGCTGCCCGAACGCAGCGAACGGGAAGAGTAGTGCGGCAAAAAGGATGGGGCGCAGCATGAGCCCGCAAAGATACGCGCTTTGCCGAGGCCTAATTGCGGCGGTCAAGCCCCCATAAGAGCTTGTTGCGCAGCGTAGTAGGAAAGTTGTGTTCCTCGGTCTGCACCAGGCGGAATTTAAAGTCCGCCTGATGGATGCGCAGCGTAGTTTCGACATCCAGCGTGAACACGCGAGAGTCCAGCGAACACAAAAAATTGCCTTCGCGCGCCTCGATTCGCAGTTCCAGTACGCCATCGTTGGGAATAACGAGCGGACGCACCGTTAAATTGTGTGGCGCAATCGGCGTCAAGATAAAATTGGGCGAATGCGGCATTAGAATGGGCCCGCCACAGCTCAGGTTGTAGCCCGTAGAACCCGTGGGCGTGCTGATGAGCAGCCCGTCGGCCCAGTAGGTGTTCAAAAACTGCCCGTCGAGGTGCACGTGCACCGAAATCATGCTGGTGGTGCCCTTGCGGCTCACTGCGATTTCGTTGAGGGCAAAGTTGGGGTCGAGCAACTCGGGTCCGTCGGTCGCCGCTTGAAGCGTGTAGCGTTCCTCGATGCGGTACTCCCCCTGAAGAATGCGTTTGAGCGCCGTCGGGGCTTCGTCGCGGGTGATGTTGGCCAAAAAGCCGAGTCGGCCCGTGTTGAGGCCAATGAGCGGAATTCCGCTTCGGCCAACCTGGGAGGTTGCGTCGAGCAGGGTCCCGTCGCCGCCGATGACCAGAAGGAAGTCGGGATTCAGCGCATGAAGCGTTTCGGCCGACGTGTATTCGGGCAAGTCAAGCCCCAGGTTCCAGGCCTCGTTGAGGCGGTGCTGGAATCCGCGGTAGATGGTCACTTCGCAGCCTTCCTGGCGCAGGGACTCGAGGGTCCGCTCGACAAAGGGCTGGGCCTCGTCGGGTACGCGTTTTCCGTAAATCGCAATGCGCGCCATGGGTCAGAGGTTGAGGTAGTGAAAGAGGTGGTCCAAGTTGTCTTGGGCGTCGTCGTGGCGCCGGCCGGGAGGAAATGAGCCAAGGACGGTAGCGCCCATTCGCTCTAGGGTTTCGACCGCGGCGGTGGGGTCGGGCTGGTCCAGCCGAACCCAGGATCTGAAAAGCGCTGCGTTCGCGTCGTAGTCGGTAGCCAGGGCCACCACGCGGTAGCCTTCTTCTTCAAGGGCTTGGATCCAGCTTCCGCCCAAGGTTTGGGTCCCCTGGAGCCAGATGCTGCTGCCCGGGAGCTGAAAGCACCATTGCGCACCCATCCAAGCGGTCAATCTTTGGGCGCTTAAGCCTCCGAGGAGCATCCCGTCGTGGTCGACCACCGCGATGGCGTCAAGCTTGCGCTCTGCAAAAAGGTTGAGGGCTTCTACAGCGTGCTGCTGGGTGGAGCAGGCTCGCTGTTCCACGGGTTCCCCGTGGAGGGGTGCCATGCCGACGTAGCGACCTTCCGCGTCGGCGGTTGGCCAGTACAGTTGGCCTTCGGGCCGTTCCGTTTGAAGCAATTCCTCCCAAAACATGGGTCAAACGTAAGGTAGGATTTTTAAACGGCTATGCGACCTTTGCGAAACCTTTAGCAACGTTTGTATTATGGCCCTACTTCAGCCCGCCCGCTTGTCGGTCAATATCAATAAAGTGGCCACGCTTCGCAACAGCCGCGGAGGCAACGTGCCCGACGTGCTCCAGGCCGCCGTGCGCGCCCAAGAATTTGGTGCCGAGGGCATCACCGTTCACCCGCGTCCCGACGAGCGCCACATTCGCTACGCCGACGCCCGCGCACTTCGCGCGGTGGTGCACACGGAGTACAACATCGAAGGCTATCCGAGCCGGGACTTCATCGATTTGGTGCTGGAATGCCGTCCAGAACAGGTAACGCTGGTGCCAGACGGCCCCGACGTACTCACGTCGAACGCGGGCTGGGACACGTTGGCCCACGCCGGCTTGCTTCGCGAAGTGGTCGCCGAATTCCGGTCGGCCGGAATCCGCACTTCACTGTTTATCGAGTGCGACGCCGCCCGGATCGAGGGCGCGCGCCACGTGGGTGCCGACCGCATCGAACTCTATACCGAAGCCTATGCTCAAGGCTATGACGCGGCGCTGAAGCTCCAGCTCCAGGGCGACCAGGCTGCGTTTGAGCGCGTTCGTGCTGCTGCGGTGGCTCCGTATGCCGAATCTGCGGCGTTTGCACGAAGCCTAGGGCTCGGCGTGAACGCGGGCCACGACCTTTCGGCCGACAATTTGGCCTTTTTTGCCCAGCATGTGGTGGAGCTTGACGAGGTCTCGATTGGCCATGCGCTGATTGCCGACGCACTCTACCTGGGCTTGGAGAACAGCATCCAGCGCTACCGCTACCAGCTGGAACTCGGTGCGCAGCGCCGAGGCCATTGACGTCGGTACCTTTGACCCATGGCAGCGCTCACCCTTTCAAGTAAGGTTTTAGGCGAAGGCGGACGTCCGCTTATCGTCCTCCATGGCTTTTTGGGCATGGGCGACAACTGGGCCAGCCATGCGCGCACTTGGGCCGACATGGGCTTCGAGGTGCACCTCGTGGACCAGCGCAACCACGGGCGCTCGCCCCAAGCGGCCAGCCACAGCTACCCTGAAATGGTCGAAGACGTCATGGCCTACGCCGAAAACCACTGCGCCGGCCGCCCCATCGCCTGGCTGGGCCACAGCATGGGTGGCAAGGTCGCCATGGAAGTAGCTGTTCGGTACCCGAGTTGGGTTGAACGATTGATCGTTGTAGACATTGCGCCGCGGGCCTACCCGCCGCACCACCAGTTCATTTTGGATGCGATGCGCGGACTCGACTTGAACGCCCTTGGTTCGCGTACCGAGGCCGACCGGGCCCTCGAAGCCCAGCTCAAGGATTGGGGAATTCGCCAATTCCTTCTGAAAAACTTGGAGTGGACCGATGAAAAGCGCCTCGGCTGGAAGTGCAATCTGCCCGTTCTCGAGGCGAGCATGGACCGCATCGGTAAGGCCCTCGGTCCGCTGGATCAGTACGTTGGCGCTACGCTTTTCGTGCGCGGACTCGCCAGCAACTACATCCGCGACGAGGACTGGCCGGGCATTCTGCAGCATTTTCCGGCGGCCCAGCTCGAGAGCATCGCAGGGGCCGGTCACTGGGTCCACGCCGAACAGCCCAAGGCGTTTCAAGACGCGGTGAATTCGTTTTTAAGCGCTTAAAACGCGGGCTTCAGTATCAGTTTTTGGAGGTCGCCAGGGTGGACAAACCGCTGGTCTTCGAGGTCGGGCTCGCTGAACCGGTTGCGCGCATTGTTGCTGAACGCATACGGCTCGATGGGGTTGCTGAACACACCGCGGTCCATCTTGCGGTTGGCGTTGGCGTCGAAGTAGCAGGCCACCACAAAGGTTCCGGCACGGCGGCTGCCTAGGTCCAGAATCTGAGGGTTGTTCTGTGCAGGGACTACAAGCTCTTCGAGGACCTTGCCGTCGGCGGCGCGCAACGAGACCATCCATGCGGCGCCGGGCTTGCGACCAGACCAATCCGTTGAACTGACCTGGCATTGCACGCGAAGCGTTGGCGGAGGTACCCGCTGCGCGCTCGATGCGGTGCATCCAATAAGTAGTAGAATTAGGCCGCGAAGCCTGACCGACACGACCTTAGCGAATCAAGACTACCGAACCCTGCTCTGAGAGGCGGACCTGGTTGGTGCCGTCGGGATCGACGTAGGTGGCGTTGAGCTGCCAGAGGTAGGTTCCCTCTTTCATGGCGCGGCCGTTGTAGTTGCCGTCCCAGCGATCGCGCGGATCGGTGGATTCGAATACGAGGCGGCCATAGCGGTCAAAAACGCGCATCTGGTAGGTTACCATCTCGCAGGCTTCCGAAACGACTACACCAAAAAAGTCGTTGGTGTTGTCGCGGTTGGGCGTGAAGGCATTGGGCGCAAAAACGCCGCAAACCTCAGTCGGGTTAGGACCGGTTTGACCAAAAACGGGGGCTGCGAAGGCCAGCAACAGAACAACGAGAATACGGCGCATAATTAAAACAAATATAGACGGATTATTTAGCCGCCGCCACCCTTGCGCCGAAGACGGGGGAATTGAGTGCGCGAACGATCCGGCTCGTTGATCAAACGAGTCGTGTCCTCTTCGCCGTCGGTCCATTCAAACTGGTACTTCTTTTCAGGCGCAACGCTTTGGTATTCTGTGGGTTTTACCGCGTTTTTAATCTCATTGGCCTGCTTGTTCCAGTCCTCCTTGACGCCTTCTTTGACGTCCTGCTTGAGGGATTGGCCGTCGAGTTTAATGCTCAGCTTGTCGATGGGGCCGGTGGCGCGAATGGGCACCCAAACGGGCCCTCTCGTGGATTCCTCGGTAATGTAGCTGTCGAGGGCTTTGCTTCGCTTGGGCTTGGTTCCGCCCAGCAGCTCGCGCAGCAGCAGCTGGAATCGGTAGTCCACCACCTGGTCAAAGCCGTGGGTGCCGGCTACCTTGAGCTGAAGCGCGTTGTTTTCGAGCAGCATTTCTGGGATGAGCACGCGCTGCTGCGAGATGTAAATGGTGTTGCGAACGGGCGCAAACCGCACATCTTTCAAGGCGTCTACCTCGGCGAATCGAGCGAGCTGCTGAAGGGCGTCGACGTTGCGCAGGCGGCCATTTTCTAAACTGAACTGCAGTTCGGCAATGAGGCTGGCCGGAACCCAGTCGTAGTTGGCATCGAAGTCCAGCTGCAGGTTGACCGTCGCGTCGAGGATTCCGTCGACGTTGTCGGCGGTGAGTGCCCTTTGGTTGAAATTATTGACCTCGCGCAGCAGGGTATTGAGCCGCACGCGCTGAAGCTGGAGCTGGGTTTTCAGGTGGCCGCCGTCGGGCTGCTCAGCCGTCCATTCGCCCTGGCCCTTGATCTGGCCGCCGCCGAGGCTTGCCAGGGCTTGGTTGAAGCTGAAGTTGAGGCCGCGCCCAATGATGACCGCTTGAACGTCGGCAAGGTGAAGCTCGTTGTAGTGCACGCGTCCCGCCCGAAGTTCCACCCGGTAGGGGTCGTTGAATTCCGGCTCGTTCGGGTCCTCAGGGCCCGTCCAGGCACCGTTCCACACCTCGGAGTCCATGAGTTCGCCTGCGTCCAACTGCTTCGAATTCACGCGGAGGTCGTGCAGCATTCCTTCGTCGTTCAGCACATTGCGAATGCGGCCGTCGATATTTAGGTCTGACTTGCCGATTTGAACGCGCACGTTGTCCAGCCCGAGGTCTTGGCCGCCGAGCGTAAGGCGTCCGCCCGCCACCTTGACGGCAAGACGGTTCCCTTGGGGACGCCAAGATCCCGCACTTAGGCTCAGGTCGCCCGTCCACATTCCGCCCCAAACGCCTTGTTCCCCCATGGCGGCCAGGCTGGGGTAGTTCTGGGTGAATCCAAGGCTTCCGTGGGCACGGCCGCTGGCCTCCTCCCAGGTAGTTACGTCGATCCACCTCAAAAATTCGGCGACGTCAACGTCTACGCTGCCGGCGTAGCGCAGCTCGGGGGAATCAAGGTTGCGCAGCGTGAACTGTCCTTTGACTTGGCTGGCGGTTCCCTGGGCGTTGGCCACGTCAATGCGGAATTCGGTGCTCGCTGGCCGGGCCTGCGCGCCGTTGTCGACGTGCAGTTTGGCCTCAATACCGGAGAACGTGAACGCTCCCGAATTCAGGCTTCCGTCGGTCCAGGTGGCGTCGGCCACCACGCGGCTTCCTTGGGCGGTGGTCACCGCCTTGGCCTTCAGGCTTAGCGTGCCTTCGAGCGACAGGGTTTCGGGATCGGGCAGCAGCGCTGCGGGAATGAGTGCGCGCACCTTGGCCACGTCTAAGTCGCTGGCATTCAGGTTCCAATTTCCAAGTCCGTCCCGCAGTTGGCCGTTCAAATCCAGTGCCCAGCCCGCGACAATTAATTCGCCGCGCGGAACCGCAAACCGGCCGTCGGATCCGTTCATTTCTGCATTTCCTTCGACACGAATGGGTCGGGCGGCAAGGTTGGGAATCCAAAGTTCCCAGTCGAGGGCTGCGGCAAATGCGTCGGCATCAAGGCTTCCGCGGGCGCGCACCCGTTCAGCGAGAAACGTTTGGCTCCACGGAGGCGTTCCGTGTCCGCTCAGCGTGACCTTGGTGTTGAGTACGGTGACCCCGTCGAGCTGCACGGCGGTCTGGCCGGTCGACGCGGAGTCCTTGAAAATGCTGTAGTTGTTCGTTCCGTCTTCGTTCCAGCGCAGCTTTAATCGCCCGTCCTTGAGCGTAATGCGTTGAAGAATGTAGGTTCCGCGCACGGCCTTGATCAAATCAAACTGGGCATAAATCGACGCCGCAAAAGCCAAGCTGTCGCTCGGAATTTGTGGATCGGGAATCAGCACCTCGTCGAAGCGCAGCGACACGTCGGGAAATCGACCCCACAGGTCGACTTCGAGTCCGCCAATGTGCACCGGGCTGTTGAGGCGCTCGTTGACCGCCGCCAGCATGGCCGCCTTGAGCTCGTCTTGGTGGGTGTACACGTATCCCGCCAATCCGCCCAGGGCCGCCGTCAGGACGGCCAGAACCCAAAGGAGGATGCGGAAGGCGCGGCGCATTTACTGCTGAATTTTGAGGAAGGCGATTTCTTTCTCGTTGAGCAGACGGTACTGCCCGCGCGAGAGGTTCTTCTTGGTCAATCCTGCAAAAACCGTGCGATCCAGCTTGACCACTTCGTAGCCTAGTGCGCCAAACATCCGGCGGACGATGCGGTTGCGGCCAATGTGGATTTCAACGCCCACTTCGTAGGGGTTCTCCGGGTCGGGGAATTCCAGCTGGTCCACCTGGGCGGGGCCGTCGTCCAACTTGATTCCGCGCTTCAGTCGGTCGGCGTCGGCCGGACTAAAGGGCTTGTCAAGGGTAACGTGGTAAATTTTCTTCGCGCCGTGGCTCGGGTGCGTGAGCTTCTTCGCCATTGCGCCGTCGTTGGTTAGCAGCAGCACACCGGTCGTAGCGCGGTCAAGTCGTCCAACCGGGTAGATGCGTTCGCGGCAGGCGTTGGCCACCAAGTCCATCACGGTCTTGCGCGCACGTTCGTCGTCCACGGTGGTGATAAAGCCCTTCGGCTTGTTGAGCAGTACATACACCTTGCGTTCGCTTTTGAGGCGTTCTCCGGCGTAGCGCACGTCGTCTCCGGGCTGCACCTTGTAGCCCATCTCCGTGACTACTTGGCCGTTGACCGTTACCAAGCCTTGCCCGATGAGTTCGTCGGCCTCGCGGCGCGAGCAAATCCCGGCGTGGGCCAAGTAGCGGTTGAGGCGCATCGTGTCGCTGTCAGGAGCGTACTCTTCAGCCGTCTTGAATTTTGGGCGGCCCGTGGGCTGCTTGCGGTACCCGGCGCTTGCGAATCCGGCCTTGCGCTCGCGGCCGTCGGTTCCGTACTTCGGGTGTACGCGGCCTTCGCCGCTAAAGTGCTTTGGGCCAAGGCCTTCCATGTTCCACGGCTCGTGGGGCGCTTGGGGCTGGTTGGCTGGGTAGCTAGTTGGCTGGGTAGCTGGTTGGCTTGGGCGTGCGCCGCGAGCGTCGTTCGTGCGGAATTCTTTTTTCGGGCCAAACGTCTTGGTGGCGCCGCCTGGACGGCTTGGGCGAGCGGGACGGTCTCCGTACGGCCGGTCAGCACGGGGCGGACGGTCTCCTGAGGGCCGATCAGCTCGGGGCGGACGATCGCCGTAGGGGCGGTCTTCGCGCGGAGCGCGGTCAAAACTGCGGTTGCTGGGGCGAGCGGAGGCGCGGCGCGGAGTATCTCCCGACGCATTAGCGTCAGGACGTTCACCTCGTGCGGCAGGCCGCTTCGCAGCGGGCTTGGGCTTGGGCGCACCTGGTGCGTCGCTAGGCCGTGGTTTGCGTGAATTCACGGTGCAAAGTTAGTGTACTCGTAACCAGCAACTAGCAACTAGACATTAGGCCATCCCGCCTCGCGCACCTCCACCACCCGCGCGGGGGATCCGTGGCAGCGAACCAAGTCGATGCGCCAAGAGCCCTGGTGGTGGTGTTGGCGGCCAAACGCGGAAGCTGCGCGCTGAATTCTTATAAGCTGCGGTCGGTTCCAGGGCGCAAAGTCCGTGAGCCGTGATTGGAATTTGACCTCGACGGCAATCCACGTTTCGCCGTTCGGCGGAGCGAGAATAAGATCTACCTCGAAGCGACAATGGCGCCAATTTTGGGCTAAAACACGGTAGCCGAGGCGTTCGTAGTGGGAGATCGCAGCCCGCTCCGCTTCGAGGCCACGGTTTCGTCGGGCGGAGGGCGCAAGGGCGCGAACGAGCGGGTTCGCGGCGACGAGCGAGCTAGGGCAAGAGGGGGCGTAGTGTGGCATGCCCCGAAGTTGCGCTAAGATCGTGAGGCAAGCCGTGGACAAACGTAAGATTACGGTTTTCGTGTCCGAAGCCGAAGCCTTCGACGACCGGAATGTTGGCGGGGACCGTTTCGCGCAGAATTTGGGACCAGCTGCGGCCAAAGGGACGTTCGTGGTCCTTGAGGTCGCTGAAGTCGCCGGCAACCACGGCGGTCAACCCGTTCAATACGCCCGCACGGCGCAGCCCCTGCATCATGCGATCGAGGTGGTAATGGTACTCGTCGAGGTCTTCGAGCGCAAGGATGCAGCCGCGCAAGTCGGGAAAGCTCGCCGAACCGAGCAAGCTGTAGAGCACCGAAAGGTTTCCGCCGACGAGGGGGCCTTGGGCGCGAACGTCTTCGGTGGCGCGAGGCGATTCCAGCGTCCAAGGCGCGCCGCGCAGGGCGTCCGCAAGCGCTTGAAACGTTTCAGGTGTGGCGTTGCGCGCGAGCTGTATGGCCATGGGGCCGTGCATGGCGGCTACCTGGTGCTGAAGCGTTTCACTGAGCAGTACGGTGAAGTCGCTGAAGCCGATCAACCACTTGGGGTTGCGCTCCAAAAGACTCCAGTCGACGAGGTCGACGGCGCGAACCGCTCCGTAGCCGCCGCGAACGCCCCAAACGGCCCGCACCGAAGGCTCGGCAAGTGCCCAGTTGAGCTGCGCGGCACGCTCGGCGTCGGTTCCGCCCAGTTGGCCGTCTGACGAGCCAAGCCCCGGAGCCTCGACGAGTTCGTAGCCGTGTGCTTTAGTAAAGGCCTGGGCGGCAGCAACTTGCTCTGGCTCAGCGAAGCGGCTCGGGCTGATCAGGGCGACCCGATCTCCGGGCTTGAGGAATGCGGGAATGCGAATCATTGCGGCCCCCAAGGTAGTTTACCTTTGCGCTATGGCGTCGGAATTCAAGCGCACTTTAGTCACGGCCGCCCTGCCGTACGCAAACGGGCCCATTCACTTGGGGCACCTCGCCGGGTGCTACCTGCCTTCAGACATTTACGTCCGTTTTAAACGCTTAAAGGGCGAGGAGGTCGCCTTTGTCTGCGGCTCCGACGAGCACGGCATGGCCATCACGATGAAGGCGCGCAAAGAGGGGGTAACTCCGCGCGAAATCGTGGACCGCTACCACGCGATGATGCGCGACGCGCTGGCCGACTTTGGCATTGCCTTCGACCACTATTCGCGCACCAGCAGCGACCGCCACAAGCAGGTGGCGTCGGATTTTTTCAAAAACCTCTACGAAAAAGGAGTTTTTGAGGCCCGGCAGACCGACCAGTACTTTGACCCCGAGGCCGAGCAGTTCTTGGCCGACCGCTACATCACTGGAACCTGCCCGCGCTGCAGCCATGATTCCGCCTACGGCGACCAGTGCGAAAAGTGCGGAGCGACGCTGAATCCGACCGACCTCATTAACCCGCGGTCGACGCTGAGCGGGGCCATCCCAGTACTCAAGCCCACCACCAACTGGTTTTTGCCGCTCGACAAGCTGTCAGGCGACCTGCGCCGCTACATCACCTCGCACCCGGAGTGGAAGTCCAACGTCTACGGCCAGACGCTGAGCTGGCTCGACGCGGGCGACGGCCTGCAGCCCCGCTCGATGACGCGCGACTTGGACTGGGGCGTTCCGGTTCCCGTCGAGGGCGCCGACGGCAAGGTGCTCTACGTCTGGTTTGACGCCCCCCTGGGCTACATCACGGCCACGCAGGAGCTTAAAGGCGGCGACTGGGAAACCTGGTGGAAGGACCCGTCGACCCGCCTGGTTCACTTCATTGGCAAGGACAACATCGTCTTTCACTGCGTGATTTTCCCGGCGATTTTGATGCAGCACGGCGGCTACATTTTGCCCGACCAGGTTCCAGCCAATGAGTTTTTAAATCTCGAGGGCCAAAAACTATCCACGTCGCGCAACTGGGCCGTGTGGCTGCACGAGTACTTGGCGGACTTTCCCGGCCAGCAGGACGTGCTGCGTTACGTGCTGACCGCGACGATGCCCGAAACCAAGGACAACGATTTTACCTGGGCCGACTTTCAGCAGCGCAACAATTCCGAGCTGGTGGCCGTGCTGGGCAACCTCGTCAACCGTGTGATGGTGCTCAACCACAAATTCTGCGGCGGAACTGTGCCCGCGCCGGGTACTGCGCCCCAAGACGTGGAAGCGCTGCAGGCCGTGGCGGCCCAATCCGCGCTCATCGGTGAAGCGCTTGAAGCGTTTAAGTTCCGTGAAGCCCTCGGCCACGCCATGGATTTGGCCCGCGTGGGCAACAAGTACCTCGCCGACGAGGCGCCGTGGCAGGTCGTGAAAACCGATCCGGACCGCGCCGCCGCCATCCTCGGCGTGGCGACGCAGCTCGTGGCCGCCCTGGCGACCGCGTTTGAAGCGTTTATGCCGTTTACCGCGGACCGCATCCGCGCCATGCTCGGCGGAGCCCCCGCCCTGTCTTGGGCTGACCTCGCGACGGCGGGCCCGTGGATTCCCGTTGGCACCGCCCTCGGCGAGGCCTCGCTGCTTTTTCAAAAAATCGAAGACGAGCAAGTGGCCGCGCAGCGTGCCAAGCTCGAAGCCGCCGCTGCGGCCAACCAACCTGCATCTATGGAACCGGAACAGCCCGCTCTTACGCCGTTGGCGCCTGAAGTTACCTACGACCAGTTTGCGCCGCTCGACCTGCGCGTGGCCCTCGTACTCGAGGCCGAGCGCGTGCCCAAGGCCGACCGCCTGCTCAAGCTCACGCTCGATACGGGCCTGGACCGCCGCACGGTGCTGAGCGGAATCGCCGAGCACTTTGCCCCCGAAGAGGTGGTAGGACGCCGCGTAATCCTCTTGGCCAACTTGGCCCCGCGGGCGATGCGCGGCATCGAGTCCCAGGGCATGATCCTGATGGCCGACAACCCCGAAACGGGCAAGCTGGCCTTTGTGCAGCCCGACGGCGACCTGCCGGTGGGGGCTACAGTGCGCTAAGGTCTAATCAAAAACAACAAACCGGGCGTACGAACGCGCCCACAGGACCTGGTAAACTCCTGGCTCTAGGCCATAAAGTTGGATACTCGTTCCTGACCAAATTCCTCGAGCTATTTGTCTGCCGGTAGCATCAACTATCTGGTAGGGGCCGTGTTCGTTGCCGTACAGCTTGAATTCAGAACCAACCCACGTCACACTAGCAGGGTTAGTTGGATTGGTTTCAGATGTTCCAACTTGGTAATTTACACATGAAGCAGAATCGTGATCCCAATGAGGACTTGGGTCGAAGTTGAGGAGCGTATCCCCCGCTTGAAATCCGCTCAAATTCATGTAAAGCAGGAGCATTTCGTCACCGGTTCCTTCACCCGCGGTCACGGTTTGGGGTGGGCTATTCGGATTATTCCAATTCGCGGAGGTGTTGTCGTAGGTCACTTCGGCCCAAACGCTGCTTCCTTGGGGAAGAAATATGGGCGTTTTAAAGGTGTAAAAACCTTGCCAATGAAAATCCCAGTCAGGAATATGTACTAACTGGGTGCTGTCGCCATTGTGAACCAACCCGGCTTTAAAGCTCTTGCCAAGTAAGTGCATATGTGGCATCAACGCCGTAAGCGTGAGGTTGTAGGGAACTGTGCGGACCGCTTTAAACGTCTTTATTTGGTTGGCGGGAATCACGAGCGGACCGTTGACCAAGTTTTGTACATGGTTAATTACCGGTGATGTGGTCACGTTTCGCACCGTTCCATTCGTGTACACAATGCGGATTTCGGTACTGTCAATTTGGTTGGAAACAAAGCCCGGGTAGTGTACTTGAACAAGTAAATTGCTGTTTGCTAGCACTTTGGATCCAAATCCAGCAGGAAACTCAAACGCTCCTTGACCGGGAACATAGCCGGTTATCAGCGTGGAGGTTGCAGACCCCGTTCCGCCAAATGCGGTGTAACCGGGACCGGGATCGTTGGCGTCAAGCTGCATCGGGAGGGAACTAGTGTCCTGAAAAATGAGGGCGTGGTGCACAATGGCCCGGTTGCTTGGCACTACCTCAATCGACTTGATGTATTTGTCGGTTGAATTATTCAGAGGCAGCACAAATACCCGATATAAATCTTGGGTGGTGTTGACCGGATAGTTCGGTACGCGGAGTTGTATGTCGGGCTGGGACAGTGTAGGCCCACTCGAAAAGCTTGGTAGGGGCGGGATGGCGTTAGCGTCCCCTAACGGAGCGAAGTTGGCCACCCAGTCAATCAGCTCGGCACGCTCATGGGCAGTAAGGGTATTGGCATGGGCAAACTTCTTAGGTTGGTCTGCTGGGGGGAACGGCGGCATACTAAATGCCGCTACACTCGCACCAATCGACTGCCGGTTTTGAAATGCATCGTTGTACGTCAACAGCGAAAACGGCGCTACGCCACCTGGATTATGGCAGTTGGTGCAGTGGGAATAGATAATACATGCAATCCCGTCGGTCCAGGTTGGGGTATGTTCAGAATTTTGGGCACTCAGGTTGAGCGCCACACCGATCGCAGCAAGGACGAGGTAACGAGGGCTCATGTTATGTAGACGCATCGAGGGTAAATCGGTTTAAAACAGCTTGTACACCGGGTAGCGTCGGTGGCGCAGCTCGTAGTATTCCGTTTGCTGAAAAATCCAGTTGAGCTGGGCGTCGCCGTCGCTGGCGAACGCGGAATCCGCCGCTTTTTTCGCGTCAAGCGCCGCCTTGAGGGCTGGACGCTCGCGCAGCAGCTTGGCCGCCGTGTCCTCAAACACGTAACCGCTGAATCCCTCTTTTTGCTGGAGCACTGCATTGAAAAATCCCCAGGCGAGCAGGCCGTCGGGCGCGTCGGCCTCAAGGGCCTCGGCGAGGTAGCGGCGCATGGGCTGGTCCGCGGGAATGACGTAGTCACCCGCTAAAAATCGGACCTCGATCGTGTCGCGGCGTGTTTGGATTCCGCGCAGCGTGAAATGCCCTTCGTAGGGTTGCGGCGCGGCCTTGTAGCCCTCGATGTAGGTCACCTCCACGCGCAGCGTC
>JBEBBW010000004.1:0-66635 GCA_041158165.1 Bacteroidota bacterium
TCATTTCTTGTTCTCGAGTGCAACCCAACTAAAAGACGCGCGCACGTTTTCAGAAATTCGGTGCGCTACGCCGCCGTCAAACGTGCTGTGGGAGAAGGCGCCGTCTTCAGACGGGCGAATTTCGTGTGCGCCATAAAACAATCGGTCAGCGTTCCAGTTCAGCACGAGCCGCCGCGAACCGTCGAGGTGAAGGTCGCCCTCAATGCGCACCGGCATACGGTTCTCCAGGAGTGCCACATGGTACAGCCAAGGCTCGCGAACACCCAGCTTTTGGTAAAAGCCTTCGATGGCCATGAACACGTAGCCACCCTGCCATCCCCAGTGGAGGTTGTTGACGGTAGGGTTCAGTGGATGGCCCACGCGCCACTGAGAAGGGTCGCCAAAATTGACGGCAGAATCTAGGCCGACAGAAAAGGTTATTCCTTGATAATGACCTTTTGGGATGTTATCTGGAATGCTGATTGACCAGGGTTTGCCCTTGGTGAAGAAGGCATAGACAGGGTCGCCGGCCTCGTCGATAAGCGGCATCAGGCTTCCGTCTTCCTTGATCAGTGCGAATTCGCCTAGGAGCATGTCGCTGCGTTCCCACTGAAACGTGTCGCCGGTTTCTGGCTGCACGTGGCTCATGCTGCTGTAGGTAATGTCCTGGCCGGCCCACTTGGGCTGCACGACGATTTCAAGCGGAACTTCAGCCCCCTCCGGCGTGCATGCGGCGGCCAGAGTCAAAAGGCTGAAAAAAACTACAGTACTGCGCATCGGGGTAAAGTTAAGGTTACCGAACTTCGTACAATGACCGTGCCGAAAAAACCTTGGGGCCTTTCGAAGTCCGAATACCTAAAAATAGGCATTTTATTGGCAATTTTTGTGATTGGGGTCACGGTAGCGTACCAAATTCAACGCCCCGACCGCCAGCTTCCAATACTTAATCCGTCTGACCTCAATCCGGCGCTGGTAGCCGACAGCCTCGAGGGGCAAGGAATGGACCACCGCGTTGAAGATTTTGACTTGGTGGACCAGCGCGGAACCCGGCGCACTCAAGCCGATGTGGACGGTAAGGTCCGGGTGGTCAGTTACTTTTTCACGACCTGTCCTACGATTTGTGTCGATATGGCTGCGGGCCTGCGCCGCGTGCAAGACGCCTTTGCCGGCGACGACCGGCTGCGCATTTTGTCGCACACGGCCATGCCAGAGTACGATTCGGTGCCGCTGCTCGCCGACTACGGGGACCGCAACGGCTGCGACCCCGACCAATGGTGGCTGCTTACGGGTCCGCCCGAGGAACTTAACCGCCTGGCGCGCACCAGCTACTTTGCGGTTCTCGAAGAGGGCCAAGGCTGGGACGAGCATTCGTTCATTCATACCGAAAACCTGGTGCTGGTCGACGCTCAAGGGCGCCTTCGCGGCTACTACGACGGCACCGACCCCGCGGCCGTGGACCAGTTGATCAAGGACATACCCTTGTTGCTGACCGATGCCCGCTAAGCTTGCCCCATTGCGCGTGGCGCTGCTGCAGCTCGACTTGGCGTGGTGCGATCCAGAGGCCAATTTCGATCGGATTCGCTCCCTTTGCCCGGCGCCTGGAAGCGCAGACGTGTTCCTTCTGCCCGAGGCGTTTTCAACGGGTTTTGCCACCCCAAGAGCCCGCGAAGTGGCCGTTTGGGCGCCGAGGGCCCTCGATTTTCTGAAGGAACTCGCGGCAAAAGGCGACTACGCTGTCGGCGCGTCGGTGTTTGTTCCCCACGAATCGGGCAAGGTGGCCAACCGGTTTTTTTGGGTGGAGCCCGACGGACACACCGTCAGCGCAGACAAGCGCCACTTGTTTGCCGTGTCCGGCGAGCACCAAGATTTTGCGCGCGGCACCGACGCCGTCGTCGTCACCTGGCGCGGATGGCGCCTTCGCTTGGCGGTGTGCTTTGACCTTCGCTTTCCGGCCTGGCTGCGCAACCGCTTGGGCGCCGACGGACAACCGGACTACGACGGACTGCTCGTCGTAGCCAACTGGCCGGAAGCACGCGAAAACGCGTGGACCACCTTGCTGGCCGCTCGGGCCATGGAAAACCAGTGCTACGTCGCCGGCGTAAACCGCGTGGGCGTCGACGGATTCGGTGTGGCCCACAGCGGCGCAAGCCGGCTCATTGGCCCCTGGGGCGACCTGCTCGCCGCCTCGGAACTTCACCGCGAAGTCTTGGTTACCGCGGAGTGGGACCCGATCCACCTTGCGGCGGTGCGGAAGCGCTTTCCGTTCCTTGCGGACCAAGATCCGTTTGAGCTGACGGGCTTGCCCCCGGACGCCAAAGCCGTTCCACCGTCCAGCCAACCGTAATTTCTACGGCCTCTGGGTCGTCAAGCGGCCGTTCGGCCTCCGTGCGCTTCCACCAGTCGCCGGCGTCAAGTTGCCCGTTATTATTGAGGTCGACAAAGCTCCGAAGGCTGTATTTTCCGGGTTTTAGCCCCTCCAAAGTCCAGGTACTATCGCCGGTGTCCTGCCACAAAACGATTCCTTCGCGGCGCAGCTGGTGCACCCACGGGCCATCTGCTGCGGCCGCCACGCTGAGCTTAAGCACCCCTGCGGAATCCACGGGTAGCTTGCGGTAGGCAAATGCACTGTCGGGCTCCGCTCCAGCTGCTCCGAGCCAGAGCTGCAAGGCGGTATCGCCGGGGCTCACGGCCTCGGAGCGCCACGCGATCAGCGATTGTTCACCGGTTCCCAACTTCAGGTTTCCGTCGGGGTCGTCAAACGCCATGATTCGGTAGCGTCCGTGGGCCAAATAGGGCAGGGTAAACCGACCTTCTTTGCTGCTTCGCGTGCCATAAACCGGGTCGCGGTACATGGCGGAATCGGCCGCGACCGCGGAGTGCAGCACCACGGCCTTGCCGTCGTGCGGCTTGCCGGTCCACGGATCGAGCAGCACGCCAGCCACCACGCCGGAATCGATGCTGGCACCGGTGGAGAATACCCAAAACGGTTCCGACATCGGGTTGCCTTCGTGCAGGTCGCGTACCGCGTTGCCGAACTGAATCATGTAGGTTCGGTCCGGACTCAGTCCGCCCGTCCAGTTGATTTTAAGCGTTTTACCGGACAATCGCACGTCGGGAATCGAAGGGAGCGGCGGCGAAAACCGCAAGTTGGCCGCCGGATTGTTCAGGACCACGTACTCGTCGAAGGTCCATTCAAGCTCCTGGACGCGAACCGAAGTTGCTCCCATCGCAACACTGTATTTCAGCACCTTAGGCCCTTCCTGGTCGCGGGGTCCGCCGTCGGGAGGCGCGGGCAGCGCACAGCCTGAGGCCAGCATCACTGCGCCAACGAGAACACTTAATGAACGATGGATTAAACGCATAAAATGTTTTTATTCCGATATTTACCGAATCTATAGTCCCTTACCCAGAAATAAACATGTACAAACCTACTCTATTTGCGGCGCTACTAGGCATCTTAACCTTGGGTTACGGTGTAACCGCTTCTGCGCAGACCTACTGTACCACGGTTGGACCGACGTCCCTTTTCGATACCGAAATCCGCGACGTCTATTTGCAGGGCGACAACTACGGGATCAGCAACCCAACTACCTGTCCTGCGGTAGTTGGCCTACGCGACTTTACCCAAGTTGACTCCGCTGACCTCAGCCTGGGAACATCCTACACGCTCGAGGCGCTCATGGGCACGTGTGGAGGCAACTACACGTCGTTTGCCAAGGCATGGATTGATTTTAACAAGGACGGAGATTTCACTGACGCCGGCGAAGAACTCGGAACCTGGGGCTCCGCGATGACTGCCGTGCTAGGGTCTACCGTTCGCAACTCGAGCTTCAACTTCACCGTTCCGACCGGGGCCACCTTGGGCCGCACCCGCCTTCGCGTGGTGCTTCGCGAAAGCGGTTCGGCGACCACGACAACTCCTTGTTCAACCTTCGGTTACGGCTCCGCCCACGACTACACTATTCGCATTACCAACACTCCGCCGGCGTGTCCGCTTCCCGGAACCTTGAGCGTTTCTGGACTTGCGTCTACCCAAGCTACCATTAACTGGGTTTCGCTCGGAACCAACTTCGACATTCAGTACGGACCCACTGGCTTCACCCTGGGCGCGGGCACTACAGTGACGAGTACATCGACGAGCAAGCAGCTCACCGGCCTTACCGCCAACACCTGCTACGACGTGTACGTGCGCCGCAATTGCGGTGCGGCAGGTACGTCCTCATGGGCGGGCCCGATCAACTTCTGCACTACCTGTGCTACGCTCACGCTTCCGACGACCGAAACCTTCACGACCTTCCCGCCGAACTGCTGGTCCCACAACACCGGAACGGCCAACTGGCTTGGCTACACCACGGGTGGCGTAACCTACGCGGAAGCCGACTTTTGGTCCAAGAACCAATACTCCTACATCCTTCAGTCAGCCCCAATCGCCATCACAACGGCGGCTCGCGCCGTAGTGGACTGGTCGCACCAATTCATGAGCAGCTACCCAGACGACAGCTTGACCCTTCGCGTTCGCGACATTAACAGCAGCACGTGGACCAACGTATTTACACTGAAAGGGTCGAACTTCAATACCACGGGAGCCACCTCAACCGGGCCGGCAACGAACTTTTCGCATACTATTGCCTACATCCCTTCCAACTTTGTTGGCGATACCGTGATCGCCCAGCTCTACGGATGGTCCGACTACGGCCCAGACCTCTTTGTGGACTTCGTGACCATCGAAGCCCAGCCAGCATGTCCCGAGCCACTTCAACTTGGAACGGGCACTATCACTGACGTAACCGCTTCCCTAAACTGGCAGAGCGGTGCTAGCAGCTTTGCTGTGCAGTGGGGGCCGGCCGGATTCAACATCGGCACCGGTAGTTCAGATACGGTAAGCACCAACAACATTACGGTTATGGGCCTAACTCCGAACTACGACTACGATTTCTATGTGATGACGCTGTGCGGTGCCGCCGGTAACTCCGTATGGTCTGGTCCGTATTCGTTTACGACCCTTTGCGCAGGATTTGCACTGCCCACAGGATACAGCCAAAACTTTGATAACCTTGTCGTCAACGACCAGCCCGAATGCTGGTTTGTGAACGGAAGCGCCACTTGGGAGGTAGCTACAGGTACCAATTTGGCCTTCTCAACCCCGAACTACGGCGAGTTAAACACGGGATCTACCGTGGGTTCTGGAGTGATTTCGCCCATGTTTAATGACCTGGCAAACGGAACAAGCCAGATTCGATTCCGGGCTAAGAATCCATTTACCTGGTCGACTGCCAGCTTGCAAGTGGGAGTCCTTTCGACTCCCGGCAACCCCGGTTCATTTGTTCTTGTGGCGACCATTCCGCTGACAAGCACCTGGGACGAGTATACTGTGCCGTTCCCGGTTGTTCCTGCTGGCTTTAAGCACATTGCCATCCGCACCGTGGCAGCTTGGTCCACGGTGAATATTGACGATGTGGTGTATGAAGCCCAGCCAGCCTGCTTGCCCGCTACTGCGGGCGCGGCAACGGCCGGTGCAACCAACGCAGTCGTAACGTGGACTCACGGTGGGTTGAATACTCCAGGCGCGACGATTGCTTGGGGCCCCTCCGGCTTCAACCCGGGAACTGGAGTGATTCCGTTCGTGGGCAACACGACGGGCACGAGCTACACCATTACGGGCTTAACCCCCAACACGCAGTACACGGCCTGGATTGCCGACTCGTGCGGAACCTCATCGCGCGCACCATGGCACGGCCCGATCAACTTCACGACAAGCTGCCTTGGAGTGACGATGCCGTACACCGAGAACTTTGACCTCAGTCCGCTCCAGTGCTGGACCAATGGCGGTACGAAGACGATGATGCAGTACGCTATGTCGACGGGCCACGCAATGCGCGGCAACTTCTGGTCGTGGCTTAACGGAGAATTTTCTACCATTACGTCTCGACCGGTGTCGATAACGGCTGCGGCGCAAGCCACCTTTGAGTGGTCACACCAGTACATGTCGTTTTATCCGAACGATAAACTGTACCTCTTAGGCAAGACCATGACCTCATCTACATGGGACACTTTGGTGAAGCTTGCAGGTCCATCGTTCAATTCAACTGGATCGGGTACCACAACGCCAGGCAGCTTTGTGGACACCACGGTATACTTGCCCGCGTCGTGGGTGGGTACTCAGGCGATCTTCCGATTTGTGGCGCACTCGGGCTTCGGACCGGACGTTTTCTTCGACAACCTTAAAGTTGAGGCAATTCCAACCTGCCCTCAGCCAATCGGAAGCATTCCGTCAGGAACTATTTCAACCACGTCAGTGGGCGTGAACTGGACCCACGCAACGGCAGGAACCCCCGCGGGCTCTAATGTGAAGTGGGGCCCAACAGGATTCTGGACCGGTACCGGTACGGGGGCCAACGGAACCACGGCATGGAACGCCACCAAACCCTACACCATCAACGGCTTGACCGCGGGTTCTACCTACGACGTCTACATTCAAGACAGCTGTTCTGCAACCGACAAGTCGAGCTGGGCAGGACCCTACACCGTGACTACGGCCCTTTGTCCGCCAGCTAACCAGTGTACTTCAGTGATGTACATGAAGGACTCCTGGGGCGACGGATGGAACGGTGGCGTGATCACCGCTCAGCAAAAGATTTCAGGCAACTGGGTTAACGTTAAGAGCTTCACTTTTGCAACGGGCAGTGCGGCAACCGACTCGGTGCGCTTCTGTGCCGGAGACTCGGTGCGCATGATGGTCACGAGCGCGGGCTCCTACCCTGGTGAGATGGGCTTCGACCTCGTCGGACCATTTGGCGATACGCTATCGACGATGCCCTACAACTCTACCCTTGTTGCAGGCGTGGCGTGGAACAGCTTCGTGGCGCAGTGTTCACCCTGTGCCGTTCCGGTAGGCGTCAATGCTTCGGGCAGCACCACGTGTACGTCGACCACCGTCACCTGGACTGCGCCGAGTTCGGCTACCAGCAGCAATGTGGAGTACGGCCTCAACGGCTTCGCTCAAGGCTCCGGAACGCTCATCACGGGTGTCACCGGCGGAACCACCAACCTCACCGGCTTGCTGCCGAACACGGCGTACCAAGTGTACGTGCAGTCGGTGTGCAGCTCAGGTACGAGCTCGTGGTCTTCACCCGCCGCAGTGACGACGGCCAACGCGCCCCAGCCCACGGTATCGGCGACCTACTCGGTGCTGTCGATGAATCCGGTAACCATTCAGTTCAACGCCACAGTGGGCAACGCCACCAACGTCAGCTGGACCTTCAGCAACGGCGGTACGGCGACCGGCGCAAGCACGGTGCAATCCTTTGGCACGAACGGACCCGCTTCAGCCGTTGCTACTGTGACCAACGACTGCGGCACGGCGAGTACGACCCTGAACTTTACGGTAGGCTTAGGTGAGAACGCCTTGGCTACGCTTCGCGTGTTCCCGAACCCGACCAGCGGCTTGGTGCGCGTGGAGTTCCCCATGGCGGCAGGCGGTGCTGCGGAGGTGCGCGTCGTGTCTATCGCCGGCACCCAGCTCGCGGTGCAGCGTGGCCTCTTCAATGCCGGTACGCAGTACCTCGATCTTGACCTGCGCGGACTCGCTTCGGGTATTTACTTGCTCGAAGTTCAGACCGACGACGCGGTGGGCGTTCAGCGCCTCGTGATCGAGCGCTAGGAATAGGCGGAGCGAGGCTTAGGCCGAGCGACGCGAAGTATAGGCCAGAGTGAGCGGAACGACCTCCGCCACCCTGGCTTTTTTTATTAGGGCCTCGGCGGCGGCATTCAAGCTGCTGCCAGTGGTGAAGGTGTCGTCTACCAAGGCAACGCGGGCTCCGGCCCAGGGGGAACCGCTGTGGGCCTCGTAGGCTCCATAAATCAGGCTGCGTTCCGCTGCGCTGCGCGCCGACTGCTTCGGGGCAAACCACGCAGGCCGGTGGAGCAAGTCGTCGACCACTGGAAGGCCCCAACGAAGGTGCATTCCGTGGGCGATCCGTTCGGCCTGATTGTAGCCTCGGAGGTAGGCCCGCGACGCGGCGAGCGGAACGGGAACAAGGGCGTCCACCTCAGGCGGGGGCAAGGCCGCTGCCATGGCCGACCCAAGCTGGACCGCCAGGCCGTGCTGGCCACGGAATTTAATGGCGCCCATTACGCGCTTTACTTCGGCACTTCCGTAGGGCAGCCACGAAACGCCAACCCCACAAAAAGAAGCGTGTATGGGAGCGGGCTCAGCAGCCACGAACAGCGCGCCCCAGCAGGCGATGCAAAGGGGGTCCGCGCTGGCGACAACGGGCTCGCCGCAGGCCACACAGGGTAGGGAAGTTAACGTGTTCAAACTGCGCCAAAGAATGTGGTACATTTGCACAAATTCTGAATGAAATGAGCAACGAATCGTCTGCTAAACGTCAAAAAACAGTTATCGGCCTGCTGGTCGCTTTGGTACTCGTACTCGGGTTTTTTGCTTTGAACCGCAATACGGAGGTTCAAAACCTCGAAGAAGAAAAAGCGATCCTCGTGGGCGAGCTCGAAGAATACAAGCGCGACTTGATCGGCCAGGTGGCCGCCAACGACAGCATGAACAGCTACATCATTGCCGAAACGGCACGGTTGAATGCTACGATTGAAGAAATTACCAACCTCAAAAACGCCTCGCAGTCTGAACTGGCCAAGTACCGCAGCCAGGTTAACGACCTCCGCAAGATGGTTGCGCGCCTGTCGAGCCAAGTGGACTCGGTGAACAAGGCGTATGCCGTTCTCGGAGAGGCCAAACGCCAAGTGGACGAGCAGCTCGGCAGCGAGCAGGCCAAGAACGCCGAGCTCAACACCCAGAACAGCAACCTTAGCGGCAAAGTCGCTACGGCCCTGAAGCTTCAACTGTCTGCCCTTGAGGCCACCGCAGTGCGCGTTGGCAGCAACGGCGTGGAAAAGCCCACGACGTCAGCTGGGCGTGCCAACCGCGTTAAGGCCTGCTTCACGGTGGCCCAAAACGCCATCGCCGAATCGTCGAAGCGCACGGTGTACATGCGCATCAATACCCCTGACGGCCGCGTGCTTCCGAGCCAAAGCGAAGAGCGCAGCATGAAGGTGGGCAGCGAAACCATTTACTTCTCGGCCAAGACCGAGATCCAGTACGACGGCAAGCAAGTTCAGAGCTGCGCGGCGTTTGACTTGACCAGCACGCTGAAGCCCGGCACCTACACGGTTGAAGTGTTCAGCGACAACGCCAAGATTGGCACGTCGACGCTGGTGCTGAACTAAGTGGAGGCGATTAGCCTTAATGCGAACGGCCTGCGGGCTGCGCTGAAGAAGGGTCTGGATGCTTGGCTTGACGCCGAGAATCCGGACCTTGTCTTTTTGCAGGAAGTAAAGTGGAACGACGCGGAGGCCCTGCGCGCGGCGCTTCCCGGCTGGCAGGTTGCCGCCGATTTGGCCCTGAAGCCGGGCTACAGCGGCGTAGCTATTTTAAGTCGGACTGCGCTTCAGCCGTTGCCCGCTGAAGAGCTCCCCGCTCTTCCAATGGCCCTTCATGGCGAGGGGCGCTACGTCGCGGTCTGCCGCGAGGGCGTGACGTGGCTCAACCTCTACCTTCCCTCGGGCAGCCAGGGCCCCGCGCGCCAAACGCTTAAAATGGAAGCGCTCGTGGGCCTCGCGGCATGGCTGGATCGCCAGCGCGGCCCGGTGGTGCTGGGCGGAGACTGGAACCTTGCGCCCGCGGCAGCCGACGTACACGACCCCAAGCGACTCGACGGCCAACCCGGGTTTACCCCTGAAGAACGGGACTGGTTTCGGGCCCAGGCCGAGCGCGGCTGGCACGATGCCTTTCGGCTTCATCACCCGAGCGAATCTGAGGTGTACAGTTGGTGGAGCATGCGCTCGGCGGCTCGGGAGCGCAACAAGGGTTGGCGCATCGACTACTGGGTTACCAACGAGTCGTCGCGCGTTCTTGACGCCTCCTACGACGCGTTGGCCCGATTTTCGGACCATGCCCCGGCGCGACTCCGCTGGAGTTAACTACCTTCGTACTATGCGTATTCAAGTTGCTACGGCCATGGCCGCCCTCGCGCTCCTCAGCGCCTGTGTTTCTCCCAAAAAGTACTCCGAGCTTCAGACCTCGTTTGACGCCTCGGTGCAGCGTGCAGAGGCCCTCAAGGTCGACGCTGAAAAGGCGCGCATTGCCGCTAGCGAAAGCGAGGCCCAAAAGGCCAAAGCGCTTACCGCCCTGGATGCGGCGATTAAGGACACCGCCGCCCAAGGGGTGGAGATGCGCAAGCTTCAGCGCGCCTACCGCGACTTGAACTCGAACTACGAGTACGCCCTACAGAACAACAGCCGCTTAGTTCAGCAGAACCTGACTGAGAACAAAGCCATGCTCGAGCGGATGGAGGGCCTGGCGGTGCGCCTCGCGGCTAAAGAAGATTCGCTGAAGCGCGAGCAAGATCGCCTTTTTGTGCTGGAGCAAGAACTCAAGCAGCGCGAACTCCGCGTGGCCGAATTGGAGCGACTGATCAGCCGCAAGGACAGCGCCGCCGCCTACCTCCGCCAGCGATTGGCCGACGCCCTGCTCGGATTTAAAGACCGCGGACTCAGCGTGTCGATGCGCAACGGCCAAGTCTACGTGTCGCTTGACAATCGCTTGATGTTTGCCAGCGGATCGTGGGACGTGCAGCCCGACGGAGCCAGCGCCCTGGGCGAGCTCGCCAAGGTCCTCAACGAAAACAAAGACCTGAAAATCGCGGTGGAGGGCCACACAGACTCCGACGAATTCAACGGAAAGACCGCGGTCAAGGACAATTGGGATCTCTCGGTAATGCGCGCTACGAGCGTGGTGAAAATCCTTGTGAAGCAGGGCGTGAAACCCCAGCGCGTGCAGGCTGCGGGCCGTGGCGAACACTTGCCCATTGCCCCCAACGACAGCCCCGAGGGCAAGGCCAAAAACCGCCGGACCGAAATCATCATTACGCCAAACCTTGGCGAATTGGCTGAGCTGATTCAGAATTAATCAAGCCCGCTGCTTGAGGGAATGCCGGCCTTGCGCCGGCTTTTCTCGTTAAAAGAGGTTGTCGACCACGTGGCCGATGCGGTCGAGGGCCACAAAGTGCACGCCGTGCACCTTCTTGGGCAATCCTGGCGTTTTGGCGCCCCAAACGTAGTCAAAGCCGAGTTGGCCGGCCTCGTGAATTCGGTTTTCCATGCGCGCAACCGGGCGCAGCTCCCCGCCAAGGCCCACCTCGCCCGCGAAGGCCACGCCGGGCGGTATCGGACGGTCTTCTTGGCTCGACAATATGGCGGCACAGACCGCGAGGTCCAGCGCGGGATCGTCCACGCGAAGTCCGCCCGTAACGTTCAAGAACACGTCTTTGCTGGCCAAATGAAAACCGCAGCGCTTTTCAAGCACCGCGAGCAGCATGTTGAGGCGTCGCGTATCAAAACCGGTGCAGCTGCGCTGGGGCGTACCGTACACGGCGGTTGAGACCAGTGCCTGCACCTCGACCAGCAGCGGACGCAGCCCTTCGGCCGTAATTCCAATGGCCGACCCGCTGAGCCCCTCCCCACGTTGGCCCAAAAGCCACGCAGAGGGGTTTGCGACGGGCCTGAGGCCCTTTTCGGCCATCTCGTAGAGGCCGAGCTCTTGGGTCGAGCCAAAGCGGTTTTTAAGGGCGCGCAGCGTGCGCACAAGGTGGTGCTTGTCGCCCTCAAACTGCAGCACGACGTCGACCATGTGCTCGAGCACTTTGGGTCCTGCGAGCGTGCCCTCTTTGGTAATGTGGCCGATCAGCGCCACCGGCACGTGCCGGGCTTTGGCGTAGCGTAGAAATTCGGCGGCGGACTCCCGTATCTGACCTACACTTCCTGCGGCGGACTCCAGCTGGGGGTTGTAAGCCGTTTGAATGGAGTCCACCACGAGCAGGTCGGGCTTGAGCTGCTCGGCGGCTTGAAGGATTTTGGCGGTCGACACTTCGGCCAGCACGTGGCACCCGGGGCCGTTAAAGCCGATGCGCTCGGCGCGCATTCGAATCTGCTCGGCGCTTTCTTCGCCGCTGGCATACAAGGCTTTGGCTCCGGCATGTAGGGCCACCTGGAGCATTAAGGTAGACTTTCCGATGCCAGGCTCACCGCCCAGAAGGCTAAGCGATCCGGGGACCCAGCCTCCCCCGAGCACCCGATCGAGTTCGGCGTCCCCCGTGGGCACGCGGCGTTCAGCGCTGCGGTCCACTTGATCGAGGGTTAGTGCGCGGCTCTGTCCGGGGCCAACCCAAGCCTGCTCAGCGGGCGCACGCTCCATGACCTCTTCGACGAGGGTATTCCATTCCCCGCAGCTACGGCACTGGCCGGCCCACTGCGGATAATTTGCGCCGCAGGACTGACAGACAAAGGCTTTTTTTAGCTTGGCCATGGTTCCGCCAAGGTACGCACCCGGCGTGGCTTAGTCGTTTTTAAAACGGCTTAGGCCGATAAATCCGATCACGCCGGTCGACATAAGCATCAGTGCTTGGGATGCGTGCACCAGGGTGGCAAAGGCAAGGCCTTCGACATACGGAATGCTCAGCACCTCAAGGGCTTTGGCGACCAAGTAGTGGTAGGCGCCAACTCCGCCCGGAACGGGAACGACCACGCCAAGGCTTGCGGCCATCATGACAAACAAACCTTGCTCAATATCAATATGTTCCGTGGCTGGCATCGCAAAAAAGCACACGTACACCATCACGAAGTACGCACCCCAAATGAAGGCCGTATGGCCGAGGTAGGCCCACGGGTTATTCAGCCGCAAAATGCTCGTGAATCCATGAGAAAGTCCGCGCAAAAAGGCTTGAACCCGTTGGCCAAGCGCCGTTTCGAAAAAGCGATGGCGAAGAAACCAGAACGCAAGTCCGAGCAGCAGGCCGACGACGCCGAGCCAGGGGAATCCGCCCTCGTCGCCCGACGGAGCCGACTGGGTGCTGGCGAGCAGTTTTTGAAGTTCCGGGTAGGTGAGGAGCACCGTGATTCCGAGCAAGATAGCCATCATGATCAGGTCGATCAGGCGCTCGACGATAATCGTGCCGAGCAGCACATCAACCGGAACCTTGTCGCTTCGGCGCAAGGCCGTCGCACGCGCCACTTCGCCAGCGCGCGGGAACACCATGTTAATCAGGTAACCGATGCCGATCGCGTGGGTAGCGCGCCACGACGTGGTCTGGTAGCCCATGGAATCGAGCACGAGCTTCCATCGCATGCCGCGCGAAATCACGGCTGCGTAGCCCACTGCGATACTCACAACGAACCAGTATAGTTTGGCGCGGCCCATCTCTTGGCCAACGGCATGAAGGTCGACTCCGCGAAAGGCGAAGTACAGCAAGCCGATTCCGAGCGCGGCAAAAACTAGGGTTTTAAGCCAGCTTGGAACTTTGGGAAACTTCATAATCAGGCCCGTAGGCGATTGGTAGGCTCCTCGGGGAACAGTAGCGTGGGCTGGAACGCGCGGGCTTCATCGACCGACATGGCCGCGTACGCGATAATGATGATCACGTCGCCTTTTTGCACTCGGCGCGCAGCCGGCCCGTTGAGCGTAACCTCGCCGCTGCCTTTGTTGCCGCGAATCACGTAGGTGTCAAAGCGTTCTCCGTTGTCGATGTTGACAATTGTAACCTTTTGACCTTCAATGAGTTTGGCGGCGTCGATGAGGTCGCTGTCGAGCGTGATGCTGCCGATGTAATGGAGTTCGGCGCCGGTCACGCGAACCCGGTGAATTTTGCTGTACAGTACCTCAATCGTCATCGCCGGCAAAGGTACAACGGCGCATTGTCGATGAGGCGAACTTCTCCGGCATAAACGGATATAAGCGTTTGGACGCTTCGGCCGTACCGATCTAGGGAAAGGTCGGGGTCAGTTACGGCTTCGAGCGTGTCTGAAAAAACAAAGTCAATGGCCTCAACCTTAAGCTCTTGCTCGAGTTCGATTTCCTTGCGCAGCTCGCGTTTTAAGGCTTTGGGCGGAACCGGGAATTCCGAAACTTCACGCGCAGCCCACTGAAGCGCGCGGTAAATTGCCGGAGCGGCCGCGCGCTGTGCCTTCGTCAGCAACCGGTTTCGGGAACTCATGGCGAGCCCGTCGGATTCCCGGGTCGTGGGGCACGAAACGATGATTGGGGTTCCGCCGCGGAGTTCCGCCACGCGCCGCACCACGGCGACTTGCTGAAAGTCCTTGAGGCCGAAATAGGCCTTGTCGGGCCGGCAGGCGGTGAACAGCCGGTCAACTACGGTAGCTACGCCCTGAAAGTGGCCGGGGCGAAGGGCGCCCTCTAAGCGAGTGTCCAGGCCAAGTAGGTCGTAGTTCGCCGTCGCCACGCCGTCTGGGTAGAGGTCAGCGACCTCAGGGAACCACACGGCGCTCGCCTGCGATGCCCCAAGCGTCGCGAGGTCGCCCGCCTCGTCGCGCGGGTAACTGGCTAGGTCTTCGGGCCGGTTGAACTGGGTCGGATTCACAAAAATGCTGACCAGAACGGCTGCGCCGTCGGCCGCCGCACGCTCCACGAGCGCAATGTGGCCGGCGTGAAGTGCGCCCATGGTGGGCACGAAGGCGACCCGCTCTTGAGCGCTGCGCCATGCGTCCAGCTCCGAGCGATTTTTTAAAACCTTGAGGGAATGCGTCAAAACAGCCCAAAACTAGAGCGCCTCGCTAGAATTTCGTACCTTTGTTGGCCTTTTTTATTGGCACTATAAGACGAGATTATGGCAAAGCGGCGGATTTTATACGTTTCACATGAAATAAAGCCCTACTTCCCCGAGGGGGAGTTGGCCGAAATGGCCTTGGCCTTCCCCAAGAAAATGAACGAGTTGGGGCATGAGATTCGCGCATTTATGCCGCGTTTTGGCGTGATCAACGAGCGCCGCCACCAGCTTCATGAGGTAATTCGGTTAAGCGGTATCAACGTGGTTATCAATGACTACGACCAACCCTTGATCATTAAAGTGGCTTCGGTTCCCGGTGCGCGCATTCAAGTCTACTTCATCGACAACGAAGAATACTTCAAGCGCAAGGGTACGTGGGAAGACGCCAACGGAGAATTTTATGCGGACAACGGTGCGCGGGCACTTTTTTTCGGCAAATCCATCATCGAAACGATTAAAAAACTCGGCTGGCAGCCTGACGTGGTCCATGTGATGGGCTGGATGTCGACGGCCCTGCCTGTGTACCTGCGGCAGTTTCACGCGGACGACCCTCATTTTGCCGGAACCAAAGTTGTTTTTGGCCTGAGCGACAACGCCTTCGACGGCACACTGGACGCTGGACTACAGCAGGGCATGGCGTTTGACGGAGTGAAGGACATGGATGCCTTTACCAACCCCACGGCCGAGTCGCTTTACTGTGGCGCAGTCCGCCACGTGGATGCCGTGCTTCAAATGTCCGACGCTGCACCAGCCGCCGCCCTTAAAGCCGCCAAAGACGCCGGAGTTCCGGTGCACGACGGCAAAGCCTTTCTTGAGCAACCCGCCCTTTTGGACGCGTTCTATGAGTCGCTTTTTGCGTAGTTCGGTGCGCACCGCGGTCGCGTTGGCCTTTTTGGTCGTTAGCGTTTTCACGTCCTGTGAAAAGTCCAACGGCGAGGTTGGAATTGACTTTGTAGACGAGTCAGCGCTGGCCTTCGGTGACAAGCAATCGGTATCCATTCGTTCGTGGTCTGAGGAGTACGATTCCTTGCTGACGCTGCGGCCCAATGCGCTGGTTGTGGGTAGCTACGACGATCCCGTCTTTGGTCGCCCCACGGCGTCGTTTGCTACGCAGTTAATTCTTGCGTCGGTTGCACCCAATTTCGGAACCAATCCGACGGTAGATTCCGTCTTCATGATCATGCCCTACGCGGGATGGTACGGCGATACGTCGGCCGCATTTCGCATCAAGGTGCACCGCAGCGCGGTTCCGCTCACCGATTCCATGTACTACGGTTTCAGCGCGCTTAGTCCTGGATTGCCCCTGTGCGACACTACGTTTCGCCCGGACGCCATTGTAAAAACGCTCAAAACGGGTGTTCGGTCGGGCAAGGCCGCACTAGCCCTTCGCCTGAACGCGGCTAAAATGCAGCAGTGGATTGTGGACGAGGCCATCGCCCGCCCGGGGAATTTTTCAAGTAATGCCGCGTTCATCGACTACTTCCGCGGTATCGTCGTTTCGGGTACCGACCAAAACCAGGCGATGTACCAGTTTAACCCTGGGGACGCCGCGGCGCGCATTCGGATCTACTACACCAACGACAGCATTCGGGCCGACACGTCCGCCGCAGGAAAGGACTACGGTCTTTACCAAATGGCATTTTCAAGCGGAGTCCAGGGTTTTAATCAAATTGTGCACGACCGTAGCTCCGCGCAATTTGACCTTGCCGCCCAAGACACGACCCAAGGCGAGCCGACAACCTACATTCAGGGCATGGGCGGAGCTGTTACGGTGCTACGCTTAGACGGTCTTAAGGCCCTCGTAGACAGCGGCTACGTGGTGAACTACGCCGAGCTTGTAGTTCCGGTACGCGAAGGGTCCAATCTGCGCCACGCGGTTCCCGCCTCGCTGAGTATTTTACACGTCAATGGATCCACAAAAACGCTCATACGCGACTACCTAAGGGGGAATCCTGGGGGCAGTTTTTCTGCGTCAGGCGTGCTCCGCAAGGGAGCATACAAGTTTGTGGTGACGCGGCACGTACAGGATTTGCTGCGCTACGGCGATACAGCAAGCTTCAAAATGATGTTGGTTCCAGAACGAATGGCGTCCTCGCCTGCTCGGGTCGTGCTCCACGGCAACCGCGATGCGGTGGCACCGATGTCGTTAAATTTGTGGTACACCAAACCAAATTAATTCGCCTATGTGCGGTATTGTCGGCTACATCGGGCCACGCGAAGCGTATCCGATCCTCATTCAAGGTCTTAAGCGTTTAGAGTACCGCGGATACGATTCCGCTGGGGTTGCCCTGGCCAACGGCCGCCTCGATGTATTCAAAAAAATGGGCAAAGTTTCGGCCCTTGAAGCGGTAGCCGACGCAGAGCGCCCGCACGCAACCGTTGGAATCGGACACACCCGCTGGGCTACCCACGGCGAGCCCTCCGACCGCAATGCCCACCCGCACACCTCCAACTCGGGGCGGCTGGTGATTGTGCACAACGGAATCATTGAAAACTACGCGGAACTGAAGACCCTTCTTACCGGCAAGGGATACACGTTTTCAAGCGATACCGACACCGAGGTGCTGGTCAACTTCATTGAATTCATTCAAAACGAAGAAAAGGTCAACCTTCAGCAGGCCGTGCGCCTCGCCTTAAACGAAGTGGTCGGAGCCTACGCCATCGTGGTGATGAGTACCGACGAGCCCGACCAAATGGTTGTTGGTCGCTTGGGTTCACCACTTGTACTTGGACTTGGCGACAACGAGTTTTTTGTGGGCAGCGACGCTACTCCTTTCATCGATTCGACCAAAAAGGTCATTTACCTCGAAGACGGGGAGATGGCGGTGGTCCAGCGCAGCGGCGTAGTAGTCCGCAAGATTGCCAACGATTTGCCGGTGGACAGCGTGATTCACCAGCTCCAGCTGGACCTTGCTGCAATTGAAAAGGGCGGATTTGATCACTTCATGATCAAAGAAATTTTTGAGCAACCTAAGTCCATTTTGGACACGGTGCGCGGACGCCTCAACTTCGCCACCGGCGAGGTGAAAATGGCTGGACTTGACGCCGTGAGCGACAAACTCCTCAACGCCCAGCGCATTCTTGTGATTGGCTGCGGAACATCATGGCACGCCGGCCTCGTCGGTGAGTACCTGATTGAGGATTTGGCCCGTGTTCCGGTCGAAGTCGAATACGGCAGCGAGTTCCGCTACCGAAATCCCATTATCGGACCCAATGACGTGGTAATTGCCGTGTCGCAGTCCGGCGAAACCGCCGACACGCTGGCCGCCATCAAAATGGCCAAGGCCAACGGAGCAACCGTATTTGGCATTTGCAACGTAGTTGGCTCATCGATTGCGCGCGAAACGCACGCCGGCGCCTACACTCACGCAGGCCCCGAGATCGGCGTGGCGTCGACCAAGGCTTTTACCGCCCAGGTAACGGTGTTTACGCTGCTTGCCATGTGGCTCGGCCAAAAGAAGGGAGTGCTTTCGGCGGCCCGTTCGGCAGAATTGGCCCGTGAGCTCGAGTCTATTCCGGCCAAAATTGAGTCCATGCTTCAACTCGACGGACAGATTCGAGAAATCGCCAAAACCATGGTCTCGGCAACGAACGCGCTGTTCCTCGGGCGCGGCTACAACTTCCCCGTTGCCCTCGAGGGCGCACTTAAGTTAAAGGAAATCAGCTATATACACGCCGAGGGGTACCCTGCCGCAGAAATGAAGCACGGTCCCATTGCACTCATCGACGATCAAATGCCTGTTGTGGTGGTGGCGCCGTTTGGCGAGCTTTATGAGAAGCTTGTGAGCAACGTCCAAGAAGTGAAGGCGCGCAAAGGCCGAATCTATGCCATCACCGGCGAAGGCAGCGACGCCATTGCCTCGGTGAGCGACGAGCTCATTGCTATTCCCACAACGGACGAGGCACTCTCGCCGCTACTGACCACGGTGCCCCTCCAGCTGCTGAGCTACCACGTCGCCGTGCTGCGCGGCTGTAATGTGGATCAGCCGCGGAATCTCGCGAAGAGTGTGACGGTGGAATAACAAAAGGGGCCAATCGGCCCCTTTTTGCTTAACCAGTGGTCCAATAGGCTTAGATTCGGTACACGCAGCTCAAGCCAATCGATTGCCCCGATAGGGTAAATTGCGTAGCGGGCTCTTGCCACGTTTCGTTGGATTTGTTGTACCAAATCGAAGCGGTGGGCGCGAGCTCTATAGCAAGGGTCCAACGGGGCTTGATTCGCGCGCGAACGCCGTATAGAATGCTTGCACTCGGTCCGCCATAGAAGTAGCTGCCGTTGCTGCTGACGTAGTTTCCGATGTTGCCTCCAACTTCGGCACCCCAATAGGCTGAAACGGCTTTTTTGGGGCGGTTGATGCGCTCAAAGCCAAGCATGGCGTTGGCGTTCATCCAAAAGTTGGCGTTGGGTTCGCTGTGGGAGTAGTTAATGGAGTTTTGCCAGGTGCGAAAGCGCAGGGCGTAACGGCCTGTGCCGGGTTCGGCGGTTGCGCGGCGTGGACTCACTTTCATAAAAATTTGGTAGTTCACAAAGGTGCCAAACATGCCACCTTGGGGTGGGGGAGTGCGGAGTCCGATTTGGGTTTCCCAGCGAGATTGGGCGGTAGCGGAAAGGCTTGCGAAGAGCAAGGCGACAGTCAGGGTACGGAGCATAGTGGTAATGTTTGATGTAAAGATGCGCCCTAGCGGCTAATGGTTGCAGCCTAAGTCTACCTTTGTGGTGTGAAATCGGCGATTTTTCCAAACCTCGTGGTCGGCGGGGCTCCGAAGTGCGGCACCAGCAGCGTGTTTTTTTGGTTGGCGGCCCACCCTGAGGTGGCGTCGAGCCGCGAAAAAGAAACGTTTTTTTGGGCTCCCGAGGTCAACCGCTTCAACGCCAAGTGCAACGTGGTGGAGCACGGCCCCGAGGCCTATCCCCGTCTATTTGAGCATACGAGCGATGCCAAAGTGCGCTTTGAGGCGACCGCAGCCTACATCTACTATTCGACGGCCTGGGAAGGGCTGGCTTCGCTGCCGGTAAAACCTACCGTCCTGTTCCTGCTTCGCGAGCCGGCTGCCCGCACCCAAAGCCAATTTCTGTTTGAAACCCACCGCACCGGTCGGGTGAACGGGAGTTTTGCCGACTACATTCGCGAGCCGCACATTTTGGATCACGGCCACTACGTGCGCTACCTAACGCAATGGGAGGCCGCATTAGGGCGCGAAAACCTCGTGATTTGGCAGTTTGAACAGGTGATGCGCGATCCGCGCGCGGCCATGATGTCGTTGGCGGAGCGCTTGGGCATTGACCCGACCTTTTATGAGCGTTTTGATTTCGCGGTGCGCAACGAGACGGTGGCCATCCGAAGCAAGGGCCTGCATCGCCTGGGGCTCAGGCTGCAGTCTATGATTCCGCTGGCCGTTCAGGACGCGCTCCTTCCGCTGTACCTTAAACTGAACGGCGCGGGCCGACCTAAGGCAGACGACCGCCTGAAGGCCGAAACCAAGGCCCTCAAGCCCCTTTTTGCCGCGTCCAACGCCGAATTAGCCGCACGCTTTCCGGAGTCCATCGATTTGGCACTTTGGGCTTGAGGGCTTCTGAACCTTTGGAGCCCACAGAGGTTAGACCTAGCGTGCGCCTTCACCAACTCATTCAGCAGCTTCCGGGCTACGCGGGCATGCTGCGCGTCAACGGCCAAACCATCCCGCATTCGTTTGTGTCGCTGCACCGGCCCACGGGTAAGTACGTGCACCGCGTTTTGCTACAGCTCGCTTCGCGGCTCCTCGAACGCGGCGGGGTTCGCAACCTGGGCCACGCGGGGGCGCCTGGCCTGGTCCTAGCGGAACTCGACCCTGTAAAAGGCGCGCCCCAAATCCCCATTTGGCCCCGCGGCTACTCGGCCGTGGCGGCAAACGTTCTCGGAAGCCCTAGCGTCCGCGACGCCGTAACGGTGCCCGCCGAACCCTTCATGGTGCTGGAATTGGACCCGGCTTGGACCTCGTTTGACGACTACCTCGGCGCCATGAAGACCAAGTACCGCACGCGCGCCAAACGGGCAATGAACCTGTCGGCGCACTGCGAACACTGCGCCTGTACCAACTGGCCCGACGAAGAATGGTTGAGCTGGGCCGCAGACCTTCTCGGCAAGACCCTCGCCGACAAAGTGATTGCGCTCCCTGAAAACCTGCGTGAGCTCTTGGCTACGTTTAAACGCGTGTACGGCGATGATTTTCACGTCTTTGGCTACCGAATTAACGGCCAATGGGTAGGCTTCATCACGGCGCTCCACGAAGGCGATACCCTCTACGCGCTTCACATGGGATTTGAGCCGGAATTTGCGCGCGAGGCGCAGTTCTACCAGCGCAGCATGATGGACGTTGTCGCCCTGGGCATCCAATTGGGCGCTGCACGTGTCAACATGGGCCGCACTGCCACCGAAATTAAAAGCACCTTGGGCGCACGCCCCGTCGAAAACAGCTTCGTTTTTATTACCACCTGCACGTGGATGCGCTGGCTTGTTGCGGGCTACCGCAAGTGGATCCTGAGACTGCCCACCTACGAACTGCGCTCGCCGTTTAAAGGCGACGGCGCGGACTAGATTCGCCTTCGATTAGATTCGGCGCGGTTAGCGACCACGCCGCACCCCCTAAAACTCGAGAATAAATCCAATCGTCGGCAGCGTGCGCCCGGTATCGCTCCGCAGCAGCTGCATTTGGTAGCGGCTGGGGTCGTCGACATTGAGCAGTGGCTGCTTGCTTTGGGCGTCGCGCACCACCGTCAGGTAGGGCATCAGCGGGTAGTCGTTGGAGCCTAGGTTTTGCAGGTCGAGGTACCACGTGATGCTGTGGTTCTTGCGCGCCGTGACTTTGTCGATGCGAAAGTCAAGTTGGCTGAAACTCGCCAGGCGCTGGCTATTTACGTTGCGGTAGTCGAAGATTCCGCGCTGAAGCACGTCCCAGTTCTCGCGCAGTGCAGACGTTGCGGCATCAAATGGCGTAAACGGAGTTCCGCTCGAATAGCGGGCTTTAATGCCAGCCTGCCAGCCCTTGCCCCACACGCGGCCGGCAGTGACCGAGCCGCTGTGGCGGCTGTCCCACACCGACGGTGCCCACTCGGCATTTTGGGTCTGGAATTCCGACTTCCCGTAGTGGTAGGAGGCCATCCACCAGTACTTGCCCTTGAGTTTTTGCTGCAAGAAGACCTCAAGACCATAGGCGCGCCCGGTGCTGGTCGGGGTAGAGGCTTGGTCGCCGACGGCCACGTAGGCGCCAATCGCGTTGGCGTAGCTGATTTGGTCCTGAACCAAGAACGGGTAGCGACGGTAGCCCTTGTAGTAGCCTTCAATGCTGACGCGGTAGGTTTGTCCGTTTTGGTACTCAACGCCGCCCGCAAGCTGCTGCACGAGGGCACTGGCCAGGTCGTCACGACGCCCTTGTGCGGAGTTGGCCACCTGGATGATGGCCGGCGGAAGCTGGCTGTACTGTCCGAGGTTGGCGTTGGCGGTCCAGCGCTCGCTGATGAGGTAGCGCAGGGCAAGTCGGGGCGACAAATTGTTCAGCGGATTGGCGGTAGACGACGAAAGGCTCGCCGCGTCGGTACGCAGGCCGAAGGTTGCGGTCAGCCGATCGCCGAGGGGCTGCGTGAAGGCCCCAAAAAGAGCGCCTGTGCCGTAGGCGGCGGTGTCGCCGAGCACCACCGTGTCGATTTGGCTACCCGTCCAGCGCAGGTTCCACATGTCGAGGTGGTAGGCACGGCGTTCAAGGCTGGCGCCAAACGAAAGCTGTCCACCGTGGGCAAGGGGATTTTGGCGGCGCTCCACGCGAAGGCGCTGGTTGGTTTCGCTTGCGTCGTAGCGAAGCTGGCGGTCGGCCTCAAGGCCCGAATTGCCATTGAATTTAGCTGCTTTGTTGGCGATTCCGTCTTGGCTGAGCACCACGGTCCATTGTCCGCGCTCGTCGAAGCTGCGGTAGCGCAGTCCGCCCACCTCGGTGCGCTGCGTGCCCTCGGGGATGTAACCTACGTTGTACAGCAGTGCATCAGAAGCATTGGAGTCGGCAGGGTACAGAAAATAACGGTCCCAGCCGCCAATGGCGAGCAAGGTGAGGTCGCGGCGTGCATCGATTTGGTGGTGAATCCGAACTTGGGCGTCTTGGTAGGCCGGCAGTACCGGAATTTTGAACAGCCTGAAGTAGTACTGGCTGAAGGAGTTGCGTGCACTGGCGGTGAACCGAGTTTTTTTGCCGAGCGGACCCTCCAGCGTGGCGCCGTAGTCGGTTTGGCCAAGGCTGAGGCGCAGTCCAAGGCGGTCCGAGCGCCCATTCCGGCCCTCCATTGCGAGCGTTCCGCTGAGGACGTTGCCGAAGGTCGTCGAAAAGGCACCGGTCTGGAGTTCGGTGGTTTGAACGTGGTCGAGGTTGATGAGGCTTACGGCCCCGCCGCTGGCGCCTTGGATCGAAAAGTGGTTGATGGTGGGCACGTCGATGCCGTCAAAGCGGTATCCGTTTTCTGAGGGAGCCCCGCCGCGCAGCGAAATAGCGTAGCCAAAGCTGGGTTTGGGCAGTATTCCAGGAAACGATTGAATCACCTTCGACAGGTCCAGTACCGCACCCGGCATGCGCTGCATTTCAGCCCAGCCAATCGCTTTAATGCTCAAGGGCGATTCGGGGGTGCTTTTAAATGCATCGGCGGTTACGACTACTTCTCCGAGGTTTTGCTGCGGAACGATTTCGATCGTTAGCTCGTTGGGCTTGACGGCATTGATCCACAGTTCGTGGATCGTTTTAACGTACAGCCCTTCGTCGCCGGTTACCGTGAGGTTGGCAAGGCCCGACGGAAGGTTTTCAAACTGAAATCGCCCTTCGGCGTCGGTGCGCGTCTGGAAGCTCTGAATGTTCGGGCTGGTGGTCAGAACCACGTCCCAGCCGGCCGCGGCTTGGGCGCCCTGAGTGAATACTACGCGTCCTTTAAATTGAGCTTGGGCGAGGAGGCCAAGGGGAGCGGTCAAAAGCAAAAATGCCCAAATCCAAAATTTCATGGCGCGAAATTACATGGGCCTTTTCGCACAAAATACCCACAAAAGTCATTTTTTGCCCCAAGGGGTCGGGCTACTGGTTGTACTGCGTCATCGCGATGCCTGGCCCCGCAAGCACAAAGGTTTCGAGCTGCTTGATGGCGCGCTCGATCCCCGGGTTGAGGAATTCAAGCTCTTCGGGCGTCCAGCGGCCTAGCACAAAGTCAACTTGGTGGCCCTTGGGGAAGTGCTGGCCGATCCCGATGCGCTGCCGGGCATAGTCTTGGCGTCCGAGCGTGGCCTGGATGTCTTTGAGGCCATTGTGTCCGCCGTCGGAGCCTTTAAGCTTTAGCCGCACATGGCCCACGGGCAGCGCGAGTTCATCCACGACCACAACGAGGTTTTCGAGCGGAATTTTTTCTTCCTCCATCCAGTACCGAACCGCCTTGCCGCTAAGGTTCATGAAGGTGCTGGGCTTGATGAGTACCACGGTCCGCCCCTTGATGCTGAACTGCGCCCGATCTCCGAGGCGTGAAATAGAAAAGGACGCCGAATGGGCCGAAGCCCAGGCGTCCAGTAGGTCGAACCCAATGTTGTGGCGGGTACGGGCATACTCGCTGCCCGGATTACCCAGCCCCACCACCAGGAACTTTTTCATTTATTCGGCGCTAGCCTCGGCAGGAGCCTCTTCTTCGGCACCTTCGTCGTCGGTGTCGGCGACGGCGTTACGCGACATGGCGATTGAAACGACTACCGCGTTGTCGGCGTTCAGGATCTCGTAGGGCTTGCCCTTCTTGATGTCTGAAACACGAATCGCTTGACCAATGCGGAGCTCCGTGATGTCGTGCTCAATCGACGACGGAAGGTCGTTGATCAGGCCTTTTACCTTGAGGTTGCGCAGGGCGAACTTCATTTTACCGCCGCTGCGCACGCCGCGTGCGTTACCGGTGAGGACCATCGGAACTTGAATGGTAACAGGCTTTCCGTCAAGAACTTGGATGAAGTCAACGTGAGTCAACGAATCGTTGAGCACGTGGAACTGCATGTCTTGGATTACAGCGTTGTAGGTCTTACCGTTCAGCTCGATAGACGCCATGCGCGCTTCGGCCGTGTAGACGAGATCGCGGAACGCGAGGGTGGGAGCATAGAAGTGAACGGGGTTGTCACCTCCGTACATCACGCAGGGAACTAGGCCCTGGTCGCGGAGCTGCTTGGCGTACTTGGTGCCCAATTCGGTGCGGACGGTGCCTTGGAGAGTTACGGATTGCATGGCTTAAGAAATCGAGGTTTAGAACAAAAAGTGGTCGCTGATGGACTCGTTGGATTGGACTTTGCGCATCACCGCGGCAAACAAGGGTGCTACGCTAAGGGTGCGGATTTTGTCGCTGTTCCGCTTCAGGGGTATGGTGTCGGTGATTACGAGCTCCTGGAGGGCTGAATCCTCAATGCGCTCAATGGCGTTGCCCGAGAGCACGCCGTGGGTACAGTAGGCGCGCACCGACTTAGCGCCTTCGTCCATCAGCATGTCGGCGGCCTTAGTCAGGGTTCCCGCCGTATCCACCATGTCGTCCATGAGAATGACATGGCGGTCTTTTACATCGCCGATCACGGTCATTTTGTCTACGACATTGGCTTTTTTGCGCTGCTTATAGCAAATCACCACCTCGGCTCCTAATTGGTTGCCGTACGCAGAGGCGCGCTTCGAGCCACCCACGTCAGGCGAGGCGATGGTCAAGTTTTCAAGTCCGAGCGATTCGATGTCTGGAATGAAAATCGAGCTGCTGTACAAGTGGTCGACAGGAATTTCAAAGAAACCTTGAATCTGGTCGGCGTGCAGGTCCATGGTCATCACGCGGGTCGCACCAGCGGCTTCGAGGAGCTTGGCCACGAGCTTGCTCGTAATGGGAACGCGGGGCTTGTCCTTGCGGTCCTGACGGGCATACCCAAAGTAGGGAATCACTGCTGTGATGTGGCGGGCCGAGGCGCGCTTGGCCGCATCAATCATCTGAAGAAGTTCAAAAAGATTCTCTGACGAGGGCATCGTACTTTGAATCAAAAACACGCGGCTACCGCGCACTGACTCTTCAAACCACAGCACGTATTCGCCGTCGCTAAAGGGCTGCATCGCCACTTTGCCCATGGGCGCACCGTATTCCTTCGCAATCGCCTGGGCGAGTGCGGAGGTAGCCGTTCCAGCAAAGAGTTTAGCGCTTGGTTGCATCAGAGATTTCTTCAGGGGGTGCAAATGTACGAATTTATTATGTACTTTTGCCTTCCCTTGCCCAGGTGGCGGAATTGGTAGACGCGCACGACTCAAACTCGTGTTCCCCTGGAGTGCGGGTTCGATTCCCGCCCTGGGCACAAGGACCCCTCTTAGCTTATGGCTAATACAAAAACCGCGAAATACGACGCAGCCTACCTGCGCATGGCGGCCGAGTGGTCAAAGCTGTCCTATTGCCAACGCCGCCAAGTCGGCGCACTCATCGTCAAGGGACGCAGCATTATCTCCGACGGCTACAACGGCACGCCGAGCGGATTCGAAAATTTTTGTGAAGACGAGGAAGGCTACACCAAGTGGTACGTGCTTCACGCCGAGGCAAACGCCATCCTGAAGGTGGCGTCGACGACCCAGTCGTGCGAAGGTGCCACGCTCTACCTAACCATGTCTCCCTGCCGGGAGTGCAGCAAGCTCATCCTCCAAGCGGGGATCCGCCGTGTTGTGTACGCTACCGAGTACAAAGACCTGTCGGGTGTGGAGTTCCTGCGCAAAGCGGGCGTGGAAGTTGAGTTGGCTCGTTAGCTAGTTGGCTAGTTGGCTGGTTAGCTAGTTTGGCCAATGCTCGTTACTAATGCTTGGAAATAAAAAAAGCCACCCTCCCGGATGGCTTCTCTCTTTAGAGCTCTAGAGAAAAATTACTCAGCAGCAGCCTCTTCGCCTTCAGCAGCAACCTCTTCGGTAGCAGCAGCAGCGGTGGTGTCTTCAGTAACTACCTCTTCAACCACGGTCGTATCTACCGTCTCTTCTACAACTGCTTCTTCAGCAGCGTTGTTGCAGGCGGCGAAAGCAACGAGGGCCAGGGCGCTCAGAAAAAAGCTTACTTTTTTCATTTTGGGTTTTGGTTTTTAATTGTTTAGGACTTCGAAATCCACTGCAAAGGTAGTGCAATTTTTATGTCATGCAAGAGGTACCACTTAAATCAATCTTTTTAAAAGTGAAGTCATGGACACAGATTCGTGCAAATTGGCCTTCAACTCGCTGATTTTCAGACGAATTTGTTTCATGCTGTCGCGGTCGCGAAGCGTTACACTTTGGTCTTCTAAGGATTGATGATCTACCGTAATACAGTACGGAGTACCTACAGCGTCCTGTCGGCGGTAGCGTTTGCCGATGGCGTCTTTCTCGTCGACCGCCACTTGGAAGTCCCACCGCAGCTCGTCGTACACGGCTTGGGCGAGTTCCGGCAGGCCATCCTTTTTCAAGAGCGGCAAAATAGCAACCTGAGTCGGTGCCACAGCGTAGGGCAGGCGGAGCACCGTCCGCGTTGAGCCGTCTTCGAGGACTTCTTCGTCGAGCGCGGTGGATAGGACTGCCAAGAACAAGCGGTCCAGACCGACCGAAGTTTCTACGACGTAGGGCGTGTAGGATTCGTTGGTTTCGGGATCAAAGTACTGAACCTTGCGGCCGGAATACTCCTCGTGGCGGCTCAGGTCAAAGTCGGTGCGCGAGTGAATGCCCTCGAGTTCCTTGAATCCAAACGGAAACTGGAATTCAATGTCGGCCGCCGCGTTGGCGTAGTGCGCCAGCTTTTCGTGGTCGTGAAAGCGGTAGCGCTCCGCGCCAAGCCCAAGGGCTTGGTGCCACTTCATGCGGGCTTCCTTCCAGTGGGCGTACCACTGCATCTCGCTGCCGGGGCGCACGAAGTACTGCATTTCCATTTGCTCGAACTCCCGCATGCGGAAGATGAACTGGCGCGCCACGATTTCGTTGCGAAACGCCTTACCCGTTTGGGCGATTCCAAACGGAAGCTTCATACGCCCCGTCTTTTGCACGTTGAGGAAGTTCACAAAAATTCCTTGGGCCGTTTCGGGGCGCAGGTAGAGGTCGCTGGCGTCCTCGGCCACGGAACCCACCTTGGTGGCAAACATGAGGTTGAACTGCCGCAGCTCGGTCCAGTTTGCGCTTCCGCTCACCGGGCAAGTGATTTTTTCGTCAATAATCACTTGACGCGCTTCACTTAGGTTACCCGCTTCAAGCGCTTGGTTAAAGCGCGAAAGGGCCGCGTCGGCCTTGCTCAGGTACTCGACGACACGCGGGTTGGTGCTTCGGTACAGCGCCTCGTCAAAGCTTGCGCCAAATCGTTCTTTGGCTTTTTCTACCTCTTTGTCCGCCTTTTGGCGGAGCTTTTCGGCGTAGTCCTCCACCAGGACGTCGGCTCGGTAGCGCTTCTTGCTGTCTTTGTTGTCGATCATCGGATCGTTGAAGGCGTCGACGTGTCCGCTCGCCTTCCATACGGTCGGGTGCATGAAAATGGCGGAATCCAATCCGACCACATTCCCCTGGAGCTGGACCATCGCCTTCCACCAGTAGGTGCGCAGGTTGTTTTTCAGCAGCACACCGTTTTGTCCGTAGTCGTACACCGCGCTCAGGCCGTCGTACAGTTCACTGGATTGAAAAATAAAGCCGTACTCTTTGGCGTGGGCGATGACGCGCTTAAAAGCTTCTTCGGGACTGAGGTTCGACATGGCAGAGTTAGGATAAAAGGGTTGGTAAGTTGGTGGTGAACAACTTTACCGAAATGGCTAATAAAATGATTCCAAAAACTTTGCGGAGCACATTGATGCCGTTTTTGCCCAGAACCTGCTCCAGGTGCTTGGTGTTTTTCAGTACCAGAAAGACGAGCACTGCGTTGATAAGGATGCCGACAATGATGTTGACGGTCGCAAACTCCGAGCGAATGGAAACGAGCGTAGTCAAGGTTCCGGCGCCAGCAATCAAGGGGAATGCGATGGGCACGATGCTGGCGGACTCCGGTTCCGCTTCTTTGTAAATGCGCACCCCCAAAATCATTTCGAGGGCCAGGAAAAACAGCACCAATGAGCCGGCCACCGCAAACGAGGCGACGTCTACGCCAAAGAGTTGAAGGATGCCTTCGCCCACAAAGAGGAACAAAATCATAATGGCCGTGGCCGCAACGGTGGCTTTTTCGCTCTGAATGTGGCCCACGCGGTTGCGCAGGGAAATGATGACGGGAATGCTGCCGATGATGTCAATCACGGCGAACAAAACCATGGTCACGCTGAGTATTTCTGAAAAATTCACCACGGCGCAAAGGTAGTGTGCTGCGGTGGAGCCGCTACTTTTGTGTGGTGATCTCGATTGGAACGACCCTGGCCTCAGACGAAGTTTTTTCGCACGCGTTCGTGTGCGACCTCAGCAAGTGCAGAGGCGCCTGCTGCGTGGAAGGCGATGCGGGGGCCCCGCTTCGCGAAGACGAGCTGGCGGTGCTGGACCGGATTTCGGTGGCGGTTGCGCCCTACCTGCGCCCCGAAGGCTTGGCCGCATTGGCCGAACAGGGGAACTACGTGAGGGATACCGACGGCGAATGGGTGACGCCTTTGGTCCACGGAAAAGAGTGTGCCTACGTCGTTTTTGAGGGCGGAACCACGTACTGCGGCATCGAGCGGGCCTACCGCGACGGTGTGGTGGATTGGCCCAAGCCGTTGTCGTGCCACTTGTACCCCATTCGGGTCACTTCGTACCGGGCCTACGACGCCTTAAATGTGGACCACTGGAAGGTCTGCGAGCCCGCATGCAGCTTGGGACAGGCGCTCAAGGTTCCGGTTTTTCGGTTTCTCAAGGATCCGCTCATAAGGGCCTATGGATCAGCGTGGTACGAGGAAGCAGAACTCGTGCACCAGGCGCTCGAGCAAGAGCGCGGCAAGGCCTGAGGGCTTTGTTGAAAACTATGGTATAATGTTCAAATCTATCCCTTGTGTGCGAGGGAAGAGTTTTAAACTTTTGTAAGGCGCAAAACAGCCCCTCACGTTAAGCCCGTTCGCTTCGAAATGCTAATGTTTTGTTATTCAATAGGATACGAAAAAAGAATTTGAACGATGAGCCACACTACGAACACTAACGAGCCGATTCTCAAGGAGAACCCAAACCGCTTCGTGCTCTTTCCCATTGAGCACAACGACATCTGGGAAATCTACAAGAAAGCGGAGGCTAGTTTTTGGACCGCCGAGGAGATTGACCTGCACCAGGACGTGACCGACTGGGAGAACAAGCTTACCGACGACGAGCGCTACTTCGTGAAGCACATTTTGGCGTTCTTCGCGGCGTCAGACGGTATCGTGAACGAAAACCTCGCCGAGAACTTCGTGAACGAGGTGCAGTACACCGAGGCCAAGTTTTTCTATGGCTTCCAAATCATGATGGAGAACATCCACAGCGAGACCTACTCGCTGCTGATCGACACCTACGTGAAAGATCCCCAGGAGCGCCATCAGTTGTTCAATGCCATCGACACCTTTGAAGCGATCAAAAAGAAGGCGGACTGGGCATTGCGTTGGATCAAGTCACCGTCGTTTGCCGAGCGCCTGATCGCGTTTGCCGCAGTGGAAGGCATTTTCTTTAGCGGCGCATTCTGCTCCATTTTCTGGATGAAAAAGCGCGGACTTATGCCTGGCTTGACCTTCTCGAACGAGTTGATTAGCCGCGATGAGGGCATGCACTGTGACTTTGCCGTACACCTTCACAATCACCACCTGATCAACAAGGTGCCCAAGAAGCGCATTACCCAAATCATTGTGGAGGCCCTAGATATTGAGCGTGAATTCATCACGGAATCGCTGCCGGTGGACCTGATTGGCATGAACAGCCGCCTCATGGCTCAGTACCTCGAATTCGTTACCGATCGCTTGCTTTCAGAGCTCGGTTGCGACAAGGTGTACAACAAGGAGAACCCCTTTGACTTCATGGATATGATTTCGCTTGAGGGCAAAACCAATTTCTTTGAGAAGCGCGTTTCGGACTACCGCAAAGCCGGTGTAGGTTCCGAGGTCGAGTCTAAGGCCGATGCGTTCTCGTTTGATTCAGATTTCTAAGCGAATACGCACATGATGCACGTTATCAAGCGCGACGGCCGCAAGGAAGCCGTCAAATTCGACAAGATTACCGCCCGTATCCAAAAGCTCTGCTACGGCCTGAGTCCGTTGGTAGACCCGGTGGCCGTTGCACTTCGCGTGATTGAAGGCCTGTACGACGGAGTTACCACGAGCGAACTGGACAGCCTTGCGGCGGAGGTTGCCGCTTCGATGACCGTGCGCCACCCTGATTTTGCGCAACTCGCAGCCCGTATCGCGGTTAGCAACCTGCACAAAAACACCAACAAGTCGTTCACCGAGACGATGCGTGCCATGCACCAGTACGTCAACCCCAGGACGAACCAGGCTGCGCCACTCATCGCCGACGACGTGATGGAGTTGATCGAAAAGAATGCGGAGCTCCTGGATTCGACGGTGATTTACGACCGCGACTTTAGTTACGACTACTTCGGATTTAAGACGCTCGAGCGCTCGTACCTGCTTCGAATGAACGGAGCCATCGCGGAGCGTCCTCAGCAAATGCTCCTTCGCGTTTCGTTGGGCATTCATAAGGAGAACATTCAGGCCGCCATCGAGACCTACGACGGAATGTCGCGCGGACTCTACACCCACGCCACGCCGACGTTGTTCAACGCGGGTACGCCAAAGCCCCAAATGTCAAGCTGCTTCCTGCTTCAGATGGCCGACGACAGCATCGACGGCATCTACGACACCTTGAAGCAAACGGCGAAAATTTCGCAAAGCGCTGGCGGTATTGGCCTGAGCATTCACAATGTGCGCGCCACGGGGTCCTACATCCGCGGCACGAACGGAACGTCGAACGGCTTGATTCCGTTGCTGCGCGTGTTCAACGATACGGCCCGCTACGTGGACCAAGGCGGAGGCAAACGCAAGGGATCCTTCGCGGTATACCTCGAGCCATGGCACGCAGACATTTTTGACTTCTTGGACCTCAAGAAAAACACGGGTAAAGAAGAGCTTCGCGCCCGCGATTTGTTCTATGCCATGTGGATTTCTGACGTGTTCATGGAGCGCGTTGAAGCTGATGCGGAGTGGACGCTCATGTGTCCGAACGAGTGCCCGGGATTGTACGACACTTACGGTGCCGCCTTTAAGGACTTGTATGAAGGCTACGAGCGCGCCGGCAAAGGCCGCCGTACGATCAAGGCGCGCGAGCTTTGGACAAAAATCCTTGAGAGCCAAATCGAGACCGGCACGCCCTACATGCTGTACAAGGACGCTGCCAACGAAAAGTCCAACCAGAAGAACCTTGGTACGATTCGCTCGTCGAACTTGTGCACCGAAATTTTGGAGTACACGGCGCCCGACGAAATCGCGGTGTGCAACCTGGCGTCTATTGCGCTTCCCAAGTACGTGGAGAACGGAGCATTTGACCATCAAATGCTCTACGACGTGGTGTATAAGGTGACCTACAACCTCAACGACGTCATCGACCAGAACTACTACCCGGTGCCCGAAGCGCGCAACTCCAACATGCGCCACCGCCCCGTGGGCCTTGGCGTACAAGGTTTGGCGGACGCCTTCATCAAGCTCCGCTTGCCGTTCACCTCGCCCGAGGCGCGTCAGCTTAACAAAGACATCTTCGAGACCATCTACTTCGCTGCGGTAACCGCCTCGTGCGACATGGCCAAGAAGGACGGCGCCTACGAAACCTTCAAGGGATCGCCGATTAGCGAAGGTAAGTTCCAGTTTAACCTATGGGGCGTAAGCGAAGACGAGCTCAGCGGACGCTGGGATTGGAAGGCACTCCGCAAGGAGGTAATGAAGCACGGCGTGCGCAACTCGCTGCTCGTGGCTCCGATGCCCACTGCTTCAACGTCGCAGATTCTCGGCAACAACGAGTGCTTCGAGCCGTACACGAGCAACCTGTACACCCGCCGTGTGCTTTCGGGCGAGTTCATCGTGGTGAACAAGCATTTGCTGGTGGACCTGGTCAAGCTCGGACTTTGGAACGACGACCTGAAGAACGCCATCATGGCGAACAACGGTTCGATCCAAGCCATTGACGGCATTCCCGACAACATCAAGGAACTGTACAAAACGGTGTGGGAGCTCTCGATGCGCGACATCATCGATATGGCCGCCGACCGCGGACTCTTCATTGACCAGTCGCAGTCGCTCAACCTGTTTGTCGAGTCGCCCAACATGGGCAAGTTGACTTCGATGCACTTCTATGCATGGAAGAAGGGCCTCAAGACGGGTATGTACTACTTGCGCACCAAAGCGGCCTCTGCAGCCATCAAGTTCACGGTAAAGAAGCGCAGCGAAGCGGCTCCAGCCGAAGAGGTGTTCAGTGAAGTAGATCAGCTCAAGCAGCAGCAGGAGGCAGTGGCCGCCATGTCGACCCCTGAGGTGAAGATCTATAGTGCTGAAGAGGCTGTAGCGTGCTCGCTAGATAATCCGGAAGCCTGCGAGGCCTGCGGATCCTGAGCCAAATTTGCAATTATTGCCAAAAGTGCCTGCTTCGTGCGGGCACTTTTCGTTTTGTTAAACATTGTATTCCAGGAATTTGTGTAACTTAATAGCGCACAAAATCCAAACCGGTCATGACCAGAGAACGCAGCACCCGCCGTGACGTAGACGAAGTTCGCGAGCGGCACCGACACGAAGAGGAGGAGCACGACAAGGCTGCTACTACCACACAAGTAATTGTGCTAGTAGTGATCTTGGGAATTGTGGGAACTTTGGCGTACTACTTGAGCACCTAGCGACCCGGCCGTACCTTCGCTTCGCATGAAGCGCTGGACAACGTGGTTAGGTGGCGGCCTTGGATGGGCCCTTGGCGGACCCGTGGGCGCACTCCTTGGCGCCGCGGTGGGTAACGCACTTTCGGACTTTTGGTCAACCGACGAGCGCGGATCGCAGGTACCGAGTTCGGAACGCGATTTTCACGCGTCGTTGTTGGTTTTGGCATCCATGGTGATCAAGGCCGACGGCAAGGTTGACGAGCGCGAGCTGAGCTTTGTTCGCGAACAGTTCCGCCAATGGTTTGGCGTGGAACGCGCCAACGAAGCGTTTTCGTTTTTCAAAAAAGTCGTTCAAGAACAGCCCGCCCTTACGACGGTGTGTGGCGAAGTGCGCCGCCACATGAGTGTGCAGGGGCGCATTCAGATTGTTGGATTTTTATTCGCACTCGCCTACGCCGACGGTGAGCTGCAGGCTTCTGAACGCCAAGTCATTGCCCGAATTGCGCAGTACCTTGGTCTCAACCAGCAGGATTTCAACCGCCAAGAGTTGCTGCACCGGCCGGCAGAAAAACGACGCGACCCCTACGAGGTGCTTGGCGTGACGCCGGAGGCGACCGATGCAGAGCTGAAGTCGGCCTACCGCAAACTGGTTAAAAAGTACCATCCTGATGCCCTTCAGGGTATGGGGGATGACGTGGTGAAGGAGGCAGAGGCCACATTCCGCCAAATTCAGTCGGCCTACGAAGAACTTTGTAGCGCCCGCGGCATTAAGTAAGTATGGACTTTCGCGATCCCATCCGCGCCGAACTGGCCCAGTTTAACATGGATTTTCCGAAGGCATTTAGCTCGAAGGTTGCCCTGCTGGACTTGATTTTGCGCTACATCGTGCGGCAAAAAGGAAAGCAGCTACGGCCGTCGCTGGTGTTTTTGGTGGCCAAAGCGCTTGGCGAGGTTTCTGAGCGAACGTTTCGCGGCGCCACCCTGGTGGAATTGATGCACACGGCGACGTTGGTTCACGACGACGTGGTCGATGAGTCGTCTGTACGGCGCTCAATGTTTTCGATTAATGCGCTGTGGAAAAACAAGATCGCCGTGCTAGTTGGCGACTACATGCTTTCGAGGGTGCTGCTGCTCGCGGTGGAATCGGGTGACCACGACCTGCTGCGCACCGTGAGTAGCGCAGTGCGTGCGATGAGCGAGGGCGAACTGCTGCAGATTGAGAAGGCCCGCCGATTAGATATTGATGAGTCGGTGTACTACGACATCATTCAGAAGAAAACGGCGTCGCTGATGGCGTCGTGCTGTGGCGTGGGCGCTGCGTCGGTGGGTGCTGACGAGGCGGCAGTTCGCCGGGCGGAGGCGTTTGGCAATGCCCTGGGCATGGCGTTTCAGATTCAAGACGATTTGCTGGACTACCAGGCCTATGGCGAAAGCGGAAAGCCTGCGGGAATTGACGTGCGCGACCAGAAGATGACGCTTCCATTGATTTTTGCGTTGCAGCAGGCCAATTCTGCCACAAAAAAGGAACTGATGCGCATCGTGCGCCGCAAGGCGAACGATCCCGATCGGATTCGCACGCTGATGACCGACGTGGCTGTCCTCGGTGGCCTTGACTACGCCAAGAAGCGGCGCGACGAGTACTTGGGCGAAGCCCGCCGGATCTTGGCGGAGTTTCCGGCGGGCGACGCGCGCTCGGCCCTCGAAGTTTTGGTGGATTTCGTAGGCCAGCGGGCCAAATAATTCCTACCTTCATCCGTCCCATGGGACTCATTTCATCTGCCACCATTGACCGTATTCTCGATGCTGCCCGCATCGAAGAAGTCGTGGGTGAGTTCGTGACACTGAAGCGCAGCGGGGGCAGCTTTCGCGGACTAAGTCCCTTCACCCAGGAGAAGACGCCGTCGTTTTACGTCGTTCCGTCCAAGGGCATTTTTAAGTGCTTCTCGTCGGGCAAAGGGGGCTCGGTCGTAACGTTTTTGATGGAGCACGAGCAGCTGTCGTATCCCGACGCCTTGCGCTGGCTCGCCAAAAAGTACCAAATCGAGATTGAGGAAGAAGAAACTTCTCCTGAACAGGACGCAGTGCGCGACCGCCGCGAGAGCATGTTTGCCCTTAATGCCTTCGCGCTCAAGCAGTTTAGCGAATGGATGTGGAACGACGACCATGGACGCGCTGTGGGCTTGGCCTACTTCCGCGAGCGGGGTTTTACCGACGAAACGCTGCGCAAGTTTGAGCTCGGATTTCACTTGGAGGGCCGTGACGCTTTTGCCCAGGCGGCCAAGAAGGCGGGCTATCAAGAGGAGTTCCTCGAGGCTACGGGCTTGTGCATCAAGCGCGAAACGGGCGGGCTCGTCGATCGATTCTGGGGACGCGCGATGTTCCCGATTCATTCACTCAGTGGGCGCGTGGTCGGTTTTGGCGGACGGGTACTTCGCAGTGACGCGAAGACGGCCAAGTACCTCAACAGTCCGGAATCGGAGATATACCACAAATCCCAAGTGCTGTATGGCCTTTTTCAGGCCAAGCAGGCAATTAGCCGGGCGAATAAAGTCTACCTCGTCGAGGGCTACACCGACGTCATTAGCATGCACCAAGCGGGGGTGCACAACGTGGTTTCGTCGAGCGGAACGGCGTTGACGATCGAACAGATTCGCCTAGTGAAGCGGCTGACCGAGCACGTGACGCTGCTGTACGACGGCGATAAGGCGGGAATTCGCGCTTCGTTCCGGGGTATTGACTTGTTGCTCGAAGAGGGGTTGTACGTGCGCGCCGTGCCCCTGCCTGCCGGGGAAGACCCGGATTCGCTGGCGCGGTCCATGGACGCCGAGTCGCTCCAGGCCTACTTGAACCAGCATGAGGTTGACTTCATGCAGTTTAAGGTCGAAGCGCTCACCGACGAGGGTGAGGCGCAAGATCCGATTCGCCGGGCAGAAGTAGTGCGCGACGTGGTGCAGTCGGTGGCGAAGATTCCGAATGCTATTCTGCGCGAGGTGTACTTGCGCGACAGCGCGCAGCGCCTCGGAATCGAAGAGCGCAGCCTTTATGCTGAAATGGAGCGCATCCGCGGCGCCGAACTGAAAAATGCGAGCCAGCGTCGCCCGGAGCGCGACCCCTATGAGGATCCGAATCCGCCCGAGATGCAGGTACAGCGGCCGCAGGCTCCGCGCCCGTTGGCCGTAGAAGAGGCGCTGATCAAGGTCCTGCTGCAGCACGGAAGCGACCGCGTAAAATGGAATGGCCCGGACGGCCAGGAACACGAAGATGCGGCTGCAGCGCTCATCCTTGACGACGTCAGTGCCGACGAGCTCTCGTTTGCGCACGGCCCGTACCAGCATTTGTACAGCGAAATGCTGCGGGTATGGCAGGCCGAAGAGCGCCTACTCGGCCCCGAGTTTTTTGTGCGCCATGAAGACGCGAGCCTCGCCTCTACCGCGGCAGAATGCCTGACCGAGCGGCACCAACTCGCCGACTGGTCGCGCAAGAGCATTTATATCGGTTCGGTAGAAGACCAGCTGTCGAACCACGTGCACGAATGCCTGCTACGCTTCAAGGAATACCGCCTCGAAGACCGAATTCGTGAATCATTGGCTGAGCTTTCGGCGCTGACCGACCCTGATGCCCGTGAGGCGAAATTGGCAGAATTCATGAGGATTCAAGCATTGCGCAATGCCCTTAGGGCCGAGCTTCAGCGCGTGGTATGATCGTTGTACCTTGGCTACCATGAATGCTCCCAACCGCCCCTCATGGGGTGTTCGCCTCATCGCCCGCACGTTGGCGGCGTTTGGCACGGCTTGGATCCTTCCGAGCGTAGACCTCGACAAGTTCACTACGGCCATTTGGTTGTCGGTGGTTTTGGCTTTGCTCAACAGCACGGTCAAGCCGCTGCTGGTGCTTTTCACGATTCCCCTGACGGTTTTTTCGTTCGGACTCTTCCTCTTGGTCATCAATGCCGGGGTGGTACTGCTCGCAAGCGATTGGGTCGATGGGTTCGCGGTGGGCGGATTTTGGTCCGCACTTGCCTTTAGTGTGGTGTATTCCGCTCTATCGAGCATGCTCGAGGGGCAGTGGAAGCTGCGCGTGGCGCGCTTCAAATCCTAAGGGCCCTATTGCTGGCCTACGACGCCGCCGGCAATCAAGTACTTCATGATGTCGCCCGTCTTGCCGTTAAGGGGCTCGATGTAGCTCTGGGGCACGACGTACATGTCGCCCATGATGGTAAGCGCAAGCGGAACGTACACCATGACAAATCCTTCGGGCGCGTTGCCGAGCTCCTTTAGGGTTTCGTCGGTTACGAACCCCACCTTGCGCACTTCGCTGTCTGGGGCCATTCGGACCAAAACCGCGTGCTCAAATCCCTTCTTTTTGCCCGTGAGGCTCTTCATCACGTCTTTGGTCGAACTGTAGACGAGTTTGACTAAGGGCAGCTTTTCGAGGAGTCCGTCCACCAGCTTGACAAGCGGAGTTCGAACGGCGAAGTTTCCGAGGTATCCGATTGCCGTCACCCCAACAAGCAACGAGAGCAGTCCCAGGCCCGGCAAATCAAACGGAATGATGGAGTCCAGCGTGCTTAGCGACCAGTAGAGGGCATACACGGTGAGGGCCAGGGGCGTCGTGTAGAGCAGTCCCTGAACGAAGTAGTTGACGAGGCGGTTTTTCATAGTGGAGGATAATTGGCTTGGGTTTTTTTGGGAAGTCCGGCGACGACCAAATTGTAGGACTGGCGTATCCAGGCGGCCACGGTGCGCGACGGGGCGGTTCCGTCAAGCCGCACCGCACTCCAGTGTACCGGGCTCATGTGGGAAGCCCGTTCCAGGCAGGGGTATTCGGCGCGCAGGTCGTCGAGCTGGTCGGGCGGAAACTTGAGGGCCATGCCCACGGGTTCGGGTTCGTCGAGCGGAAGTATGGCGAACATCTTGCCTGCGACCTTCAGCACGAGGTGGTCTGGCCCAAAGGGCGTAGTCACTTCAGCGTGGGGGAGTTCCGAGGCGTAGGCCAGGGCTTCATCGAAGTTCATAGACTAAAGGTCGCGCATTGGGTCCCAAAAGTGGCGCTCAAAGTGCTGGATTTGATCGTCTACGATCTCGATGCCCTCGGCTTCGAGCTGCTGCTGCATGGCGGTGAAGCCGCCGAAGTGGTGCTTGCCCGTGAGGACGCCGAGGCGGTTGACCACGCGGTGGGCGGGCACGTCGGGCAGGCTGTGGGCTGCGTTCATGGCGTAGCCGACGGTTCGGGCTCCGCCCGCGCTGCCGAGGTAGCGGGCAATGGCGCCGTAGCTGGTGACTCGGCCGGCAGGAATCTGGCGGACGACCGCGTAGACGCGCTGAAAAAAGTCGGATTCCGGCGCGCTCACGCGAAGCGGAACTTGAGGTACGTAATCGTTTTGCCCTTGTCCATGAACAGCCGCTCGTAGTAGGTCTGGCAGGCAAATGCCACGTGGTCAGGGTAGGGCTCAAGCTGGCGGTACACGTCGTGGTAGCTCTCGAGTACTTCATGGCCTTGGAGCTCGAGGATTCCGTGGAGGTAGCCGTGCAGGAATTCGCTGTCGGTTTTCAGGTGCAGCAGGCCTCCAGGTTTGAGCAGCCGGCGGTAGCGGGCGAGAAACACTGGATTGACCATGCGGTGCTTGGCGCGCTGAAACTTGATTTGCGGGTCCGGGAAGGTGATCCAGAGCTCGTCGATTTCGCCGGGGGCGAAGGCCTGCTCGAGCCACTCGATGCGGGTGCGCAGAAAGCCAACCTGGTTAAGGCCCTCGGCTTGGGCCTCTTTGGCGCCCTTCCAGATGCGGGCACCTTTAATGTCAATACCAAGGTAGCTTTTGTCGGGCTCGCGCCGGGCCAGGGCCACCGTGTATTCGCCGCGTCCGCAGCCGAGTTCCACCACGAGGGGGCGTTCTGAGGCAAAAAACGCAGACTTCCATTGCCCGCGCAGGCGGAATTCCCCTAGTATTTCTTCTTTGCTCGGTTGGACCACATGGGGCATGGCGTCCAACTCGGCGAACTTAAGGAGTTTGCCTTTTCCCATGGGTCAAAGGTAGGCCTGTCCTGACGTCGGCTGGAGGTCAAGGAGCCGCGCCTGTACGCTGCGTTCACCTCGGTATTCGTTCCACGAGAGCTGGAAGGCGGCGTCGACCAGTCCTTCGGGTACGGGGTCGTCGCCCCACTGGAATTGGATTCCGCGCAAGGAGCGCTGGCGAAAGGGATCAAAGAGTTCAACCTGAAGGTGTTCGCCCTCGGCGCCCACTTTTTTGGTGTAGGCCAGCTCCACGCCACGAACGCCCCAAACTGGCGCGGGATTGCCCACGCCAAACGGCTCAAGGCGGTCTTGGAGCTGGAGCAAGCGGGGGGTGACTTCGTCAATGCGAAGCACGACGTCTACTGCAATCTGGGGCTGGCGCATGGATTCCGGCCAGCGACGATCAACCGCCGCGTTCAAGGCCACCCGAAAATCGTCGAGCTTTTCCGGTTTGCACGTCATGCCGGCGGCGGCTTTGTGGCCCCCGAACTGAATGAGGTGTTCGCTGGCGTCGTCTAAAGCGGCATACAGGTCAAGGCCTGGCGCACTCCGCGCGCTACCCGAAAGCACACCTTCGTGCTCAGTGAAGGCAACCACCGGTCGGTAAAAGCGTTCGGCCACGCGCTGAGCAATGAGCCCTACGATGCCTTTGTGCCAGTCGGGGTGGTAGAGGACCAGAGCTAAATCGTCAGACACGGCTTCGGCCATTTCGAGGGCTTCGTCGACCATGCGGCGTTCGGTGCTGCGGCGGGTGGTATTGAGGTCGTGAAGGTCTTGGCTGAAGCGCTCGATGGGCCCCGTGTCGGTGGCGGTCAGCAACTGTACGGCGCGAAGTCCATGGTCCATGCGGCCAGCCGCGTTGATTTTTGGGGCGACACTAAAACTGAGGTCGCGGGCACTCACGGGACCACGGCGTTCCCCAATGAGGGCTTGAATTGCGGGCCGAGGCTGGCTGTTAATCAGTTCCATGCCTTGAATCAGCCAGCGGCGGTTGAGGCCGACCATCGGTACCATGTCGGCGGCAATGCTCAACGCCAGCAGGTCGAGATGGGCATCGAGTTGGGCGGAATCGAGCCCGGCCGCCTCGTAGGCACTGCGCCATAGCATAAAACCAACGCCGCAGCCCGAAAGGTAGGTGTGGCCAAAGCGGCAGTCGCTTCGAAGCGGGTCCAGTACGGCAAGCGCGTTGGGCAAGCGATCTTCGGGCTGGTGGTGGTCTGCAACGATTACATCGAGTCCGCGCGCCACGGCGTAGTCAATTTCGTCAAAGGCCTTCACGCCGCAGTCAAGCGCAATAAGCACCTTGGCGCCCAGCTCCACGGCGCGGTCAATTCCAGCAATGGAGAGTCCGTAGCCTTCGCGGTACCGGTCTGGAATGTAGGCCTCGCTGAGCCACCCTCCAGCGCGCAGGGCCAGCGTGCCCACCGACACCGCGGTGGTGCCGTCGACGTCGTAGTCGCCAAACAAAAACACCAATTCTCCTTGAGCGCGGGCGAGCGCAAGGCGTTCGGCCGCCTCGGGCATTCCGGCCATATCGAGCGGGTTCACTTCGCCGGGGTCGGTGCCCTGAATCCAGTCGCGAACTTCGTCGAGGTCTCTGAACCCGCGCAACGCCAAAAGTTCGGCCATCGGACGGTCCACCTGCGTTTCGAGCGCGGCGACGGCCGAGGGGTCTGGCTTGGGAGGAAGGGTCCACCACTTGCGGCGCGAACGGCTCATGCTTCGTCGCGTCGTTGGGCTTGATAAATGGCCGCTTGGTGCTGCACCGAGTACCGGTGGACCAGTTCAAAAAAAGCTTTGACGTACTTGGGGTCAAGGCCTTGTTGCTGGGCCTGAGCTTCGCGCTGTTCGAGCATATCTACCCAACGGTCCATCTGGAAGACACTGGCACCCTGCTGCAGCTTGCGGTGGGCCAAGCGCTCCACAATGACCTGGCGTTGCTGAATCAGGTCCACGAACTGGGCGTCGATCTGATCAAGTGCTTCGCGGTCCGTACTAAGACTTAGGGCAAGGGCCACAGGATCGGCCGACTCAATGTACCCGGCTAAACGGTCAAGTAACGATGAGAAGCGTTCAGGGGTAAGCTGCTGGGCAGCGTCACTTAGCGCATCGTCAGGCTGTGGATGAATCTCAATCATAAGCCCGTCGAGGGCAAGGTCCATGGCAATTTGGGCTACCGACTCGACTAGGTCCCGCTGGCCCGCAATATGGCTGGGATCACAAAAAATGGGCAAGTCCGGAGCCAAGCGCCGAAGCTCAAAGCTCAATTCCCATCGAGGGTCGTTTCGGTAAGGCTCAGGATGGGTGGCAAAAAAGCCGCGGTGTACGGCCGCGAGGTCGCTAAGGCCCATCTTGTCAAGGCGTTCCAGGGCACCCAACCACAGTCCAACGTCGGCGTGTATGGGGTTTTTAACCAAAACAGGAACGGCAGAACCCTTTAGGGCTTCGGCGATTTCTTGTACGTAAAACGGATTGACGGTCGTTCGGGCTCCGATCCACACGGCGTCAGCGCCCGCGGCGAGTGCGCGCTCCACGTGCTGGGGGTTGCCCACTTCAACCACAAAGGGGAGGCCCACTTCGGCCCTCATGATTTGCAGCCACTCGAGGGCATTGTAGCCTGCGCCCTCAAACGCACCGGGACGGGTGCGCGGCTTCCACACTCCGGCGCGGAAGAGTTGGGTGCGGCCGTCGGCTTTCAGGGCCCGGGCCGTTTCAAGGACTTGGTCAAGGGATTCGGCCGAACAGGGTCCGGCAATTACCCAGGGCTGACCCGATTCGGGACTCCAGTGACCAAACGGACGGTGGCGGCGGGCGGCGGCGCTCATGCTTCAGTTGCTTTAGTGGAGCCCGTGGCTCCTTCTAAAATAACCACGAGTTCGCCCCGGGGTTCAACTTGGGCAAAATACGCTTGAAGGTCGGCTGCGTTGCCGCGGTGGTAGGTCTCGTGCAGTTTCGAAAGTTCACGGACAACGCACATTCCGCGGTCTGGACCCAGCCATTCCACTACTTCGTCGAGCAGCTTGCGCAGGCGGTGCGGAGACTCGTAGGCCACAATGGTGCGCACCTCAGTGCGCCAGCTTTGTATTCGCGTTTGCCGCCCTTTTTTCTGTGGCACAAATCCCTCAAAAACAAACCGATCGCAGGGGAATCCGCTCGCCACCAGTGCTGGAATGAGGGCAGTTGGACCGGGCAGGGCTTCGACTACGAGCCCGGCTTCGATGCAGGCCCGAACGAGTAAAAACCCCGGGTCGCTGATCCCCGGTGTGCCGGCGTCGCTCGCTAGGGCAACGTGGCCAGCGCTTTCGGCCACAAGGCGCACTAAGGAGGCCGCTTGTGCGTGCTCGTTGTGCATGTGGTAGGGCCGAAGTTTGGCCTCTAAACCTAACAATTTCAGCAACTTACCCGTGGTTCGGGTGTCTTCAGCAAGTACGAGCTCCGCGTCGACGAGCGCCGTTTTGGCGCGGTCGGTGATGTCTCCGAGGTTGCCCAGCGGAGTTGGAACGAGTACCAGCTTGCCCATTTATTCAAATCGGGCGTAGACGAGCGCCATGAAGCGTTCTGCGACGTCGGGGCTCTTGCTCCAGTCGTAGTCGGGTTGCACCGCCTCGCGAATAAACGTTTCGCATTCTTCTTTGGATTCAAGGGTAGCCAAGTACGCCACAATGCGCTGGTAGTCTTGGTCGTCGCCGCCAAAGAGGTGCTTCACAAACGCCAGTCGGTCGTTCAGCCCGGCATTCAAGTTGGCGAAGCGGGCATTGACGGATTTTGCGCTTTGGCTGGTTGGCTGGGTAGCTGGTTGGCTAGGTAGCTCGTTAGCTGGTTGGCTGGTTGGCTGGGTAGCTGGTTGGCTGGGTAGCTCGTTAGCTGGTTGGCTGGTTGGCTCGTTGGATGGGTAGCTCGTTGGCTTGGTAGCTGGTTGGCCGCTGGTAAGGCCCTCGATTTGGGCGGTTACGGCGGCGGTGAGTCGCGCCTCGGCAGCCTGTTGGGCGGCGGCAAGCTGGGCTTGAAGCTGTGCTTGAGCAGCGGCTTGAGCGGCAGCCTGGGAGGCGGCGAGCTCGGCGGCTTGGGCTTGAGCGAGCTCGGCCTGCGTCGCGGCGAACTGTGCCTCGGCCTGGGCTTTGGCGGCCGAAACTTCGGCACGGAATTTTACCTGGTGGGCCTGCACCAAGAGCGATTCGAGTTGGGAGAGGTCCGCCTCAGTGGGAACCTCAGATTGAAGGGCAGAATGGAGGCCAGAAAGGGCCAAAGAGAGGGCGGTGCTCATGGTGGAAAGCCGTAGTTTAGCAGAAGTGGAAAAGTACGAAATGTTCCAAGAGCGCGCGCCCCGTTCCGGGCACATTGAAGTGATTGCGGGCTCCATGTTTTCAGGCAAGACCGAAGAGCTCATTCGCCGACTCAAGCGGGCGCAGATTGCGCAGCTTAAGGTCATGGTTTTCAAACCGCTAACCGACAATCGCTATGCGGACAACGCGGTGGTTACCCACGACGACGGGCGAATGGAAGCCCAGCCGGTGGCTTCGTCGCATGAAATTTTGGAAGCGGCCCGCGACGTCGAGGTCGTCGGTTTGGACGAAGCGCAGTTCTTTGACGACGGGATCGTCCGTGTCGCCAATCAACTTGCGGACCAGGGCAAACGCGTGGTCGTGGCCGGCTTGGACATGGACTACAACGGCGTGCCGTTTGGACCGATGCCCAACCTCATGGCAGTGGCCGAATTTGTGACCAAGGTGCACGCCATTTGTGTGCGCAGCGGGGAACTGGCGCACTACTCGCACCGACTTACGGCGGACCCCAACCAGGTGATGCTGGGCGACCGACGCACTTATGAGCCCTTATCTCGCGCCGAATTTGTGCGCGAACGAAACCAAACCCCGGAGGCGTGACAGTTCCGAGCTGGACCTTGCGGCAGCTTGCCGAAGTGCTGGGTGCGGACCTCCGTACTTCAGATCCAGGTCGCGTGGTGCGCCGCATGGCGACGGACTCCCGGACCACCCAGACGGAGCCCGCCCTTTTTTGGGCCCTCAGCACCCCATCGGGCGACGGACATCGCCACCTTGCTGAAGCCTTGGAGCGGGGCTGTGTTGCCGCCGTGGTTTCAGCTTCAGGTTGGGCGGACCACGCCGTGCCGGGCTTGGACGTGCTCGTAGTTGCCGACGTTTGGGAGGCACTTTACCGGCTCGCAGCGGCCCACCGGGCCGCGTACCGCGGCCCGGTGGTGGCCGTGACCGGCTCCAACGGAAAAACCAGCGTCAAAGAACAACTGGCCCACATGCTGGGCGACCCCACGGTCGCCCGCAGTCCCCGCAGCTACAACTCCAAGCTCGGCGTACCCCTTTCGGTCCTGCAGTTTCCACTCGACGCCTCCATGTGGATCGTCGAAGTCGGCATTTCGCAGCAGGGCGACATGGCCCGATTTACACCGTGGCTTAAACCGACCCACGGAATCTTCACCGGCCTCGGCGACGCGCACGACGCAGGCTTCCCAAGCCGCGAAGCCAAACTCGCCGAAAAATGCTCACTTTTTGGTGGGGTCCAAACCCTCCTTGCTGCGGAATCCTTGGCTCCAGCCAAACAGCTAACCAGCCAACTAGCTAACGAGCCCAAAGTTCCCAGTGCCCTCCTTCGCGCCGAAGGCGCGCGTTGGGTTGGCCCCGACGGGCAGCATTTTGAGATCCCGCTCGAGTCAGAGGCCGAGCGTTCCAACGCCGGGCTGGCGCTGGCGGCCTGCTACGTGCTGGGGCGGGTTCCGCATGATTTTGATAGCCGCCCGCGCGGCCCGTTGCGCTTGGAACGGCGCGCCGCCCGCTGGGGCGGCGGCGCGCTGCTCGTCGACCGCTACGCGCTCGACGAGGCCTCGGCCACCGAAGCTATTGAATTGCTGGCTCAAGAAGCGGCGTCCCCCAAAACGGCACTCATATTTGACGGCTTGGCGTCGCGCTGGAGCGAAGCCTGCGAAGCGTGGGCGAAGCGCTACCCTGACGTGAAAGTTGTGGTGTGCCGTCCGAACGAATCCGCCTTGGATCAGGGGATGGAAGGGGCGGTGCTGCTCAAGGGCCACGGTGTGGAGCCTGCGCTAGAGGCCCGCGTCGCACGCCAGCACGACAGCAGCGTGGAACTCGACGTCGACGCCCTGGAGGCGAATCTTCGCCACTACCGGTCGCTGCTGCCCCAGGGCACGCGCATCATGGCCATGCTTAAAGCCAACGCGTATGGGCTGGGCGCGGTTCCGGTGGCTAAGGCACTGGAACGCCACCGACTGGAGTACGTGGGAGTGGCATATCCAGAGGAAGGCCGCGAACTGCGCGAGGCCGGGGTGCGCACGCCGATCATGGTGCTGAATCCGGGCTATCCGTCGTTTGACTTGATGCTGCGCTACCGATTGGAGCCCGAGCTTTTTAGTTGGGAGCGCTTGCACGCGTTTGCCGACGCCTTTGGGCGCTACCCGGAGTCCTTGGGCGAAGTGCTTGTCCACATCAAAGTCGACTCCGGCATGCACCGGCTTGGCTTTGGTCCCCACGAAGGGCGGGCGGTGGCCGAGGCCATTCGGGCGCTTCCGGGGGTGCGCGTCGCGTCGGTGCTGAGTCATTTCGCGGCGGCCGAAGACGCTGCCCACGATGCGTTTACGCGGCAGCAGTGGGCGCTTTTTTCTCGTTTTGCCGACGACCTTGAAGCGGGCCTGGGTACCAAAATATGGCGCCACATGGCCAATACCGCGGCGGTGGCTCGGCATGCCTGGGCAGCCGGAGACATGGTGCGCCTCGGCATCGGACTCATGGGAGCCTCCTTGGATCCGCACGACGCAGAAGCGCTTCAGCCCGTGGTTCACGTGTCGACGACCGTGAGCCAGGTGCGCGTTGTGCCCGCCGGCGAAGGCGTTTCGTACGGTGCGACCGATGCTGCGCCCCACGACCGAGTGATTGCCACGCTGCCGATTGGCTATGCCGACGGCATTCCACGGGCGCTGAGCAACGGGGTGGGCAGGGCCTACGCCAACGGCCAGTTTATGCCCATCGTGGGCCGGGTCTGCATGGACATGCTGATGGTCGACGCCACGGGCGTGCCGCTGCACGTCGGGGACCGCGTGGAACTTTTGGGCCGGCACGTGCGGCTCGAGGAGGTGGCTAAAGCGTGCGGAACCATTAGTTATGAGGTGCTTACGGGACTTTCGCCGCGCTTGCCGCGCTTGGTCGCCAACGGACTTTAGGCTATCTTTCTCCTCGTGGAGCGTCAATTTATCGCCATTTTAGTTCGGGCGGCCGCCATTTTGATGCCGTGGTGGGACCTCGGATCGGGGGCCGCCTTGGCCCTCGCGGCGCTGATTTCCCTCGTTTCTGCGCGCGGACGCTGGAAGGCCCTACCCGTCGACGTGGCCCTGTGGGCGGGCTTTGCGGCCCTCGCGGCCAGTGCGCTCTGGACGACCGCGCCCAGTGTGGAAACCCTGCTTCGTTGGTCGCCGCTGTTTTGGGTGCCCTTGGCGATGCGCCGCCAGCACAGGGCTTGGCACGAAGGCTTGATAGCCGGGGGCATCGTCGTTTCGCTCGCGCTCTTGGGCCACGGACTCTTTTTGGCGTGGCGCACGCAGTCCGTGGATCCGCTGTTTTACCGCGATTTTGCGCAGTTCGCACACCAACACAGCTACCTGACGTTCTACCTCGCGCTGTCGGCGGCCGCCCTTGTCACTGACCTGAGGTTTCACGGCGTTGTTCGGCCGATTTTACTTGGGCTGTTCGCGCTTGTCGCCGTACTCGCCGGCAGCCGAATGGGTCTTGCTGCCGTTGTGTTGGGCGGACTTTGGTGGTATTCCGGCCGTTCAGCGTCGCGCCGGGTGCTCCCTTGGGGCCTTGGGCTGGCGGCCGTGCTGCTCGTTGCCGTGGCGCTCGTTCCGTCAGAGCGCAGCCTTGGAAAGCTCACCAAAGCCGACCCCTACTGGGCTACAGGTTCTGTCGACACCCGTGTTGTTCAGGCGAAGGCCGCATGGCGCATCATCGCCCAAGATCCCTGGCGCGGCGTGGGCGTCGATGCCGTGCAAGATCGCTTGGACGAGGTGTACGCCGAATGGAACTACCGATTTGGGCTCAAGCGCCACCTCAACGTGCACAACCAGCTGCTTCAGCTGTGGGCGGGGATGGGTTTACTTGGAATGGGTATTTGGGCCGTCGGACTGGCCTACTGCGCGGGAAAGTCGTCGTGGAACCGCGGTGCACAGGCATTGGCCCTGGCGTTGCTGCTTTTGCTGCTCACCGAATCGATGCTGGAGCGCGCCATGGGCGTCGTTCTTGTGGCTACCGCCCTGTACCACAGCTTGCCGCGGCGCATCGACGGAACGTGGCGCTGAAGCCGTTTACCACTTCGCTCGGTCGAGCAGGCTGCGCAGCGTAGCGCGCAGGTCGGCAAGCGACGGGTCGGCAGGCCCGCTGTAGATGAGCCCAAGCAGCTTGGGCTGCTGGGTCTCGAGCCACTGCGCGGGAAGCGCTCCGCGCTCCAAACGCCAGGCTTCGCGAAGCAAACGCTTGATACGGTTCCGCGCTACGGCGCGACGAAAGTGCTTTTTGGGCGCAGCAACCAGGACCTGAACCCCGCGTTCGAGGGGTTCGGGAGCGGCGGTCCAAACCACGCGGAGTCCGGCGTCTGCCACGCTGCGCGAGGCTCGGCTAAAAAGGATTCCGATGGAGGTTCGCGACTTCAGGCGCTCCTCGCGGGGGAAGCGCGCGTCGCTCATTACTTGCTCTTGTTGGCTTCGTCGACGTAGGCTTCTAGGGCCTGAGCCATCGAAGCGAACTTAGGCGACGGAACGGGCACATCCAGAATGAGGTTGTGTTCCTTGGCGGCCTGGTGGGTTGTGCTGCCGAACGCCGCGATGCGCGTGGCGTCTTGCACAAAGTTGGGGAAGTTTTTGAAGAGCGATTTGATGCCTTCGGGACTGAAGAACACCAGCATATCGTACTTCACGTCGCTCAAATCACTCAGGTCAGAAGCCACCGTTTGGTACATCACGGCGCGCGTCCATTTGACGTTGGCCGCTTCGAGCGCTAAGGGAACTTCAGGGTTCAGCACGTCGGACGTGGGCATTAAAAAATGCTCGCCGCGCTGCTTTTTCAGGGTCGGAATCAGGTCGTTGATGTTCGACTTGGCCGGGTAGATCTTGCGCTTGCGGTAGGGAACGAACTTCTGCAGGTAGAACGCTACCGCCTCGGAGGTACAGAAGTACTTCCACTCGGGGTTAATGGCGACGCGCATCTCTTCGCACATGCGAAAGAAGTGGTCAATTGCATTCCGGCTCGTGAAAATAAACGCCCTGAATTCGCCTAGGGCAATCTTGTCTTTGCGGAACTCCGCCGCAGTTACGCCTTTAACTTGAATAAAGGGCCTAAAGTCGATTTTGAGCTTATGCTTTTCGGCCAGGAGTAAATATGGGTTATTGCCGGCCTGTGGCTCCGGTTGGGAGACCAAAATGCTCTTTACTTTACGCTTGCGCTCAGCCAATGATAGATCCATAACCAGGGAATCGCTTCCAAGGCGCAAAGGTACGCAATTCTGAAGTATAAAGGCCCCGGTCCAGAGGTTATATAAATGTAAGCGGCACGAAACAAGGAGGTTAAATAAAGTGCGCCAAATACCGCGGCCAAGACGCTTAGGCTGAAGGTGGCGTTGGGCTCTTGGCCGGCTGCGCGCCACCATGCGAAGGGCACGGCGAGGATAAGCAGTACCGGCACCAGCACCATGCGAAATTGATGGTAGGCTTGGTGCACGCGAACGGCGTTCCAGATGAAGCCTGCGAGGCTGTGGATGAGCCATGGAGCAATTAGGACGGCCCCAGTGCGCAGCGGGTGCATGCCTGTTCCCAAGTAGAGCAGCCCGACGGCCAGCCCCATGGAAAGAAGGGTGATGGCGTTGCCCCAGGCTACTGGCCAACCCTCAACCCAAAGTTGAACCCCCCAGCGCACCACGCGACGGCGTCCTTGGGCGTTCGGAACCCAAAGGGCCGCGATGATCCAAAGTCCGGCGACGCCTAGGGCGTACCACCACCACGAAATGGGTTCAAAGGGCTCCCCGTACATGCTGCGAAGGTAGCCGATTCTCATAAAAAAAGCCCGAGCGGCAAGCCCGGGCTTTGGTTTTTGTCGATCGCAGCGCGCTACTTCGCCAGCACGGTCACGGTGTTGCCTGAAACCTCGACGACACCGCCGTCGATGGCCACCAATTCACTTCCCTTGGCACCTTCAATTTTCACGGTTCCGGCGGTTAGTGAGGCCATTAACGGAGCGTGGTTCGTCAGGATTTGGAACAATCCCTCGGTGCCCGGTAGCTGTACCGCGGTTGCGCTACCCGAATAAAGGTTGCGCTCTGGCGTGATGATGTCGACCTGGAGTGCCATGGCGAATTATACTTCAGCAAGCATTTTTTCGCCGGCAGCAATCGCCTCTTCGATCGAACCCTTGAGGTTGAACGCCGCTTCAGGGTACTTGTCGAGTTCGCCGTCCATGATCATCGTGAAGCCCTTGATGGTCTCTTTGATGTCTACGAACACACCCGGGATACCCGTGAACTGCTCGGCCACGTGGAAGGGCTGAGAAAGGAAGCGCTGTACGCGGCGGGCGCGGTGTACTACGAGCTTGTCCTCTTCAGAAAGTTCTTCCATACCCAAGATGGCGATGATGTCTTGCAGCTCCTTGTAGCGCTGCAGCAGCTCCTTCACGCGCTGGGCACATGCGTAGTGCTCGGTACCCACGACTTCAGGCGTCAAAATGCGCGAGGTTGAATCGAGCGGATCCACAGCAGGGTAGATACCCAGCTCCGAAATCTTGCGCGAAAGAACCGTCGTGGCGTCCAAGTGGGCAAAGGTGGTTGCCGGAGCCGGGTCAGTCAAGTCGTCAGCCGGTACGTAGACCGCCTGAACGGAAGTAATCGAGCCTGATTTGGTCGAGGTAATGCGCTCTTGCATCACACCCATCTCGGTGGCTAGGGTTGGCTGGTAGCCTACAGCTGACGGCATACGGCCGAGCAGTGCAGATACCTCAGAACCTGCTTGGGTGAAGCGGAAGATGTTGTCGACAAAGAACAGGATGTCTTTACCTTGTCCGCTGCCTTCGCCGTCGCGGTAGTACTCGGCCATGGTCAGACCCGAAAGGGCCACACGGGCACGGGCGCCCGGAGGCTCGTTCATTTGACCAAAAACGAAGGTTGCCTTTGATTCTTTGAGCTCGTCTTTGTTGACTTTGCTGAGGTCCCATGAGCCGGCTTCCATCGAGTGGATGAAGTCTTCGCCGTAGCGAATGATGCCAGCTTCAATCATTTCACGGAGCAGGTCGTTTCCTTCACGCGTGCGCTCTCCAACGCCAGCGAACACCGACAGACCGCCGTGGCCCTTGGCGATGTTGTTGATCAGCTCCTGAATAAGTACCGTTTTACCTACCCCGGCGCCGCCGAACAAACCAATTTTACCGCCCTTGGCGTAGGGTTCGATTAGGTCAATAACCTTGATACCGGTGAGCAGTACTTCAGTTGCGGTAGAAAGATCTTCGAACTTCGGAGCGGCGCGGTGGATCGAAAGTCCGCCGTTGGACATGTCAATTCCGCCAATGCCGTCAATGTCGGCACCTACTACGTTGAACACGCGCCCGCGAATTTGCTCCCCGGTTGGCATCGCGATGGGACGTCCCATGGCAACGACCTCTTGTCCGCGGGTGAAGCCGTCGGTCGAGTCCATCGATACCGCGCGCACGGTGTCTTCACCGATGTGCTGCTGGGTTTCGAGGATAACTTGTTGTCCGTTGGGACGCGTTACCATCAACGCGTCGTAGATTTTAGGAAGGGCCTGTGCGTCTTCGAAGTAGACGTCAACTACCGGGCCGATGACCTGGGCAATTTTACCTTTTGCGTTCGCCATGGTTGTGCGGAATGGAGTAATTCTGAATTCGGGTGCAAAGGTACGACCTAGATGCCTTGCTTACTTAGCTCCCGGTAGCAATAAAAGTGAAAAAGCGCAGTAAGCGGCCAAACGAGAATATTTAGCCCGATTAGGGCTCCGCTCGCGAGCGAAAGCACCGTCCAAAGCAGCACAGAAGGTATCATAGTTCCGAAGTTGGATGCCCCCATTTTCACCGACCACGAAAGCGAAGCAACCACGCCAAGGTTGCGGTAAATCAGCGCCAAAGGTGCGAGCCAAAAAAGGGCCGTCAAGGCCAGCGTGAAGAGTGCGAGCGCCGCAAGCCCAAAAGCAGACTGGGCCCAATTCACCTCTTTAGCCATTGCCGCCATCAGGCCCTCGGGATTTTGGCGGTACTGCTCCATAAGGTCCAGTAATTCATCGCCGTACAACGACGAAAGTGCAATGCCGAGGACCATTGAAAGTCCGAGCACGAGCAAAATCATGGTGCTGCCAAGCGCGAGCATGCGCGGCCACGCCGACAGCGCCAGCCTTAGGGCTTGGGTAAAGCGAAGTCCGGGTTCTGCTTCGGCTAAGGTTCCGAGCCCGACGTACAGCATCGGAAGCAGAAACAAGCTGGAGGCCATTGCCAGCATGGGATGGATTAAGCCCAGCATGTTCAGGGCCAACGCGATAACTCCGGTCGCCGCGAAGGGATAGGGGTGGCGTCGAAAGGCGTCGGCGGCCTGGCTAAAAGCGTGCAGCATCATAGCGCGAAGTTCGTAAATATCTTTGCCCTCGACCTCGTTCCTGTGCAGATTTACCACCACCTTTCGGACTTTGTTCCCCACGGACCCACCGTGGTCACGTTGGGCACCTTCGACGGGGTTCATCGGGGGCATCAGGCTTTGGTGGAGCGCGCCGTTTCGGTCGCGCGGGAATTGGGCGGAACTGCCGTCTTGCTCACTTTGGAGCCCCACCCGCGCAAGCTGATTCACCCGGAGTTTGTGCTTTCGCGGCTGACGCTCCCCGCGGAACGGGCCGAGCTCTTGGCCGCAGCCGGATTGGACGCGCTGGTGGAGCATCCGTTTACCTCGGATTTTGCGCAGACCTCGTCGCTGGAGTTTGTTCGCCGCGACCTGGTGGGCCATTTGGGAATGAAGCATTTAATCGTCGGCTACGACCACCGGTTTGGGCGCAACCGCGAAGGGGATTTTGCCCAGCTTCAGGAGTTTTCGCAGGTTTTTGATTTTGCGCTGGAGCAGGTAAACGCCGTGACCTTGGGCGACGTGGCGCTGTCGTCGACAAAAATCCGCGCTGCTGTTGCGGAAGGCCGGGTGCGCGACGCTGCAGCCAGTTTGGGCCGACCCCATTTTGTGCGCGGCGAGGTCGTGGCGGGGCGCGGAATTGGCCGCAAACTGGGCTACCGCACCGCCAACGTGGGCGGAATTCACCCCGACAAGGCCATGCCTTCGTTTGGCGTATATGCCGTGGAGCTCGTTTTCTGTGATGCAGAAGGGCCCCGCGGGCTCGCCGGCGTGGCGAACTACGGCGTGCGCCCCAGCTTTGGGGCCGGCTCAGAACCCGTGCTCGAGGTGCACTTGCTCGACGTCGAAGCCCAGGGCTATGGGCGCCCGGTCGAAGTTCGGTTCATTGATTTCATTCGTGCAGAGCAAACGTTCGAAACGCCGCAAGCGCTTCAAGCGCAGATAGCGCGGGACGTGGAGCGGGCTCGGGCTGTGCTCGAGTGACTAGGTACCAGCAACTGGTCCCTGGTTTACCGCCGCTTTTTCTTCGCTGACGTCGTGTTGGGGCCCTTGCGGTGGCCTTTGCCTCCGCCTTTGCTGCCGCCTTTTCCGCTGGCCTTGCCCGGTCCGCCCGACTTGGACGCACCAAAACCACTCGCGGAACCGCCGGCGCGGCGCGGAGACCCCCAGCGGCTTCCGGCCTCGGTGGGGCGGGTTTCGTCGAACTGTCCGCGGGTCGGTGCCGCAGAACGGCCAGAGGGTCGGCTGGACGCTCCGCCCGAAGCGGACCCCGAGCCCCCGCGCGAGCTGGCCACGCCAAAATCGATGGTCTTGCGGACCACGTCAACCTCCTTGACCACGATGCGCAGCGGATCGCCGAGCCGGTACTCCTTGCCCCAGCGCTCGCCCACCAGGCAGTGGCGCTCGGAATCGACGCTGTAGTAGTCGTCGCGGAACTCCCTGAGGCGCACCAGGCCCTCGCAGGCGGTTTCGGGCACCTCAACAAACACGCCCCATTCGGTGACGCCCGAAATGATGCCGTCGAACTGCTCGCCCAGGAACTGCTCCATGTACACGGCCTGCATGTACTTGATCGACGAGCGCTCGGCTTCGGCGGCGTTTTGCTCGCGCTGCGAACTGTGCTGGCAGAGCTCCTCGAGCGGCTCGGCCTTGGGCGACGGCTTGCCGTCGAGCGTGTCCTGCAGCAGGCGGTGCACCATCATGTCGGGGTAGCGGCGAATCGGCGACGTAAAGTGGGTATAGTCGTCGAAGGCGAGGCCGTAGTGCCCCACGTTTTGGGTGCTGTACACCGCCTTGGCCATGGTCCGCACCGTAAGCGTTTCAAGCATGTTGGCCTCGGGCGTCCCCTTGACTTGGCGCAGCAGGTCGTTGATCGATCGGCGCACGTTGCCGGGGCTGTCGACCTGCATTTGGTAGCCCAGCGGGCGCACAAACTGGCTCAGGGAGATTAGTTTTTCGGGGTCGGGCTGGTCGTGGATGCGGTAGACCATGGTGCGCGGAGCCTGCTTGGTGCGCGCATTGGGCTTCTTTCCGCCGGCAAAGGCCGCCACCTCGCGGTTGGCCAGGAGCATGAACTCCTCGATCAGCTTGTTGGAATCCTTGGCCTCTTTCACGTAGGCGCCGATGGGCTGGTTGTTGGCGTCGAGGCGAAACTTCACCTCGGCTCGGTCAAAGGCGATGGCGCCGTCCTTCATGCGCTGGGCGCGCAGGGCCTTAGCCATTCGGTCCATCAGCCGCAATTCAGTCGCAATAGGGTCGTCGTCGCCCTCGAGCACCGCCTGGGCCTCTTCGTAGGCAAATCGACGGTCGGAGTGGATCACGGTGCGCCCAAACCAGCGGTCGTGCACGGTGCCCGACTCGTCCATCGCAAAAATCGCCGAGAACGTGAACTTGTCTTCGCGCGGGCGCAGCGAACAAACCTGGTTCGACAGGATTTCGGGCAGCATCGGCACCACGCGGTCCACGAGGTAGACCGAGGTTGCGCGTTCCACGGCCTCCTGCTCGAGCAGGCTACCGGGCCGCACGTAGTAGGTCACGTCGGCGATGTGCACGCCCACTTCCCACAGACCGTTTTCGAGCGGACGGATGCTGAGCGCGTCGTCAAAGTCCTTGGCGTCGACCGGGTCGATCGTGAAGGTCAGCGTAGTGCGCATGTCGCGGCGCTTGGCGATCTCGAGCGGGTCCAGCACCAACGGAATCCGCGCCGCTTCGGCCTCCACCTCGGCGGGGAAGTTCCAGGGAAGCCCAAATTCCTCCATGATGGCGTGAATCTCGGTTTCGTGCTCGCCGCGCTCCCCGAGGATTTCGACCACCTTGCCCACCGGGGCGCGCTCGGCGTCGGTCCACTCCACGAGCTCGAGTACCACCATTTGGCCGGCCTCGGCACCGCCAAGCTGGGATTTGGGCACAAAAAAGTCCCGGCCCACCTTGCGGCCGTCGGTGAGAATGAAGGCGCCTTGGGCGTGGGGCTGTACTTCGCCCACGTAGCGGCTGCGGGCGCGGCGCACCACGTCGACGATCTCGCCCTCGAATTTTTTACCCGCCTTTTGCGGGTAGACCAGCACCTTGACCTGGTCGCCACCGAAGGAGCAGCCCGCGCTGCCCTGGCGCACGTACACGTCGTCGAGTCCGGGTCCGCGTACCACGTAGGCCGCGCCGCTCGAGGTGAATTCAATCGTTCCGGTCGCGTAGGCCAGCTCCATTTTGAGGCGGAACCCGTCGCCGTCGGCTTGAATTTGGTTGGTGCGGGTCAAAATTTCGAGCGCACTGGCCACGAGCGTCTTGCCGGTCCGCTCGTTCATTCCCGTTTCAAAGGCGAGGTCGGCGGCGGTGAACTTGCGCCCGGGGCGCTTCTGAAAAAAGCGAAGGAGTCGGTTGGCCAGCGAAACCGCGTCCATCGAGCGGTGGGCTTTGTTAATCTTGGGTCCTTTTTTGGGCATCTAGGCGGAATTCTTGGCTATTTAAGTGCGCAGTGAAGTAAAGGTCGTACAATTTTAGGGGGGCAATGCAACCTTTGTGTTAGGAGCCGCATCTTTTTTGTGGATTCCGCCCCGATCTAGTGGAAGCTTGGTACGCACACATTCACGGCTCGCTGCACGGCCAATTGGATGCGCAGCGCGCTCTGTATGAGGCGCTAGCGCCCCGTGTGCTGCATACCTGCAAACGCTACTTCGCCGACGAAGCGGACGCCGAAGACGCAATGATTCGCACGATGACGACCATGTTCCAGCAACTCCCGACGATTCGCGAGCCCAAGGCCCTGCCGGCCTGGCTGCGCCGGACCGCCGTGAACGAGTGCCTCATGGAGTTGCGCAAGCGCAAGACCGAGCGGCTCGACGAGGCCGACGTGCCCGAGGCGGGAGCGGCGTCAACCGACGCGCTGCACGACCGCGAAGCGCTTATGAGTGTCTTGCGCCAGCTGCCCGACGGCTACCGCAGTGTGTTCAATCTTTATGCGATCGAGGGCTACAGCCATGCCGAGATCGCCGAGCAGCTCGGCATCAGCGAGGCCACGAGCAAGTCCCAATTGAGCCGAGCCCGGCAGTGGCTGCAGCGCCGCCTCACAAACTTCAATGTGCAATGAGCCAGAAGGACCTCGATAAGCTGTTTCGCGACGCCCTCGGTGAGGGCCGGGCGCAGCCGCGGCCCGATTCCTGGGCCCGCGTGGCCGCGGGCTTGCCCAGCGCAGCAGCAAACGGGCATGCCAAACCGAAGCGCCGTGTGCTTTGGTTCCGCTATGCGGCCGTAGCCTCGGTAGCCCTGGCCGCCGCAGGATTGTGGTGGACCCGCCCGAGCGATACGACCCCCAATCTGTCGGTAGCGGCCACTTCGCTGGCCCACGAAGCCATCTCCCGCCAAGAAGACAGCTTGCCTCAACTGGCACCGACAGCGCCAAGCCCTCGCCGTAGCTCGGTCGGTACGGCTCCCGAGCGCCTTGTTGGGGCAAATCCGGCGGCACTGTCCCCAGCGAAGGCAATGCCCAATAAATTCGGAAGCGTCCGCGCAGAACTTGCGTTCCTTGAGCGCATGAGCCCTGTAGATTTTGACGAGCGCGTGCCGCTAATTCCCGTTCGCGTGCGCCCGGCCGAAGCCGCAGCCTACGCGGCCAATTCGGAGACTCCGCGCCGACGCTACGCCCAGTTGGCCAGCAACCTTCAGGATGTGTGGTCTATGGTCCGCAGCATCCGAGAATCAGAGGCCTCGCCCCAAGTACACGTTGAAGTGCACGTGCCAGCCGCCGTGCTTCAGCGCCTAAATCAAACCAAAGAGCTGGCAGAAAACCTCACTGAATCATGGTCCACTTTTCAATCAAAGCACTCGCACTAAGTGCCGTATTTGCTGCGGCTGCGCCGCAGCTCCGCGCCCAGGACGCCCCGCCTGCCATGCCGACGCCGACAGCCGAAGCCCGTGCTGGGTCTGACAGCAGCAAGGCCCCAGCGGCCGACAGCACCCAGTCCCGTGCCGCCCGCATGAGCGCTGAAATCGCCGCTGCCATTAGTGAATACACGAAGGACATGGCTGCGCTCGAAAAGCAAATTCGCGACAAAGACATCTCCAAAGAAGACGCTGAACGCCGCCGAAAGGAGCTTTCAGACCGCCTCGAAGCCCGCCTTGAAGCCATCGAAGAAATGGCCGAAGCTTGGGCAGACAACCTTGAGGAGTCGATTGAGAATTTGGAAATCAACTTGGGTGACGACCTCACTTTGAACATCAAGCCGTCGGAGCCTAAAAAGAAGAAGTTCAAAAAGAAAATCAATGGACTCGTCATGCTTGTGGGCACGAATTCGCTGCTGACGACGCCGACCACCGACCTGATGGCTGCCGACGCCTACTCGGGCTTGTGGCATCCTGCTGGCGCGCAGTCGGCCACGTTCGGACTCTACTTCACGAACCAGTGGCGCCTCAGCAAGACGCCGTTGTGGTTGCGCAGCGGGTGGGGCCTTACGAGCTATACCTACGATTTTGGTCAGAACATTTTGCAGCTGGATGCTCCTTCCGGCGGCGGGTACGCACTCTTGCCCTCCAATGTGGATTTGCGCCGATCTAATCTTTCCATGACCTACTTCGAAGTGCCCGTTTCGTTTGTCATAAATCCTTCGCGCCGGGGCAAAGGGCTGAACGTGTCGGCGGGTGGTTTCGCGGGCATTCGACTCGGAGGCACTCGCCAAGTGGTGTACCGTGCAGAGGGTATGGGCCGAGTCACCGAAAACACCAACGGACAGTTCTACGGTTCGCTGCTGTCCTATGGTCTCCAGGCGGAACTCGGCTTCCGACGCTTTACGGTGGGGGTACGCCAGAACTTCAACAAGCCCTTTAACGAAGCGGTTCTTCCGGCCAACATCCAGTTGGACGCACAGCCCAATTTTTATAACGCCTCGGTCTACGCCACGGTGCGGTTCTTTTAGGTTCTAGGTTAAGGCAGACCTAAAAAAGAAACCCCGGGCGCGAGCCCGGGGTTTTTTCATTGCGGTGAAGCAAGGCTTACATCACGCCCTGGTCGAGCATGGCGTCGGCCACCTTCACGAAGCCTGCGAGGTTGGCACCCTTGACGTAGTCAATCGTACCGTCTTCGCGCGCACCGTACTTCACACACGAAGCATGGATGCTCTTCATGATGCCGTGCAGGCGCTGGTCCACTTCTTCGCTGCTCCACGAAAGGCGCAGTGAGTTTTGGCTCATCTCAAGACCTGAGGTTGAAACCCCACCGGCGTTCGAGGCCTTACCTGGGCTGAATAGGATGCGAGCGGCAGCAAACGCCTCAATCGCTTCAGGGGTAGAAGGCATGTTGGCGCCTTCGGCCACACACTTCACGCCGTTGGCGATCAGGGCCTTGGCGTCGTCGCCGTTAAGTTCGTTTTGGGTCGCACACGGCATAGCGATGTCGCAGGCTACGCCCCAAGGAGTCTTACCCGCAACAAACGTAGCCGACGGGTACTTCTTGAGGTAGTCGCTGATGCGTCCGCGCTCTACGTTTTTAATGTGCATCACGTGGGCCAACTTCTCGGCATTGATGCCGTCGTTGTCCAAAATGTAGCCTGAAGAATCCGACAGGGTGAGCACGGTTGCGCCGAGCTGCGTTGCCTTCTCGGCAGCGAACTGGGCTACGTTACCTGAACCTGAGATCACGACCTTTTTGCCCTTAAAGCCGTCGCCTTTGGTGGCGAGCATCTCTTGAGCGAAGTACACCGTGCCGTAGCCGGTTGCTTCAGGGCGGATCAGCGAACCGCCCCAGTTGAGGCCCTTGCCGGTCAACACGCCGGTGAACTCGTTGCGGATGCGCTTGTACTGGCCAAACATGTAGCCAATCTCGCGACCACCCACGCCGATGTCGCCGGCAGGAACGTCGGTATCGGCGCCGATGTGGCGCGAAAGCTCGGTCATAAAGGCCTGGCAGAAGCGCATTACTTCGTTGTCGGACTTGCCCTTGGGATCAAAGTCCGAACCGCCCTTACCGCCGCCCATGGGCAACGTGGTGAGCGAGTTTTTGAAGATTTGCTCAAAGCCGAGGAACTTCAGCACCGACAGGTTGACCGTCGGGTGAAAGCGCAGGCCGCCCTTGTAGGGGCCGATGGCGCTGTTGAACTCCACGCGGTAGCCGCGGTTAACCTGCACGTTGCCAGCGTCGTCGGTCCACGCTACGCGGAACATGATCGTGCGCTCAGGCTCGGTGATGCGCTCAAGAATGCGCGCCTTTTTGTACTTCGGGTTTTCTTCGATAAACGGAATCACCGATTCCGCCACCTCGTGCACCGCTTGAATAAACTCAGGCTCAGCGCCGTTACGGGCTTTTGCCCAATCCATGAATGCTGAAATTTCAGCTTGATACTTAGGATTCATAAAGGGGGTATTTATCCGGCAAAGGTATGCCCGAAATTTGTGCCATGATTGAAGACCCGAATCCGCAACGCACCCCCCTGTCTGAATTGGGTGAATTTGGTTTAATTGAGCGACTTACCGCCGACCTAGTGCCGGTTCAGCCGTCGACCCTGGTGGGCGTGGGTGACGACGCGGCCGTGCTGCGGCCCAACGCGGACCAGGATCTGTTGGTGAGCACCGACCTGCTCGTGGAGGGGGTGCATTTTGACTTGGCCTATGTTCCGTTGCAGCACCTTGGCTACAAGGCGGCGGTCGTCAACTTCAGCGACATTTATGCGATGGGCGGCTCGCCCACGCAGTTGACCGTGGCCATGGCCGTGAGCAGCCGCTACCCCGTGGAGGCGCTCGACGAGATTTATGCCGGTATTCGCCGGGCCTGCGCGCAGTACGGCGTCGATTTGGTGGGCGGAGACACGACGTCGAATCCGAGCGGACTTAGCCTTGCCCTGACCGTGATTGGCCAGGTGGAGCGCGGCGCTGCAGTGGGTCGGGGCGGAGCCCAAGCGACCGACCTTATTGTGGTGTCGGGCGATTTGGGCGGAGCCTACATCGGGCTTCAAGTGCTCGAACGCGAGAAGGCAACCTACTTGGCCAACCCCAACCTGCAGCCCGACCTCAGCGACTACCAGTACCCGATTGAGCGCCAGCTCAAGCCCGAGGCGCGCAAGGACATCGTCGAACTCCTCGCCGAGTTGGGCGTGAAACCCACCAGCATGATGGACGTGAGCGACGGCCTCTCGAGCGAGCTCCTGCACCTGACCAAGGCCAGTGGCCTGGGTTGCGTGGTGTTTGAAGACAAGCTGCCGATTGACCCGGTGGTACTTCGGGCCTGCGAGGAGTTTGGAATCCACCCCGTGACGGCCGTGCTGAACGGGGGAGAGGACTACGAACTCGTCTTTACCGTATCCCTAGAGGACTACGACAAAATCAAGGGGAACCCCAACATTACCCCAATCGGCCACATGACGGAGTCGTCGGGAGCATACCTAGTGAACCTAGCCGGCGAACACGTTTCGTTGACCGCTCAGGGCTGGAAGGCTTTTAGCTAAATTTCAAGCAGTGAATAAAGAGAATCTTATTCAACGCCTTGACGCAGTACACGTTGAGATATGTGAGCTTGCCGATCAACTCGGTTCGGAATTTTGGCGTTTGAAACCCGAACCAAATGGGTGGAATTTTGAGCAGATTGTGTCGCATTTAGACAAGACAACGCGGTCATACCGAGAAACCATCCTGCAGGTAAAGTGTGGAACCTATCCCACACCGGTTACTCGATGGGTACCTGGGTATGCCAGCCTCATGACCTACTTATTGAAAAAGGCCCTTAGTCCGAAAAACACGAAAAAGTCTAAGACCTTTCCGATATGGGAACCAGGCACTCCGAACACAGACTTGAGTTTCATGGACGCATTTAGTGAGTCGCAACGCGAACTTAAGGGCTGGATTCGAAGCGTCACGACTAAGGAAGGTGAACAGCTTATTTGCTCTCCGGCAAGCAGGATAGTTACCTATTCGCTACACGATGCGTTCGAGATCATCACGATTCATCAAGAACGACACGTTTTGCAGGCACGGCGCTTGCGGAGTTTAAGCGAATCGGTACCGACTCACGTACCCGAATAAAAAAACCCGAGGCCTGCGCCTCGGGCTTTCTTTTTTAACGAAAACCTTACTTGATAAAGGTCACCTCTTGGGTTACGGTCTGCGATCCCAGGTCAGGGTCGTTGATCGTTTGCACGCTGCGCAGGCGAAGGCTGGTCTCGAGGAAGCTCAAGATCTCGTAGCCGGTTTTTTCGCCGTCGGCCGTGATGTAGAGCGAGTCTGGCGTTACGCCGCCGCCGTCGACTGCGTACCACGTGCCGCTTACCGTATCCTGAACATCTACGCCGAACGAACCAACAGCCGCAGCAGTTAGGGTTGCGCGAACGTCAAGGTTCCACAGGATGGATTGCGTGGCGTCGTCATTGATCGCCAACTCCATCGTGTTGTTGGGGCGAATCAGCGAGTCGGCAATCGTGAACGGAATTGCGCCAAGTGGCGACTGAATCGTGCCCGACATGCTGAGGTCGCTAAGGTTCCAGGTTCCGGCCAGGCGCTCGTCAAGCGTGGGGTCTGGTTTGCACGAGGCGAGTGCGGCAACGGCGGCTAGGGCTAAGAGGATGTTCTTGGTCATGTTGAGGTAGTTAATTGTCGCGCAGCAGAGCAAAGCCCGTGCCACGCACTTCAGATTTAGGCCGTTAACGATGCTTTGAGGTATTCGCGGTTCATGCGGGCAATGTTCTCAATCGAAATGCCTTTCGGGCACTCGACCTCGCACGCGCCGGTATTGGTGCAGTTTCCGAAGCCTTCGAGGTCCATTTGGTGCACCATGTTGCGCACGCGGTCGGCAGCCTCCACTTGGCCTTGGGGCAGCAGGGCGAACTGGCTCACCTTGGCGCTCACGAACAGCATCGCCGATGCGTTTTTGCACGTGGCAACGCAGGCTCCGCAGCCGATGCAGGTCGCCGCGTCAAATGCCGCGTCGGCGTCGTGCTTCTCAATCGGGGTGGCGTTGGCGTCGGGCAGGTTACCCATCGTGTTCACCGAAACGTATCCGCCGGCCTGAATGATGCGGTCAAAGGCGCTGCGGTCCACCATCAGGTCGCGAACGACCGGGAAGGCCTTGGCGCGCCACGGTTCCACGGTAATAGTGTCGCCGTCCTTGAACTTGCGCATGTGGAGCTGGCAGGTGGTCACGCCGCGGTCGGGGCCGTGGGCCTCGCCGTTGATGAACATCGAGCACATGCCACAGATTCCCTCGCGGCAGTCGTGGTCAAACACGACCGGCTCGGTACCCTTCGAAATGAGCTGCTCGTTGAGCACGTCCATCATTTCGAGAAAAGACATGTCGGGCGAAATGTCGCTGACCTGGTAGGTGGCGAACGATCCGGAATCTTGGGCGTTCTTTTGGCGCCAAACTTTGAGCGTGAGGTTCATTACTTGTAGGAGCGGGTTACGAGTTTAACGTTTTCAAACACCAAATCTTCTTTGTGCAGCGTGGCTTTACCGGGGTCGTTGTCGGTGAATTCCCAGGCGGAAACAAAGGCAAATTCCTCATCTTGGCGAAGGGCTTCGCCGTCTTCTGTCTGGTACTCCTCGCGGAAGTGGCCACCGCAGGATTCGTTGCGGGTCAGCGCGTCGAGGGCCATGAGTTCAGCAAGTTCCATGAAGTCGGCGACGCGGTTGGCCTTGTCAAGCTCGGGGTTCATTTCGTACATACCGCCGAGGACTTTGACGTCGCGGTAGAACTCCTCGCGCAGGGCGCGGATCTCTTCGATGGCTGTCTTGAGACCAGACTCACTGCGGGCCATGCCAATTTTGTCCCACACAATCTTGCCGAGTCGGCGGTGAAACACCTCGACCGGAGTCGAACCGTTGGCGGCCAAAAAGCCTTCGAGGCGGGCTTTGGCGGCGGCTTCAGCCTCAGCAAATTCTGGCAAGTCGGTCGAAATGCTTCCGGTGCGAATGTCGTCGGCCAAGAAGGTTCCGACCGTGTACGGCAGCACAAAGTAGCCGTCGGCCAAGCCCTGCATGAGCGCCGAGGCACCCAGGCGGTTGGCGCCGTGATCTGAGAAGTTGGCCTCGCCCGCCACAAACAGTCCGGGTACGGTCGACATCAAGTTGTAGTCCACCCAAAGTCCGCCCATGGTGTAGTGGACGGCGGGGTAAATCTTCATCGGGGTCACGTACGGATTCTCGTCGGTGATCTTCTCGTACATCTGAAAGAGGTTGCCGTACTTCGATTCCACGACCTTGGTTCCCATGGCGCGGATTTCGGCGTCAGAAGCGTTGGCCATGCCCTTGAGGTTGGCCTGCTCCTTACCGTAGCGCATGATGGCCGCTGAAAAGTCGAGGTACACGGCCTCGCCGGTCTTGTTCACGCCGTAGCCGGCGTCGCAGCGCTCCTTGGCGGCGCGTGAGGCGACGTCCCGCGGAACCAGGTTACCAAAAGCAGGGTAGCGGCGCTCGAGGTAGTAGTCGCGCTTCTCTTCGGGCAGGTCGGTCGGCTTCAAGCGGCCTTCGCGGATCGCCTTGGCGTCTTCGAGGTTGGCCGGAACCCAAATGCGTCCGTCGTTGCGCAGCGATTCCGACATGAGCGTGAGCTTGGACTGCGATTCACCACTTACCGGAATGCAGGTGGGGTGAATTTGCGTGAAGCACGGGTTCGCAAAGAAGGCGCCTTTTTTGTGGGCCTTCCACGCGGCGGTCACGTTCGAACCCATAGCGTTGGTGCTCAAGTAGAACACGTTTCCGTAGCCACCCGAGGCGATAATCACGGCGTGGGCGCTGTGGCGCTCCAGCTCACCGGTGACTAGGTTGCGGGCAATGATTCCGCGGGCCTTGCCGTCGACCACGACGAGATCAACCATCTCGTGGCGGGCGTACATTTTCACGCGGCCCTTGGCGACCTGGCGCTCGAGGGCCGAGTAGGCTCCGAGCAGCAGCTGCTGGCCCGTCTGACCCTTGGCATAAAAGGTGCGGCTCACCTGAACCCCACCGAACGAGCGGTTGTCGAGCAAGCCGCCGTAGTCGCGGGCAAAGGGAACACCCTGGGCCACGCACTGGTCGATGATGCTAGCTGAAACCTCGGCGAGGCGGTGCACGTTGGCCTCGCGGCTGCGGTAGTCGCCACCCTTCACGGTGTCGTAAAACAAACGGAACACCGAGTCGCCGTCGTTTTGGTAGTTTTTGGCGGCGTTGATTCCGCCCTGAGCAGCGATAGAGTGTGCGCGGCGTGGCGAATCCTGAAAGCAAAACGCCTTGACGTTGTAGCCGAGCTCGGCCAGCGAGGCAGCGGCCGACGATCCGGCGAGGCCGGTTCCGACTACGATGATGTCAATGCGGCGCTTGTTTGCGGGGCTTACGAGCGGAATCGTGCCTTTGTGCTTGGTCCACTTTTCAGAAATGGGCCCCTCGGGAATGCGGGAATTCAATTTGCTAGACATGCTGTAACAAGCTTAAACGTTGGGCGAAATCAGGACGTACAAGGGAATCAGTGCGAAGGCTCCGCACACGACCACGGCAAAGGCGCGGCCTACGAACTGAACGATCGGCGTATAGGTCGGGTGGGTCCAGCCCATGGTCTGAAAGGCTGACTGGAATCCGTGCCAGAGGTGAAACCCAAGAGCGAGCATTGCAATCACGTAGAAAGCTGTGTACCAAACCTGCTCAAATGCGGCAGTCGTTAGGGTAAACAAATCCTTATTGCCGTTGGCGTCGAGGCCGAGTTCGCCAAAGTGCATCTCGTACCAGAAGCTCTTCATGTGGACTAAGATGAACAGCAGGGTGAAGATGCCGAGCAGCGCCATGTTGCGCGAAGCCCAACCGGCGTTGGCAGCGCCGTTGTACGAACCGTAGTTGACTGGACGGGCCGCCTTGTTTTGACGGGCCAGCGCAATGCCGTCGGCTGCGTGGAGCACGATCGACGCATAGAGCAAGTAGCTCACGATTTTGATGGGCGGAAAGCTCGTCATGAACGCCGCGTAGGCATTGAAGTCTTCGCCGGTTCCGAAGACGATGGCGAGGTTTCCGAGTAAGTGGACTACGAGAAACGTAATCAAAAAGAGGCCCGTCAGGGCCATCCAGTACTTGCGGGCCAGTGAGGTCCCAAACAATCCGCGTTGCGATGCCATATTCAAAGTGACTTTGGTTGCTCAAAGGTAGGGGCCAAACGGCCTCGTACCAATCCATAACAGCGCAAGCCGTACCTTCGTTCGCATGCGCTACGAACCCCTTAAATCGGACCTTTACGCCCGCCACCGGGCGCAATTCACGGCTACGTTAAAGCCTCAATCCGTCGCTTTTTTTAACTCAAGCGACATTTACCCCACATCGGCGGACGGGAGCTTCCCGTTCAAGCAGGCCACCGACATCCTATGGCTGAGCGGAGTCGACCAAGAGGAATCCATTCTGGTACTCTATCCCGACGCGCCCAAGCCCGAGCAGCGCGAGATGCTGTTTTTGGTCGAAACCAACGACCTCATCGCCCGCTGGGAAGGTGCTAAGCTCTCCAAGGACGAGGCCCGCGCCCTGACCGGAATCCAAAGCATTCACTGGCTGAGCGATTTTGAGCGCATCCTACGCGACGTTATGGCCCATGCCCACCATGTGTATTTATTGAACCACGAGCACATTCGCCGAAATAACCCCGTCGAGACGCGCGAAGACCGCTTTGGGGCCGACCTGCGCCGCCGGTTTCCGAACCACGAGTACGAGCGTTCGGCGCCGGCCATGAACGCGCTGCGGGCCGTCAAAGACCCCGAAGAGGTCAAAATCATGCAGGTGGCTGCCGACATCACCGCCGCCGGCTACGACCGCGTGCTGCGCTTCCTCAAGCCCGGCGTGTGGGAGTACGAGCTCGAGGCGGAATTCCTTCACGAATTTGTGCGCCGCCGCTCCCACGGCTTTGCTTACACGCCAATCATCGGTTCGGGCGCCAACGCCTGTGTGCTGCACTACATCACCAACGACGCCCAGGTTCACGACGGCGACGTGGTGCTGTTTGACGTCGGTGCGGTTTATGGCAACTACGCCTGCGATGTGACGCGGTGCTTTCCCGCCAACGGAACGTTTACGCCCCGACAGCGCGCGGTGTACGAAGCGGTGCTCCGCGTCGAAAAGGCGGCCATTAACTTGCTGAAGCCCGGCGTGCGCCTGCCCGACTACCACGTGCAGGTCGGCGAGCTCATGACCGAAGAGCTGATCGGGCTCGGACTCATCACCCGCGACGACGTGGCCAAGCAGGACCCCGCCTTGCCCGCCTACAAAAAGTACTTTATGCACGGAACCTCGCACTACCTCGGCCTCGACGTGCACGACTACGGCCCCTGGGACGGTTCTGAAATCAAAGAAGGCATGGTGTTCACCGTGGAACCCGGCATCTACATTCCCGAGGAGGGCCTAGGAATCCGCATCGAAGACGACATTGTCGTGACCAAGGGCGAACCGATCAACCTCACTAAGGCGATCCCCAAAGAGGTGGACGAGATCGAGCGCATCATGAAGTCGGCCAACTAAGTAGCAGCTTGAAGAAGTTTTTTCGATCCACCTTTTACCGCCTTGGCCCCCGCACCCGTCGGGCGGTTCGGCGCGCGGTGGTGCTGCCTGTGGACCTTTGGACGCTGCTGCGCCACGGCGGCCGTCCGCGCTACGCGGGCATTCCG
>JBEBBW010000005.1:0-64471 GCA_041158165.1 Bacteroidota bacterium
CTTACCGTGATGCCGGCGAGGAGTCCGCCTAAGGCCTCAGGGCCCATGGTGAAGCCCACGAGGACCGGAGCAATCAGAGCCAGCGCGCCCGGAGCAACCATTTCTTTGATCGAAGCTTGGGTTGAAATCTCCACACACTTCTCGTACTCGGGCTTGCCCGTGCCTTCCATGATGCCTGGAATTTCGCGGAACTGGCGGCGTACCTCGCGCACCATTTCCATGGCCGCCTTACCCACAGCGCTGATGGCCAGCGAGCTGAAGAAGAACGGAATCATGGCGCCCACGAAGAGCATGGCCAGCACGTCGGCCTTGTAGATGTCGATGCCGTCGATGCCCGCAAGGCCTACGTAGGCAGCGAACAGCGCGAGGGCAGTCAGCGCGGCAGAAGCAATGGCGAAGCCCTTACCCGTAGCGGCGGTGGTGTTGCCCACGGCGTCGAGGTTGTCGGTGCGCTCGCGCACTTCGCTCGGAAGGTGGTTCATCTCGGCAATACCGCCTGCGTTGTCGGCGATCGGTCCGAAGGCGTCAATCGCAAGCTGCATGGCGGTCGTAGCCATCATGCCTGCAGCGGCAATGGCCACGCCGTACAGGCCGGCCAGCGCGAAGGAACCGTAGATTCCGCCCGCCAGGATGATGATGGGAAGCACCGTCGACTCCATACCCACGGCAAGACCGCCGATGACGTTGGTGCCGTGGCCGGTACCCGACTTCTGCACGATGCTGTCCACCGGACGGCGACCCATCGACGTGTAGTACTCGGTAACGAGGCTCATCAGGGTTCCGACCACGAGGCCGAGAATGATGCTCCAGAACACGTTCATGCTAGTGATTACCGTCTCCGAACCGTGGCGCGCAAACGTCATCGTCTCGGGAAGCATGTAGTCAATCACAAAGTAGGACGCTACGGCGGTCAGCACCATAGAGCTCCAGTTGCCCAGGTTCAGGGCGTTCATGACGCTGCTGGTCTCGCCTTTGATGCGCACGAAGAAGGTTCCAATAATGGAGAATACGATGCCCAGGCCGGCGATTACCATCGGCAGGAGGATCGGCGCCATGCCGTTGAAGTTGTCTTGGCTTACCACCTCGCGGCCGAGAACCATCGTGGCCAGCATCGTGGCTACGTACGAGCCAAAGAGGTCAGCGCCCATACCGGCTACGTCGCCCACGTTGTCGCCCACGTTGTCGGCAATGGTCGCGGGGTTGCGGGGGTCGTCTTCGGGGATTCCAGCTTCAACCTTACCCACGAGGTCGGCACCGACGTCGGCAGCCTTGGTGTAGATACCGCCACCCACACGGGCAAAAAGGGCGATGGACTCCGCGCCCAGCGAGAAGCCGGCGAGGACTTCAAGGGCCTGTGCCACGTTGGCGTACATACCGGTGAAGACGATGTAGAGAGTTCCGAGGCCCAGTACCGCGAGGCCGGCCACGCCGAGGCCCATAACGGTTCCGCCCGTGAACGACACCTTCAGGGCTTGCGCCAGCGAGGTGCGGGCAGCCTGCGTGGTGCGCACGTTGGCTTTGGTGGCGATGTTCATGCCAATCCATCCGGCGAAGGCGCTGAATACGGCTCCGATGACGAAGGCTACGGCGATCACCCAGTCGGTGTGCATGGCCACGGCCTCAAGTTCGGCAGACCAGGCCAGCAGGGCGGCCGCGATCACGACAAACACGCCTAAAACGCGCCACTCGGCACGAAGGAAGGCTTGGGATCCGCGGGCAATGTAGCCGGCGAGTTCGACCATGTTGGCGTCTCCGGCGTCTTGCTTGCCGACCCAAATGGCCTTGAAGATCATGACGACCAGGCCTACGAGGCCGAGGACGGGAACGAGGTACTGAATTTCCATAATATGCGTACGTTACGTGGTTTGGTTTAGGTTAAAATCGGTCGTTTTAAGGGGCGCGAAGATACGGGCTTTGGTAAAAAGTTTGAAATCCGGTTATATCCGGACAAGACTGTGGTACAAATGTTCGGTTATGACCGGATTTTACTTTTTACTTCTTGACGTACATCACCTCGCGTACCGCCTTGATCACGCGGGCCGGGTTCGGAAGGAAGGCCTCCATGAGCGTCGGCGCGTAGGCAGCCGGGGTATCGGCCGTCGTGATGCGAATGATCGGCGCGTCGAGGTAGTCAAACGCACGCTTCTGCACCATGTAGCTGATTTCGGTGCTGATACTTCCGAGCGGCCACGCCTCTTCGACACACACCAGGCGGTTGGTCTTCTTCACCGAATTGATCACCGTATCGTAGTCAATCGGGCGCACCGTGCGCAAGTCGATCACCTCACAGCTAATGCCCTCTTTGGCCAGCTCCTCGGCGGCAGCCAGGGCCACCTTCATGATTTTTCCGAACGAAACAATAGTCACGTCGGTTCCGGCGCGCTTGATGTCGGCCACGCCGATCGGCAGCACGTACTCGCCCTCGGGAACTTCGCCCTTGTCGCCGTACATCTGCTCGGATTCCATAAAGATGACGGGGTCCTCGTCGCGGATGGCCGCCTTGAGCAAGCCTTTAGCGTCGTAGGGCGTAGACGGAACAATCACTTTGAGGCCGGGGCAGTTGGCGTACCAGCTTTCAAAGGCTTGGGAGTGGGTCGCGCCCAGTTGGCCGGCGCTGGCCGTGGGGCCGCGGAACACGATCGGAATCGTGAACTGTCCACCCGACATCTGGTGGATTTTGGCGGCGTTGCTGATGATCTGGTCGATGGCCACCATCGAAAAGTTGAACGTCATGAACTCGATGATGGGGCGAAGGCCGTTCATGGCCGCGCCCACGCCGATTCCCGTGAATCCGAGCTCGGCGATCGGGGTATCGAGCACGCGCTTGGGGCCGAATTCGTCGAGCATTCCCTTGGAGGCCTTGTAGGCTCCGTTGTATTCAGCTACTTCTTCGCCCATTAGGAAGATGCGCTCGTCGCGGCGCATTTCTTCGCTCATGGCTTCGGCAATGGCCTCGCGGAATTGAATCGTTCGCATTCGTTTACGTGTGTTTATGGTCGGCAAAAATACGGCTTCGGAGCCTAAATTTGCCGCATGCTTGGGGGCACAAACCGCCCTGCCGCAATCCTTGATATGAAGATCCTTGTTTGCATCAGCCACGTTCCCGATACGACGGCCAAGATTCAGTTTACCGCCGACGGGCGTTCTCTTGACGCCAACGGCGTGCAGTTCGTGATTAATCCCTACGACGAGTTCGGGTTGACGCGGGCGCTCCAGCTCAACGAGCAGCTGGGCGGAACGGTCACGGCCGTGACCGTCGGCGACGCCGGGGTCGAGCCCACGCTGCGCAAGGCGCTCGCCATCGGCGCGCACGACGCGGTTCGCGTCGACGCCCAGCCCACCGACCCCATGCAGGTAGCGCGGGAACTGGCTGCGGTGGTTTCAGAAGGTGGCTATGACGTAGTCATTTGTGGCCAAGAGTCTATTGACTACAACGGCGGCATCGTGCCCTCGGCCCTCGCAGAACTTCTTGGCTGGCCCGTCGTGACTCCGTGCATCGGCTTCACCCCCGAAGGCAGCCGCGCCAAGGCGTCTCGGGAGATCGACGGCGGCAAAGAAGTGCTCGACCTCGCCCTTCCCGTCGTCCTCGGCGCCAAAAAAGGCCTTGTCGAAGAGTCTGAACTCCGCATTCCCAACATGCGCGGCATCATGGCTGCCCGAACCAAGCCCCTGACGGTCAAGGCTGCGGCCGGTGCTGCGGCAGGTTCCGCCCCGGTTTCATTCACAAAACCCGCCGGCAAGTCCGCGGTGCAAATGATCGACGCCAACGACCTGGATGGCCTCGTGAAAAAGCTGCACGAAGAGGCCAAAGTCATTTAACTAGCAACCAGTAACTAGCAACCCGTTTTCTCATGATTTTAGTTTTTGCCGAAACCTGGTCAGGACAGTTCAAGAAGTCCACGTTTGAAGCCGTTCAGTACGCCGCCGCTTGTGCCTCAGCCCAAGGCAGCCAAGCCGTAGCCGTCGTCGTTGGCCCCGCTTCGGCCCCCGTCGAGTCGCTCGGAGCCTACGGTGCCCACAAGGTGATCCACCTGCACGGACCCGAAACGTTTGAGACCGCCCAGCACGCCGCCTTGATCGGCGACCTGGCCAAGGAACTCGGAGCCAGCCTCCTAATCGTAAACGGAACTGCCAACGGCCGTGCCCTCATGGGCGCACTCGCGGTGCGTGCCGAGGCCGGCGTGATCAGCAACGTCACCGCCTTGCCGGAGTCCTACAACCCGGTGCGCGTGGTGCGCGGGGCCTTCTCGTCGAAGGGCATTGAGGTGTGCGAAAGCACGGCCGGCCGCACGGTGATCGGCCTGGTTCCCAATGCCTTGGGCGCCAAAGACTCCGCCGGAAGCAACGCAGCCTTCGAAGACCGCAACGTCAGCGCTTCGGCGCGCGCCAGCGTGGTCGAGCAGCAGCTGGCCAGCGGCAGCATCGCCCTTCCTGAGGCCGAGCGCGTGGTTTCGGCCGGACGCGGCATGAAGGCCCCCGAAAACTGGGGCATGATCGAAGAACTGGCCCAGGTGCTGGGCGCGGCCACGGCCTGCTCGAAGCCGGTCAGCGACATCGGATGGCGTCCGCACCGCGAGCACGTCGGCCAAACCGGCATTCAGGTCAACCCGCAGCTCTACATCGCCGTGGGCATTTCGGGCGCGATTCAGCACCTTGCGGGCGTGAGCAGCTCCAAAACCATCGTCGTAATCAACAGCGATCCAGAGGCTCCGTTCTTTAAGGCCGCCGACTACGGCATCGTGGGCGACGCTTTTGACATTGTTCCGCGCCTCACCGCGGCCCTCCGCAAGCACTTGAATTAATCGGTGTCGGGCACGCTCATCACCCTGACGGTCAAGGGCCTCACCTATAGTGAGCGCCCCACCGGAGCCTATGCCCTACTCCTCGAGTCAGCGGTCGACAAGCGCCGGCTGCCGATCGTGATCGGGGCCTTTGAGGCCCAAGCGATTGCGATTGCGCTCGACAAGATGTCGACGCCGCCGCGGCCCATGACCCACGACCTGTTTACCCAGGCACTCACGCTGCACGGCGCCGTACTGGAGCGCGTTGTGGTGCACGCCCTGGTCGACGGCGTGTTTTATGCGCAGCTTCACTTCGCCAGCGGCACCGTGCTCGACGCCCGTCCCTCTGACGCCGTAGCCCTCGCCCTTCGCCTGGAATGCCCGATGTACGCCACCGAAGAGGTCATGGTGCAAGCCAGCCTTGAGGCGGAACAGGGCGCCGCACCGAAGCGCAGCAAGCCCGCCCGAACCAAGTCAGCCGCCGCGGGCGACTCCGGCAGCTCGGCGAAAGACGACCCGGCCCTTGCCCGCGCGACCCGCGAGGAGCTCGAAGCGATGCTCGAACACGCCTTGACCAACGAAGACTACGAACTCGCCGCGCGAATCCGCGACGAACTGACACAGCGAGGCTGATTTTGGCCTAATTTCAGCCCGCCCAAACGCTTTAAACGCTTATTCTCTTGGATTACTACTTCCGCGTCCTCGCCGGCCTTCTGTTGCTCGTCGCCATTCTGTATGCCTTTAGTTCCAACCGCCGCGCCATTGACTGGGCCCTCGTGGGCAAGGGACTCCTCCTTCAGTTCGTTCTGGCCGTAGCCATTCTGCACCTTTCTTGGGTTTCGCTGGCCTTCGACGCCGTCGGCAAGGGATTCGTGGCCTTGCTGAGCTACACCCGCGAGGGCTCGCTCTTCCTTTTTGGCGACCTGGTCGGACGCGTCGACACATTTGGCTATCTGTTTGCTTTTCAGGTACTTCCGACCATTATTTTCTTTAGCGCCATCACCTCGCTCCTCTTCCACTTCGGAATCCTGCAGCGCGTCGTGGGCGGATTTGCCTGGGTCATGAAGCGGACCCTCAAACTATCGGGTGCCGAAACCCTAGCCGCCGCCGCCAACGTGTTTGTGGGCCAAACCGAGGCTCCGCTCCTCGTCAAACCCTACATCGGTACCATGACCCGCTCGGAACTCATGGCCCTCATGGTGGGCGGCATGGCTACGCTGGCCGGCGCGGTACTGGCCGCCTACATTGGCTACTTGGGCGGAACCGATCCGGAACGCCAAGTGTTCTTCGCGCGCCACCTGCTGACCGCCTCGGTCATGAACGCCCCCGCGTCGCTTTGGATCGCCAAAGTGCTCGTTCCCCAAACCGAGCCTGTGGTCGACGTAGCGAGCGTGCGCATCGAGCGCAAGGGCAACTGGCTCGAAGCCATCGCCAACGGCACCACCGACGGCTTCAAAATGGCCGCCAACGTCGGCGTAATGCTCCTGGTCTTTACCGCCATGATCGCGCTGTTCAACGGAATCCTCACCAACGGCCTGGGCACCTGGACCGGCCTCAACGACCTCGTAGCCAGCTGGTCCAGCGGACGCTACACCGAATTCAACCTTCAAGCCATCTTTGGCATGCTCCTCGGCCCCTTCACGTGGCTCCTGGGCGTGCCCTGGGCGGAGGCTCCGCTGGTGGGCCAACTGCTCGGCGAAAAGACTGTGCTCAACGAGTTTTATGCCTACGTGACCATGGGCAAGATGATGGAAGGGGGAATCCTCGTGAGCGAACGCGCCCAAACCCTCGCCGTGTATGTGCTTTGTGGCTTCGCCAACTTTGCCTCGATCGGCATCCAGATCGGCGGCATCGGAACCCTTGCTCCCGAGCGCCGCAAGGACCTCTCGGAACTGGGCTTCAAAGCCGTTTTGGGCGGAACCGCCGCTTCGCTGACTACGGCTACGTTGGTGGCACTACTCCTCTAACGAGCCAACTAGCTAACTAGCCAACCAGCTAACTAGCCAACCAGCCACCCTACCTTTACGTCATGCGCCAGTACCACGATTTAATGGACCGCGTGCTCCGCGAGGGCATCGATAAATCCGACCGAACCGGCACCGGAACACGCAGCGTTTTTGGCCACCAAATGCGCTTCGATTTGAGCGAAGGATTCCCGATGGTGACGACCAAAAAGCTGCACCTCAAGAGCATCCTTCACGAACTCATTTGGTTTATTTCGGGCGACACCAACATTCGCTACCTCTGCCAGAACGGGGTGCGGATCTGGGACGATTGGCCCTTTGCAACCTATGCCAAGTCAGCTGACTACGACGGCATTGACATGAAGACCTTTGCGGCGCGGGTGGCCGACGACGCGGAATTCGCCGCGAAATGGGGCGACCTCGGGCCCGTGTACGGCTACCAGTGGCGCTTTTGGCCCGGCCCCAACGGCCCGGTGGACCAACTGCGCGACGTCCTCGAGGGCATTCGCCGAAACCCCGACGGCCGGCGCCACATCGTTTCGGCCTGGAACCCAGGCTACATCGACCAAATGGCGCTTCCGCCCTGCCACGCCTTCTTTCAGTTTTATGTGGCCGACGGCAAGCTTTCGTGCCAGCTTTACCAGCGCTCGGCCGATATTTTCTTGGGGGTTCCGTTCAATATTGCGTCGTACGCGCTCCTGATCCACATGATGGCCCAGGACCTCGGCCTCGGCGTGGGCGACTTTGTGCACACCTTGGGCGACGCCCACATCTACTCGAACCACCTCGAGCAGGTTCAGCTTCAGCTTAGCCGCGAGCTGCGCCCACTGCCCAGACTGCGCCTGAATCCCAACGTGAAGAGCCTGTTTGACTTCCGCTACGAAGACGTGGAATTGGTGGATTACGACCCGCACCCGCACATTCCGGCTCCGGTCGCCGTTTAGCCATGCTGTACGCCATTGTTGCCCACGACCAAAACCGCCTGATTGGGGGCGGCAACGACCTTTTGTGGCACCTGCCCAACGACCTGAAGTACTTTAAGGAGCGTACCCGCGGATTCCCAATCATCATGGGCCGCAAGACGTTTGATTCGCTGGGGCGGCCCCTGCCCGGTCGCCGCAACATGGTGGTCACGCGGCAAGCCAACTGGACCGCCGAGGGCGTAGAGGTTTTTGGAAGCCTTGAGGACGCCCTAGCCGCCCTCAACGGCGCCGACGCGTACATTGTGGGCGGTGGCGAAATCTACCGAGTTGCCTTACCCTCGGTGGACGTGCTCTACGTCACCGAGGTCCATACTGCGGTCGAAGGAGGCGACACCTGGTTTCCGGAATACGCCGCGACCTTTACTGAAACGGCGCGCGAAGACCATCCGGCGGACGACCGCCACGCCTACGCCTATTCGTTTGTAACGCTTACTAGAAACCAGTAGCTAGTAACTAGCCACTGGCTAGGCGGACTGCCGCGCCAGCTTGGAAAGCACCAGCTCGGCCGTAACGTGCACCTTTTCGGGTAGTTCGTACATGGCGTCGGTCAGAACCGTTTCGCCGATGCCACGCAGTCCGCGGGCACCCAACTTGAACTCGATGGCTTTATCGACAATGGCGTCGAGGGCCTCTTCGTCGATTGTGAACTCGATGCCGTCGAGCGCGAAGAGCCGCTCGTACTGCTTGATCAACGCATTTTTGGGCTCGGTAAGGATGCGGCGCAACGCCACGCGGTCCAGCGGCTCTAGGTAGGTGAGCACGGGGAGGCGTCCGATGAGCTCCGGGATGAGGCCAAAGGCCTTGAGGTCCTGGGGCGTCACGTACTTCAAGAAGACATTTTCGTCGAACTCGCTGCGGGTCGTGGTTCCGGTAAAACCAACTACCTGGGTATTGTGGCGGCGCGCAATATGGCGCTGGATGCCATCAAAGGCTCCGCCCGCGATAAAGAGAATGTTTCGGGTATCGACCTCGACAAACTTCTGGTCGGGGTGCTTTCGGCCACCCTTGGGCGGAACATTCACCTTCGTGCCCTCGAGCAGCTTCAGCAGGGCCTGCTGCACCCCTTCGCCCGACACGTCGCGGGTAATCGAGGGGTTGTCGCTCTTGCGGGCAATTTTGTCGATCTCGTCGATGAACACGATGCCGCGCTCGGCGTCAGCCACGTTGTAGTCGGCGGCCTGGAGCAGCCGGGTGAGGATGCTTTCGACGTCTTCGCCCACGTAGCCGGCCTCGGTGAGGACCGTCGCGTCGACGATGGCAAACGGAACCTTGAGCATGCGCGCAATCGTGCGGGCCAAAAGGGTCTTGCCGGTGCCGGTCTCGCCCACCATGATGACGTTGGACTTTTCGAGGTCTTCGTCGCCCACGCCGCCGTGCAGCACGCGCTTGTAGTGGTTGTAGACGGCGACCGAGAGGATCTTCTTGGCGTCGTCTTGGCCAATCACGTACTCGTCGAGGCGGGCGCGGATTTCAGCAGGCTTGGGAAGGTCCATCGACCCCAAGGCCGCAGCCTCGTCGTCGTCGGACTCTTCTTCGAGAATGTGGTGCGCCTGCTCAATGCAGTTGGCGCAGATCTGCGCGTCGAGCCCTGAAACCAGCAGTCCGGCTTCGGTCGACGGGCGTCCGCAAAAAGAACACTGATTGGCGTCGGTCATTGAAAACGAGTGTGTTTAGCCGCGGGGCTTACTCACCAACACCTCGTCGATCATGCCGTAGGCCTTGGCCTCCTCTGACGTCATCCAGTAGTCGCGGTCGGAGTCGTGCTCGACCTTGTCAAAGGGCTGGCCAGAGTGGTTTGCAATGATGTCGTAAAGCTCCTTCTTGAGCTTGAGGATTTCTTGGAGCGTGATTTCCATGTCGCTCGCCTGGCCCTGAGCACCGCCCATCGGCTGGTGGATCATGACGCGGCTGTGCTTGAGCGCGGAACGCTTGCCCTTGGTGCCTGCGCAGAGCAGCACGGCGCCCATCGAAGCCGCCATGCCGGTGCAAATGGTCGCCACGTCGGGCGCCACGACCTGCATTGTGTCGTAGATGCCGAGGCCCGCGTACACGCTGCCGCCGGGGCTGTTCATGTAAATCTGAATGTCTTTTTTGGCGTCGGCCGATTCCAAGAACAGAAGCTGGGCTTGCACGATGTTCGCCACCTGGTCGTTGATGCCGGTTCCGAGAAAGATGATGCGGTCCATCATCAGGCGCGAAAACACGTCCATCTGGGCGACGTTGAGCTGGCGCTCCTCGATGATGTAGGGAGTCAGCGAGTTGTCGACGTAGTGCTCGAGGTGCATGCTGCTGATGCCCTTGTCGAGCATCGCGTAGCGCTTGAATTCTTTACCGAAATCCATGGGGATCAATTACTTCTGGGTTTTGTTCACTTCTTTGACGAAGTCCGCGTAGGTAGCCTTGATTTCTTTCTTACCAAAGGCACCGAGCACGAACTGCATCAATTTACGCTGCAAAAGCTGTTCCGAATACTGCTCGGCCTGCTCGCGCTCCTTGAGGAGGTTCATGGCGACGGGCTGGGCCTCTTCGGTGCTGAGTTCGCGGCCAAACTGGCGCATGCGGGCGATCACCTCGCCGGTGACAAAGTCCACAAGCTCTTCGCGGTGCACGTGGATGTGGTGGTCCTTGACCAGCTTGCTCTCGATGAGCTGCCAGCGCATTGCCTTCTCGGTCTGGGGCCACTGGGCTTCTACCTCAACGGGGTTGAGGGGCTTCTCGCCGGCCGTGGTCATCCACTTCTTCAGGAAGGTTGCGGGCAGCTTGAACTTGGTCTCCATGAGCTTGTCGCTCGCGAGGTTAAAGAAGTGCTGCTCGGCGTCGCGCTGGTAGATTTGGGTCAATTCCTCGCGGATTTTCGCGCGGAGTCCGGCCTCGTCGGTCACAACCCCTTCGCCAAAGAGCTTGTCAAACAGCTCCGCGTTGAGTGCAGCGGGCTCAATGTGGTAGATCTGCTCGAGCTTGAAGCGGAAGTAGCCCGTAGCCACTGCGCGCTCTTCGGCCGTGAAGCCAAGTACTTGGTAGAGGTTGAAGTCCTTTTCGAAGTCGCTCACGTCGAGGATCAGGCTGTCGCCTTTCGCCAGGGCTTTGAGGTCCTTCTTGAGGCTGCGTCCGCTCACCGCGTTCAGGCCAAAGCGGCCGTGCTTGTGGGCTGCTCCTTCCACTGCTTCGCCCTTTTTCGTGACCACGTCGAAATGGCCATAAAAAAGGTCGTCGTCGCCGGCGGCCTCGACCTCGCTCATCGCGCCGTAGCGCTGGCGAAGGTTCTCTACCTCTTTGTCGAGGTCCTTGTCAGTAGGCTCCATGACGTAGAACGGAATCTTGACCTTGTCGCTCACTTCGAGCTCAATCTTGGGCGCTACGCCCAGTTCGAACGCAAACGAGTTTTTCTCGGCGGTAAAGTCCACGTTGCCTTCGACCGGCAGCGGCTGGCCCAAAATGTCAATTTTCTCGCGCTCTAGGTAGGCGTAGAGCTCGTCTTGAAGGCGCTTGTTAATCTCGTCGGCGGTGATGGGGCCTTCGAACTGCTTGCGAATGAGGTTCATCGGCGCCATTCCTGGGCGGAATCCCGGAATGCGCGCCTTCTTGCGGTAGTCGGTAAGCTGCTTTTCAACGGCTTCTGCGTATTCGCTGCGTTCGATAGTGAGGGTGAGGCGCGCGTTCAAATCCGCGTCGACGGTCCAGTTTGCGTTCATGGCCAAATAGTATTCGAAAAAGGAGTGCAAAGGTACGTGGTGTACCTTTGGGAAAAATACTGCGTTGTGAAGAACTCACTTTTACTTCTCTTAACGAGCCTTTTACCGATTGCCGCCTTGGCGCAGAGCCCCGAATTTTCGGTCTATGGCGGACTGCCCATGTTTATTCGCGACAACGCCTCACCCTTTGGCAAATGGGGCGCCCAAGAAGGCGGCATCGACGGCCTCAACCTGAGCGCCGGAGCCGAACTGCAAATGCCGCTTTGGAACGACCTGAGCATGCACGCCGGCCTGGACCTGTATTCTATTCGCGCTGTGGGTTCTGCGGCCACCACGCAGCTCACCGGGGCCTCGCCTCGCCTCGGACTGGGCTACAGCATTCCCGCAGGCAAAGCGCTGGTGCAGGCACGTGGTTCACTTGGGCTTGCCTCGATGCGGACCACCCAAACCGTTGGCGGCGTAAAAACCAAACTCAACGAGGGCCTTTACACTTGGGGTTCCCTGTCGGCACCGGCTTCGCTGGGACTGCGCGCCTCGGTGCCCTACGGCAGCGGACGCGTCTACGCCGAGCTGACCTACCGCTACTTCATGTTTGACGACGGCCTTGACGGCATGGGCGGCGGCGGCACCCGCGTGGGCGGCCACGACGACCAAATGCTCATTGGCGTTGCCGGCTACACCTGGAACCTCACCAAGGCGCAATCTCGAGTGCAGCGCCAGCTCGTAGAGGCCAAGAAGGCCGCAGAGTCTGTTCCGACCCTCAAGCGCCAAACCGAAGAGCTGAAAATCGCCCAGGCCGAACTCGCCGACGAACTCGAGGTGGTGAAAGTCCAAAAGCTGAAGATGGAGCAGCGACTTGATAGCCTTGAAAAGGGCACGGCAACGCTTGCCTCGGCCAGCCCTGAGGGTGGTCGTGGTGCCGGCGCAGCGAGCGCAGAAACCGCAACCGGCACGGCCTCGGCCACGCGCTACGTTGTTGTCGTAGGAAGCTTCCGCAGCGAACTCCTCGCCAAACAGTATGTTCAACGCCTAAAGAAAGCTGGCGTGACCTGCTCCACCACTGAAGGCGACAATGGCTTCGTGCGCGTGTACACCGGTCCGTACACGAACGAGCAAAAGGCCTTTGAAGTGCTTGACAAAGTACGCGTGGAGACACCGGCGGCGTGGCTGCTTCGCCTCTAGCGAGCGACTAGTTACTAGATTGTGGTAAATGAAAAACCCGGGCCTTACGGTCCGGGTTTTTTCGTGCGCGAAGGGGGACTCGAACCCCCACATCCTTTCGGACACTAGATCCTGAGTCTAGCCTGTCTACCAATTTCAGCACTCGCGCATGCTGGGCTCTAATAGCGGAGCCCTTTTGCCTCTGAGCCACTCATGGGACTCGAACCCACGACCCTCGCATTACGAATGCGATGCTCTACCAACTGAGCTAAAGTGGCAAAATGGGGTGCAAATATAGGAGGACTCCACGTACTTTTGACGTACACCAAATCCGAAATCTATGCGCCGCCCATTAATTTCTGGCTTGCTCCTGCTGAGCCTAAGTGCGTCCGCCCAGTTTTTTACGGGAATCGGGGCGGAACTACGCAGCCCCTCGGCGGACCGCTTGGTCACCACTCGCGGCGCCGTAACGCAAATCGGCTACCAGCTTGGCGATTGGTCGGCCGTAGGCCAGTTTCGCGTTCCGGCGGGCAAGCCGCACTGGACCAAACCGAATTGGTTTGCCGGCGCCCGCGTCGAATGGGCGGCCTATGCCCTGCCCACGGACAGTCTGCCTCTGGGCCTACTGCGCCAAGCGGACTGGCACCTGGTGGTGAGCGGCCAATGGAGCCGCCTCGACGGCCACCGGTTCCTCAGCGAGCATCTGGGCTCTTTTGATACCGACCACTGGACCCGCGAAGTGTACCAGTTTCAGTACGGACGCAACGAATTTTTACTAGGCCTTGGCGTCCAAGGCCGGTTCGGTTCGTGGTCCGCACTCGCTGAAGTGCAGTACGGCCCCGGCGCCCAGCTCGACACCTGGGTGTACAAGAGCCATTTGATGAACGACGGCAGCCAAGTGGTGATCGACGATTACTACTTCTACGAGCGCTACGGGGTAGCCCGACTTAGCCTGACGCTTCGCAAGCACCTGGGTTTCTAGCACTTGCCTCATTAGTAATTCCGACGCAGACTAGGGACAAATTGCGGCACGGGGGCGAAAAAAATGCTGTACTTTTACTATGCAGAAAATTTTTTGACCCTTACTCTCGATAAAATGCTTAAGCGCTTCGTTTTCACCCTTTTTGCCGCCAGTACCTTGGCTGCAACCGCCCAGTTGACTCCGCCCGTAATTGAAGTGGGCACCGGAATGGCCCTGCGCCACAACGAAGGCTTCTACATTCCGCGCTTTAGTGTAGCTGGCCATAAAATTTACAAGGGCCTTGGACTCTACGCCACCTACGAGCAGCGCAATAACGTCGCATTTGTGGACGACTTTAACGGCGACGGAAACTACCAGCGCTACGTTGTCGGCCCGACACTATACTTGAACCCCTCGTTCTATGCCTACGGAGGCATCAGTCCCTTCGGCCCCTACGGCCTTGGTGGTGAAGGGGGATTTGGCAAGGTCCGCAAAGAAATTGGCATCGCCTACGTCTTCAAGCCCTTTACCCTGCACGCCGGATATTCCAACTGGGTCGGATTCACCACCGGTGTAGGCTATCAGTTCGGTGGCGCTTCAGGGACTGAGTTGAGTTTCCAATCAAAAGGTCGTCCGGCTAAAGCCCGCCGGTCAACTGGTTCTGAACTAGCTAAACGCGTGGACACTGTTATTGTAACTAAAGAAGTAGTTAAAGAGGTCATCAAAGAAGTTCAGCTACCTGCCGAGGTGAAGGAAGTCGTCAAAGAACCTCAGTACGACGTAGTCGCCTCGTTGTATTTTGAACTTAACAGTACCGGCTACACCGCTGCGACTCAAGCTAAGTATGTTTCGATGCTTGGAGAACTTAAAGCAAAGTATCCGAATGCCGAGTTCTTAGTCGTAGGAAACACCGACGAATCGGGAAGCGGTACCTACAACTACAATCTTGGTTTGGCACGGGCTCAAAAGGTAGCCAACTACCTCATGTCAAAGACTGGGATTGGAGAAACATCCATTACCGTTCGTTCTGACGGTAAGGTTCGCCAGCAGTCTGCGAAAAAAGAGGACAACCGTCGGGTAGATATCTTGGTGGTGCGCAAGTAGTACGGTTAAATAACGAGAAAAGCCCGACCTCGCGGTCGGGCTTTTTTTGTGGTGCGGATGAAGGGAATCGAACCCCCACGCCTCACGGCGCTAGATCCTAAGTCTAGTGCGTCTACCAGTTTCGCCACATCCGCTCTTAGGAGGTGCAAAGATAGGCGGTTTTGTGGGGAAACGGCGCGCTGACATTTTATTCACATTCCGTGCGGAGTCAGGCAAACGCGGTACCTTTGCAATTCTATGGCAGTCCAAACCTTGACCCCGAGCGATCTGAGCATTTCAGACCTTCAGCGAACCCTTCAGTTCGCGGTTGGTCCACGCCCCATCGCGCTGGTTTCAAGCGTAGACCGTGACGGCAACGTCAACCTTTCGCCATTCAGCTTCTTTAACCTGTTCAGTTCTAATCCGCCCATTTTGGTGTTTTCGCCCGCCCGCCGAGTGCGCGACAACAGCACGAAGGACACGCTGAATAATGTGCTGCAGGTTCCTGAGGTAGTGATTCATGCCGTGAGTCATTCCATGGTCGAGCAAACCAGCCTTTCGAGCACCGAGTACGCCCGCGGCGTGAACGAGTTTGTCAAAGCCGGGTTTACGGCGGTAGCGAGCACCCATGTTGCTCCGCCTCGGGTGGCCGAAGCCCCTGTGGCCCTCGAATGCCATGTTAACGACGTAGTGGCACTGGGCGACGGACCAGGAGCCGGCAATTTGGTCATTTGTGAGGTCGTGGCCATTCACCTGGACGACCGGGTGCTCGACGAAGATGGTCGACTTGACCAAGATCGGCTCGATTTAGTCGGTCGATTGGGCGGAGATTGGTACGTCCGCGCCCAAGGCGACGCTTTATTTGAAGTCGAAAAACCCATTGCCACACGTGGTATTGGGGTTGATGCCCTTCCGCGCAGCGTGCGCATGTCCACCGTGCTAACTGGCAACGATTTGGGCAAGCTCGGCAACATAGAAATGCTTCCGCTTCAATCTGAAGTTGAGGAGTTTATGCAGCATCACCGGATGCAAACTATCTTTAGGCAGTATGCCGACCCTATCGAGCGCCGCGAGGCCCTTCACCAGTACGCCAAGGAGCAGCTTGACAAGGGAAAAGTGCGCAAAGCATGGAAGACCTTGTTGGTGGACCGCCTTAACACCCACAGCTCTGACGAAGAATAACAACCCCCTCTTTTTTTAATTTTTGATTTCTCCATGGAACTTACCGGAACCATTAAAAAACTCTTCGATACCCAACAGGTTAGCCCCACGTTTCGCAAGCGCGAAGTCGTGATCGAGACCGACGAAAACTACCCCCAGGTAATTCTGTGTGAGTTTACGCAAGACCGCGCCGACATTCCCTCGCGCTACCGCGAGGGCGACAAAGTAACGGTGTCAATCAACATTCGCGGACGCGAGTGGACCAACCGCGACGGCGAAACCCGCTATTTTGTTAGCATTCAAGGATGGCGTATTGCACCGTGGGACGGAAGCGAGTCTGCACCCGCCCCACGAGGCGACCGTGGTGGAGAACGCAGCAACTATGGTGGAGATCGCGGCGGAGATCGCGGTGGAGATCGCGGCGGCAACCGCAACCAAGGAGGCAACTTCGGTGGCGGCGACCCGATTGCGCGTGCAGCCCAGCAGCAGGCTCCTGGTTTTGATAGCTCAAGCGACGACGACGATTTGCCGTTCTGATCCTAATAAACGCTCGGAATTAAGGAAGGACGACTCAGTAGGGTCGTCCTTTTCTGCTTCTAGTGGCTAGTAACTAGCAGGCTTGTGGCTAGTTACCTGCGCACGTCGAGCACGTCGCGCAAGGCCGTTCCGAGCACCTGAAAGGCCAAGACAAGTGTAGCCAAGGCTGCGCCCGGAACAAGGGCAAGGTGGGCCTGGCCTGTAAGGAGGTAGGCGTAGTGGTCGCGAATCATGCCGCCCCAGGAGGGCATGGGCGGCTGGGCGCCGAGTCCGAGAAAGGAAAGCCCCGATTCAAGCAGAATGGCGCTGGCAAACTGGCTGGCCGCCAAGACAATCAGCGGAGCTACCGATTGGGGCATAATGTGCTTCCACAGGATGCGGCGGTCGGGGTAGCCGAGGACGCGGGCTGCCTGGACGAATTCGGCGGGCTTCCAGGCAATTACTTGACCGCGTACGAGTCGGGCAACCTCGACCCATGAGGTGAGTCCGACGGCCACGAAGACTTGCCAAAATCCCTTGCCGAGCACGAAGCTCAGGGCCATGACCATGAGCAGCGAGGGAATGCTCCAAAAGATTTGGATCAGTGCAGAAAGGGCGGCGTCGACGCGGCCACCGTAGTAGCCGGCCCAGGCCCCGATGGGGATTCCGACGAGCATGGCAATGCCCACGGCGATGAATCCCACCGACAAGGAGACCCTAGAACCCAAGAGCAGGCGGCCCGTGACGTCGCGTCCGTAGCGGTCGGTGCCCAGCCAGTGGGTCGTGCCGTCGGTGGCCGTGTAGCCTAGCGGTTTGGCGCTCTCGGCCAAGTTCATTTCATTGGCCCAGGGGGTGGGGTCCGCGCTCAGGTAGTAGGCGAAGGCCGCCAAAAGCACCCAGAGGCCCAGTACCAGCGCCCCGATGCGACCCAGCGGGTGGCGCCAAAGAGCGAGGAGGGTGTTCATTGCAGGTCAGACAGCAGGCGCATGGACTCCACGATCGTCGGGTCGCGGCGCACGGCGCGAAGCCAGCGGCGGTCCTCTTCGGCCTTTTCAGGCTTGCCGGGCGTGATCATTTTGGCGGTGGTCGTGTCGCTGCGGTTGGCGTCTCGGTCAAAGCGCTTGAGGGCGACCTCGTCGGCTTGGCGGTCTGCGACAAAGTGCTCCCACTTGAGCGGAAGCCCGGTGCGCGCTTGCTCTTCGCGAAGGAAGTCTGAGTAGTCGTTGACCAACTTGAATTCAGGGTTGGCGTTCACGCGGGCCTGTGCCGAAGCGACGGCTGCCGCACGTTTTGGCGAAGGCTTGACCGGCTGGAAGGCGGCTGGCGCGATGCGGTCTGAGGCCAGGGCAAAGTCCAATTCGCGCTCGCCGTAGGGCACATGCTGGTAGGCGTCGGGGATGACTACGTCGCTGCGCACGCCGTCGAGCTGGGTGGTGCCTCCGTTGACGCGGTAGTACTTCTGAATGGTCAGCTTGAACGCGCCAAGGGGCTGGTACTTGGTGTAGAAGGGGCCGGCTGCGCGGTCAAAATCGAGCATGTTTTGCACCGTTCCCTTTCCAAACGTTTGCTTGGTACCCACGATGACGGCACGGCCATAATCCTGCAGGGCCGCCGCCACAATTTCTGAGGCAGAGGCCGTGGACTCGTCGACGAGGACCACCAGGGGTCCGTCCCATTCCACGCCGGGTTTGGGGTCGTCGTAGGAGCGCACGCGCTGGCCTTGGGTCTTCACTTGAACCACGGGGCCTTGGTCGATAAAGTGCCCGGCGATGCCCACGGCCGCCGGCAGAGAGCCGCCGCCGTTGCCGCGCAGGTCAAAAATGATTCCGCGCGCTCCCGCGGCCTTGAGGGCGCGGAGCTCAGTGCGCACGTCTTCGGAGCAGTCGCGGTTGCTTTCGTCAAAAAAGTCGACGTAAAACTTGGGTAGCCGAATGTAGCCGATGCCGTCGCCCAGCAGGGCGCTGCGGGCAAACGTGGCTTCCATTTCGACAATGTCGCGCACGATGGGAATCACTTTCTCGGTCCCGTCCTTCTTGCGGACCGTCAGGCGAACCTCGGTTCCCTTTTTTCCGCGGACCTTGGTCACGACTTTGTTGACGCGCATGCCTACCACGTCTTCGGGCTGGGCGTCGCCCTGGCCCACTTTTAGCAGCTTGTCGCCGACTTCAAGTTCGCCCTGGCGCCAGCACGCGCTGCCGGTAACGATGCTCGCGATGGTTACGTATTCGCCGTCTTGCTGGAGCTGGGCGCCAATGCCCTCGAGCTGGCCGGTCATCTCGATTTCAAATGCCTCTTGCTGCTGGGGCGGAAAATACTGGCTGTGGGGGTCAAACGCGGCCGCAAAAGCGTTCACGTAGATGCCGAAGTCGTCGGCGCGCTCCATGGACTCAAGGCCGTCGAACCACTCGTCGTGGATTTCGCGCTCCTTGGTACGGGCTTCGGCCTCGTTGGCGGCAAAATCGGGGTGTCCGGGCAGAAAGGCCTTGTTCACTGTGTCTTTTTTCTCGTAGGCTCGGTCGTACAGGCGGTCGAGTACCCGCGAGGCGAGGTAGTCAGCCCAAAACGCGTCCATGGCGGCTGAATCCTTGGGAAAGCTCCGCTTTTTCGCGTCGGTTTCAAGCGTGCGAAGTGTGGCGTAGTCCAATGGCTTGGCCAAAAGGCGGGTGTAGCGGCGGCGCGCTTCGTCGCGGCGGCGGTTCCACAGCGCGGAACTTTCGTCAAAAAAGGCCAAGTCGCCCGACTGGAAGTAGTCGTCGAGCTTCAGGCGGTGCTTCGCAAGGCGATCGTAGTCCGACTGGTAGAAAAACCGCTTTTCTCCGTCGAGCGCGTCGAGGTAGGCCTTGAAGGCGTCTTCGCTGAACGCATCGTTGATTTCGCGCGGCTGGTAGTGCACACCTTGAAGCGCTTCGGCCACCAAACGCATGACGAGGGACTCCTTTTCGGGGTCGCCCTGCTGCATGTGGCGAAATCCGAAGGCAGCCCCCGCGACCAACAGCAGCGCGGGAATGGTGTATTTTAAGTTCCGTTTCATAAAGGGAATGCGCAGTAGTGCGAGCATGTTCCCGAAAGTACACAATTCGTGCCGCTGCGCGGGCATGGCAGGGCTTTTTGTCATTATTGGCGGAACCTTTAGCTCGGCACAATGTTTGACCACTAGGGGCGGCGCACCAAGGCGCCGCATGTCAATGAAAATAACCGCACACATTTTAGGGGTCTTATTCCTCCTTCCCGCCGCCGTTTTTGGGCAAAACAGGAGCATCACGGGGACCGTGGTCGACGGCGCCAACGGCGAGGCCTTGCCCGGCGTGGTGGTTGCGTGGGAGTCCGCGTCGAAAAAAACGAGCATCGCGACCAATACCTATGGAATGTTCAGCCTGAGCGTGCCCGCCGAAGCAGGGACGGTCAAGGTGCAGCTGCTGGGCTACGCAACCTACAGCCAAGCGGTTAAAGCGGGTAAAGAGGCCGTAAAACTGAGTGTGCGCCTCAACGAAGAGGCATTTGAGCTCGGCGAGGTCGCCGTTCAGAGCCAAAAGCTTGACAACAACGTGAAGACCACCGAAATGTCGGTCAGTAGCCTTACGGCCAAGGAGATAAAGAAAATTCCGCAGCTGCTTGGCGAGACCGACATCGTGCGGACCCTGACGCTGCTGCCCGGCGTGAGCACGGTGGGCGAGGCGTCCAGCGGCTTCAACGTGCGGGGCGGGAACGCCGACCAAAACCTGATTTTGCTGGACGAGGCTCCGGTGTATTCGTCGTCGCACCTTTTTGGATTTTTTAGCATTTTCAACGCGGACGCGGTGCGGGACGTGACGTTGTACAAGGGCGGAATGCCGGCCAACTACGGCGGTCGCCTTTCGAGTGTGCTGGACGTGCGCCAGAAGGAAGGAAACAGCGAGCGCTACGCGGCCCAAGGGGGTATCGGGCTGCTCAGCAGCCGGTTGACGGTGGAAGGTCCGCTTGTGAAGCAAAAGGCGAGCTTCATGGTGAGCGGCCGACGGTCGTATTTCGACTTGTTTTTGCCGTACACGGGCAACCTCGAGCTGCAGAATACGACCATTTATTTTTATGACGTCAATGCCAAGGTCAACGCGCGGCTGAGCGAGAAGGACCGGGTGTTCGCGAGCATGTACTTTGGGCGCGACCAGTTCGGGGCTCAGGATCTTTTTGACTTTGGCTGGGGAAACTGGACGTCGACGCTTCGCTGGAACCGCTCCGTCAACGCCAAGTTGTTTTTCAACGCGACCGCGGTGTATTCAGACTACACGTATTCGCTGGGCACGCCCGAAGACGCGGTGCCCTCGTTCAAGCTCGATTCGCGCATCCAGAACACGGTGACGAATTTGGGCTGGACCTACTACGCGTCGAACCGCCACAAGCTGGACTGGGGTATTCAAAACACCTACTACACGTTTTCACCGGGCAAAATCACCGGGGCGTTTGATATCTCGCTGCGCAAGGAGTACGCCACCGAGCCCTCGCTGTACGTCAGCGACGACGTGAAGGTCACCGAGCGACTGAGTGCGACGCTGGGCCTCCGCTACAGCGGTTTTGCCAACCTCGGAACGCGCCGCGTGTTCACCTACGCCGACCCGCGCTACCCCAGCGCAACCAGCATCGTCGACAGTTCGTTTTATGGGCCCGGACAGGTAGTGAAGGCCTTTAGTGGGCTGCAGGGGCTGGAACCCCGGGTTGCGCTGAACTACGAGCTGAGTGCCAAGTCGGCGTTCAAGGCGAGCTACAACCGGTCGCGGCAGTATATCCACCTGATTTCCAACAACACTACGGCGACTCCGGTCAACGTTTGGCGTCCGTCGGGGCCGTTTATCGACCCGGCGACGGTAGATCAGGTTGCCCTTGGCGTGGTGCGGAATTTTCGCGAGGACAACGGGATTCGCCTGACCTGGGAGGCCTACGCTAAGCGTTTCTCGAACCTCGTAGACTACCGCGACGGGGCCGACCTCGTCTTCACCGACGACATTGAAACCGAGCTGCTCACGGGGCGCGGACGGGCCTACGGGACCGAGCTGCTGCTAGAGAAAAAGGTCGGCAAACTCACCGGCTGGATCGGCTACACGCTGAGCCGCACCGAACGCCTTGTGGAGGGCCCCACCCGCACGACGCGCATCAACAACGGCGACTGGTACCCCGCCAACTGGGATAAGCTGCACGACCTGAGCGTTGTATTCACCTATTCGCTTTCAAAAAAATGGGATTTTGGCGGAACCTGGATTTACCAATCGGGCCGCCCAATTACCTACCCCGACGCGCGGGGCGAATTCGAAGGGATTTACTACCCGGTATACTCGAACCGCAACGGCGCGCGCACCCCGGCTACCCACCGTCTGGACCTGTCGATCAACCGCAGCGTGGGCAAGCGGGCAAGCTGGAATTTCGGTGTCTACAACGCCTACGGGCGGCGCAACCCCTACAGCATCTTTTTTAGAGCGGACTTTGAAAAGCCGACCAACGTGTACGCCTACCGCCTGAGCATTTTTGGTTCGGCTGTTCCCTTCTTTACCTACAACTTTTCGTTCTGATGGCCCGTAGTACCCTTATTTGGACCGCCGCGGCGGCAATGGCCCTGGCCTCATGCCAAGACATTATTGACGTAGAATTGCCCGAGGGCGAAACGCGCTTGATCGTCAATGGCCGCGTGACCGACCGCGATTCCGCACGGGTCGACGTGAAGTGGAGCGTTCCCTACCTCACCACGAGCCCCAACGAGCCCGTCACCGACGCATTGGTCGTGGTTTTTGAAGACGGCGTGGCGGTGGACACCCTTGCTCACGTGGCCAATGGCCGCTATACCTCTGATTTTCAGGGCGAAGTTGGCCGCACCTACCGCGTCGCGGTGACGGTCCCTGAACGCAGCGGCTACCCGAGCGGAACCTGGGTTTCGGCCGCCGAAGCGCTCAACCGCTGCAACGACGCCGATTCGATTTATTCGCAGTACCTGCCGCGCGCGCCGTTCCAGCAAGAGGGCCGCTACGTGTTCCTGCACTGGTCGGAGGCTGCGGGAAAAGGCGACCACTACCGCGTGCGCATTTTCCGCAACGACACGCTCCAGAACCAAACCTTTGATTTGACCGTATTTAACGACGACTTCAACGACGGTTTTGTGTTTCCGACGCCCCCGTCCATTCCGCCCATTCAGATTGCGGGACCCGATTCGGTCGGCGTACGGTACAAAGTGGAACTCGGAAGCATCAGCATGGGGCTCTACAGCTACCTCAACCTGCTTCGCGAACAAACGCTTCAAGTGGGAGGACTATTTGATCCTCCGCCCGCACCCATTGTGGGCAATATTTACCGCGAAGGCGACGAAAACGACTACGCGCTCGGCTACTTCTATGCGAGCGCGATTCGCACCGCAGAAGTGACGATCAGCCAATAACTCGTTGCTCGTAACTAGTTACTAGTTACTGGCTTCGCCGCACCCGCTACCTTTGCAGCATGGACACAATTAACCCCGGACACTGGACCCGCTCCCTTTTTGACCACAGCGGACTTAGCGATTGGTGGATCAGCAGCTTAACGGTGCTCATTGACTTGGGTATCTTGGTGGTAGCTAGCCTACTTGCCGACTTTTTTGTTCGCCGGATCGTAGTTGCTGTAATACGTCGCGCCGTCGAGCGCAGCAAGGCTACCTGGGACGACCACTTCTTCAAAGAGCGCGTCTTCCAGGCGGTGGTCCACATCCTGCCGACCATGATCATTCGCGGCTTTCTGCCGTTAGTTTTTGAGGACCTTCCCAGCTGGGTAGCTCCGCTCGACAAATTCCTCGGCATCGTGCTCATCTACCAGATTGTCATCGTCATCAACCGGGCTGCACGCGCGTCGTCCCATGTCGTCGAAGAGCTGGATGCGTTCAAGGACAAGCCGGTTCGCACCCTGCTCTCGGTCGTACTCTTTCTATCGTGGTTGATTGGCGGACTCGCCGTCATTTCGGTCCTGTCCAACACCTCGCTTGCCAGCATTTTGGGCGCATTGGCGGGCGCAACCGCCATCTTCGTCCTCATCTTTCAGGACGCCATCAACGGCCTCCTGGCGAACTTTCAGATCGTCTTGTACGACCTCGTGAAAAAAGGGGATTGGATCACGTTCGAGAAGTTTGGGGTCGACGGCGACGTCGTCAGCATCGACCTCACCACCGTCAAGGTGAAGAACTTTGACAACACCATTTCGTCGGTTCCCGCCAAGGCCTTTGTCACCGACTCCTTTGTAAACTGGCGCGGAATGCGCCTATCTAAGGTTCGTCGCGTCAAGCGCAGCATGGTGATCGACCTCGAAAGCGTGCACTTTTTGAGCGATGCCGAACTCAAGGAATTCCGCAAGATTCAGCGCGTACAGTCCTACCTCGACGCCCGCGAACAGGAGATTGCGGCCTACAACACCGAACAGGGTGCCGACAAGTCCCACCCCGTCAACGGCCGCCACATGACCAACCTGGGGGTGTTCCGCGCGTACGCCGAAGCCTACCTGAAGGAGCACCCCAAGGTCTCCAACAAGCAAACGATTATGGTGCGCCAATTGGCCATCCACGGCGAGGGTATTCCGCTTGAAATCTACTGCTTCGCAACCACCATTGTGTTTGAGGAATACGAGGCGGTAGCCGCAGACCTTTTTGACCACCTCATTGCGGCCGTGCCGAGTTTCGGGCTGCACTTGTTCCAGGCGCCGACTGCTGAAAGCATGCGCGCCAGCGGGCACCCCGTCGCATGAAGCAGCGCGTCTTAGGCATCGACCCCGGTACCGTCGTCATGGGCTTCGGAGTCATTGACCGAGACGGTTCTGCCATGAAGTTGGTCGACCTCGGAAGCGTCAAGTTCTCAGCCCGCACCGAAGCAGTTGAACGCTTGGGCGACATCTTGCGCGCGGTCGAGGAGCTGCTGGACCGCTACCAGCCCGACGCGGTGGCCGTCGAAGCACCATTTTTTGGCAAGAACGTGCAGTCGATGCTCAAATTGGGCCGTGCCCAGGGCGTAGTGCTGAGCGCAGGCTTGCGGCGCGGTCTGTCGGTCGCGGAGTATCCTCCCGCCGTGGTAAAGCGCCGCATTTCTGGACGTGGCGCCGCCTCCAAGGAGCAGCTGGCTGGGTTCTTGAATTCCATGTTTTCTATTCCGGTCGATCCCAAGCGCGCACTCGACGCGACCGACGCGCTCGCCGTCGCCGCCTGCCACGCGCTCACGGTGGACCGCGCTGCCGTGCTGCGCAGCGCCACCCAGATCGAGGGGGCAGCCGGTGCGCGAGGCACGAGCGCCGCGAAAAAGAGCGCGGCCAAGGGCCGCGGCGGCTGGGCTCAGTTCTTGGCCCAAAACCCCGACCGCACGGTCAAATAAATTTAGCCCTTCCCACAAGCACCAAAAAAAAACCCGGCCGAAGCCGGGTTTCGTTGTTGGGGCAGTTGGTGCTTAGTGCGTCACCACTACGTTGGCACGAAGCTCTCCTTGGGCACCTGAGGCAGCCACTACGTAGGCTCCGCTGGCGAGTCCGCTCACGTCAAGCACAAGCTGACCGTCTACCACCATCGCGTTAGCAGCGTGGAGCACCAGTGCGCCGTGTACGTCGTACACCGAAACACCGGCCGTCGGCACAAAGCCATTTAGCTTAAGGTAGACCATGTGCTGGGCAGGATTCGGGTAGACCTTAGCGTCGACCACCACTTCCTCAGGCACACCTGACGTGTTCTCTTCCATGATCAACTGAATCGTCGGAATCACGTTGCCGCTGAATCCGCGCACAAACCAGTTGTTGTCAGAACGCACCAGTTCGCGCGGCTGCTCTCCGGCCGTCACGTCGTTGAGCTGGTAGGCCACCGCCGTAGAGTGGTTGAGGTACAGATCCGCATCAGAGGTGTTGACACAGATGATGTAGCGCTGGTTCGTGTCCAATTCAATGGGATCGGTGAACAGGTGGGTCACCATCGAATCCTGTGCGTTGGTAGTGTAGGTGTAGGTTTCCAAGGCAACCGGAGACGTGTTGGTCACCGCACAGTTGGGATCGTTAAGGTCGGTAAATGAGTCAAACCACTCGTCTACCGAAATGTCCACGGTGCGACCGATCAACGTATCGGTGTTGGACCAGCCCGCGAAACGGATACCCTTCAAGAGCATGCGGTCCGCATTCGGGTGGCGGAAGTGGATGCACGATCCCCACGACGAAGTGAAGCTCGACGACTTGAATGAGTTGTTGTCCAATGGCTCGAGCGTTGCTCCATCTACTCGGGCGTAGCTGAACAAGCTATCGTTTATGACCGAAGCAAAATCAATGTTGTTGTCGAGTGGGAACGACTCGTTCGGAACCGTTACGTTGTAGTTCACCTCGTAGGCTCCAAGCGGGTAGCCGTTGAGCTGGAAGGGCGGGAAGCTGATGTAGCTCGAGTCGCCCGAGTTCAGCGGGAACGACGAGGTAGACATCGTGTAGATGGTTGTACCGCCGCGCTTCACTGTTACGCTCGCAATGGCGTTGGCTTGGTTGGCCGAGCCGTCGTTGCGCGTCCAGAATCCAAGGTTCATCTTGAAGTCGCTAGAGTCTTGAGCAATCATGGTTGGCACTGCAAGGGCCGGAGGGTACATTGCCTCGGCAGGTGAAATGCTCATGTCGTTCGGGAAGGCGCCAATCTTGTTGCCCAAGAAGGCCACCACTGTTTGGCCGCTTTCGATGGCCGTACGCAGCATATCGCCGTCAGGGCGCGCAATCATCGCGAAGGGAATCGTCGCGAAGGCACCGTAGGCACCAGGGCCAGCATTCAATAAGGCGTTGTCGCGGTTGTACAGGATCACGGCACGGGCACCAGCGCGTTCGGCCAGGTATACCTTGAGGCCAAATTCGCAGGTTCCGCGGGCAATGAGTACAATTTTACCGGTAAGGCGGTTCTTCTGCCAGATCGACGTAGTGTCGAGGTTACAGCCCTCGTACTTGAGCGGAATGCCCGGGTAGGCATTGCCCGTGTTGGGGTCAGTACCCACCACCGTGTTGACACCGGCCGTACTGTCGTCCATTACGACTACCGTATCGAGCACGGCGTCAGCAGGATTAAGTAGGTCGGCTAGGCCCCATCCGGTGGCGTTTCCGTTGTTGGTGTGTGTCAAGCCCCCCTGAATCGAGCTCGGCGACATGATGTTCAGCACCACTTGGGCCTGCGCGGCGCCAGCGGTCAAAAGCATCCACCCCAAAATGTGTAGGATTTTCTTCATCTTATGTGCGTTTAAAGTTTAGGTATGCGGAATTTAAAAAAAATTCCAATACCTTGAACTTCAAGGCACAATAAAGAATTTAAATGGATGCTACCTCGAGGGCGTCCCGAAGACGCTGCGCTAGCTCATTGAATTCCTCTACGTCGAGCTGCAGTTTCGGATTGGCAAAGTTTAAATCCGCTTCACTTCGCAGGGGCACAACGTGCACGTGGGCGTGCGGAACCTCAAATCCGAGCACACTCAGCCCGACCCGAGTACAAGGTAGTGTCGCTTTTTGGGCCTCTGCAACGGCGCGCACAAGATCAAATACAGCAACGTAATCTTCTTCGGGAAGATCAAAAATATTCTCAACCTCACGTTTAGGAACGACTAGCGTGTGGCCTTGGGTTAACGGGCGGATATCCAAAAAGGCAAAGGCATGCTGCGTCTCAGCGACTTTGTAGCACGGAACTTCTCCGCAAATGATTCGGGTAAAAATACTAGCCATTTTCAGCGTTCTATAGTTAGTACTTCTAGCTTCATAATTCCGCTCGGAACCTGGATTTCCGCAATTTCGCCCGCAGATTTCCCAAGCAATCCTTTTCCGATGGGCGAGCTTACTGAAATTTTTCCTGACTTTAAGTCTGCCTCTTGTTCGCTCACCAGGGTGTACTTCATCGTCGCACCGTTGGCCGGGTTGCGAACGGTAACCTTCGACAAGATGAGCACCTTTGAGGTATCGAACTGTGATTCATCTACGATGCGCGCATTGGCCACCAACTCTTCCATCTTGGCAATCTTCATTTCAAGTAAGCCTTGAGCCTCCTTTGCGGCATCGTACTCGGCGTTTTCACTAAGGTCACCTTTGTCGCGCGCTTCGGCTATTTGCTCTGAAACGCGCGGACGCTCCACGCTGCGAAGGTGCTCAAGCTCTTCCTTCAACTTCTTAAAGCCCTCAGGGGTGTAGTACGAAACTGACATAATCAAACGGTGTTAAAAGCGAAGAAGACCTCCTACTGGAGGTCTCCTTGCATGAAAACTTGTGCGAATTAGAGAACAATTGCCGTGCCGACCGTATGCACGCCACCAAAAGAAGAATTGGTCATTCGGTACGCGTAGCTCAAGTCAAGCTTGCCGTCGCCAATGGGCACATTGAACGTGAAGCCTGCTGCAGGGCCACTGAAGGCCTCGTTGCGAAGCCCGTCAAAGCGGTTGTCGAACTGAGCCCAGCTGGCGCGAAGCGCGAAAAGCTCTTTGTAGGCGTACTCTGCACCCACCGTGAACTGGTCCTTCTTGAACGAGTTCGAGATGAAGTTGCCCGCAAACGTCAACTTGTGGCCGGCCATCAGGGTGAAGCCCTTGCTGGCGCCGATGGACAGCTGCGTGGGAAGCTCAAAATCCTCTGAACGGTTTTGGAAGCTGTTCGTGTACGCTCCGGTAGGCACGGGAAGAACGATGCTTAAACCGTCTCCTCGGTAGGAGAACGAAGGACCAATGTTCCGCATCGTAATACCGAAGGCAAAATCCTTAATGTCCTTTGGCACGTACTGAACCCCGGCGTCAAAGCACACACCCGTCGCACTCAAGTTGTTGATTGTGGAATTGTACAGCTTGATATTGACACCACCAAAAATGCTCTGGGTGAACTTCTTGGCATAAGCAATCCCAATGATCGTTGCCGAAGGACGGTAGGATCCAAGTCCACCATCTGGCTGATCTTCGGTCGTGACCTCAATGTCGCCGTAGTTCATGCTATTCATGTGAATACCGAGCACGCCGCCGTTCCCGGTCGGAGTGATGAGGCTTCCCGCGTTCAGTGTGATGCCGCTGCCCACGAGCCACTGCGTGTTGGCAAAACCAGCCTGCAGGCCGTCAATGCGGGCAATGCCGGCGACGTTTCCGTAGAGGCCTTCAAAACCCTTGATGTTGGCTGTGTTGCCTTCACCCCAGCCCGCCGTGCGCGCCCAAGGATTCACAAGGAGTTCTGAAGCGCCCGCAGAACCTGAACGGACCGGGTTCCCGGCAAACGCCGTAGCTGCTGAAAGCAGTGCGACTGCAACTAAAATCTTTTTCATAATCAAGTACGTCTTAGAATCCTGTTGGGTTGAACGGACGCATGGTGCCGAACCACTTCACAATGGTCTGGCCAATGCCCGGGGCATCAACGTGAATTAAGTACACTCCACTGGCGATAGGCACCTGGTAGTTGTTGGTCAAATCCCAATAAATCCAGGTATCGCTGTTGTCCTTGCGCATCGTCCGCACCAACGAACCGTCCGTAGTGTAGATTGAAATCGTACAGCGCGGAGGCAAGTTGGTAATCTTCACACGGTTGTCGTTTTGCGACGTCTCGTACTGACTTAAGCTGTAGTAAGGGTTGGGAACAACGCGGACCGTCGACAAGGCGTTTTGTGCCGTAGCCGCATCTCCCGTAACCGTAGCCGCATTGGCTGTGCTAAAGAGGTACTTCGGATTTCCATTATTGGAATTATCGGTTACGTAGCGCTCGTAGGGACGTGCCATGCGAATCTTTACACGAGCTACTGACGGAAGACCGTTGGGCGACGTGCGCGGTTCGTAGAGGTTTGCATCGTTGAAGCGTGGCTCCATCAGAGGAATGGACACCCACATGAGTGACTTAGTCACGCGGTTTCGGCTCAAGATGTTGCTCATGTTGCCGAAATCTGCGTACAGCGGGTTCTTCGTTTCGTCTGAACCTGCGTAATCCAGCGGAGTACGGGTCAAACCAGCCTGAAGGTAGGGTCCAAGGATGTAGAGGTTGTGCTGTCCACCGAAGCGGTAGCCGCCCGTTACGTTGTCGGCAAGCGGGGCGCGCTCGCGGCTCGTCGGGTTGAAGAGCATGTCGTTACCGCGGTCGCCAATCATCCAGCTGTTCTCGCCAAACGCAATGTTCAAACGGGTGCCGGTTTCAAGGTCGATGGCGTAACCTGGGAACCACGACCAACCCGTGGTTGTCGTGCTGCGCACGAGTTCACCGTTGACGAGATCCCAGCCGAGGTCAGAACGAAGGCGCCACTTGCGCGTTCCGCCCGCGTTAAGCGATGCGTCGTCGCCCATCTCAAATACTGGTACACGCGTCCACTTCGAGCGGTCGTCAGTGAAGACAATGTCGACACTGTGCAGCTCGGTTGGGCTCATGCGCGCCGTGAAGGCACTCATTGAGGAGTCCGCTGGGCCCATGCCCCAGATCGTGTTGCCCGCAGCGAATCCGCGACCTAAGAAGCTGGCGTAGGCGAACGGGCCCCAAGTGCCACCCAGAATCGTAGAAAAGCGCGCCTTGCTGTCGCCCGGGAAGTCCTTGTAGTAGGATCCAGGAGGCGTTGACACCTCGTTGTTGCCCGCGAGAAGCCAGTTCCGTGGGCCGTAATCTGCATTGTCTGCCACACCACTCAGCCACGGCTTAGTTGGGTCTTCGTAGACAATCTCTCCGCCAAGTATACCCTGATTGCGAAGGTTATCTACGTCGTTGCCCGGTGCCTCTTGATTTCGAATGTCGATGGAAATACCGAGCTCCGGCACCAGTTGCTCGACCAGGAAGGAAATTGATCCTGCCGATGTGGCCACTACGTCTCCGTTCTCATCTTCGATACTCCAAGTTGCATTGGCGTTCGTGCCGCTAAAAGTCATCGTGTAGTTGCCCGACTTCACGCGAAGCGGATCGACCACCTTGATGTTCACTGGACCATTGCCCGCCTGGTACACGGTGTTGTCGAGGCGGAAGTTGGTAACAATTTGATCCTCTGACTCCTTGCTCAGCTCGAGCTTGGCTCCGCCATTGCCCATTCCTTCAATGCGGGTAATGATGGGGGCATCGCCGTACTTGGCATTTTGAATCGTACCGTTGTTCTCGGCATTTACTTGGTGCGGGATACCCACGTACTTCTTCACGTTGTTGCGACCTGCCAAGTACGGACGGCGCTGTCCACCTGGTGTAAGAACTTGGTCGAACTTCTCAAATTCGTTGTAGGAGTATGCTACCACCGAGAAGTAGTACTCGCGGTGGTTGACCAAACGGCGGTCCGTTCCGGTGGCGAACGCGTCCTCGGTCACATGGAAGGACGTCTGAATACCGTTGTTGGCCGAGCGAAGCGTCATGTCTTGGGGAACCAAAAGCTCCAATTCAGGGTCTAACTCCCAGTTAATCAAACGACTCACGCCGTTTTTGATGTCGCACTGCGCAATCAAGCGTGCCTGACTCGGATCGTAGCGGTCTGCCATCGATACGTTGGCGTTCTTAAGCTGGTAAATTTGGAAGCCTTCAAACTTGTAGGTGTTGTTCGGATCTTGAATCAACGGATCAATTTCTTGGTAATCGAAGTTGTCGTTGTTCTGTCCTTCGCGGTACGAAAGCATGAGGACAACCGAGCGATCAAGCTCTTGGATTTCCATGTCGGGCGCGTCAGGACCGTTCAAAATTTGGAAGCAGTTGTCGAATAGGCTTTGGGCCTTGTCGTCGGCAATGATCACGCGCTCCACAGAGAAGAGGGGGCCTGGATCGTTGGTGTTGCGCGCCCATACTGCGCCCGTGGTAATGAAGTTCAATGCGCCGGGAGCGAGTGAGAACGGACCTGCGTTGTGCAGACCGCGCTTGTCTTGGCGGTTGTCGGGAGACTCAAACCAGTTTTGTGGGGCAAGCGGAGCCGTTACTCCTGTGGTGTCATAGGTGTTACCCGGGTAGGCAAAGAGCGTAGCTAAACCGGTACCGTCCGCCGTAAAGCCGTCTCCGTTGCCAGTACAACCAGGCCCACAAGGCGTTTCCACAACCATAGGGTTGCCGTTCTTCCAGCGCGACTGCATGTAGTTGTAGAATTCAGATGCGTTGTTGGGGTTGCCCGAAAACGCTGAACCTGTGTTGTTGTAGTACATGAAGCCTGACATGATGATGCGCTCGTTCACGCCGGTAACCGGGTTTTCAGGAATACATACACCATTCTCGTCGCGAACTCCGTCGATGCAGCCGTCGCGGTCGTTGTCGCGGCCGTCGAAGTAGTCAGCAAAAGGACCTTGGAAGAAGTCGAAACCAATCGCCGGAGGATTAACCCCGTAACCAATCGGACCTTCGTCGTCAATGTCGGCATTGTACACAAAGCCGAGTCCGCGCGGAATGTCTGAACCAATGATGTCGTCGAGGTAGTTACCCAAATCCGCGTCAAACCAGGTCGAGAAGTAGGTGTTCGTCAGGCGGAACGTCGACTTGTTAATGATGCGGTAGTTGTTGAACGTCATGTTGTTGATCTCGTCGTTCGTCGCAAAAGCAAACGCTTGTGCGCGAATTTCAAAGCCCATGGCGCCAGCGTTGGTCTCCGTGTGGACGTTACCGCGGTCGTTGTACACCCACCAAATGGTTTGGTCTCCGTAGAGGATGTCGGTTTCTTTGAGTCGGCAATCGTAGGCACGGTCCAAGTCGTAGGCGGGGTAGTCTTCGTTGTAGTCGTAGCGTCCGTCGCCGTCAAGGTCGATGAACGGGGCCAGCGTGTAGGGAAGCTCACCTTCCACTCCGTGAGCTGGCCAGTTCTTGATAATGTCGGGGATGCTGCCCTCGTAACCGGGGTATTTGGCGGCCACGTCACAGTCAGGATCGTTTTTGCAAAGCAGCCATCCGCGGTGCATCTCCACTTGCTCGCGCGTGATGATCCAGTGGCGGTCGTACTTGTCACATACCTCTTTGGTCACCGACGCAAGTCCATCGGTCGAAAGCGGACCCGGCCAAAAATCGTTACCGCGCGAACGGTAGGTCATGGCCGCCAGCTTGAGCTGGTTACCCTCGTCCAGACCGCCAAGCCACAGCGAGCCCGCAAACATGGAGTGGCGGTTGCTTCCTTTGGGCACTTCGTAGCGGGCTACGTTGAGGTCCCACCACATGTCGCCGCCGCCGAGAATCGTTGCGCGAACGTTGTTGATATTCAAGTCGGACTGAGCACGTGAGGGCTGGCAGAGTTCCTCTACCGTTTTGTTGGAACGGGTCGTCTTGCCCGAAGTCGTACCCACGTCTTCACGGGCCATTGCCGTGAATCCGAGGACTGAAGCAGCGAAAAGAAAGAGATGCTTGTTCATAACTAACATTATACGGTATTACAGACCCAGACGAACGCCCAAGCGAAGCAGGCGGGGAGTCGAGAAGTTGGTGGGGTTAACCATGCGCATGGTGTACAAATCCGAGAACGCTTGAGCGTTGGCGGTAAAGGCAATTGCTTGCTGGCCTTGAGGCGAAGAAAGGTATCCGTCGTCGTCGGGCGAACCAGTGTACGGGTAAATGCCAAGCACGTTGGCGGCATTGAGCACGTTCAGCACTTGGAGGTACACTTCAAAGTTGTTTTTGCCTTTGTTGTAGTACCAAACCTTGTTGGCCGTCATGTCCACGCGGAACTGCCATGGCAGGCGTGAACCGTTGAGCAGGCCAACCACGGGGGTCGCAGACTCCGTAATCGAGTATGCGCGAACGCGGCGAGAATACGGAAAGCCTGAACCGGCCGTCGCCAGCATGTTGACACCGGCATTCTCAAACACCTTCACCTTGCCCCAAACCGGACCATTGTAGTCTACGCCTTGGCCGTAGCGGAAGTCGATGTTACCCGAAAGGTTGTGACGTTGGTCGTAGTCAAGCGGAACGATGTAGCGAATGTTCGGCAAACCCGTCCGCGCAAGCGAGAGACCTGATTCTGCACCCGAACCCGTGCCGTCGGCAAACGTCAACGAGTACTGCGCATTCATTTGCACATTACCCACACGGCGCAGGTCGTACTGGAAGCTAAAGCCCTTCGACGTGGTGAAGTCACGGTTGCCGTAGGTTACGTAGGTAGCAGGGTAGGCCTCTGTAACCGATACCGTTTGAATCAAATCGCGGTATTCACGGTAAAACGCGTTAATTTTCAACGCACTGCGGTCCGTCAACTTCTGGCGGAAGCCGATTTCGTATTCTGTCTGCTTCTGGGGAAGGAGTTCTGGGTTGTCCACTACCGAGGCATTACCGAACACCAAGTTTTGGTAGTCAAACGGATTGAAGCGCGACTGGGCTGCCGTCGGGCGCTGTACCAAAAGATCGTAGTGGGCAAAGAACTCGGCCACATCTGAGATCGGGAATTGGAACGAGATACGCGGACTCACGGTTACCTGGGGGCGGTAGTCGCGGAACGACTTTTCGCTGAGTACAGGCGCGTTAGGATTGCTCGGGTCAGAGAACGCTTCTTCGAAGATCCAAGGCTTGGCCTGGCCACCTGAAGCGTTGGCAATCACCGTAGGGTTGGGCTGGGGAGAACCGTCGGCGTTGAACCAGTCAAATCCGTTTCGGTAGCCAATGATGCGCTTGGGGTTCTTGATGTCGTCTACGTACACCATGTAGTCGTCACCCATCGAGGTCGGAATATCGCTGCCCTCCAGGCCACCGCGAGCCTTCACGTCGGCCACCGTGTGGGCAGGGAACAGCGAGAACGGATCACGCAAGACAGGCTGGTTGGCGTCGTAGCGGTCGACGCGAACACCCACGTTGAAGAACAGGTCTTCAAACGTGAACTGGTCTTGGATGTAACCAGCCATGTAAATCGGCTGGAAGGCACGAACCGGGTAGGTGCGGTTGCCTGCTCCGTCTGTGGCGCGGAAGAAGTCCGCCAGCGTTGGGTTGCCCTCAAGTAGGTTGCCCGTGTAGTCGTAGCCGAAGTAGCTCACGTAAGATGAACCACCCGGGTTCACGAGTTCCTGTGCAGAGAACAGCGACAGTCCGCCGTAGCGCGCGAAATCGTCGGGAGAAATGTTATCGATGTCGAGCAAGCGCTGGTCTTTTCCGTCGGGATCCCATCCAAGTTTCTTGCGCAGGTTGCGGTCAAACGCGCGGGGCTTGGAGAGGTCGAGTGCGCGGTTGTAGAAAATGGTGTCCTGGAACACGCCGTCGCGGTACACAAGCAGCGGATTCTCAAGGTCTAGCTCGCGCATGTGGTCGTTCTGAAGGTTGCGCATCAGCGTCCACAGGGCAGCTGAAGCGACTCCAAAGCTGCGGTCAAAGCGCTGCTCGTACTCCAAACCGGCGATGAGCGAGTGGCCCTTGATGTCGAAGTTGGTCGACGCCGTGATGCGGTACTGCTCGTTTTGGCTGTAGTTGTAGCCAGATTGTACGGCACCCACGTTGCCAAAGAGGCCGTAGGCATCGTAAGGGGCTTGACCGTTGAGAAGGCCTCCACCCTGCTGGATGTTCACTAAGTTGGCGACGTTGTTGGCGATCAACCCGCTGTTAACGAGGTTGTAGTAGGACTGCGTGTAGGCGCCCAAGATGGGGTTGTAGCTCGACGGAGTGAACGCAATACCGGTGTCAAGGTCGAGGAGTTTACGCCACGCCGTAATTCCAGTCTTGGCGTCTTGGCCATAGCCGTACAGTCCGATGCGGCCAGTTTCAAAGTTGCCCACGTGGCCGTAGCGGAAGATGTTGTCTCCGTGGTTCGGGTCAAAGTTCTTGAAGTTGTTGATCGTGTAGTCTGCCTGGATGGTGTAGAACGCGTTCTTGATCAAGCCTTTGTCGTCACCGTTGCCAAACTGTTGGGTAAAGCGCACGTAACCTGAAAGGTCGCGCTGGGTCGATGCGCCGTTGTTGTCGTAGTTGAGCAGCGAATGGAAGAAGCTTCCGTTGCGCCCGCTCGAGTAGAAGGCACGGCCACCCAAAACCAGGTTGGTTTTCTTGCTCGTCTTGATGTTGATGTTGCCGGTAGCGCGGAACACCGTACTTGCTACGTTCAAGCGCGTAGGAACAATTTCAAAAGCATCGCGGGTAAGAAGTTCCGCGCGGCGAATCGTACCTAATCCCGTGGCCGTCGGCATCAACGGATTGGCCTTGAGGTCGGCCAGTACGTCGTCTTTGACTTTGTAAACCGGCGTTGCGTAGGGACGACCTACACCCGTGTAACTATACTCCGTAGCAAGCAGGAAACCTACAATCGGCGCTGTCTTGTCTTTGTTGAACAAGAGCGGGCCGCCAAGGGTCAAACCGCCAAGGTGGTAGTTGTTTCTGTCGAAAAGCGACGACGTAACGTATTCCACCGTTCCGAAGTAGCGGGGGCTTGGGCCCTTCGTGGTCGTCGAGATGACACCGCCGGTTACGTCACCGTACTGCGCGGGGACACCGCCCGTGATTACCTCGGTCGTTTGAATGGCTTCGCGGGGAAGGTTGATGTCACCGCGCATTTTCACACCGTCTACGAACACAACGTTACCGTCGCTACGGCCGCCGCGGAAGAAGGTGCCGCCGCTGCGCTCGTCTTGAACCACGCTCGCCGTTTGAGATAAGACTGCGTTCACGCCACGGCCAGCCAGGTTGCGGATTTGGTCCGCACTAAAGCTCGCCGCCGTTTTTCCCTTTTCAATCAACGGCGCCTCGTACTTGGCCACTACGTCAACTGATCCGAGCTCCACGCTCGAAGGCGACATACTAAACTTCAATTCGGTGGGGCGGCCGGGGTTAACCTCCACGCCCGTGAACGTCGTCGACGTGTAGCCAAACATCTCACACACGACGGTGTAGGTGCCGGGCTGAACCGGGTTGATGTTGTAGTTTCCGTCGAAATCAGAAGCGCCTGAGGCGATCTTGAATTGACCCGACTTGACCGTAATAATGGCCTGTGCCAGCTCCTCGCCGGTCTTTTTGTCTTTGACCGTTCCGCGAATGGAACCAGGACGGGCTTGGCCCCACGCGAGGGTGGAAGCTCCGAAAATCAGCACTAAGAGGGCGTAGCGTAGACGCATAAGCAAAGCGTATTAGGTGGATCCGTTGCGAATCAGTGGGCTAAAATAACGAAGAATTAATGTGGATAAGCAGGTTAAACGTAGGTTTGTTTGCTAAATGAAAAAGTTTTTTTTTCTATCGAGCTTGGCCGTTGCGCTTTTGGCCTGCGACGGGACCGACAATCGGCACCCTGTGCCCTACGTGCTCTTGAGCGAAACCATTTTCTTGAATAGCCCGTCAGCCTTTGATCTTCAGTTTGTTGGCGGCGTGTACGAGCGCGCAGACTGGGGCCACGGCGGCGTGGCCGTGTACCGTCGAACCAACTTTGGCGACGCCAACGACTTTGGTGTGTACGACCTGCGCTGCCCAAACCATATTTCGCAACCCTGTGGCGCGAGCACGGTGGTGGAAGGCCTCTACGCCGAATGCGCGTGCGACGGCCAGCGCTTTCTGCTTTTTGACGGGAGCGCGACCAGCGGAAGTACCGCGTGGGGCCTCCTACCCTACCGCGTTCAGTACGACGGGGTATCGCTGCAAATCAGCAACTTGTAAGCATAGAATCGACTAAGGCCGGCCCATTGCACGGTCGAACTACGCGACGCTCAAGCGTTTAAGGTGGCGTACGTGGGCCCCTAGGGCGTCGGCAAACGTGCGGAACTCCTGGTACTGTACGTTGAATTCCGCACAGGTTTCTTTCACGATGCGCGAAATCGCCGGGTAGTGCACGTGGCTGATTCGCGGAAAAAGGTGGTGCTCCACTTGGAAGTTGAGTCCGCCCAAAAGCCAGGTAAGAATCCGGCTGCGCGTGGCGAAGTTGGCCGTCGTCTGAAGCTGGTGCACCGCCCATTCGGACTCAATGTTGGTGGGGTCGGCGACCTCAGACTTGGCGAAGGTGGCACCCTCGACCACGTGGGCTAGCTGAAAAACTACGCTCAACGAAAGGCCCGTGATCGATGCCATAAGCAAAAATCCAAAGAACCACGGCCAAAATCCGATGAGGTAAATCGGTAGGATGGCCACCATGGTGGTGTGGATCGTCTTCCACATCCAGAATCCGACGTGCTCAGCAAACGTGAACTTGCGGATGGGTACATCGCCCACCTTGCCGGTGAAGTACTTTTTAAAATCGGTAAAGGCCAACCAGTAGATGTAGAGCAAGCTGTAGAGCACGGGCCAGTAGTAGTGCTGCATTTTGTGGATGCCCTTGTGCGGTTGGGTTTCGGCCATGCGGATCATGCCCCCGGCGTCGATGTCGTCGTCGAGGCCGTCGATGTTGGTAAAGGTGTGGTGGATGGCGTTGTGCTTGTTTTTCCAAAGGGCGACACTCGCACCAAGCATACTTAGTGTGTGGCCGGCCAAGGAATTCAGCCATTCGTACTTGGAGTAGCTGCCGTGGGCGCCGTCGTGCATCACGTTAAAGCCAATCGCCGACGTGAGGAGCCCGAGAATGATCCAAAACGGTAGCGCGATCCAAAAGCTGGCGCCGAAGTAGAGCACCGCCACATAGGTCGCGAAGAAGGCCGAAAGCAGCACCCCAGTCTTGGTGTAAAGTCGCACGTCGCCCTTCGAAGACTTGTTGTGCTCCTTGAAGTACTGATTGACGCGCTGGGTTAAAATCTGAAAGAAGGGCTGGCCGTCGGTGTGGGTTGCAAACCGTGGCGCCTTGAATGCGGGTGCTGACATAGGACTAAGGTAAGGCCACTTTCGTGCCACACTGTTTGGCCTTTACCCTAGTTATCCACGGTGGAGCCATTAAAAAAGTGCCGAAGCAATCTGCTCCGTCTCGTCGGCCTTGCTCATCGTGTAGTAGTGGAGCACCGGTGCGCCCTTGGCCATCAGCTCTTTAGACTGCGCGATGCACCACTCCACGCCGACTTGCTTCACCGCATCGGGCGTTTTAGCCGCTTCAACCGCTTCAATCAAATCGTCGGGTAAATTCAAGTGAAAATTGCGCGGAATACTCTGCAGTTGGCTCTTGGCCGTCAAGGGTTTGAGGCCCGGAATGATGGGCACCGTGATGCCCGCCGCACGGCACTCGGCGACGAACTTGAAGTAGTGCTCGTTGTTGAAAAACATTTGGGTCACCACATAGTCCGCGCCCGCGTCGACCTTGGCTTTGAGGTGCTTGAGGTCGGCCTTCATGCTCGGTGCCTCAAAGTGCTTCTCGGGATAGCCGGCGGCCCCGATGCAGAAGTTGCTCGGATTGGAGTTTTGAACTTCATCGTATAAGTACTTGCCCCGATTGAGGTCCTTGACTTGGCGCAGGAGGTCGATGGCGTAGGCGTGGCCCTGGGGTTCGGGCACAAAGCTGCCCTCGCTGCGGAGTGCGTCGCCGCGCAGCACCAGCACGTTGTCGATGCCCAGGTAGTGCAGGTCGATCAGGGCGTACTCGGTTTCTTCGCGCGAAAATCCGCCGCAGATAATGTGGGGCACGGTGTCGATGCGGAACTTGTTTTGGATGGCCGCACAGATTCCGACGGTGCCTGGACGCTTGCGGGTATGCACCTTTTGAAGCAGGCCAGAATCGTGTTTTTTGAAGATGTACTCTTCGCGATGGCTAGTGACGTCGATGAATTTCGGGTCAAACTGCATTAGGCGCTCGATGGTTCCAAAGAGCGAGTCAATGGTGTTGCCCTTGAGCGGAGGCAGCACTTCAAAGCTGAACAGGGTTTTGCCGTTGGCGGCAGCGATGTGGTCGGTAACTTTCATAAACGAGTTGCTAGTACCTAGTTGCTAGTTAATTAATGGGTTGAGCCAACGTTCGGCGTCGGCGAGCGGAATTCCGCGCCGCGTGGCGTAGTCGGCGACCTGGTCGCGGTCGATTTTGGCGAGTCCGAAGTACTTAGCTTCGGGGTGGGCAAAGTAGTAGCCACTCACCGCGGCCGTGGGGTACATGGCCTTGGACTCGGTGAGGTGCAGGCCGGTGTGGCGTTCCGCGTCGAGCAGTTCAAATAGCAGGTCCTTTTCGAGGTGGTCTGGACAAGCGGGGTAGCCCGGGGCCGGGCGGATTCCTTGGTATTCCTCGGCGATGAGGGCATCGTTGCTGAGGGTTTCGCCGGCCGCGTAGCCCCAGAATTCGGTGCGCACGCGGTGGTGCAGGCGTTCGGCAAAAGCTTCGGCCAAACGGTCGGCAAGAGCCTGGAGCATCAGCGCGCGGTAGTCGTCGTTGGCGTCTTTAAAGGCTTGGGTGCGCTCTTCGACCCCGTGGCCGGTGGTGACGGCAAAGAGCCCCAGGGTGTCCTGGCCCGCTGGGTCGATGAAGTCGGCCAGCGCGAGGTAGGGTTGGCCGTCGGCCTTTTGGCCCTGCTGGCGCAGGGTAAGAAAGCTGCGCTCGCCCTGGGGCGTTTGGACCGCGATGTCGTCGCCGTCTTGGCGGGCCGGAAAAAACCCGTAGACGCCGTGGGCCGTAATCCACTTTTCGGCCACGATCTGGAGAAGCATCGCTTGGGCGTCGTCGAAGAGCGATTGCGCTTGGGTGCCCACCACCTCGTCGGTCAGGATGCGCGGGTACTTGCCGTGGAGGTCCCATGCCTGAAAAAAGGGCGTCCAGTCGATGTAGGGCACCAAATCTTCGAGCGGGTAGTCGCGCAGCGGGAACACGCCGTACTGAGCCGGCGCGGCCGGTTTGGCGCTGAAGTCGGGGCGGTAGCGCTGGGCGCGAGCCCGGTCGATGCTGGCAAAGCGGCGTTCGGCGCTGCGGTTGGCGTACTGCTCGCGCAGGCGATCGTAGTCGGCGCGGACCTCGGCGCTGTAGTCGGCAGATTCCGCACTAAGCAGCTTTTGGACGACCGGAACTGCGCGCGATGCGTCGTTGACATGCACCAGCGGGCCGTGGTAGACGGGCTGAATTTTAACCGCGGTGTGGGCGCGAGAGGTGGTGGCTCCGCCGATCAGCAGCGGAATGGTGAAGCCCTGGCGCTGCATTTCGCTGGCCAAGAACACCATTTCGTCGAGCGAGGGCGTGATCAGGCCGCTGAGGCCAATGGCGTCCACCCCTTGTTCGCGGGCTGCGTCGAGGATTTTTTGGGGCGGAACCATAACCCCCAAGTCAATGACCTCGAAGTTGTTGCACTGCAGGACGACCCCGACGATGTTTTTGCCGATGTCGTGCACGTCGCCCTTGACCGTGGCCAGCAAGATTTTGCCTTGCTTGCGCGGAGCCGTGCCGGCCGCCGCAGATTCTGCCGCGAAGTGGGGCTCCAGCCAGGCCACCGCGCGCTTCATCACGCGGGCCGACTTGACGACCTGGGGCAGGAACATTTTGCCCGCACCAAACAGGTCGCCGACGACGTTCATGCCGCGCATCAGCGGGCCTTCGATGACGGCCAAGGGGCTGCCCAGGGCCTTCATGGCCTCTTCGGCGTCGAGCTCGACGTAGGCGTCAAGGCCGTTGACCAGGCTGTGTTCGATGCGGGAGTCGATGGGAAGTTCGCGCCATGATTCGTCTTTTTGACGGACTTGGCCGGCGCCCTTGACGTCTTCGGCGTAGGCCAAAAGGCGCTCAGTGGCGTCGTCGCGGCGGTCGAGCAGTACGTCTTCGATGCGCTCGCGGAGTTCCGCCTCGATTTGTTCGTAGACGACCAGCTGGCCGGGGTTGACGATGCCCATGTCCATGCCGTTGCGGATTCCGTGGTACAGAAAGCAGGCGTGCATGGCCTCGCGCACGTGGTCGTTGCCGCGGAAGCTGAAACTGACGTTGGACACGCCGCCGCTGACCTTGGCGCCGGGCAGGTTGGCCTTGATCCAGGCCGTGGCCTCAAAAAAGTCCAGCGCGTTGCGGCGGTGCTCGTCCATGCCGGTGGCCACCGGGAAGATGTTGGGGTCAAAGATGATGTCTTCGGCGGGGAAGCCGTCGGCCACCAACAAGTTGTACGCGCGCTGGCAGATTTCGACACGGCGGTCGTAGGAGTCCGCCTGGCCCTGCTCGTCAAATGCCATGACGATGACGGCTGCCCCGAAGCGGCGGCAGTGGCGCGCTTGGTAAAGGAATTCCGCCTCGCCCGACTTAAGCGAGATGGAGTTGACGACGGCCTTGCCCTGAACGCACTTGAGGCCGGCTGCGATGATTTCCCACTTCGACGAGTCGATCATGATGGGAATGCGCGCGATGTCGGGTTCGGAGGCAATGAGGTTGAGGAAGGTGGTCATGGCCTCGACGCCGTCGAGCATGCCTTCGTCCATGTTGACGTCGAGAATTTGGGCGCCGCCGGTGACCTGGTCGCGGGCGATGTCGAGCGCCGCGTCGTAGTTGCCCTCTTGGATGAGGCGCAGGAACTTGCGCGATCCCGTAACGTTGGTGCGTTCGCCGACGTTGACGAAGTTGGTCGCCGCGGTGATAACTAGGGGTTCAAGTCCACTCAGCTTCATTGGGCTTGGGGGATTCGGGGTTGGCGTCCGGCGGCGCGGGCGGCGAATTCGCGGATGTGGTCGGGAGTGGTTCCGCAGCAACCGCCAAGGATGTTGACGATGCCCAGGTCGAGGTATTCCGTCACGGCGTCGGCCATTTGCGACGGCGTTTCGTCGTAGCCGCCAAAGGCGTTGGGCAAGCCCGCGTTGGGGTAGGCGCTGATCAGGAACGGCGTGTTGGCCGCGAGCGTCTGCAAGTAGGGCCGCAGGTCCTTGGCACCGAGTGCGCAGTTCAGGCCGATGCTCAGCAGGGGCATGTGGCTCATGCTGATCAAGAAGGCCTCGGTAGTTTGCCCGCTGAGGGTGCGGCCGCTGGCGTCAGTAATGGTTCCGCTGATCATAATCGGAACTTCTTTGCCGGTCGCCGAGAAGGCGTCTTGAATGGCGAAGAGCGCCGCCTTGGCGTTGAGGGTGTCGAAGATGGTCTCGACCAGCAGCACGTCGACGCCTCCCTCGATGAGGGCCTCGGCCTGTTCTTGGTAGGCGGTGGCCAGCTCGTCAAAGGTGATGGCGCGGAACGCCGGACGGTTGACGTCGGGGCTCAGGCTAAGGGTGCGGTTGGTCGGGCCAATGGCGCCGGCCACAAAGCGGGGTTTGTCGGGCGTGCTGTAGGCGTCGGCGGCCTTGCGGGCCAGCTGGGCTCCGGCGAGGTTGAGTTCGCGCACCAGGGATTCCATGCCATAGTCGGCCATCGAAACGGTCTGGGCGTTGAAGGTGTTGGTCTCGACGATGTCGGCGCCGGCCGCGAAGTACTTGGCGTGGATTTCTTCGACGATCTGGGGCTGGGTCAGGTTGAGCAGGTCGTTGTTGCCCTTGAGCGGCTGGCCCCAGTCGGCAAAGCGCGCACCGCGGTAGCCGGCCTCGTCGAGGCGGTATTCCTGGAGCATAGAGCCCATGGCGCCGTCGAGTATGAGGACGCGTTCGCGGGCGATTTTTTGGAGTGGATGCATAGTCCTTCGTTCGTTGCGCTTAAGCAGAAGGACTCGTGGGGCACATGGCCTTAGACTCATCTTTCCACCTCAGCCCCAATGGCTTCGGCAGCGGGAGTTGGCACCCTACAGGGTTTTTAGGGTTGCCAAGACGTCAACGGGCCCGTCCCTCAGTCTTTCTGGATAAGCGCTGCAAAGTTAGGCACGGAGCTCGAGGTTTGCATCGGTCAAAAGATCGCGTTTTTACTTCACTGGTTGCGGCAAATGGCTTGGTGCCTACCTTTGCGGCGCGTGGAAGGATTTGGTCCGATTGCAACCACGGTAAAAAATGCTAAACCGGGGGACGAACGTCCGGCGAAGCATCCCTTACCGCAATTGGCCTCTTGAGCACGCAGCATTAAACTTGTTGCTATGAGCTACTTATTTACCTCCGAGTCCGTATCAGAAGGACACCCCGACAAAGTTGCGGACCAAATTTCGGACGCCCTTGTCGACCATTTTCTAGCGTTTGACCCCGATTCGAAGGTTGCCTGCGAAACCCTTGTAACTACGGGCCAAGTAGTCTTGGCTGGCGAAGTGAAGTCGCGCACCTACATCGACGCCGGCGAAATCGCCCGCGAAGTAATTCGCCGCATCGGTTACACCAAGTCGGAGTACATGTTTGAGGCCAATTCCTGCGGAGTATTCAGTGCCATCCACGAGCAGTCGCCCGACATCAACCAGGGTGTGGACCGCGCTTCGAAGGAAGAGCAAGGCGCCGGCGACCAGGGCATCATGTTTGGCTACGCCACCGACGAGACCGACACCTACATGCCGTTGGCGTTGGAATTGAGCCACCTGCTGCTCCGCGAGCTCGCCGCCATCCGCAAGGAGGGCAAGGTGATGAAGTACCTGCGCCCCGACGCCAAAAGCCAGGTGACGATTCGCTACAGCGACCGGAACGTGCCCGAGGCCATCGACACGATTGTGATCTCGACGCAGCACGACGACTTCGCCGACGAAAAGCCGATGCAGGAGCGCATTACGGCCGACATCAAGCGCTACCTCATTCCGCGCATTAAGAAGCAGTTGCCGCGACGCGTGCAGCGCCTGTTCAACGCCGACGTGCGCTACCTGATCAACCCGACGGGCAAGTTCGTGATCGGCGGACCGCACGGCGACACGGGCCTCACGGGCCGCAAGATCATTGTCGACACCTACGGCGGCAAGGGTGCCCACGGCGGCGGAGCCTTCAGTGGCAAGGACCCCTCGAAGGTGGACCGCTCTGCAGCCTACGCGGCGCGCTACGTGGCCAAGAACTTGGTGGCTGCCGGTGTGGCCAAGCAAGTACTGGTCCAGCTCGCCTACGCCATTGGCGTAGCGGAGCCAGTGGGCTTCTACCTGAATACCTACGGTACGGCCTCAGTGCGCGGTGCCGACGGCAAAAAGCTGGCGGACGGCGCCATTGCCGAGCGCGTGCAAAAGCTGTTTGACCTTCGCCCCTACGGCATCGAGACAAAGTTTGGCTTGCGCAACCCGATTTACTCGGAGACTGCAGCCTACGGCCACATGGGCCGCGCGCCGCAGATCGTCGAGAAGTCGTTCAAGCGTCCGACCGACAAAGGCATCGAAGTCAAGACCATGAAGGTGGAGCTCTTCACGTGGGAGAAGCTCGACGCCGTGGATTCGATCAAGAAGGCCTTCGGAATTTAAGTAGCTGGTTTCTGGCTACTGGCGACCCCGGCTGCGCGAGCAGTCGGGTTTTTTTATTTCACAAAAAAACCCGGCCTCGCGGCCGGGTTCCGTGCAAAACCACCAACGTGGCTTAGTAGCGGTAGGTCTCGGGCTTGAACGGACCCTTGACGTCGACGCCGATGTAGGCGGCTTGGTCGGGGCTCAGGTTGTCCAGCTCCACGCCGATCGACTCGAGGTGCAGGAAGGCAACCTTCTCGTCGAGGTGCTTGGGCAGCGTGAACACCTCGTTGGGGTACTTGCCCTTGTTGGTGTAGAGCTCGATCTGGGCCAACGTCTGGTTGGTGAACGAGTTCGACATCACAAACGAAGGGTGGCCGGTGGCGCAACCCAGGTTCACGAGGCGGCCTTCGGCCAGAACGATGATGTCGTTGCCCTCGATGTTGTAGAGGTCGACCTGAGGCTTGATCTCTGACTTGGTGTGGCCGTAGTTCGTGTTCAGCCAAGCCATGTCGATTTCGTTGTCGAAGTGGCCGATGTTGCAGACGACCGTCTTGTCCTTCATCATGCGGAAGTGGCGCTCGGTCACGATGTTCTTGTTGCCCGTGGCCGTGCAGACGATGTTGGCGCGCGGAATGGCGTTGTCCATCTTCTTCACCTCGTAGCCGTCCATGGCGGCCTGCAGGGCGCAAATCGGGTCGATTTCGGTCACGATCACGCGCGCACCGGCTCCGCGGAACGAAGCCGCCGTGCCCTTGCCCACGTCGCCGTAGCCTGCAACCACCACCACTTTGCCAGCCATCATCAGGTCGGTAGCGCGGCGAACCGCGTCTACCGCCGATTCCTTACAGCCGTACTTGTTGTCGAACTTCGACTTGGTTACCGAGTCGTTGACGTTGATGGCGGGCAACGGAAGCGTGCCGTTGATCATGCGCTCGTAGAGGCGGTGTACGCCGGTGGTCGTCTCTTCCGAGATACCGCCGATGCCCGCAACCAACTCCGGGTAGCGGTCGAGCACCATGTTGGTGAGGTCGCCGCCGTCGTCAAGAATCATGTTGAGGGGCTGCTTGCCTTCGCCAAAGAACAGGGTCTGCTCGATGCACCAGTCAAACTCCTCTTCGGTCTGGCCCTTCCACGCGTACACGCTGATGCCGGCGGCTGCGATGGCGGCCGCGGCGTGGTCTTGGGTCGAGAAAATGTTGCACGAAGACCAGGTCACTTCGGCGCCGAGTTCCACGAGGGTCTCGATGAGCACGGCGGTCTGGATCGTCATGTGAAGGCAGCCGGCGACGCGCGCCCCAGCGAGGGGTTTGCTGGCGCCGTATTCCTTGCGGAGGGCCATCAAACCGGGCATTTCCGCCTCAGCGAGGGTAATTTCTTTGCGTCCCCATTCGGCGAGGGACATATCCTTTACTTTGTAGGGTACGTAGTTCGTAGCAGTGGTCGAAGACATAGCAATGATTAATTGGAGGCGCAAAGATACGGAATTCTCGGGGGCTGAAGTCGCCGAACTCGGTCATTTTGGCCTCGTCCTTGCGCGGGTTTCGCTGAATCAAGCCGCTGATTTTGAGGCTTCCGAACCGAATTGGGCGGACTATCTTTCGCCAGCGGACCGTGTGCGGTGGGCCGAATTTCAGCCCGGCCCGCGGCGCACCGCCTTCGTCGCCGCACGAATGGCCCTGGCGGCGGCATTGGCCGATTCCGCGTTCGGAATCTGCGATTTGGCCTACGACGAACGCCGACCCGTGTTGCCCAAAGGCCACGTCAGTTTGTCGCACGGAGGCCAGTGGGCCGTCGCAGCCTACCACCCCCTGCTGCCGGTGGGCGTCGATGTGGAGGGTCCGCGCGCGCAAATCGACCGCGTCATCAACCGGGTAGCGTCGGACCGCGAAGTAGCCGACCTGGACCACCGATTCCTGTGGGGTGCCAAAGAAGCCATTTACAAAGCTGCAGGCTTTGCCGGACTGGACTGGCGCCAGGGCATTGACGTGATGCGATCAGGCGAGGGTCGGGCCCTCGGCCAGCGCTACCACCTAGAAAGCATGGACTGGGGCGACGACCGCGTCGTGATCGCGGTACGCAAACCCCTTCGCATTGTAATCACGGGACCCGAAAGCACGGGCAAAACCCACCTAACCGCGCAACTCGCTCGGGAATTTGGATGCTTGTGGACTCCCGAAATTGCGCGGGAATACCTTAGCGAGCGCGGTGCGAACTATGGCCCAGACGACGTGTGCGCCATGGCCCAAATGCAGGCCGAGCGGTCGACCGAACTGGCTGCCGCGAGCGCGGAGCTAGTCTTTGACGACACCGACGTGCTTACGCACCGCATTTGGTTCCGCGAAAAGTACGGGCAGGCCGACCCCGAAATTGACGCGATGCCCCTCGAAGGCGACTTCTACCTACTGTGTGCGCCTGATTTGGCTTGGGCTCCTGACCCCCTGCGCGAACACCCTAAAGAATCGGATCGCGCACGACACTTCGAATTGTATAAATCTGAATTAGAAACTTGTACCAAAACATACTCGGTGGTTTCCGGCCAAGGTTCCGCGCGAAAAATTGTGGCCATGCGAACTTTAGCTGCACACGGTGTGTTACCTTTGGCGAAGCACAGGGGTGCCGGCGAGGAAGACCGGCTGAGATGAAACCCTAGAACCTGGGCGGGTCATGCCGCCAAGGAAGTCGCGAGGCCGCAGCCGAGGCGTGCGGGCATTTCTGTGCACGAGAACCGTTTAAATCCGTGCACGATGCATCCTAAATACTCCCTTTTTGCCGCGGCATTGAGTTTAACGCTTGGCCTTCGGGCGCAGCTTCCAAGCCCCAAGGTTGACACCGCAGACCGCTTGGTATTGAACGAGGTTTCGCTGGTAGCGAGCCGCCCGAGCGAGCGCAGCCCCATGCCCCAACTGCGCCTAAAACCCGCTGACCTGGCGAAGCAAAATGTAGGTCGCGACATTCCGTTTTTGCTCCAGGGAATGCCCTCGTTTACGGCGGCAAGCGATGCGGGTAACGGGTTCGGTTACACGTACTTGAGGTTTCGCGGCATGGACCAGACGCGCATTAACGTAACGGTCAATAACGTGGCGCTGAACGACCCCGAATCCCACGGGGTGTTTTGGGTCAACACCCCAGACCTGGGCTTGAACGCCAACTCACTGGTGGTGCAGCGCGGAGTCGGTACGTCGACGCTGGGAAGCGGAGCCTTCGGGGCGTCGCTCTCGTTTGAGGTCGGCGTGCCCAACGACAGCGCAAGCCAGGAGCTGACCGCCACCTACGGCTCGTTCCAATCAGCCCGCCTGAGCTACGCGTTCCACAGCGGCCTGATGGGCGCCAAAAAGCGTTGGTCCGCCACGGGGCGGGTGACCGCCATGGGCAGCGACGGAATGGTCGACCGGTCGGGTAGCCGCCTTCAAAGCTACTTATTTGGGGCGCAGTACCGCCTCCCGTCCTACACCTGGCGCCTACTGTATTTCGCGGGGAGCGAGCGGACGCAGCAGGCCTGGTACGGAATTCCCGAAGCGAAGTTCCGCGGCGATTCCGCCGGAGTCGCCAGCTACATTGGACGCAACGGCCTCACCGGAGCCGATTCCGTCAACCTGGTTCAAAGCGGCCCTTCGACCTACAATTTTTACCGATACGCGAACGAGATCGACCAATACACCCAGCGGCACTACCAAAGCATGATGACGTGGTCGCTGAGCCCGAAGTGGAGCTTCACGCAAACCCTAGCCGTAGTTACCGGCAAGGGGTACTTTGAGCAGTACCGGGACTTCATGAGCTTCGCGTCATTGGGCCTTCCAAACATGCCCTTGGGTCAGGTGGTGCTGACAGGCACCGAAGGCGTGCGCCGCCGCTGGCTCGACAACGGAAGCTTCATGGCCTCTACGTCTATTCAGTACCGCGGCGAGAACCTGCGATTCGCCGCCGGCATGCAGGACCAGATTTACGACGGGATGCATTTTGGCACCCTGCCCTGGCTTCGCTACAACCCGATGGGCGGTTTGGACGGAAGCCAAACGGTGGACAGCCTAACGCTACCGACCAACTCCGCGCTGGACCACCGATTTTATGAGGGTTCGAGCCTGAAGTACGACGAGTCCTACTTTGCCCGGGCCGAGTGGACTCGGGGGAAGTGGACGGCACTCGCCGACGCCCAATTGCGCCGAATCGAGTACGCCAGTTCGGGCACCGACGTGGATCAAAATGCCTACGATTTTGACGTCAACTACCTGTTTTTTAATCCGAAGGCCGGACTTTCGTTCGCAGACAACGGCTGGACGGGACGCGCCTCCATTGCCCTAGCCAACCGCGAACCCATTCGCTCGGATTTCATCGACAACGCGGTAGCGCCGAACCCCGAGCGCCTGACCGACGTCGAGCTGGGCGTTGAAAAACGCGGCGCGAAGTTCTGGGCGGAGGCCAACGTCTACCTGATGGAGTACGCAGATCAGCTGGTTCCAACCGGAGCGCTCAACGACGTGGGGGCCCTGATTCGCACCAACGTAGACCGTAGCCACCGCCGGGGCCTGGAATTGGCGGCCGTTTGGACCCCCTCTACCCCCTGGCTTTTCGGGGCTAACGCCACGCTGAGCCGAAACCGTATCGCGGAATTTGAGGAGGTACTTTATGACTACGCCGACGGCAGCGAGGTGCGGACTACGTTCAGGAATACTCCAATCGCCCTTTCGCCCGAGGCCATGGGCAATGCCTGGGCGGAATGGACCCGAAAGGGACTCGGACTCCGCGCCACGCTGCACGCGGTTGGACGTCAGTTCCTCGACAATACGGGAGCGCTGGAACGCTCGCTGGACCCCTACCAAACCGTCGACGCCACGCTGAAGTGGACGCGCGGGGCCGTGCAGTGGCGCCTCGATGCGATCAACCTCCTGGGCCGTCCCTACGCGCCCAACGGCTATACGTGGGGCTACCTGTGGCAGGGCCAGCGCACCGACGAAAACTTCGTGTACCCCATGGCGGGCACCCAGGTGCTGCTGGGGCTCAACGTGAAACTTGGAACCGGTTACTAGTTACTGGTTGCTGGCTTCGGCCACACGTTGTCGTCGCGGTTGACGTCGGCGGTCCACTGCCCGGGATCGACCGCGATCGAACGAATGCCCTTTAGCGGGGCTTCGATCATGAGGTCAAAGGTCCTTTGGGTGTAGTTCCAAGGTCCGGCGAGCACGAGGAACGGATCCTTCTTGTGGCCCTGCTGCTCGAGCAACGGAATCGTGTAGGTCATGCTCGCTCCGCTTTCGTAGGTAACCTTGACGTCGACCGGCATCGCCATGGACCCGCGGCGCTCGAGGCGAACAAACGTGAGGGCGCGGTTGTCGCTCCACACGCTGTCGATGCCCGTGTCGGGGTACTTGGTGGTGTTGATCCACTGGTCGTGGTACCAGTCGAGTACCATGCCTGACTCGCGTTCCGCGATGCGCACGAAGTCTTCGGGGCGCGGATGCTTGAAGCTCCACTCTTCGAAGTAGCGGCGCATGGTGCGCCAAAAGGCGTCGTCGCCGACGATTCCGCGCAGCTGGACCAGGTACAGCGAGCCCATCATGTAGGCCGCCATTTGGTACGGAAACTTGCCGTCGAAGTAGTTGGCGGGCGTGCTGGCGGGTTCGCGCCACGCGGCCTTGGCGGCGCGCTTGGCAAAGGTGCTGAGGTAGCCCTCGTGGGGGTTGGGCTTGTTGGCGCCCGAGATCACGTTCATGACCTCGTCTTCGGCGAAGCTGGTAAAGCCTTCGTCCATCCAGTGGTAGCGCTGTTCGTCGGTGGCCAGCATTCCATAAAACCACATGTGGGATCCCTCGTGGGCCACGACGCCAAAGGTACCGAGGTAGTCGTCGCCGTGGGACTCCATCAGGGTACACATGGGGTATTCCATGGCGCCCTCGCCCCCTTGAATTACGCTAAACTGCGGCCAGCGGTAGGGTCCGAAGCGCTCGTTCATGAAGGAAAAGTAGGTGGCCAGGTCGGCGCGGAACCGGTCGCTTTCGTACATCATGCGGGACTTGGCGTCGGGCAGGTAGAAGTAGTGGATTTCGGTTCCGCTCGGCAGCGTGAAGCGCTGGTGCTGGTATTCGCGGTCTGCCGTCCAAGCGAAGTCGTGGACGTTGTCGGCCGCAAAGCGCCAAGTGATGCGGGACTTTTTCTTGTGCTTGACCGCTTTCTCGCTGTAGCCGTGGCCAATTTCGTCGGGGTTTTGCAGCACGCCGGTTCCGCCCAGCACAAAGCCGGCGTCGGCGGTGACGTTGACCTCAAAACGGCCGAAGTCGCCATAGAATTCGCGGGCCACGTAGAGGTCGGGGTGCCAACCGTCGCGGTCGTAGACGCACATTTTGGGGTACCACTGCGTGAAGCTGTAGTCGACGCCCTCTTTGTTGTCGCGGCCGGCGCGCTCGATGACCACGGGAATCCGGGTGGTGTATTCGAGTTCAAAAACGTGGGTGGCTCCGGGCGCAATCGGCTCGTTCAAGCGCGCGTGGAGGATGGTTTGCTGCACGTCAAACGCGATTTCGCGCCCGTTGTGCTTGACGACGCGCACGATTTGCTCGCCCTCCTCGTGGGGTTTGAGCGCTTCAATCTTGCTGCCGATGGCCTTGTCTTTGAACTGCGTCGGAATGTTGGCCATGTTGCTCATCATGCTTCCGGGCTGGAAGGCGTTCCAGTAGAGGTGCATGAAGATTTCGTCGAGGGCATCCGGGCTGTGATTGGTGTATTCCAGGCGCATTTTACCCTCGAGCCGGTGCTGGTTGTGGTCGAGGTCGACGTCGATTTGGTAGCGCACGGCCTGCTGCCAGTACGGAATTTGGGGGGTAGTCTGGGAAGACGCTGCGAGCGACAGGGCCGCGGCCGCCAAGAGGAATAAATTTTTCATCGTAGCCGAAAATTAAAGTTTTTGCACGTCGGCCAAGCGCGGACCCTTCTCGGTCTGGGTCAGGATGGCCATTTCGTTCAAGGGGTCGTGTTCGAGGTAGAGCAGGTAGTGGTGGTCGGCCGCCTCGTTCAGGATGCGCGCCTTTTCTTCGAGGGTCAGCAGCGGACGGGTGTCGTAGCCCATGACGTAGGGCAGCGGAATGTGGCCCGTCGACGGCAGCAGGTCGGCCATGTAGACCAGCGTTTGGCCCTGGTGGTCGAGGATGGGGCACATCTGGGCGTCGGTGTGGCCGTTGACGACAAAGGCGTCAAATCCCAGCGGGGTGGTGATGCGGGCGGAATCGCCGTCGATAAAATTGAGCTGGCCGGACTCCTGAAGCGGCATCAAGTTTTCGTTGAGGAAGCTGGCTTTTTCGCGCGGATTGGGGTGGGTGGCCCATTCCCAGTGGCGGCGGTGGGTCCAGTAGCGCGCGTTCACAAAAGCCGGGCGCAGCTGGTCGCCGTGGCGCGCCACGGCTCCGCCCACGTGGTCAAAATGCAAATGCGTCAAAAACACGTCGGTAATGTCGTCGCGGTGGAACCCGTGGGCCGCCAAACTCCGGTCGAGCGTCGCGTCGCCGTGCAGGTGGTAGTGGCTGAAGAACTTCTCGTCTTGCTTGGACCCGATGCCCGTGTCGATCAGGGTCAGGCGGTCGCCGTCTTCGACGAGCAAGCAGCGCATCGCCCAGGTACATAGGTTGCTGGCGTCGGAGGGGTTGGTGCGCTCCCAGAGCGATTTGGGCACGACGCCAAACATGGCGCCCCCGTCGAGCTTGAAAAAGCCCGTTTCAATGGTGTACAGCTTCATTTTTTGCGTTTAGCTCTAAAAAATTCGGTCATGAGGTCGCCGCAGAGTTCGGCTTCGATGCCGGTGGTTACCAGGGTTTTGGGATGCAGCTGGCCGCCCATGGTGCGGAATCCGCGCTTTTCGTCGCTCGCCCCATAGACGACGCGGCCGATTTGGCTCCAAAACAGGGCTCCGGCACACATCGTGCAGGGTTCGAGCGTCACGTACAGGGTGCAGTCGGGCAGGTACTTGGCCGCCAGTTCGTGGGACGCCGCCGTGATGGCCTGCATTTCGGCGTGGGCGGTGACGTCGTGCAGCCGCTCGGTGAGGTTGTGGCCGCGCGCAATCACGCGGTTTTGCCAGACGACCACGGCGCCGACGGGCACCTCGTCTTGGTCCATGGCTTTGACGGCCTCTTGGATGGCGAGGCGCATGAAGCGCACGTCGTCTTCGGGCGTAGGTACGGCGATCGGCATGCCGTAAAAATACGGCCCGGCTCCGGGCGGCGCGTTACCTTTGCGGCTATGTTCCGAAGCCATACTTGCGGCGAGCTCCGCCTGGACCACGTTGGTCAAACCGTCACCCTCTCGGGATGGGTGCAACGCCGCCGCGATTTTGGCGGAATGTCGTTTGTCGACCTGCGCGACCGTTACGGCATTACCCAGCTGAGCTTCAATGACTTGGTGGACGCCGACCGCGTCGCCGAGGCGCGCAAGCTGCAGCGCGAATTCGTCGTTCAGGCCGTCGGAACCGTGGTCGAGCGCGAAAACAAAAACCCCAACCTCGCCACGGGCGACATCGAAATCAAGGTGACCCAGCTGACGGTGCTCAACGCGGCCGCCACGCCTCCCTTCACCATCGAAGACGAAACCGACGGCGGTGAGGAACTGCGCATGAAGTACCGCTACCTCGACATTCGCCGAGCGCCGGTGCGCAACAACCTCTTGCTGCGCCACCGCATCAACCGCTCGGTGCGCGGCTACCTCGACAACCTGGGCTTTGTCGACGTCGAGACCCCGTTTTTGATCAAGTCGACCCCCGAAGGGGCCCGCGACTTCGTCGTGCCTTCGCGCCTCAACCAAAACCAGTTTTACGCGCTTCCGCAGTCGCCCCAAACGTTTAAGCAGCTGCTTATGGTGGCGGGCATGGACCGCTACTATCAGGTGGTGCGCTGCTTCCGCGACGAAGACCTGCGCGCCGACCGCCAGCCCGAATTCACGCAGATCGACTGCGAAATGGCCTTTGTCGAGCAGGAAGATATTCTGAACACGTTCGAGGGCTTGGTGCGCCACGTGCTGCGCGACGTGCACGGCATGGAGCTCAGCGAGGTTCCGCGCATGACCTACGCCGAGGCGATGCGCCGCTACGGCAACGACAAGCCCGACATCCGCTTCGGCATGGAGTTCGTGGAACTCACCGACCGCGTGAAGGGCCAGGGATTCCCCGTGTTTGACCAGGCGGAATTGGTGGTGGGAGTCAACGCCAAGGGCTGCGGCGCCTACACCCGCAAGCAGCTCGACGCGCTCACCGACTATGTCAAGCGTCCGCAGCTCGGCATGAGCGGGTTGATCTGGATGCGCGTCGACGAACAGGGCGTGCCCAGCTCGTCGGTGAACAAGTTTTTTGACGAATCCGCTCTGCGCGGCTGGGCTGAAGCCTTCGGTGCCGAGCCCGGCGACCTCGTGCTCGTGCTGGCCGGCGCCGCGAACAAAACCCGCAAGGCGCTGAGCGAGCTCCGCCTGCACCTCGGTCAGGAACTGGGCCTGCGCAAGCCCTTTGAGTTTGCGCCGCTGTGGGTGGTGGATTTTCCGTTGCTCGATTGGGACGAAGAGTCAGGCCGCTGGTTCGCGATGCACCACCCGTTCACGAGCCCGAAGCCCGAAGACATTCCGCTGCTCGAGACCGACCCCGGAGCCGTGCGCGCCAACGCCTACGACATCGTGCTGAACGGCAACGAGATCGGCGGCGGCTCGATTCGAATCCACGACCGCGGCCTTCAGGCCCGCATGTTTGAGCTGCTCGGATTCAGCCCCGAAGAGGCCCAGGCGCAGTTCGGCTTCTTGATGAACGCCTTTGAGTACGGCGCGCCGCCCCACGGTGGCATCGCGTTCGGGTTTGACCGCCTCGTGGCCTTGATGGGCGGCGACGAAGTCATTCGCGACTACATCGCCTTCCCCAAGAACAACGCCGGCCGCGACGTCATGATCGACGCCCCCTCGCCCATTGCTGAAGCCCAAATGGCCGAGCTGAACTTACTGCTCCGGCCCAACCCCACCGCATGATCCAAGCCCGGGAAGCCCTCGAACGACTCCTTCGCCGCTTCCTGATTTGGCGAGCCCAAAACCTCGACATCAGTACTTTTTTGGTGCTGGTTGCCGTGGTCACGGGCCTGATTTCGGGCCTGGTCGCCGTGGTTTTGAAGAACACGGCCCACGCGGTGCGCGAACTCATTGTGGCACAGCGCCTTAGCGACGCCTACCAGGTAGCCTACTTTCTTTTTCCCCTTATCGGAATTGGCCTCGTCATGGTTTTGAGGCGCAGCCTCAAGTGGCGAATGCGCGAAGGCATTCCGATGGCCCTCAGCTCCATCGCCAAAGACGGCGGCATCATTCCGCGGTCGGCCATGTACACCAGCTTTGTGGGCTCGGCCTTCACCGTGGGCTTCGGCGGGTCGGTTGGCCTCGAAGGCCCCACCGTGGGCACCGGCGCCGCCATCGGTTCCAACTTGGCGCGCTGGCTGCGCTTGGGGTTCAAGCAGCGCATTCTGCTCATTTCCTGTGCCACCGCCGGCGCACTCGGAAGCATCTTTGGCACCCCGATCGCCGCCCTCGTCTTTACCCTTGAAGTCTTTAGCCTCGACCTCACGCTTGGCGCGCTGGTCCCGCTCCTCTTGGCATCGGCCACGGGTTCGCTTACCGGGCTGCTGCTGAGCGACGGCACCACCCTTTTTACCGTGAACGGAATTGGCGAATTTGAGCCGCGCTTCATTCCGCAGTACCTCGGCCTGGGCTTGGTCACCGCGCTCTTCTCGGTCTACGTCAAGCGCGCCCACCTTTGGTCGTCGTCGCTGCTCGAAAACGTGCAGCGTCCGTGGTTTCGGGCCATATCGGGCGGACTCCTGCTGGGCGGCGCGATCTTTTTGATTCCGCCCTTGTACGGAGAAGGATTTGACAGCATCACCGCCGCGCTGCAGGGCGACGTGTCGGCGCTGCTCGACCAAAGCGTTATTCCCTGGCAGGACCAAACGACCTGGGTGGTTATCGCGCTGCTCTTGGGCCTGGCGCTCATGAAGTCCATCGCGGCCGGCCTGACCATTCACGCCGGCGGGGTCGGCGGCATGTTTGCCCCCACCCTCTTCATGGGCGCCATCTTGGGCTTGGCCTATGTGCTGCTGCTCGGTCAGTTTGGGGTGCACGTTCCGTCGGTTCACTTCGTGCTGGTCGCAATGGCCGGACTCATGGCCGGCGTGATGCACGCGCCCCTGACGGCGATGTTCATGATTACCGAAATCAGCGGCGGCTACCCGCTCATCCTTCCGCTGATGCTGGTTTCGGCGCTGAGCTTTTTCGTTTCGCGATCGATCAGCGCGCATTCGATTTACACGGCTCCGCTCGCGGCCCAGGGCGGAATATGGACCAGCGACCGCGACAAGGCGGTGCTCAACCTCATTCAGTGGGACGACGTGCTGGAGCGCGGAATTGCGGCCGTCGATCCCGAACTGCGCTTCGACGAAGCGGTCGAGCGCCTGATGGCGGAACACAAAAACATGCTCGCCGTCGTGCACGACGGTCGGCTGCTCGGAACCCTTACCTGGGACGACGTGCGCCGCGCGCAGCGCTTGCGCCAACCTCCCGCCGCAGTCCGCGACGCCATGTCGGGAAGTGCGTACCAAGTGGACTTGAAATCCAGCATGGAGGAAACCGTGCAGCGCGTGGAACGCATGGACCAGTGGTACGTGCCGGTCATCGACGGGGGAAAGTGGGTCGGATTCCTTTCGAAAGCCAAGCTTTTTGAGGTCTACCGTCGGCGGTTGCGCGAAATGAGCCAAGAGGCGTAGCGTTGCGGGCTTCTGCTCGCGGGGTTCGTGTTTTGGTGCGTTGTTAAACAAAGAATTGGCGCGGCCAACCCTATCTTTACCGGATGCGCCTGAAAATATTAGCACTCCTCGCGGTTGGATCCGCTAGCCTTTTTGCTCAAAATCAACCTAAGTGGCTGGAAATGTGGAACGATCCGTCGAGCAACGTGTACGACGTCGTCCGCGAATTTGACGCTGCCTTCGAGGGCAAAGCCGCCGAAAAAGGCAAAGGCTGGAAGCAGTTCAAGCGTTGGGAAGCCTTTATGGATCCCCGTGTCTACCCGACCGGCCAGCGTCCCAACCCCATGGCACTGCACCAGGGGATGCAGCAAATCCAGCAAAATTGGGGCAGCACCTCGACCGGGGCCAGCGGAATCGGCCAGTGGACGCCCGTGGGGCCGTTCAACGGGAACCCCATTCAAGGCATTGGGCGCGTCAACACGATTGCCTTCCACCCGACCAACCCCAACGTGGTGTTTGCTGGTGCTCCGGCGGGCGGACTGTGGAAGACCACCGACCAAGGCACTACGTGGACGACGAATACCGACCTTCTTCCCAACTTGGGCGTGAGCGGAATCGCCATCGATCCGCTGCATCCCGACACGATGTACATCGCGACGGGCGACCGCGACGCCGACGACACCTACAGCATCGGCGTGCTGAAGTCCACCGACGGCGGAACCACGTGGAAAACCACGGGGCTGACGCTTCAGCTGACGAACTACGCACGCTTGACCGGCATCGTGATCCACCCGACCCAAACCCAGCACTTGGTGGTGGCGTCGCGCAGCGGCATGTACCGCACCACCGACGGCGGCACGACCTGGACCATGGTGCAGGGCGGAAGCTTTCAGTCGCTGAGCATGGTTGCGGGCGCACCCCACCTGCTGTACGCCGGAACCAGCGCCAACGGCCGAGTGTGGTTCTCGCGCGACTTTGGGGCCACCTGGACCCAGGTCGTGGGCAACGGAATGCCCACCAGCGGACCGGCGCGCTGCGAAGTGGCCACCACGGGAGCCGACACCAACTACGTGTATGCCCTTTTCGGCGCCAACAACAACGGCTTGTATGGCGTCTACCGCTCTACCAACCGGGGCGCAACCTGGACCCAGATGCACGGCGCTACCCCCAACCTGCTCGACTGGTCCACCACCGGCAACGGCAGTGGAGGCCAAGCCTGGTACGACCTAGCGATTGCGGTTTCGCCACTGAATAAGGAAGAGCTACTCGTGGGCGGTGTCAACATTTGGCGTTCGAACAACGGAGGTGCCAACTTCTCGATCAGCGCCCACTGGTACGGCGGCGGCGGCGTGGCCAACGTCCACGCGGACCAGCACTGGTTTACGTTCCGGCCCGGCACCAACGAGCTTTGGGTGGGCAACGACGGCGGCGTGTACGTTTCACCCAACGGTGGCGTGGCCAACAACTGGCAAATGCGGAGCAACGGACTGGCCATCACCCAGTACTACAAAATCGCGACAACGCCCGTCAATCCCAGCTGGACCCTGGCTGGAGCCCAAGACAACGGAACCCACCTCAACAAAACGAGCTGGGCCCGGGTGCGCGGCGGCGACGGCATGGACTGTGGCATGGACCCCACCAACGAACTGGTGATGTACGCGTCGATTTACTACGGCGACTTTGAGAAATCCAATAACGGTGGGGCCAGCTTCAACGCACCCTTTAACCTGACTCCGAGCGGAAGCGGAAACTGGGTCACGCCCTTTTTGGTCAGCCGCCACAACAACAACGTGCTGTATGCTGGCTTCACCCGCGTGTGGAAGTCGACCAACGGGGGCGTCAGTTTTGCCGCTACGAGCACCACCAACCTCTTGGGCGGCGACAACATCGACGTACTTGCCGAGGCGCCAAGCAACCCCAACGTGCTCTACGCTGGCATTAACCAGTACCTGTTCCGCTCGATGGACGGAGGACAAACCTGGACGCAGCACAGCGGCGGTTCGGGAAGCCACGTGATCACCGGCATCGCCGTCGATCCCAACGACCCTTTGCACATTGCCGTGAGCCGCAGCGGCTACGTGGGCGGCCAAAAAGTCTACGAGTCGTTCAACGGCGGTCAGACCTACAGTAACCTCAGCGGAAGCCTGCCCAACATTCCGGCCAACGCCATTGCGTTTGAACCCGGAGGCAACAACATGCTCTACGTGGGCACCGACCTCGGAATGTTTGTGCGCGACAACCTTTTGGGCGACTGGGTTCCGTTCAACGCGGGCCTACCCAACGTGATTGTTAACGACATTGAAATCCTCAGTGTGCCTCGAATTGTGCGCATCGGCACCTACGGCCGCGGGGTGTGGCAGTCAAGCTTCGCGGGCGACCTCCTGAAGCGCCCTACGGCAGCCTTGAGCGCGCAGCCAGCGTCAACCTGCGGACTTGGCGACACGATTCAGTTGCGCGACGCGTCAACCGGCCTTGTGACCGGCTGGAACTGGTCGGTGATTCCTTCAGCCGGCGCAACCCTTATTGGCGCAACCACAGCCAACCCCAAGTTGGTGCTAAGCCAGGCCGGACTCTACAGCATCCGCTTGGTCGCCAGCAACGTGTACGGCAGCGACACGGCCCTGGGTGTGCAGTCGGTGGCCGCGGGCGGATTCCCTTTGCCGGCCGGCGAAGGCTACACTGCCGGATTTAACCAGCGCTGGAGCGTGGAAAACACCGACCGCAACGCAACCTGGGAACCCTTCGCGACGGCGTCCAGCGACGGAGACGGCGCGTCAATGCGCATGCCGCACTTCGCCCTCCCCGCCGCAGCCCTGGGCCAGCGCGACGCACTGATTTCACCGGTCTACGCGCTCGACAGCGGCACGTCGTTGACGCTGGACGTGGCCTACCGCCAGGTTTCAAGTACCCAAGCTCCCGACACGCTGCGCGTTTGGGTGCAGCCCTGCAGCACGTCAACCTGGACGCTGCTTGCCACCCGATTTGAGTCGGGAACCCAGAATTGGGCGACGGGGCCGGCCCAGGCCAGCGCGTTTGTTCCTGCTGCGGCCGCCGACTGGCGCCGCGACAGCCTGTTCCTCGGGGCGCTGGCCGGGCCTGCGCGCTTCAAAATTGAAGCGCGCCACGGGGGCGGCAACCATTTGTACCTCGACCGGTTCCGGTTGACCAAGGCGGCCGCCCCCGCCCCCGTCGCCAACTTTATTGCCCCAGATACCGCGTGTGCGTCGCGCGGCATACCGTTCTACGCAACGGGAACGCCGGCCCCGGGCAGCGCCTCGGGCTCCGCCCTCGGCGCCACCTACACGTGGAGCTTCCCCGGCGGAACGCCCAGCACGAGCACCCTGGCGAATCCGGTGGTGAGCTACGCCACTCCGGGCGTCAAGTCGGTGACCTTGACGGTGGTCACGGCGGCGGGCACGTCGAGCCTCAGCAAAAACGTGACGGTGACGGCAGCGTCGGTTCCGAGCGTGAGCATCGTGAACCAGACGGGCAGCATTTGTGCCAACAGCCCCGCCACGTTTGGGGCGACGGCGGTCAACGGAGGCAGCAGCGTGCGCTACCAGTGGACCGTGAACAACCAGCCGCGCGGCTTCAATTCGCCCACCTACACGACGGTCAACCTACAGAACGGCGACGTGGTACGCTGCGAAGTCTACAGCAGCGAGCCCTGTGCTAGCCTGCCCGTAGTGACGTCCAACGCCATCACGGCGGTTGTGTTGGCGCTTCCGACCGCGAACGCCGGAACCTACAACCCGGCCTGTGTGGGCGACGGCCCGATTGCGCTGAGCGGAACCCCCGCGGGCGGCGTGTGGAGCGGCACCGGCGTGAACGGCACCAGCTTTGACCCGACGGGCCTCGGACCAGGAAACTACACGGTGACCTACGCCTACACCAACAGCGCGGGTTGCACCGGCACGGCCACGGCGGTGATCCAGCTTGCCGCGGCTCCGAACGTGTTCTTGACGTTTGGCACCGAGGTGCTCTGTGTCAGCGACGCGGCGGTGGCGCCGGGCGGCGGGTTCCCGAGCGGCGGCACCTACCTCGTGAACGGCACGCCGACGACCAGCATTGTGCCTTCGCAGCTCGGAACGGGCCACCACGCCCTCACCTACCGCTTCAGCAACGGACTGTGCATGGTGGAACGCGTCGACAGCTTCCATGTGGTTGCTGCACCGCCAGTGCCGACCATTCAGGACTGGTTTGGCGATTCCCTGTACTGCCCCCAAGCCGCACTAAACCCCCTTTGGAAGGTGCAGTGGCTCGACGGCAACCAAAGCCCGATTGCCGGAGCCAACGCGGCCAGCTTTGTGGCGCCCGTCCCGGGAACCTACTTCGTTCGCCTTCGCGCGGGCAACAGCTGTGTAGCGACCAGCGGCGGTTCGATCGTGCTTAGCACCTCGGAGCGTGCGCTTCCCGGAATTTCTCTGCATCCCAACCCAACCCGCGACCGCGTGGAAATCTCGTGGAACGCAGCCGGTGCGCAACCCTGGACGGCCGAACTCCGCAGCCTCGACGGGGCCCTGCTCGGAACCTACGAAGGCACCGATAGCCAATGGACGCTCGATCTTTCGTGGCTGCCCCAAGGCGTGTATGCGCTCCGCCTGTTCCAAGGGGACCGCAGCAGCACCCAGGAGCTCGTCAAGCTGTGATTGTGTGAAATCCGGATTTATCCGAATGAAAAACCCCGCCGAGGCGGGGTTTTTTTATGGGTTTGGGGCCCGCTACAGGGTAACGGTGTAGGCCAAAAGGCTCTCGAACAGGGCCACACCGTCGGTGTTGAGCAGGTTGGCGTCGGCCGCGCGCTCCGGGTGGGGCATCATGCCCATGACGTTGCGCTTGTCGTTGCAGACGCCGGCAATGTTTTGCACTGAACCGTTGGGGTTGGCCCCGGGGGTGATGGCGCCGTCGGCCTCCGCGTAGCGGAACATCACTTGGCCGTTGTCGTTGAGGGCCTTGAGCGTGTCCTCGTCGGCGTGGTAGCGGCCCTCGCCGTGGGCGATGGGAATTTGGTACACGCCCGTGTCCGACAGGCCGGCGGTCATCGGGCTAAGGCCCGATCCGCGCACCAAGTGCACGTTTTTGCAAATGAACTTGCCCGTTTCGTTGCGGAGCAGGGCGCCCGGAACGAGCCCGGCCTCCGTCAGAATTTGAAATCCGTTGCAGACGCCGAAGACGTAGCCGCCGCGGTCGGCGTGCTTGATCACCTCTTCCATGATGGGCGAGAAGCGGGCAATGGCGCCGGAACGCAGGTAGTCGCCGTAGGAGAATCCGCCCGGAAGCACCACCATGTCCACGCCCTGAAGGTCGCGGTCCTTGTGCCACAGGCTAACGGTTTCGCATCCCAGACCCTCGCGGAGGGTGTGGATCATGTCTTGGTCGCAGTTCGACCCAGGAAAAGTTACAACTCCGAATTTCACTCGGCAAAGGTACAGCGGCCGTTGGCCTTGCCGAGCAAGTTGGCCAAGCGGTACAGCAGCCGAGCGGCTACGTTGGCGTCCCAGTCGCCCTCGGGGCCCGGAGCCACTTCGTTCAGGTCCATTCCCACCAGCACCCGGCCCGAAGCCAGCACCTGCTCGACCAAATAAAGCACCTGCTCCGCCTCAAGGCCGCCGGCCACCGGCGTGCCCGTATGGGGGCAAAGCTTGGGGTCGAGCCCGTCGATGTCGAAGCTCAGGTACACCTGCTGCGGAAGCTCCGCCACAATCAAATCCACCTGCTGGGCCCAGGTGCGCCCGCCGTAGGCGGCATGCTTCATGTCGCGGTCATAAAAAACGCTGCAGCGCCCGCCCAGCTCGGCCGCCACCGCCACCTCTTCGGCGCAGTAGTCGCGGATTCCGACCTGCACAATTTTGGCAATGCCCGCGTGCTTCATGGCATTGTACATGATCGACGCGTGGCTGTAGGTAAAGCCTTCGTAGGCCACCCGAAAGTCCATGTGGGCGTCAATTTGCAGAATGCCCATGCCCGGATGCCGGTCCGCCAGCGCCTGAATGTAGCCCAACGGAGTACTGTGGTCGCCGCCCAACAGCGCGACCAGCTGTCCGCGATCGAGGTAGGTCTCGGCGTCGTGGCGCACCTTGCCCACCATCCATTCGCAGGCCTCGTTGATCTTGGCCAGCAGTTTTTGGCTCGACGACATGCCGTCGGTGCCGTCTGCCAAGGCCGCCAAGTACACCTCGGCGCGTTCGCGGTTTCGCTCGGACTTTTCGGCCAACTTCGCCGAAGCGGGCACCATCGCAAGGCCCATCTTCCACGCGTCGGGCACCGAAGGGTCCCACAAATCCACCTGGGCCGAAGCCTCTTTAATCGCCGCCGGACCTTGGGCCGTTCCCGAGGCGTAGCTCACCGTGACCTCCCAGGGCACGGGCAAAATCACGACCTCGGCGTCGTCGACCGCGTACGGAAGTCCATAAATCTGGTCGCCCGTGGCCAAGCCATTGGGGTCAAAATCGGCCTGCGCGAGGGCGCGGCGCTTGAGGCGTGCTTCGTCCATGCAGCAAAACTAGAGACTAGTTGCTCGTAACCGGTTACTGGTTTCCAGTTGCTAGTACCGAATTGCGTAAGATCGCCGAATCGAGCGGCCGTCACTGGGCGTAAAGCGGAATTCCCAGAGCCAGCTTCCCTTGTGCGGCGGCTTGTCGCGGGCTTCCCACGTCGCTTGGGGCGGAACCGGAGCCGGCTCGGACCATTCCGTGGCGCTTCGGCCCTCGGGGTCGGCCCACCGGGTCTGGAGCAGCCAAGCTTGGTTCGGATCCAGGTCCCAGCCCAGCACTGGTGGCCAGCGGCGTTCGACCAAATCAAACCGGCCTTGGGGTTCGTAGGGCCGGGCTTGGGGCCAGCGGCCTGGGGTGGCGGAGTCTTCGCGGGCAACGCCCCAGTCTTCGGGGCCCGGGCCGCGGCGTTCCAGCGACATGCCCTCGCCCTTGCCGGGGGACTCCCGAATGGACTGCGGGAAGTATGCCGGAGCTACCCGAGCCACGTCAAGCAGGGTACCGTCAGCTCGACGCAGTTCCAAACTGCCGCCTTCGTCAGAAATGGGCAAGGAATGGCTGGTGGCGCCCGGACCGCCCGGCACCGCCGGCCGGTCCCAGGCCCCGGGGCGCGGGGCGCCCCGAGGCCCCGCCGCCGAGTCGCCGCCTGGGTAGCGCTTCAGCAGGGCCGCGGGGTCGGCCCCCACGAAGACGACCCCGCCGGGGAGCAGGAACGAGCCGGCGACGGCGGCGCGGCGCCACACTCCGGAATCGTTCGTGGCCCAAAACAGGCCCGAAAGGTCGAGCACCCGACCGCCGAGGTTCCGCAGCTCGACAAAACGCCCCTCGTCGGGCAAGGGATTGAACAGCACTTCGGCAATTTGGAGCTCGCCCGAATCGGGAGGAACCGGCCAACCAGCCAGAACGAGCGTGCAGTCGCCGGGCGTAGCGTCGGCGTGGACCCAGTCCGTCAAAAGCGGAAGCTCAAGTACGTCGCCCGGGGCGCATGGCCAGCCCCACTGCCCGTCGGGGCCGACCCAACTAAGTCGGGAGGATTCCGAATGCACGCGCTGGATCGACCACCGGCCGCCTGCAAGCCGAGGCATCGCGGCCGAATCAAACGGATACCACGGAGGCACATCCAACGGCAACGGGTGGCGCCAGTCGACCACGAGGCCGCTGTCGGCGCGCAGCCCGAGGATTCCGCCCTGGCGCGGCCCCACTGCATGAAACGCGATCCAGCCCGGAGTGGACCCGAGCGCGGCCTCCGACGACCGCCAAGCCCGAGGGAGCACCGCCAGATCGGGGTCGGCCTCAAGGGACCAGCCGCCCAGGGCCTTTTCAGAAGGTTGGTGCATGTCGGGCTGGGTGCGGCCCCAGGCAAGAAGGGCGCCGGTCGCGTCGCGCAGCGCCCAAAAGGCAGGCGAGGCCGTTAGCGCAAGCGGGGCATTCCACAGGGCGAGGGAGTCCGGCCAGTCCAAGCGCGTGTCGGCGACCACGACGACTTCGCCCGGCTGAAGCACCCGATTGGGCAAGGTCCAAAGGCCGCTGCCGTGGGCGAAGGTCCAACCTGAAGCCCGGCAGGCTGAATCTGCGGTTACGCGCACTTCGACGAAGTCCCCCGGGGCCGAGTTCCACGCCACAGCAGGCTCAGGGTCTACCAGAATTTCTGCTACCGCGACGTCGCCGCGCCGCGCCAACCGCACGGGAACGGCCGAACGGAACTCCGCCGCCCCAAACCAAAGCGATCCCCAGCGAATGCCTCGAGCCCGGGTGGCCGTCACCGTGGCTCCGAGGCGAAACCGACCCAAGCGAACGACCGACGAGTCGCGGTTGCCCCAGGCCGAACCGCTGTCGAGAGCCGTTCCAAGGCTGTCCGTGAGCCGCCAATCCAGCCGGTGCGCCCCTGCGGAATCCCAGTCCCAACGCCATTCCACCACCGAGGCCGCTCGGTCGAGCAGGCCCGTTGGGCTGGCTGCGAGCAGAAATCCATCGGGAATGCGCCACAACCTGAGCTGGTCGCTCGTGCGGCCAAATTCAAGTCGGTAGCCCGCGT
>JBEBBW010000006.1:0-61299 GCA_041158165.1 Bacteroidota bacterium
TGTTGGGGGCGCTGGGCAGGCTGTACTCGTATTCGTCGGTCGAACCGGCCACAAGCGGCATGACCACCTTAGTAAACTGGGTGGGCTGCAGGCTCGCATTCGTTGTGTAGAACACGTGAACCGAATCGACGGTGCCGTCAAAATCGGTGATGTTGCACGTCAAGTCCGGGCTTTGGTTGGGCGTCGGAATCATTGGATCGCGCTCAAAGTTGCTGATGTAGGGCGGCGCGTAAGCGATTTGGTAGTGCGAAGCGGCAAAAGGATTCAGTTCGTAGCCGCGGGTTCCACTGCCTGTAAAGCATCCGTTGCCGTCGTGGCGAATCATGCCTTTGAGGCTACTGTAAAAGGTTCCCGGCACCGGTGGAACAAACTGGCCAGTAGTCTGGGGCGAAGCGGGGTTTACGGTTTGGTAGCTGGGGAGTTTTTGGGCCAAAAAGCGATCTGAAACGTTGATTTTGTTGCCGTTGGCGTCCACAACGTTGAAGCTGATGCGGTTTCCTCCGAACGGAATCACCTCGGTCACCGTCACATTCTGGAATTCTACAAAGGAATTCTCCCATTGCTCGCCGGTGGTCGGAATGTTGATTCGCTGTGCGTCGTTCAGGGTGCCCACGGTGATCGTGGCGGGGGTTGGTACGGGGCGGGTGCCGAGAATGGTCATGGAGCTCGCGCTGGTGGCCTCCATTTGGGTTCCGTTGTTGTAGCTCGTGACCTTGCCAATGAACTGAATCAAGTCACCCGGCATCAAGTACTCGACGTTCGGCAGGGTAACAAGCTGGTTCTGGGCATTGGTGTACACGCCCATCACTTCCATACCGCGGAACGGGCCCGCAGCACCTTGGGCGGCCGTGTCTACGATGAAGAAGAAGGGACGGTGTCCGCCTTGAACCGAGCCCGAAGGAACTTCAGACACGTTACCTGGCGTAACAACGATTCCTACTGTTTTCACAATCTGGCCCTCAAAGCCTGACGAGTCCTTGCATGCTGCGAGCTGCGAAGGCGACACGTACTGCAGCGTCGAAATGGGGTAGTAGGTTTGGGCTGCCGCGGTGAATCCGAGGGCAAGCGCAACGAGCGAGAAAAAATGCTTCATGGTTATTTAATCAGCGTAAAGTGACCGGAATACGATTCTCCGGTTTGAAGGTTGAGCACGGTGTAGCGGTACAGTCCGTGGGAAATCATTTGGCGGTCCTTTGAAAGGATATCCCAAGCGTATTCGCCGCCCGACAGCACCACATTGTGCTCTTCTGGGTTGGCAAACGTGCGGAACCAGCGTTGGCTCAGTTGGTCGGAGCCCTGCGCGTTGTGGAACAGCACGTCGAGCAAGTCGCCGGCCGGGGAATGAATGCGGATTTCTGCCTGAGCGGGCAGGTTGGCGAACATGAGGCGGCGGCTCTCATCTTGGAACGCACTTTGGCCTTCCCACGCGGCGCCGGCATAGTACGGATTAGGGTACACGTAGGGCGGATTGGCCTCCATCGACAGCTGGGCCGGAGTGCCCGGAAAAACGCGGGCGGAACTCTGGGCGAAACTCGATTCCAGGGATTCAAGTTGGGTGTCGGGGTCGCCTTGGTCAAATGCGGTGACGGCCACGGCACGTTGCCAACCGTTGGGTACGTTTTCGAGGCGCAAACCGTAGCGGTAGGTTAGGGTATCGCCTTGGAATTGAACTGGTTCAGTGAGCTTAATTGACTCAAGCCCCGTTTCATAGAAAACGCCGTCGCCGCGTTGGTCCCATTCGCCGTACTTTCTAAACGTTTCGGCCGTGCGTTGGCTGGCATCGACGTCGAATCCGAGTTGGCTCACGTAGGCTCGGTAGCCGGCAAAGTCGCGTTGCTGGCTGATGGGGTCGATGCTGCGCTCGCTGCGGTCGGTCCAGAACAGATCAATGAATCCGTCGCCGGGGATCGCCCGAACTTGCGGAGCGTCGGGCGGACTGGGCAATATGTACCGGGTTATTTTGCCGTTGCCGTCGCGGTCTTCTCCGGCATCAAGTTGTCCATTGAAGTTCTGGTCCTCGCCGTTGTAGCAGGTTTGCGCCCATTGCGCGTTGGCGAGCAGGCGGCTTCGCTGCGTGCTGTTGTTGACGGTGTTGGGCTGGCCGTCGTCCACTTTTTTGGCTAACACGAACGCGAACGCAAGCTTGATTTCGTCGCCAGGGGCAAAATTCTGGAACGGCCCCACGCTCAACAAATCGCTACGGTTGCCTGCGGCGTTGAGCTGGGCTTGAATGTTGGCACCAGTTCCAGCGGCGCAGGGTGCGCCGTTGGGGTTATCCCAGCAGGGGTCCTGGTTAAGGCCCTGGGTCATCTTCACGTAGCGCTGGTCGTCGGTGGTTGGAAAAAAGTAAAGTGCTTGGCCCGAGTTATTGAAAATCCACGCATTGTAGTGGTCTTCGAGGCCGTTGACCAGGGGGTGATGAAAGCCAGACTTGTCTTCGGCACCTAAAAACTTCTGGCCGATATAGGAGTCGGTCCATCCCGGGTCGCCCGTCGCGTCAAAGCGGTAGGCCAGCTGGAGGCTGTCGTCGTAGCCGTTGCCGCCCTGCTGGTAAAACACTGCGCCGCCTGCGCCGGCCGGAGTGCGGTTGATGTTGCGAACCACTTTGTTGGCCCAGAGCGCAGCGTACACGTCGTTGTAGGTTTCGATGCCCACATTTTTGAGCGTAACGTCCACAACCACAAAGAAGTCGCTAAACCGGTAGTTCCAGTTGTAGGTCGACATGGTCATGGAAATGCCCATCGGCGTCAGGTGGTTGCTGATGGGAATGGTCGTGCCGGGGACCAAAATATTGGTGTCCACGCAGGTGGCATTGAAGTCTTGGTGGGAGACGGCGTTGGTCCGGTAGTTTGGGTGGTCTTTTAGCGAGGAGGTTTCGCCAAGCGACGTGGTGGGGGTGAACTCAAACCCGCCGCGACCCGGTGCATAGCCCTGGGGTGCGTCGTAGGCCGAGGTGCTCACACGGATTCCGCCCCCGGCATCCACTCCGCCAATCCAAATGCCCGATTCAAAAAGGTGTTCGGTGCCGGATCCCGCCGGGAATTCGCACGATGGCGTGCCGGTTCCGTCGCGGTACCCCCTGAAGGCGTTTCCGAAGGTTCCCACATTCGTTACGCTGAGTCGAACTTGGCTCGCGGAGGTGCTTTTTTCTTGAAAGGACTGCCCTGCGCTGAATTGGGTCAGCACACTGAAAATCAATGCAGTACTTAAAATGCGGTTCATTGCGGGACGGCAAATTTACTGCTTCCCGACGGAGTGGTCACTATGTACAGGGTCCAGCCGATCGGGCTGTGCGAAGGGGTCCAAAGGGGCTGGCCCTCGGGCCAGTTGGATCGTTCGAGGAGCCGTCCACTGGCGTCGTAGACGGATACGCTCCAGTCACTAGCTAGCGCGATGCGGCGCAGCTGGACAAGGCCCGATTCGGAGCGCGTGAGCACAGCCTGCTGCGCCAACTCAGGCGTTCCAATCCCAAGTCGATCTACCTCAAAGTCGGCGACAACCGGAAGGTGGTCTGACAATTCGTACAGCGCGGTGAGCACATTCGACGGTACGGAATTGTTCGTGCCGGCGTTAATCGCGGCGTTGAAGTGAAGACCGTCGTTGCCAATGGGCTTAAGCGTTCCGGGCAAATAGCGCATTCGAGCCGCCGAGGTCAACAGGGATTGGTTCGTCAAAATGTGGTCGTACCGGTCGTCGAGGCCACCTCCCGAAAAGCAACCGCTGTTGGTTTGGCCGTCGCGGGTAGATTGGGTGTGCATGGCAGCAAAACTCCCATTGGAACCCCAGTTTCCGAGCTGGTTTTCGGGATCATAAAACCGCACGGTCGAGTTGCTGTAGTTGAGTAGCCGCTGAAAACCAGCTTCTTGGCTCTTGGGCATGTTCAGGTCGCCACAAAGCACGTAGTGTGGGTCGCGCGGTTTGGTGACAAGGTAGTTCATAATGGCTTCGGCCGTCTTTTGTCGGTCCGTGAGGTCAGTTGCCGTGTTGCCTGCTTTAAAGTGTCCGGCAAAAAGGGTAAAAAACACCGTGTCGGGATTCCAAGCGAGAAGCGAGTCTTTGTAGTAAAAGCGAATGACGTCGATTCCGCGCACTAACGGATTGTTTTGCACGTCGTTGCTAATAATGGACTGGGACTTTACGCCAAGTTTGGTCTGGTCGTAGTACACGGCGTTGATGAGCGAACTGCCGTTGGTGTAGAGGTCGGTGGATGCCCATCGCGAGACGCCGTTGGTATTGAGGCACTGGCTCAGTATGCGGCTGTGCGCCGTGGAATTCGCACCGTCGACCTCGTTGCAGACTAGCACATCGGGTTGCGTGTGGGCCACGACGGTAGCCAACCAACCCTCTTTGGCCCCCGGAGGATTGTTGCTCGAAGTGCAAAACGACGTAAACGACCTAAAATAGGTTAGGTTGTAGGTCATAATGCGCAGCGATTCCGGACTTTGTGCGGCTAATTGGCTGCAGGTCAGGAGTCCAATAAAAACTGCGGCGATGCTTTTCATAGCGTATAAAGTTACGTCTCCTTGATCCCCGGCGCTTTGTTTCCAAAAGGTTAATTCCGTGGTAAATGTTTGTAAACGATTAAGGCCGCACGGTCAAAGCACGTACTTTTGAACCACGCACCCACGACATGGCCAAGAAACCCATCATTTTACTCGTAGACGACGACCCGGACATTCGGGAATTCGTAACCTTTAATTTGGAAAAGGAAGGCTATGCGGTCGTGTCGGCCAAAGACGGGGCCGAAGGGGTAGAGGCTGCCAAAAAGCACCGCCCAGACCTCATTTTGCTTGACGTCATGATGCCGGGCATGGACGGAATTGAGGCCTGCGAGGCCATTCGAAGCAACCCGGACATCGCGACGACCTTGATTGCGTTTTTGAGTGCGCGCGGCGAAGATTACAGCCAAGTAGCTGGTTTTGATGCGGGTGCAGACGACTACATCACCAAGCCGATTCGCCCGAAAGTGCTCGTTAGCCGGGTAAAGGCCCTGCTGCGCCGAAATGTCAAAGAGTCCGAGCCCGTAGGAAGCCTCGAGCGCGGAGACCTGTTGATCAACCTTGAGAAGTACCAGGTGTTCAAGGACGGCACCATCGTGGAAATGCCGCGCAAAGAATTTGAACTGCTCCACCTGCTCGCGAGCAAGCCGGGTAAAGTATTTTCACGCGATTCGATCATGGACCGCGTATGGGGTTCAGAAGTCATTGTGGGCGGACGCACCATCGACGTCCACATTCGCAAAATCCGCGAAAAAATCGGCGACGACCGTATTAAAACAATTAAGGGCGTTGGCTACAAATTCGAAGAGTAACTTCGGAACGTGCTAGACCGCCCAGAACGCATCGCCTTTTTTATCGGAATCCTGCTGGGTCCCGTGGTATGGTTCGTCATGTTTGCCATGTTCGAACTCGTTCATACCGACGACGGCGCGCTACCGCTTCCGGTGAAGGAGGTTCCCTACCTCGAGATTACGCTGCTCAGTACGTTTATCGCGAGCTCCACGGCGTTTTTAGCAGAATATTTGATTCGAAAGTTTCTGTATTCCAGACTTTTGAAAATATACAAGGTGATTTCCAACCCTGACCGCTACCAAACTTCGCTGATGGCCGATGCCGAAGAGGTGGGTAAAGTTGAAATGGAGGTGGCGTCCTGGGCTCAGAAAAAGACTACGGAGCTCAGCAACCTTCAAGTACGCGACGACGTGCGCCGCGAATTCATCGCCAACCTTTCGCACGAACTGCGCACCCCAATTTTCAACATACAGGGCTACATCTTGACCCTTCTAGATGGGGTAAAAGACCAAAAAGTGCGCAAGGAGTACCTGAAAAAGGCATCGAGAAACGTGGAGCGCATGATTCGCCTCGTTCAGGACATGGACGTTTTGGCGCGCCTTGAGGGCGATCAACTGGTGCTGCAAAAGGAGCGCTACAGCCTTACGGAGCAGATTGAAGACGCACTCGAGCAGATGTCGGACCGCATCGCGCAGCAGGGCCTTACCGTCGTGCGCGACTACGATCCCGACGAGGATTGTGTGGTGTTTGCCGATCCCGAGCGCATGGACCAAGTGGTGCTGAACCTGATCTCAAACGCGATCAAGTATTCGCGCGACGAGCCAGGCGGCTTTGTGCGCGTGGCGATTGAGGACGCCGGAGACAAATCCTACATCGTGCATGTTCAAGACAACGGTATCGGTATACCCAAAGAAGATCAAGGTCGAGTGTTCGAGCGCTTTTTTCGCGCGGACCGGAGCCGTACCCGAACCAAGAAAATCGGCGGTACCGGCCTAGGGCTGGCCATCGTCAAGCACATTGTGGAGGCCCACGGCCACGCCGTCAAGGTAAACTCGGCGGCTGGCGAAGGCACGACCTTTTCGTTTACGGTTTCCAAAGCATAATTCGGGTGCATTGGCCCGCAGCGAATAGTTTTGTGGTATGACTACCCTTGATTCTTCCTTGCTGGACCGTTTAGAGGCGCTTCGTGCCAAGTATGCCGCTTCAGGCCAGGAACTTGTTGATTTTTTGGACGGACTCCTCGAGGCCGACTACATCACGTACTGGGACTACATTCGCCTTGATAGCCTGCTGAGCCTGCAGCAGCCGCGCACGCCGCACCATGATGAACCCATTTTCATCATGTACCACCAAATTACCGAGCTCTACTTTAAGCTTTCGCTCCACGAGCTCGACGCTGCTTTGGCCGCCCCAATGCCCGGATCGCCCGAGTGGACTGCTGCCCACACCGAGGCCTTGACCGAGCACGTTCGCCGCTGCACCCGGTACTTTGGGGCGCTTGAAAATTCATTTGGGGTGATGACCGACGGGATGAACCGCGAACAGTTCTTGCGCTTCCGGATGGCGCTCATTCCCGCCAGTGGGTTCCAATCGGGGCAGTACCGCATGATCGAAATGGCGCTGGCGCGGCTCAATGAATTGGTTCATTTGGACGTGCGGGCGGACTACGCCAACGAGACCGACCCACAGGTCCTGCTTGATAAAATTTACTGGCGCGGCGGCGCAACTATTGCGGCAACCGGAGAAAAAACCTTGACCCTCAAGCAGTTTGAAGCAAAGTATGCGAAGCAGTTCGCGGAGCGCGCCCAGCAGGTCCATGGACGCACCCTGTCAGACCGCGCCCGCATTCTAGCGCAGCGCGGCGAGCTGACCGACGCCCTCCGTGAAGGCCTACGCGAACTTGACCATCAAGTAAACGTTCGCTGGCCCATGCAGCACCTCAAGACCGCGGGCCGCTACTTGGCCAAGCAGCCTTCAGATGCTCGGGCGACCGGCGGAACCAACTGGCCGAAGTACTTGCCGCCGAAGTTTCAGTTGCGTATCGCGTTTCCGTTTTTATGGAGCGACGAGGAGCGTGCGAACTGGGGGGCTTAGTCTGAGCTCAGCGAGGTCGGCATCGGCGAAGTGCGGATATAGCTGAGCAATTCGTCGACGAGTTCGTCGCTTCTGTCGGGCCAGTTGGCGGCAGGTGGCGGTGGACTTTGCAGCCACCGCTGTAGTTTGAAACGTTTTAAACTTTTAGCTTGCCACGCGCCCGCTTTGCGCAAAGCGGCGGCGTTGCAGGCTTGCTCGTATTGGCCGGCGATGGGAATGACAGCTAACCGCTTACCGTGAAAAAGAGCTTCGGTAGGAAGCTCGAATCCCGCACTGCACAGAACAGAATCGGATTCGCAAAATGCTGCGAGAAATTCCGTGCCGTTCACGGGTTCGATTCGTAGCATTCCGTGGGTTTCGGCCGCGGTGATGCGGGGAGCGAAGGCCCGTACCGGAACGGGGCAATGCTGAAAAGCGGCCTGAAGCTCACGCACCCCGTAGGCCGGGAGGTACACCAGCAGCTGTGGCTTCGGCTGCTGCACGGCAAAGCGTATTTCGTGCCGAATCAGTGGCGGCCGCACGGCCGGCGGGATTCCCTGGACGTGGAAACCAATGGCGTGGCGCGACGGCGCATAGTAGCGCAAGATCCACTCTCCGAGTGCGTTGCGGTGCTTCGGCCGTGGTGAATCTGGGTGGCGTACGCCCGCTTGGTGGCTAAGTTCGATGAGGGTTCCGCCACGAAGTAACGACGCCCAGGCGCTGACTGGCTCAAAGTCGTTGATAACCAGATCGTAGCGATGAATGGGTGCGGTGAGCACGTCGTACACAAAGCGCATCCATCGGTTGTCGGTCAACGTGCGCAGGTAGCTAATCCCCCCTTTGCGGTTGTACTTCAGTGAAATGCCTGAAAAAACACGTTTTGGCAGCACAGGTAAATCCACTTGGCTTTCGGTCCCTGAAATCCATACTTCCACTTCCGCGCGCATAGCCAGCAACGGAATAAGGTGCCGGGCCCGCGCGACATGGCCGTTACCGGTTCCTTGAACAGCGTACAGGATCCTCATGCCTTCGACTGGGTTTCTGCTAGCAGCATCGATAGTAGGTGGCGCGGCGTAGCGTCTACTTTTTCATCTTCCTCTTCGGGTTCCTTCACGTCTGGGTGTTGGTAAAGGGACCACTGAGTGCCATCCCACTCCAATGCAGTTAGGTTTTCAATCCAATCACCCGAATTGAGGTAGTCAATTGCACGATCGCCAACCTGAATTGCGCGCATTTGAGGCTGGTGAATATGTCCACACACTACTCGACCGTAGCCTTGGCGAATCGCCATTTCGGCGGCGGCCACTTCGAAATCGCCCACATACTTCACGGCCTTTTTCACGGAATCTTTGATCGTCTTACTGAGGGAGTACTTTTCACGGCCCATGCGCTCGAGCAGGACGTTGAGCCATCGATTAACCCAAATGAGCAGGTCGTAGGACCATCCGCCTAGCTTAGCTAGCCAGCGCGCATTTTGTATGCTCGCGTCAAAAATGTCTCCGTGAAAAAACCATGTGCGCACACCACCAACCGGCAGGACCAGGGAATTGCGCAGGTGGATGCGCCCCAGGTCAGCGTCGGCAAACCGCCGTAGCAGTTCGTCGTGGTTCCCCGTGATGTAGTATACTTCGGTGCCTTTTTGCGCCATGGTGATTAAGCGCTTCACCACTTTAAAATGGCTTTTTGGAAAGTAGGATTTCTTGAAATTCCAGATGTCAATAATGTCGCCATTGAGGATCAGCACGTCAGGCTGAATGCCTTTCAGGTAGGCGAGCAATTCGCGGGCGTGGCATCCAAACGTTCCGAGATGGAGGTCGCTTAGGACGACAAGAGGTACATGGCGGCGGGAACTCATTGAGTTGCAAAGACCTGACTTCTGTGTAACCTCAGCGTTATCCTATTTTTAGGCAATTGGTACTTATCAACAGGGTTATCCCCGGTGCTTTGGCCGTATTTTAGAGCCCTCAATGACCAAAAAATCCCCAAAAAAGCGCAACCTGCCCGTGTGGTTGGCCGTGGCCATCGGGTTGAGCCTGATTCTCAGTCTTTGGCTGCTGGCTCGGGTCCTCCCGTCCTCGTCCGCATCGGCGGAGGCCGAGGGCGAAGAAGTGGATCCCGGCTTCCTTTTTGGCTACTCCCTTCGGGAATACGACGCGAAGCGCTACGAAGTTGGCGAAGGCGAAACCTTTGGCGGACTTATGGACTCCTGGGGCGTTGACGCGGTCAAGGTCGACGAACTGCTCCAGAAAGGATCCGAGGATTTTAATCCGCGCAAGTGGCGCGCCGGCGATGCCTACTGGTTGCTGCGGAGCAAGGACTCCACCCACCAAGTAACTTACTTTATTTACGAGCCCTCCGTGGCCGAATATGTGGTGTTTGGACTGCGCGACAGCCTATTTGTGCGCAAGGTGGAACGCCCCAAAGTCACGAAAGAACGCGCCGTAGGTGGCGAAATCAATGGGTCACTTTATGCAACCCTCGAAAAGCAGGGCGTATCGCCGGCGGTGGCGGTGAAGCTCTCCGAAGTCTACGCGTGGACCATCGACTTCTTTCGAATTCAAGCGGGCGATCGCTTTGAGGTGATTTACGAGGAATCCTACGTCGACGATACGGTATTTGTGGGTACGGGCAAAATTTTGGCTGCGCGCTTTTTCCACAACGGGAAGTCATTTTATGCGTTTAGGTACGAAAACGGCGAGGTCGAGGGCTACTACGACCACGAAGGCGAGGGCATGAAGCGCATGTTCTTGAAGGCGCCGTTGGAGTTTGCGCGCATCACTTCGCGCTACACCATGAACCGCTTTCACCCGGTTCAGAAGCGCTGGAAGGCGCACTTGGGCACGGACTATGCTGCGCCGTCGGGCACGCCCATTCTCGCCACGGCGAGCGGAACCGTCATTGCCGCAGCCTACAATTCTGCCAACGGCAACTACGTGAAGATCAAGCACAACGGCACCTACACTACCCAGTACCTTCACATGAGCCGCATCGGCAAAGGGGTGCGGAGCGGTTCGCGTGTCGAACAGGGCCAAGTTATTGGGTACGTGGGCTCCACTGGATTAGCCACGGGCCCCCACGTGTGCTATCGCTTCTGGAAAAACGGCAAGCAGGTAGACCCCCTTAAGGAGCCTATTCAGCGAGCAGATCCGTTGCCGCGCTCACTTTGGAGCGACTTCGAATCGGGAATGAAGCCGCGAAAGGCTATTTTAGATTCCTTAGCTGAGGCATAGTACTTAATTCATTATATTGCATTGAATATCAATGTAGTATAATGGTAATTGCCCGCTGGTCAAGTTGGTTTTTTGGAAGCGAATTTCGTAGCGCTTTAGGGCGAATGACCCTCTTTGCGGCGATTGCCTTTTTTGTGGTCCACCTGCTGCTTTTTGCACTCAAACCGTGGATCCCAGAGTTGACGAGCAGTCCGTTGTTTGCTAGCCCAATCAATGCGATTTACACGCCATTTTCGATTTTATTGGTGTTTGAGGTATACCTCCTTGTGTACTACTTACGACGGTCTACCACGATCTACATCGGAAAGCAGTACGAAATAATGGCGCTCATTCTCATCCGCGGAATCTTTAAGGATATGACCCACTTGGATCTCACCCAATCTGGATTCCTTAAAGGGGCAAATTGGGATTTAGCATTGGACTTATTTACGGTCGTAGCTGTGTACGCGCTGATATTTATGTTTTACCGGATTTCAGGCTACTTCCAAAGTAAAGACCGTCTCGAAGCGGATCAGCCTCTTGAGTCTGGAGCGCTTCGCCGGTTTGTTCGCGCTAAAAATGCACTAGCACTAATTCTATTAGTATTTCTTACCGCGTTATCGATGTACAGCTTAGCCGACTGGTGGGCTGGAGATGAAGTTGGGGCTTCATCGGTTCTCGACCTTAACGCAATCTTTTTTGATCAGTTCTACACGGTGCTCATCATGAGCGACGTACTGATTCTGCTACTTTCCTTGCTTTACAGTGATGACTTCCCCACCATTATTCGCAACTCAAGCTTTGTGGTATCTACCATATTGCTCAAGTTCTCGTTTGCTGCGGAATCGGGAATTTCTCAAGTGCTCATTTTGATCGGGGTAGCCTTTGGGGTGCTCATGCTTGCCCTGTCCAATGCGTTTTATCGCATTAACTACGTGAAAAACCCCTAGAGGGCTTACCCCACTACGTTCACAATCCGCCCCGGTACCACAATGACCTTTTTGGGCTGGCGTCCCTCGAGGAAGTGGGCCGTTTTTTCGTGGGCCATGACCTCGGCCTCGACCTCGGCCGCGGTGGCCGACGCCGGCAGCTCCAGCTGGAAGCGCGTCTTTCCATTGAACTGAACCGGGTAGTTCACGCTGTCCTTGACCAAGTATTCCGGCTTGAGCACCGGGTAGGCGGCCAGCACCACGCTGCCTTCGCCGCCCAATTCCGCCCATAGGGCCTCCGCCGTGTGCGGCGCAAAAGGCTCTAAGAGCACGGCGAAATCGCGCAAGGTTGTTTCGGCTAGTTGCGGCAGGGCACTCCACGCATTGACCGCAATCATCATGGCGCTGACCGACGTGTTGAACGACAGCGTTTCTACGTCGCGTTGCAGCTTGTCGATCAGGCCGTGCAGGGTGCGCAGTTCCTCGGCGCTGGCCTCGCCCCCATGGCGTTTTTCCATGAGGCGAACGGACTTTTTCAAAAAGCCCACCACGCCCGACATTCCTTGGGTATCCCAGGGCTTGCTCTGCTCGATGGGGCCCAAAAACATTTCAAATAGGCGCACGGCGTCGGCGCCGTACTGGTCGGCCAACGCGTCGGGGTTCACGACGTTGTACTTGGACTTGGACATCTTCTCGACCTCGCGCTCGACCTTGAACGGACCGTCGGCCGGAATAAATTCCGTTTGCGCCCAGCTTGGCATCCACGCCTTGAGGGCGTCGCGGTCCACTTCGTTGCGCTCGTTGACCAAGCTGACGTCGACGTGCAGCTTTTGGGTGGCGTACTGCCCAGCGAGCTCGGCGCTAACCACGGTCTGGGTTCCCTCAATGCGGTGCACAAAGGCACTGATGCCCTGAATCATGCCTTGGTTTACCAAACGCTTAAACGGCTCGCGGAACCCAATGTGGCCCAGGTCGTGAAGGGCGTGCGTCCAAAAACGGCTGTACAAAAGGTGGCCGGTGGCGTGCTCGCTTCCGCCTACATAAAGGTCCACTTGGCCCCAGTAGTCGGCGGCGGCGCGATCCACGGGCGCGGAACCGTTGGCGGAATCCATGTACCTCAGGAAGTACCAGGAACTTCCGGCCCAACCGGGCATGGTCGTCGTCTCGAGCGGAAGGCCTTCGGCCGAAACCCAGCGCTCCGCGCGCGCAAGCGGCGGCTCCCCGTCTTCGGTAGGCAAATACTTGTCGACCGCGGGCAGCTTCAGCGGAAGCTCCTCCACCGGAAGCCCCTCGGGCACCCCGTCGCGGTACGCAATCGGAATGGGTTCACCCCAGTAGCGCTGGCGGCCAAACACGGCGTCCCTTAGTCGGTACTGCACCGTGCGCTCGCCCAGTCCGCGCTGCTCCAGCTCGGCTATGGCGCGATCGATCGCCTCTAACGTCGAAAGTCCGTCCAAAAAGTCCGACGCCATGGCGCGGCCCGACTTGGCCTCGTAGGCTTCGGCTTGCACGTCCACGGGCTCGTTCGACACCACCACCTGCACAATCGGCAAGCCCATGGCCTTGGCCAGCGCATGGTCGCGGCTGTCGTGGCCCGGAACCGCCATCACGGCCCCCGTTCCGTAGCCCATCAGCACGTAGTCGCTGGTCCACACCGGAATCGGCGCACCGGTGAACGGATGCTCCACGTAAGTTCCCGTAAACACGCCGCTCACCGTCTTCGTGTCGGCTTGGCGGTCGCGCTCGCTCCGGCGTGCCGCCCGCTCGCAGTAGGCCTCCACGTCGGCCCGCTGGGCCTCGGTCGTCCACGCCCCGAGCAGCGGGTGCTCGGGGGCGACCACCATAAACGTGGCGCCAAAAATCGTGTCGGGACGCGTCGAAAACACTTCGAGCACTTCGGCTTCGCGGGCTTCACCCGCTCCGCCTGCAACCAGTTGCTGGTTACTAGTCGCCTCGCCCGCTCCGCGAGCGAGGACGTTAAACCGAATGCGCGCTCCTTGGCTGCGGCCGATCCAGTGGCGCTGCGATTCCTTGATGCTGTCGCTCCAATTCAGCTCGTCGAGGCCGTCGAGCAGGCGCTGGGCAAAAGCACTGATGCGCATCGACCACTGCAGCATGGGCTTTTGGACGACGGGGTGTCCGCCGCGCTCGCTCAGGCCGTTCACCACTTCGTCGTTGGCCAGCACCGTACCCAGGGCAGGGCACCAGTTCACGAGCGATTCGCTGCGGTAGGCGAGGCGGTAGTGCTGCAGCAAGGCTTCACGCTGCGCCGCGTTCATCGCCGCCCATTCGGCTGCCGTGCAGGCGGGTTCGCCGTGGCACGCGGCATTCAAGCCTTCGGTGCCCCGTGCGGTCAGGTGCGCCAGAAGCGTTTCGATCGGCTCCGCGCGCTCAACCGCCTTGTTGTACCAAGCGCCAAAAAGCTGCAAAAAGATCCACTGCGTCCAGCGGTAGTAGTCGGGGTCGCAGGTTTGCACTTCACGGCTCCAGTCAAATCCAAGTCCGAGGCGGTTGAGCTGCTCTCGGTATCGCTCGATGTTGGTTTCGGTGGTGACGGCGGGGTGTTGACCTGTTTGGATGGCGTACTGCTCCGCGGGGAGTCCGAAGGCGTCAAAGCCCATGGGATGCAGTACGTTAAAGCCTTGGTGGCGCTTAAAGCGGCTAACGATGTCGCTGGCGATGTACCCAAGCGGGTGGCCGACGTGGAGTCCGGCGCCCGAAGGGTAGGGAAACATGTCGAGCACATAAAACGGCTTCCGATTCGACGGAAATTCCGCGCGGTACACGTTTAAAGTGCGCCATAATTGCTGCGCGCGAGCATCCCATTCGGTCGGTCGGTATTCCATGGCCGCAAAAGTAGCCCCGTGCCTCGGATTTCGCGTAGATTTGTGGTATGGCCAAAGCACAAGGAGAAGAAGCCTTCAACAAGCGCCGCGTGCGCTTTTCGTACGCCGGGGTGGTGCTCAGCATCGGACTCGTGCTGTTTTTAACTGGGATTATGGCTACGCTGGCCTACCAATCCCAGGTACTGACCGACGACCTCAAAGAGAATTTTACGTTTACGTTGTTTCTGAAGCCAGAGACCAGTCAGGACCAAGCTGATGCGTTCATCAAGGAATGGTCCGACGAAGCCGAGATACGCAGCCTTCGCTTTGTGGGAAAGGACGAAGCCGCCGTTCAGTTCCAAAAAGATTTGGGCGAAGACTTTGTGGATTTTCTTGGATTTAATCCGCTTAGCGACGCCATCGACGTGAAGCTGAAGGCCGACTATGTGAGCCCCGAGCAGCTTGCGAAACTCCAAGAGCGCTTCGCCAAGTCGTCCATTATCGAAAACATGGCCTACGACCGCGATTTGGTGTCGGTCATTCACCAAAACGTGGGTAAAATCAATACGGCCATGCTGGCGGCGGTGGTGGTGCTGCTCTTCGTGAGCTTGATGCTGATCAACAATGCGCTTCGCCTGGCGATCTACGCGCGCCGCTTCACCCTGAAGACGATGCAGTTGGTTGGCGCCACCAAGTCCTTTATTCACAAGCCGTTTTTGAAAGAGGGCCTCATTCTTGGCGCGCTGGGCGGACTCCTCGCTGCGGTACTCCTCGCTACCACCTACGCGGTCCTGATAAACGAGTGGCCTCGCCTGGCCGTGAGCTTGACCTGGTCGCTATGGTCTGCGCTCGCCGTTGGACAACTATTTGTGGGCATCGCCCTGACTACCGCTTCGACCGCCCTGTCGGTTCACCGCTACCTTGCACTTAAAACCCACCAACTTTACGAATAATGAAAACGACGTTCCTATTTGAGCGCGGCAACTACATCTTGATGCTCGCTGGCCTGGCCCTCATCGTCCTCGGATTCATCTTGATGTCGGGCGGAGGTTCAGAAGACCCCAATGTCTACAATCCAGAACTCTTCAGCGCCCGCCGCATCGTGGTGGCGCCGTTTTTCATCGTGGTAGGCTTTGCCGTGGAGGTTTGGGCCATCATGCGTACGACCAAGGCCTAACCAATGGATTGGCTCAGCGCACTCATCCTCGGCATCATTCAGGGGTTGGCCGAGTTTTTACCCGTTAGTTCCTCAGGCCACCTCGAGCTTGGTCGGTCCTTGCTCGGGCTCGAAATGTCGGGTGAAACTGGCTTGCTGTTCACCATCACGGTTCACGCGGGCACCGCGCTTTCGACGGTCGTGGTGTTTTACAAAGACATTGTGTCGATTCTCGGCGGAATTTTTAAAGGCCACGAGGAAGACCGCAAGTTTGCCGGCGCCATCTTGGTATCCATGATTCCGGCTGGCGTCATCGGGCTGCTGTTTGAGGACGCCATCGAAGGGCTTTTTGAGGGCTCGACGCTGCTAGTAGGCTTAATGCTTCTGGTTACCGGGCTGCTGCTGCTGATGGCGGACCAGGCCAAGAAGACCCACAAAAAAGTCTCGCTTGGCGACGCCTTTGCTGTGGGCATTGCCCAGGCCATCGCTATCCTACCCGGAATTTCGCGCAGTGGCGCCACCATCTCAGCCAGCGTGCTGCTCGGTATTGACCGCGAAAAAGCGGCCCGCTTTTCCTTCTTGATGGTGGTTCCGGTGATCCTCGGCAAGATGCTTCTGGACGTCGTAGACATGACCTCGAACCCTGAGTCTGCCTCAGATACGATGCTCATGCCCCTAATGGTTGGTTTTGTCGCTGCCTTCATCACGGGACTGTGGGCGTGCCGAACCATGATTCAGCTGGTGAAGCGCGCGAAGCTCAAGTACTTTGCGTACTACTGCTTCGCGGTAGGGGCCATTGCGAGTTTGTGGACGGCACTAGCCTAATCATTCCGTCAACCCTTGACGAAGCAAGGGCCGGATTCTGGATTTCGGTCGACAAGCCCTTGGGCTGGACCTCGTTTGATGTGGTGGCCAAGGTGCGCAACGCGCTAAAGCGGCGCTACGGAACCCGAATTAAAATTGGCCATGCCGGAACCCTCGATCCATTGGCCACGGGGATGCTGGTCCTGGCCGTGGGCCATAAAACCAAAGAAATTGAATCGGTCATGGCGGGGGCCAAAGCCTACACGGCAACGCTTAAGCTGGGCGCTACGACCGCGAGCTACGACGCGGAAACTCCGGAGCAGCCCACGGGATGTGCTATCCCCGCACTGACTCCAGCGCTCGCCACCGAACTACATCGGGTGTTCACGGGCACCGTAATGCAGGTTCCGCCTCAGTTCAGCGCGGTGAAAGTCGACGGAAAACGCGCCTACGACATGGCCCGAACGGGCAAAGTGGCTGAGGTCAAAGCCCGCCCAGTCCAAATTGATGACCTAAGCCTGCGTGCAATCGACGAAACGCACTGGGAATTGAGCGTGCGCTGCGGCAAAGGCACCTACATTCGATCGCTAGGCCACGACATCGGCCAGCATGTGGGCTGCGGAGCCTACCTCACCGCCCTCCGCCGCACCGAGGTGGCGCCGTTTACCGAAATGCACAGCGTAGAGGCTGTGCTGGCGGCCATTCAGTCGTCGTAGCGCGAGGTCCAAAGGTTTTCGCTGAAGTTTTTTGCTCGCGAAAATCCGTACAAAGCCGTCATGGCTGAGGTGGCGAAGAGCAGGTAGAAAAAGAAAATGATGCGCACAAAGCCAGGGTGCTCGCCCAGTACCGATTCAGGAACCAACGCGGCAACCAGGGCACAAAATCCCACAACACTGCGAAGCATTGCCGGGAACGAGCGAAGCGGGTACATCATTAGCCTGCGAAAAGGATTGACTTCACCGCCCCATTTGTGGACGAGGTAGTAATAACCTCCGCCTAAGTCAAGAAGGAGCAAGGGATCTTTGTCTTGGTAGCTCAGTTGAAACATCGACGCGGGCGCCACAATTTTGTAGCCGTTCAATCGGGTGCCGGCGGCACGGTCCAAGCGTTCCATCTCGGCTACCGCCTCGTAAGGAATTTGCCCCGTAAAGTGGTTGGAGTCCAAAAACCGAAGCCGATAGGCAATACACATCGCCTGAAGGTGGCGTTCGTGCACGATTCGGTCCCGGTTCATGGCGTCGAGCGGAAGCTGGCCCTCGCGCCGAAAGGCTTCACTTAATTTGGCTCGCTGCGCGCTGTCTTCGGCCAACCATTGTTCCCATGCCGCACCGTCCCCGGTGCTGCGCTTGAGCAGTACGTGTTCTAAGTCCGTTCCCATAGTCTCAAAGTAACACATCAAGGGCAATTCGGGTTCGCACTTGACAAGGCCTAGTTTAAAAGGGTACCTTTGCACCCTATGAAAATGAAGCTTTCCCACTTTAGCTACGATTTGCCCGAAGCGCAGATCGCTCAGCACCCTGTTGACTTCCGTGACGACGCTCGCCTGATGGTGGTCAACCGCGAAACGGGAAGCATGGAACACCATTACTTTCGCGATCTAGCCAATTTTTTTGATCCGCGCGACCTTTTGGTGATCAACAATACTAAGGTGTTCCCGGCCCGCATGTGGGGCAACAAAGAGAAAACGGGCGCGCTTATTGAAGTGTTTTTGCTCCGCGAACTCAACGCCGAAAGCCGCCTTTGGGACGTGCTGGTGGATCCGGCCCGCAAGATTCGCATCGGCAACAAACTCTACTTCGGCGACGACGACAGCCTTGTGGCTGAAGTGATTGACAACACGACGTCGCGCGGACGTACCCTACGCTTTCTCTTCGACGGCAGCTATGAGGAATTCCGCCAAAAGCTCAAAGAGATGGGCGAGACGCCGCTCCCCAAGTACATTACCCGCCCATTGGAGCCGGCCGACGAAGAGCGCTACCAGAGCATTTTCGCCAAGGTAGAGGGCGCGGTGGCGGCGCCGGTTGCGTCGCTGCACTTCAGCAAAAACTTGATGAAGAAGCTCGAAATCAAGGGAATTGACACGGTCGAAATGACTATGCACGTGGGCTTGGGAACCTTCCGTCAAGTTGAAGTGGAGGACCTAAGCAAGCACAAAATGGAATCGGAGCAGTTCTGGCTTTACCCCGAAACTGCCGAACGCGTGAACCAAGCCAAGGCCGAGAAGCGCCGCGTCTGCGCCGTGGGAACCAGTGTGATTCGCTCTCTGGAATCCTCGACAATCACCGACCACCGCATCAAGGCAGGTAACGGCTGGACGTCCAAGTTCATCTTCCCTCCCCACGAGTTCACCGTGGCCAACAGCATGATCACCAACTTCCATGCGCCGCAGTCAACGATGCTCATGCTAACCGCAGCCTTCGCCGGCTACGAGTTGACCATGGACGTGTACAATACCGCAGTAAAGGAAGGCTACCGCTTCTTGAGCTACGGCGACGCACTGCTGTTTGTCTAAGAATACCAGTGAAACGTAAAAAGGCCAACCCAAAAAGGTTGGCCTTTTTTGTTGGGTAACGTGCAGCGCTTAACGACCTCCGGCGATTAAGTAGCCCAGTTTAACCCCAACGAAAAATCCGATGTTTTGGCTGCGGCCGTCTTGGGTTTCGTCGAGGCGTGCGAAGTAGCGCTCTTGCCCGGTGACCGGGTCAATGCTGTAGTCTTCAAGGAGCACCGGGAAGTGGACGTAGCGGTTCGAGAGGCCCATGCTGAGGTCCACCATGACGCGGTCGCTTGATCGGAGCTGGGTGCCAATCATTAAGCCTTGGTCGAAGTTCTGCTTAAAGCTGATAAAATTCTCATCTACGCCCGTGAATAGTTTATTGTACTGCCGGTTTTGGATGAAAAAACCAATATAAAACCCGTCGTCGTAGGAGTCACCGCCTGGGAAAACTTTAACGTTTGCGGTTTGGCTAGCGCCGGGGCGGACCCTGCTTTCGGCGGTGTAGAACGCGTTGTAATCCCAAACAATGGCCTCGTTCACGAAGGCATCCAGGCTATTGTTGGTGGTGAGTCCGAGTCCGCCCTCAACGGTGACATAGGGACTTATACGGTACTCCGCGGAGAACGGATAATGGCCCGCGAAGAAAGGGGCCACATTGTACTTGAGGGCAATCGGGTACCGATTGATTTTGCGCTGGCGAGTGCGCTCCGATTCGGTGGACCGGGTCGTATTGGAACCGTCGACACTGTAGCGCTTGACCGTTACTTGGGCCGAGGCCGTCACGGCGAGGGAGAGGCCGAGCGCGGCAAAAAAGAGGCGTGCGTTCATGGGGTAAATATACTTGTAGCGGGACGTGGCAAAATTCTTGCCATCCTAAAAGCTGTACTTTTGAATTATGAAGCGAATTATTCTGCTGTTCCTTATTGCGGCCCTGAGTGTGCCGACGCTGGCCCAAGATGCCCAAACCCTCGAAGTGCGTTGGAGCCGAGGCTATAAAAACCGGGAAATCCAGCTCGACTACGTGACGAGCTTGGACTCTGCCTACTTCATGACCTACGGCAGTACCCGCCCGTCGCTTTTCCGCAAGCGCACCTACTACTACGCTCGATACGACCGCGAATCCATGACGCAGGTTTGGCAAGTCGAGGAGGTGATTGACAAGTACCGCGACGCCCCGATGTGGTTCCACAGCATGGTTACCTACGGCCCCACGACCTATGTTTTTTATGAGGCCTACTCCCGCGCCGACGACCTGCGCTATGTGCTGATGCGCACCATTGATACCGAGGGCAATATCTCTGATTTCAACGAGCTCGTGCGCATTTCGGCTAAACGGTGGAATTCGGGCGGATTCCGCGTTTCATGGAACCTGCATGCGACGAGTTTTGCGGTAGTTAGCTTCCCTGAAGAGAGCCGCAAGGAAGATTTACGGGTCGAGGTGAAGCGCTTTGACCGCGAAGGGAATCCCGTCGGCGGAGCTTCGGTGCAGCTGGACCATCAGTCGCGCAAGGTCAGTTTGGCTGACGTAGACTACGCGCTGAATGGCGACGTGTACGTGCTGGCTTCAAGGGTTCCCGACCGCGAAAAGAACGAAAAAATGAAGCTTTTTGCGCCAAACCGGGAATTTTTCATTCTGCACGCCAACCCGAACGACGAAGAATTTCAAGAGGTCGACCTCGGTATGAAGGATAAGTTCGTCGTTGGCGGAATCGGCGTGGAGGCAGATCAAGTTCAGGGAAAAGTGGCCGTCAGCGGAATGTATTCCGACAAGCGCTACGGCTCCACGAGCGGAATGTTCTACTTGACGTTGGATCAAAAAACACTGGAACTGACGACGTCGGACTTCAAAAACTTGAGTGAATTTGATTACCTCAATAGCGGCCGCCGCGACGGAACGGCACGCGACCGCCGGAGAGGGATGTCCAACGAAACATACGTATTCCGAGGCATGATGCCCCGTGAGGGCGGCGGCAGTTTGGTGCTGATGGAAGACTACGACATGGTGGTAGTTACCACCCAAACCCGCAACGGGACCGTGACGACTTACTATTACTACTACGACAATATTTGGGCGATGATGGTCGACGCGGAAGGTGAAATTGAGCGCGTAACCGTGATACCAAAGCAGCAGTACTCGGTCAACGACGGAGGCTACCGCTCGGGATTTTTGGTCGCTCGCGACGGGGCCAACTTCAACTTTTTGTTTAACGACACCAAGGGCAACGACAAGCGATGGGCCCAGCAGCAGGCTCCGCGCATCATGAACAAGCCAAGCCGCGCGGTACTCGTTCAGGTCACCTTGAAGCCCGACGGAACGCTTGATTATGTCCCGTTGGTTGACAACCGCAAAGAGAAGGCAGTGCTCATTCCGCGCCGCGGACAAACCTACCTCGGCTTGCCGGGTGAAGCCGTGGTACCGGGCTTGAAGCGCGGCAAGTGGGTATTTATGAGCCTACGTCCGGAGCGCAACTAATGGCCGAAAAACCCGATTTTCGAAGCCTGCGGCGCGAGGAAGTACGCGCGCATTTTGCTGCCTGGGGGGAGCCGAGCTACCGAGCAGACCAGGTCTACGATTGGCTTTGGTCCAAGGGAGCTCAGGGTTTTGACGAAATGTCGAACCTACCCAAGGAGCTGCGCGCGAAGCTTGCCGAGGCATTTGAATTCCGCCCTCAGCGCATTGAATCGGTTCAGCGGTCCAGCGATGGAACGTTGAAAAACGCCGTACGGCTTCACGACGGCCTCGTCGTTGAGAGTGTGCTTATTCCGACGGACAAGCGGATTACCGCCTGTGTGTCGAGCCAGGTGGGCTGCGCCATGGGCTGCGCATTCTGTGCGACCGCCCGCCTCAAGCGCATGCGCAACCTCGAGCCCGACGAGATTTATGACCAGGTGCGGGCCATCCACGAGCAGGGCCAAACGGAGTTTGGTCGTCCGCTTACCAACATTGTGTTCATGGGCATGGGCGAGCCACTGATGAACTACAAAAACACACTCGAGGCCATCGACCGAATCACCTCGCCCAAGGGCTTGGGGATGTCGCCAAAGCGCATCACCCTTAGTACCGTGGGCCTGCCTAAAATGATTCGCAAGTTGGCCGACGACGGGGTGAAGTTCAATTTGGCGGTTTCGTTGCACTCCGCGCGCGACGAGGTGCGGGCCCAAATCATGCCGGTGAACGACGTGGCTCCGATCGCCGACCTTAGGGCCAGCTTGGAATACTGGTATTCGGCCACGAAACGCAAGGTCACGTTTGAGTACGTCGTTTGGCGCGACGTAAACGACCAACCCGTAGACGTTCAGGCGCTGGTGGAGCTCGCTAAGCGCGTTCCCTGCAAGGTCAACCTGATTGAATACAACGCCATTGGCGACGAGCGCTTCCGTCAGGCATCGCCCGAAGCGCTGCAGGCCTACGTTGACGGTTTGGCCCGCGTGGGGGTGGTGGCCAAAGTCCGCCATTCTCGAGGTAAGGATATTGACGCTGCCTGCGGTCAGTTGGCGAACAAAAAGCTCCCCGCCGAACTTAGCCTTATTGACTAAAATCACCCTCGGCGCGGAGCCGTGGGTACTACCTTTGTGGCTATGACGAAATCAGCAGTGCTTGAAGCGCTTCACCATGTGGCGAACGCCAGCGGCAACGGAAGCTTGGCCGAATCAGGCCACATCAAAAACGTGCAAATCTTCGGGGGCGAAGTGGAGCTCGACGTGGTGAGCGACAGCGCAGCACTGGCCCAAAAAAAGCGCCTCGAAGTGGACCTGCTCAAGGCCGTTCACCGCGTCGATCCGAAGGCCCAGGTCAAGATTAACATGGAAGTGCGCACGCCTGCGCCAGCAGAAAATGCCAATGTGCTGCGCGGCAAAGCGATTCCGGGCGTGGAACACGTGGTCGCCGTCGCCTCGGGAAAGGGCGGTGTGGGCAAGTCTACGGTAACCGCCAACCTCGCCGTGTCCCTGGCCGAAATGGGCTTCAAAGTGGGCGTGGTCGATGCCGACATTTACGGGCCAAGCATGCCCATTATGTTTGACGTGCAGCGTTCGAATCCGGGCGGAATCGAAGTTAACGGCGTGCGCAAGATGGACCCGGTCGAGGCCTACGGGGTCAAAATCATGTCGATTGGATTTTTTGCCGGAACCGACCAGGCCGTGGTTTGGCGCGGCCCGATGGCGACGAAGGCCCTCAACCAAATGCTGCAAGAAACCCATTGGGGCGAGCTTGACTTTTTGCTGGTCGACCTGCCTCCGGGCACTGGCGACATTCACCTCAGCCTCGTACAGGCTCTTCCCGTGACCGGCGCGGTGGTGGTGAGCACGCCCCAGGCCGTCGCGCTGGCTGACGCCCGCAAAGGGGTGGGTATGTTCCGCATGGACGCCATTCAAATTCCAGTGCTGGGAATCGTCGAGAACATGGCCTACTTCACGCCGCCGGCGCACCCCGACGAGCAGTACCACATTTTTGGACGCCACGGCGCGCGCAACCTTGCGGAGCAGCTCGACGTGCCCTTCTTGGGCGAGCTTCCGTTGGTGCAAACCATTCGGGAAGCGGGCGATGTCGGACGCCCTGCGGCCCTCCAGCAAGACGGTGCGGTGCGCGAGGCTTTTACCGATATGGCCCGAAACGTAGTATCGGCTTTGGCCGACCGCGTGACCAACCTTCCGCCTACGGAAGCCGTGCGCATTACCACCATGGCGGGCTGCAAAACCAAAAAACGCGAGGTATGACGCTCGAGGAGCGCATCGAACGGGCCTTAGCTGAGGTGCGGCCCTACCTGGAAAGCGACGGCGGCGGCATTGAATTGGTGCGCGTCGATGTGCCGCGTGTGTACGTGCGGCTACTCGGCGCCTGCCACGGTTGCAGTGTGAACCAAACTACCCTCAAGCTCGGCGTCGAGAACAGTGTGCGAAGTCACGCTCCCGAAATCGAAGAGGTCGTTGCTTTGGACCATGAAGCCTAGTATCGTCGTTCTGCTCGCGGGGGATTCCGGAGACGGCATCCAGCTGCTCGGCGGCCAAATCGTCCGCGCTGCGGCCCAATCGGGCCGCGACGTGCGCACGCTTTCGGACTTTCCCGCCGAAATCCGGGCGCCGCAGGGCACCGTCAGCGGGGTTTCGGGCTTTCAGTTTCGCATTGCGTCAGACGCCATACATGACCCTGGGGCCCAGGCGGACTGCCTGGTCGCGTTCAACGCAGCAGCCTACACCAAGTACTCAGGCCGGCTCAAGCCGGGCGGGCTGTTAATTGCGGCCCAAGAGGGTTTTGACGCGCGCAGCCTTGCGTTGGCCAAGCTGCCTTCTGACGCTGATCCGTTGGCCGATGCCCGTTCCCGGTTTCGCGTGCTGGACGTTTCGGTTAAAGACCTGACCCTTGGCGCGTTGTCTGACGTATCGCTCGGGCAGCGCGACAAAATGCGTTCGCGAAACATGCTGGTTTTGGGCTTGCTCGTTTGGATGTACGGCATGCCGGTGGACGTAGTGGCTGCGGAATTGGCACAGCTCTTCCGCGGCGACGACACCAACCTCAAGGTGTTCAAAGCGGGCGTGAACTTTGGTGAAACGCTTGAAGTGCAGGACTACCGCGTCGCGGTAGATCGCCACGAGGTAGCGCGCGGTACGTTCAAAACCATTAACGGCTCTCAAGCGGTGGCGTTGGGATTGGCCGCCGCGGCGCACCAGCTCGGTCGCCCAATGCTGTACTCGAGCTATCCGATTACGCCCGCTTCTGATATTTTGCATGAATTGGCCAAACTCCAGCCCGAGCACGTCACGGTGCTCCAGGCCGAAGACGAGATTGCCGCGGTGACCTCGGCGTTGGGCGCGTCGTTTGCTGGCGGACTAGGCGTTACGGCCTCGTCAGGCCCCGGACTTAGCCTCAAGGCCGAGGGCCTTGGTTTGGCGGTAATGACGGAATTGCCCTTAGTGCTCATCGACGTGCAGCGTGGCGGACCCTCCACAGGGCTTCCGACCAAAACCGAACAAAGCGACCTGGCGCAGGCCCTGCACGGACGCCACGGCGAAGCGCCGCTGCCCGTGCTCGCCGCTCGCACCGCCGCAGACGCCTTTGACACCACCCTGTTGGCCGCCAAAATCGCCGTGGAGTGCATGACGCCGGTCATTGTGCTCTCCGACGCCTACATCGCCGGAAGCGCCCAACCGTGGCGGATTCCAGCGCTCGACAAGCTTCCGAAGATTACTCCGCCAAGGGGCGAGGCGAACGACCAACCCTACGGCCGCGACGCCCACGGCGTACGTCCATGGGTTGCGCCCGGAACCCCCGGCGGCGCCCACCGCATCGGCGGGCTCGAAGGCGAGGAGGGAAGTGGCCGCATCAGCTACGACGCCGCCAACCACCAAGCTATGGTGCGGGCTCGCGCCGCCAAGGTCGATGCGGCCTCTCGCTTGTATGGACCCCTTGAAAAAGTGCAATCCTGCCCGGGGGCTGACACCTTGGTGCTGGCCTGGGGTTCGACCTACGGCGCGGTGCGCAGCGACGTCGAACGCCGTGCAGCAGCCGGCCAAAACGTGGACTACATCCACCTGCGCCACCTGCATCCGCTGCACCCCGAACTCAAAGTGACGGCCGAACGCTACCGCCGCGTGGTCGTCATCGAAATGAACGAAGGCCAGTTGGCCCACCACCTGCAGGGCATTTGGGCCCGCCCCGTGGAGTCGGTCTGCAAAACCACCGGACAGCCCTTTACCACCGACGAACTTGCCATGCTATGGAACTGAGCGCTAAAGACTTTCAAAGTCCCGAAGAAGTTCGCTGGTGCCCGGGCTGCGGGGACTACAGCATCCTCAAGCAGTTCACCGAGGTGTTGGCGAGCACTGGCGCCGACCCCAACCGCACCGTCGTGGTCAGCGGCATCGGCTGCAGCAGCCGCCTCCCGTACTACGTGGACACCTACGGCATTCACTCGCTGCACGGCCGCGCCCCCGCGGTGGCTACCGGCATCAAATTGGCCAACCCCGAACTCGACGTGTGGATCATTACGGGCGACGGCGACGCCCTAAGCATCGGCGGAAACCACTTGATTCATGCCCTGCGCCGCAACCTGAACGTGCCCATCTTGCTGTTCAACAACGAGATCTACGGCCTCACCAAGGGGCAGTTTTCACCCACGAGTCGTGAGGGCCAGGTGACCAAATCCACGCCGCGCGGCAGTGTGGACCACCCGCTCAACCCCCTCACGCTCGCACTGGGCGCCGGGGCAACCTGGGTTGGCCGAAGCATGGACCGCAATCCGGCCCACCTTCGCGACCAGCTCGCGGCGAGCCAGGCCCATCAGGGTTCCGCGCTGCTGGAAATCTACCAAAACTGCAACGTCTTTCACGACGGCGCCTTTGAGGCATGGACCGACAAGTCCAGCCAGGCCCTGCACGCCATCTTCCTCGAAGCCGGTATGCCCATTGCCTGGGGCGGAACCGAGCCCACCCACGCCTTGGCGTGGAACGGTGGGCGCCCCGAGGTCCGCGAACTCGGCGCAGATTTTGGCTTGGCCGACGCTTGGGTGCACGACCCCGCCGACCGCCTCAAGGCCTTTGCCCTGGCCGAACTCGAAGGACCCGTGCGTCCCTTCGGCGTGCTGTACGCGGCAGAACGTCCGGTGTTTGCTGCTGCGCACCCCGCAGGCATGCGCAGCCTGCACGAGGTACTGCACTCGGGCCGCACCTGGACCGTGGAATAGGGCGCGGCTGCCGTAGGTTTGCAGACCGAATTCCGAACAACAAACACACATTCGCATGGGACGCGCATTTGAATACCGCAAGGCTCGCAAGATGAAGCGCTGGTCGTCGATGGCCAAGGTTTTTACCCGCATCAGCAAGGACATCATCATGGCTGTCAAGGAGAGCGGCCCGAACCCTGAAGCCAACTCGCGCCTCAAGGCCTTGATGCAGAATGCGCGCGACGCCAACATGCCCAAAGACAACGTGGAGCGGGCCATCAAACGCGCCACCAGCAAGGACCAGGCCGACTACAAGGAAATGGTGTACGAGGGCTACGGCCCCCACGGCATCGCGATTTTGGTCGAAACAGCCACCGACAACGCCACGCGGACGGTGGGCAACGTGCGCTCCTACTTCAACAAATACAACGGCAGCTTGGGCACAAGCGGGTCGGTGGAATTCATGTTTGAGCGCAAGTGCAACTTCAAAATCCCCAAGGGCAGCATCGACCTCGAGGAGTTTGAGTTCGAAATGATCGACTTCGGAGTCGAGGAGCTCTTCATCGAGCACGACGAAGAAAAAAACGTCGATACCATCTTCATGTATGCGCCGTTCAGCGAATACGGAGCCATCACCAAAGCCCTCGAAGAGCGTGGAATTGAGATTCTGACCTCTGGTTTTGAGCGCATTCCGATGGACACCAAAACGGTGACGCCCGAGCAGCAGGCCGACGTCGAAAAACTCCTCGAAAAGATCGAGGAAGACGAGGACGTGCAGGCCGTCTACCACACGATGGCTGGTTAACCACCCAATGGTGACCGCAGTCACGTGGGCTTTGCGGTAGGTGGCGGATTTTTGCCCCACTAAACAACAAAGCCATGACGATCAACGAAGCGATCAACCACCCCCAAGCCACGATTATTGACGTGCGCAGCGAAGGCGAGTTCGCCGGAGGCCACGTAGCGGGCGCCGTCAACATCCCCCTCCAAACGGTGCCCGACGAGGTGGAAGCCATCAAAGCCATGCCGCGTCCGATCGTGCTCTGCTGTGCCTCGGGCAACCGCAGCGGCCAAGCGCTGATGTACCTCCAAGCTCAGGGTCTGGACGGCCTGTTCAACGGCGGCGGCTGGGGCCAGGTTCAAATTCACAAAATGTAAGCGGCCATGTTTGGATTCCTCAAAAACTTGTTCAAGCCTGCCGAAGATCCCAAAGTTTGGGTAGCGCGCGGAGCAAAAATCATCGACGTGCGCAGTCCGGGCGAATTTGCCTCGGGCCATGCTCCGGGCGCAGTCAATATTCCGCTGGATCAATTTGCCAGCAGTGTTCCGAAAAAATTCAAGGATAAAAACAAGGAATTTGTACTTTGCTGTGCCTCGGGCAACCGCTCGGGAATGGCTAAATCGATTATGAACCAAAAAGGATACACCCACGTGCTGAACGCCGGTCCTTGGACCCGCCTTAGGGTGTGGATTGCCGGCCTAGTGATGCTTGCCTCAAGCGGACTTTTGTCTGCGCAAAACCTCGACGTGGCCGCGTTTGAGCGCGATTCGAAAAAAGGGATTTTAGTGGACATCCGCACTCCTGAGGAGGTTGCTCAAGGCATGATTGCGGGCGCGAAGCACATCGACTTCTACAGCGCCGACTTTATGGCCAAGATGACCGCCTTGGGCAAAGACAAGCCCATATACATGTACTGCCGAAGTGGCGGCCGCAGCGGCCAGGCCATCGCGCGCCTCAAGGCCGCGGGTTTTACCAAAGTCTACCATCTTCAGGGCGGAATAGGCGCGTGGACCGCTGCCCGCAAGCCAACGGTCAAAAAATGAACGCCAAGTTCAACGAACTAGTGGGCGGACCAGAGCCCGTCCTTGTAGATTTTTTCGCAGAATGGTGCGGCCCGTGCAAGAGCATGGCACCCATTTTAGTCGACCTCCATCAGCGCATGGGCGGACGGCTTCGAATTATTAAAATTGACGTCGACCGCAATCCGGCGGTGGCTCAAACCTATCAGGTGCAGGGGGTTCCGACCCTGGCCTTGTTCCAAAACGGAAGCATGGTGTGGCGGCAGTCGGGCGTGCAGCCAGCAGCCGCGCTTCAGCGCGCGCTCGAGCCCTTCTTGAACCGCTGATTCGGGGCCAATACAGCGAAGGCGGTTGGGTAGCGCCAGCGCCACTTTCTCAGGGCGTACTCTGCCTCAAGCCGACTTCCGTAGATACCTACGAAGACCTTGAACTGAGGCTCATCAAAGTGAATGGCTACAGGGAGACTGGCGCCAATCGAATCGGTAAGGTGAACGTAGACAGCGTTCGCTTCCTGCCGGCGTCCAGCAAATACTTGAACGGTGTAGCGGTCCGCGCCCGGATCCACGCTTTGCTTGGCCTGGTGTGCACTGCTTGCAACGGTACTGCGCACCGCCTCGTCAATCACGGCACCGGTTCCCAATACAACCGTGTCGGCCGAAAAGGGGAGTGCAATGGCGAGAAGGAGTGCGAACATGGCACAAAGGTAGATGCATTTTTTGGGCCAACTACCGAACAGGGTCAAAAGCCTTCTTTAGAATGATTTTAAATTAAAAATGCCTTGGTCCGTTTGAAATATGCCCGAGGCCGTTCTGTTGTACTTTTGCGGAGCCTTAAAAAGCACAAGTTTACCACTCTGTATGCGTATGCGTTTCACAACCTATGCCTCGCTGCTCCGACGCGCGTTTTTAACGTTCCTGTCAATCAGCGTATTAAGCATTTCTGCCTCTGCGGAGGTTAGCGCCGAAGCCGGCAAAAAGCTCTTTAAAGCGAACTGCGCGAGCTGCCACAAACTCGATAAAAAACTCGTAGGTCCGGCGCTTGGCGACGTTACCCAACGTCGTTCCGAAGAGTGGTTGCTCAAATGGATTCGCAACAATGCGGAATTCCGTGCATCGGGCGACAAGGACGCCAACGCCATCTTCGAGGAATACGGCGGCTCGGTGATGCAGGCCTTCCCGGCATTGACCGACGACGACATTAAGAGCATTCTGGCCTACACGGTGGAAGGCGACAAGAAGGCGGCTCCTGCACCGGGTGCTGACGCAGCGGCTGCGGCGGCTGCGGCTCCAGCCGAGTCTGCGAGTTCTCCTTGGCTCATGTACGTCTTGGGCGGATTCCTACTGATCAACTTGGTGCTGTTGCTCCGCGTGCGCAACACGCTCAAGCAGCTCAACGGCGAAAACCCGACGAGCCTTCTCGAGGACCTCGACATTGTCACCAAGATCTTGGTTGCCAACAAGCGCTTCATGACCTTCCTGACCGTCGTGCTGGCCTTGGGCTTCCTCTACGCAACCTATTCCTACTTGATGGGCATCGGCGTGGAGCAAAACTACCAGCCGGTACAGCCGATCGCGTTCAGCCACAAGATTCACGCGGGCGACAACGGGGTGGACTGTAACTACTGCCACAGCAGCGCGCGCCACAGCAAGCATTCGGGCATTCCCTCGGCCAACGTGTGCATGAACTGCCACATGTACATCGACGGATCTGAAATTGTAGACGCCGCAGGCAATCCGAAGTACGGTGGCGAGCGTTCACCTGAAATCCAAAAGATCTACGCCGCGATTGGCTGGGATCCCGAGGCCCGCACCTACATTGAGGGCTACGAGCAAAAGCCGATCCAATGGATTCGCATACACAACCTGCCAGACTTGGCCTACTTCAACCACGCTCAGCACGTTACGGCGGGCCAAGTGGAGTGCCAGACCTGCCACGGTCCGGTGCAAGAAATGGAAGAAGTGTACCAATTCAGCGAGCTCACGATGGGATGGTGCATTAACTGCCACCGCGAAACTGAAATCAAGGGCGACAACGGGTACTACGCCGGCTCTATTGACGGCTCTGCCTCGATTAGCGACCGACTCGTCGAGCGCTTCCACAGCGAAAAAATCACGGCTGCTAGCATCGGCGGCCTCGAATGCGGCAAGTGCCACTACTAAGCGAACAATTCTATGGCAAGCAATAAAGTGTACTGGAAGAGCTTCGACCAGCTCGCGAACACCGAGGTTTCGCAGCGTTTGGCCGAAAACGAATTCGCGCAAGACATCCCCGCGGATGTATTCTTAGCCGACGAGCGCAGCATGGAAGCTCAAACGAGCCGCCGTGACTTCCTCAAGTTTTTGGGATTCAGCACCGCCGCCGCCACCCTGGCCGCGTGCGAGCAACCCATCATTGAAAGCGTACCCTATGTAGTGAAGCCCGACAGCCTCACTCCGGGTGTTCCGTCGTTTTATGCTACTGCCTACACCGACGGCCAAGACTACGCCTCGGTACTGGTGAAGACCCGCGAAGGTCGTCCCATCAAGGTGGAGCCGGGCGACGCGGGCCGCTTCAACCGCGGTACCAACGCGCGTGCCCAAGCCAGCGTGCTTTCGCTGTACGATTCAGCCCGCCTGCGCGGACCGTTACTCAACGGAAAAGACAGCGACTGGGCTACGGTAGAATCAGCCTTCAAGAAGGCTGCTGACGCCGCCCTTGCTCAGGGATCGCAGTTCGTACTCGTAACCTCGAGTGTATTCAGCCCCTCGCTTCAGGCGGCCATTGAGCGCCTTCGCCAGAGCTACGCCAACTTCCAGCACGTTGAGTTTGACGCCATTTCGCAGTCGAACACCCTCGACGTGTGGGAGGCCCTAACCGGCGTTCGCGCCCTTCCCTCGGTTGACCTTACCGCCGCGAAGTTGGTGCTTTCGTTTGGTAGCGACTTCCTTTCAGGCGCGACAGCACAGCAGCTTTCTTCGGACTACGCGGCCCGCCGCAAGCCGGGCAGCGACATGCTTCGCCACGTTGAGTTCGAAAGCAACCTTTCGCTCACGGGTTCGAACGCAGACAAGCGTGTGAAAATCAAGCCTTCTGAGGTGGCCGGTGCGCTCGCCTTCTTAGTGAACGAATTGGGCGGATCTGCGGCCAAAGTGGCCCTTCGCGGCGACTTGACCAAAGCGCTGAAGTCGGTTGCGGGTGAACTCAAGGGTTCTAACGGCAAAGCGGTTGTTCTGGTAGGCGGCGACGACGCCAACGTGGCCAAGCTTGCTGCGGCCCTCAACGCGCTTGTGGGCGCATTCGGAACCACCGTTCGCACCGACAAGCCGGTATACATCCGCCGCGGAAACGAAGCGCGTGTAGCCAACCTGCTTGCTGACTTGAACGCCAAGCGCGTTGGTGCGCTCCTCGTGGCCGGCACCAATCCCGTGTACTTCCGCCCCGATTTTGAGAAGGCGATCAAAAATGCCAAGTTCTCGATGAGCTTGACCGACCGCATGGACGAAACGGCGGTCCTTTGCTCGGCGGCGGCTCCGTTGCCCCACTACTTGGAGGCTTGGGCGGACTTCCGTCCGGTGGCCGGCGAGTACACCGTGGCGCAGCCGACCATTAAAAACTTGTTCAACAGCAAGTCTGTTCTCGAAGTATTGGGCGCACTTTCAGGCGACGCCCGAAGCGCAAAGGACCAAGTCGCTGCTGTGGCTACCTCTTTTGGCCTGAACTGGAACCAAACGGTACACGACGGCGGAGCGGCGGTGACCGCTGGAGCGGCCCCCGCGGCTTCTGCAGGTGCTGCGGCAGCCTTAGCGGCAGCCGCCAAAGTCGCCAAGCCCGCTTCAGGTATGGAGTTGGCGTTGTACGAAAACGCAGTTGGTGCAGGCTACCAATCGAACAACCCGTGGCTGCACGAGTTACCTGATCCGGTAACGCGCCTCACGTGGGACAACTACCTCACCATTGCCGCGGCCGACGCCCTTGCACTTGGTTTTGAAAACGAAACCAACAGCGACGGTTCGCTCGACGGCAGCTATGCCACGGTGAAAGTGGGCAAGCGCGTGCTCGAAAACGTTCCGGTCTTCATTCAGCCGGGTCAAACCGCCGGCACGGTGGGCCTTGCCTACGGCTACGGACGCACCTCTGCGGGTAAAGTTGCCGATCAAATGGGCGTTAACGCTTACGCATTGGGCGTGACGACGGGCGCGGCGGTAGTGGAAATCACCAAGGCTGAGGGCATGCACGAGTTTGCAACCGTACAGCTCGGACACACCATGATGGGTCGCCGCATCGTCAACGAAGTGACCTTGGCCGACTTCATCGCCGATCCGAGCGGATCAAGCTGGAACGAGAAGCCGACCTTCCACACGATCGACGGACACAAGACCGCTGAAGAATCGAATCTTTGGGCCAACCACGACCACGAGACCATGCACATGTGGAACATGAGCATTGACCTCAACAGCTGTACCGGCTGTGGCGCCTGTGTCGTAGCCTGCCATATTGAGAACAACGTTCCGGTTGTGGGCAAGCAAGAAATTCGCAACCTGCGCGACATGCACTGGCTGCGCATCGACCGCTACTACAGCAGCGACATGAGCAAGGAGCGCGCTGAGGCGGAGAACATTGGCGGCATTGAGATGTACGCTAAAATGGAGGAGCCTTCAGAGTCTCCCGCCGTGGTGTTCCAGCCCGTAATGTGCCAGCACTGTAACCACGCTCCGTGCGAGACGGTGTGTCCGGTGGGTGCAACCGTGCACTCGCGCGAGGGCCTCAACCACATGGCCTACAACCGATGCATTGGTACGCGCTACTGCGCCAACAACTGCCCGTACAAGGTTCGCCGCTTTAACTGGTTCAACTACATGGCCAACGAGCAGTTCGCCGACGTCAACCCTTCGCAAGACGACTACGGCCGCATGGTCCTCAACCCCGACGTGACGGTTCGTTCGCGCGGTGTCATGGAAAAGTGCACGATGTGCATTCAGCGCGTACAGTACGCCAAGCTCGAAGCCAAGAAGGCTGGACAGCCTTTGGCCGACGGAGCCTTCACCACGGCGTGTGCTGAGGCCTGCGACGCGGGTGCCATCACCTTTGGCGACGTAAACAACGCGAAGAGCGCAGTACGTACCGCCAAGGCCGACGCACGTGCCTACCACCTTCTCGAGGAAGTGGGAACACAACCCTCGGTATTCTACCTGACTAAAGTCCGCAACGCCTAATCAGTTATGCACTACGAATCACCTGTACGTCAGCCACTTATCCTAGGTGATAAGAGCTACAACCAGATCACTGAAGACGTTGTACGTCCGATTGAAAATCCGGCACCGCGCTCGTGGTGGACCGTATTCAGCATCGCCTTGGTTATGTTCCTCTGGGGCGTGGGCTCGTTGGCCTACACCGTCGGCACCGGCATCGGAGTTTGGGGTTTGAACAAAACCGTGGGCTGGGCATGGGACATCACCAACTTCGTGTGGTGGGTAGGTATCGGCCACGCCGGGACCTTGATCTCTGCGGTACTGCTGCTGTTCCGCCAACGCTGGCGCATGGCCATTAACCGTTCGGCGGAAGCGATGACGATCTTCTCGGTAATTCAAGCGGGTCTTTTTCCGGTATTCCACATGGGTCGAGTTTGGATGGCATATTGGGTACTCCCGATTCCAAACCAGTTCGGTTCACTGTGGGTCAACTTCAACTCGCCGCTTCTTTGGGACGTGTTTGCCATCTCGACCTACTTGACCGTTTCGGTGGTGTTCTGGTACGTCGGACTTATTCCTGACTTCGCCATGGTCCGCGACCGCGCCGTCAACCCGGTGCAGAAGCACATCTACAAGGTACTTTCCTTCGGATGGGGCGGTAAAGCCAAGGCTTGGCAGCGCTTCGAAGAGGTGTCGCTTGTTCTTGCGGGTCTTGCTACGCCGCTGGTACTTTCGGTGCACACGATCGTATCAATGGACTTCGCCACGTCGGTGATTCCGGGTTGGCACACGACCATCTTCCCTCCGTACTTCGTTGCGGGAGCAATCTTCTCTGGCTTTGCGATGGTGCAGACCCTCTTGCTGATTGTGCGCAAGGTGTTCAAAATGGAAGACTACATCACGATCCAGCACATCGAAATGATGAACATCGTCATCATGGTTACGGGATCCATTGTAGGTGTCGCCTACATCACCGAGCTCTTCATCGCGTGGTACAGCGGGGTGGAGTACGAGCAGTACGCCTTCCTCAACCGCGCAACCGGTCCCTACTGGTGGGCCTACTGGTCGATGATGACATGCAACGTGTTCAGCCCACAGTTCATGTGGTTTAAGAAGCTGCGCACCAACCTGGTGTTCACGTTTATAATCTCAATCGTCGTAAACATCGGCATGTGGTTCGAGCGCTTCGTAATTATTGTGACTTCGCTGCACCGCGATTACTTGCCGTCGAGCTGGTCGATGTTCTCACCGTCGTTTGTCGACGTGGGCATCTTCGTGGGTACGATTGGCTTCTTCTTCGTGCTCTTCTTGCTTTACGCGCGCACCTTCCCGGTAATTGCGCAGGCTGAACTCAAGACCATTTTGAAAACTTCGGGCGAAGCCCAGAAAAAACACCACAGCGACCATGGCGCACACCACTGAGCATACCCCAGTTGTTCGCGCGTTGTACCACGATGACGACGTGCTTATGTCGGCCGTAAAGGAAATCCGCGCGGCTGGATTCAAAATCTCTGAAGTCTACACGCCCTTCCCGGTGCACGGACTCGATAAAGCGATGGGTCTTAAAGAGACCCGAATTGCCATGGCAGCCTTCATGTATGGACTTCTCGGACTGACGGTTGCGGTTACGTTGACCTGGTACATGATGATTAGCGACTGGCCTCAAAACATCGGCGGCAAGCCCAACCTCAACTGGGGCATGAACATGCCGGCGTTTGTGCCCATTTTGTTTGAATTGACGGTGTTCTTCGCGGCGCACCTTATGGTTTGGACTTACCTCATTATTAACGGTTTGTACCCTGGCGCGGACGCCCAGAATCCGGATCCGCGCACGACAGATGACTACTTCATGGTGGAACTGCCTGCGGCAGATGGCCTGGTAGACGTACTGAAGAAATCGGGTGCTGTAGAAATTGCTGAAGCCTAAGCGAAATGCGTATCAAGACTATTCTTTGGGTTGCGGGCAGTGCGGTAGCATTGAGCTCGTGCAACTGGGACAAGACCAATCCGGGCTACTCCTACATGGACGACATGTACCGTTCTCCGGCTCACCAAACCTACGAGCCCGGTACAGCGAAGGAGCCCGCCGAGGGCAGTGTGCCGCGCGGCTACGTGCCTTACACGATTCCGAATACCAACGAGGGCTACGCGGCGTCGATGGCCAATACCGAGGTTCCGGCGTTCTACGAGACCTTGGATGCCGAAGCAGGCAAGCAGCTGTACACGCAGTTTTGCTCGCACTGCCACGGCGAGAAGGGCGACGGCAACGGTATTTTGATGCAGCGCGAGAAGATTTTGGGTATTCCGGGCTACGGCGCCGACAAGCTTCCCAACATCACTCCGGGTAGCATTTACCACGTAATCATGTACGGCAAGAACAACATGGGTAGCCATGCATCTCAGCTGAACTACGACGAGCGCTGGAAAATCATCAAGTACGTGTGGAAGCTCCGCATGGATCAAGTTCCCGGTGCCGCTCCTGCCGCTGCCGACACGACCACGGCCCAACCTGCTGCTTAATAAAACTGCCCCAGAAGACATGTTTGTATTTACGTCCAAAATGAAATTGCTCGCCGGGTCGCTGACCTTGGTGGGTCTGGTGTTCCTGCTGATTGGCTTTAACACGGATTACTCGTCGCACGCTGCAGAGGGCCACGACAGCCACGCAGCAGCTGCCCACGCTGAAGAAGCCCACGCGGTAGAAGCGCCGGCTCACGAGGCACCCGCCGACGAAGCCCATGCGGTAGAAGCAGCTGCCGAAGCAACCCATGGCGACGAAGCCATCGTTGTCGATGCGGTGGTTGAGGAAGCACACGCCGAGGAAGCTCACGCCACCGACGCCCACGCTACCGAGGCTGCGGCCGAAGCGGCACCTGCTGCCGACGCCCACGCTACCGAAGCTCACGACGCCCATGCCGCTGAAGCCCACGGTCAAGAAGGCCACGGCGCTACCCACGATTTGAGCGCGAACCGCCCTTGGGCAGCGTTCTTGGTGAACAGTATCTTCTTTTTGGGTATCGGCATCGGCACGCTGTTCTTCTTGGCGATTCAGTACGCCGCTCAAGTAGGCTGGTCTGCGGGCTTGATTCGCGTATTCGAGGCCGTTTCGATGTTCGTGGGTATTCCCCTCCTCGGAATCTTGTTCTTGGCGGTGACCGGAGGAATGCACATGCACCACCTGTGGCACTGGATGGCCGAAGGCATCATGGATCCAGCTAGCGCCAACTACGACCCGATTATTGCCGGCAAAGAGGCCTACTTGAACGCACCGTTTTTCACGGCGCGCACCATTGCCTACCTGGTTATTTGGGCTGGCGCAGCCTACCTGCTTCGCCGCAACAGCATGAAAGAGGACGCCCTTCCCAAGGGACAAAACATGTTCTTTACCCAGCGCAAACTGGCTGCCACGTTTATCGTGCTCTACGCCGTAACGTCGTCAACGAGCGCCTGGGACTGGGTGATGTCAATTGACACGCACTGGTTCTCCACCCTGTTCGGCTGGTACACCTTTGCGGGAATGTTTGTTACGGCGATGACCGTGTTGAACCTGCTCGTAATGTACCTGCGCCTGAACAACCACCTGCCGTGGATCAACGCCAACCACCAGCACGATTTAGGTAAGTTCATGTTTGCCTTCAGCGTATTCTGGACCTACCTCTGGTTCAGCCAGTACATGCTCATTTGGTACTCCAATATTCCTGAAGAAGTTACCTACTACCTACCGCGCTTCAAGGGCGAGTATAAGCCCCTGTTTGTGATGATGGTGGCCATGAACTTCATCTTCCCGATCCTCGTGCTGATGTCGCGTGACGCCAAGCGCATCTTTGGCTTCATCGGTTTGGCTGCCGTGTTTGTGTTGGCCGGACACTGGATGGACCACTACATCATGATTATGCCGGGCGCTGTGGGCTACGACTACGGTTTTGGCTTTGCTGAATTGGGCGGTATTCTCTTCTACGCCGGCCTGTTCCTTTGGGTAACCCTAAGTCAGCTTGCCAAGGTGCCGCTCAAGCTTAAGAACCACCCGATGCTCACGGAAAGCGAGCACTTCCACCAATAATCCGAAGTTTTAATTCGAATCGTTTATGTCTGGAATTATGACCCTTATCGTTCTTGTGCTCGCGGTGCTCACGGCCCTGCAGCTCATGCGAATTTTTGAGCTGTCCTCGAAGGCGCGCAAGACTGCCGAATACGAGGTTACAGATCGCGACAACAACAACCAGGGATGGTTGATGCTGCTCTTTGGTTTTGGATTCATCGCGGCATTTTTCTGGATGCTCTACACTTGGCTTCCGGTGACCTTGCCAAAGCCCGCGTCAGAGCATGGTGTCGACTACGACAACCTGATGCAGATATCCATGCTGGTGATTATTGCCATGTTTTTGGTTGTTCAGCCCATCCTGTTCTACTTCGCATGGAAGTACCGTGGCGCTAAAGACCGCAAGGCTACCTACTACGAACACAACAACCGCCTTGAGTTCATTTGGACGATCGTACCAGCCCTTGTGCTTGCGGTACTCATCATCTACGGCATGACCACGTGGTCGAACGTGATGAATCCGAAGAACGAGCAGGAACCCCTTGTAATCGAAGTGTATGCACAGCAGTTCAAGTGGACGGCGCGCTACGCCGGCCAAGACAACCAGCTCGGTTTTGCGAACGTGCGCCTAATCAAGGACGCCAACGTCATCGGTGTCGACACCCTTGATGCAAAAGGTGCAGACGACAAAATCACGACGGAAATTCACCTTCCAGTGGGCCGACCTGTGCTGTTCAAATTCCGCTCTCAAGACGTAATTCACTCGGCGTACTTCCCCCACTTCCGTGCGCAGATGAACTGTGTTCCGGGTATGACCACGCAGTTCCAGTTTACGCCGACCGTGACGACGGCCGAGATGCGCCAAGACGCCGACGTTCAGGCGAAGGTTGCTCGCATTAACCAAATCCGTACCGAAAAGGGCTTGGAAAACTACGCCTACGACTACGTCCTTCTTTGCAACAAGATCTGCGGATCAGCACACTACAACATGCAGATGAATATTGTTGTGGAGTCCGAAGAAGAGTACGCCAAATGGCTTGCTGAACAAAAGACCGTAGCCGAAACGTTATAATTAAGGTTTAAGAAACTAACACTATGGCCGACCACGCACACGACCACGCACACGACCACGCTCACGACGAACACCACGATCACGAGCACCATGTAGATAATTTCTGGACGAAGTACGTCTTCTCGATCGACCACAAGATGATCGCGAAGCAGTTCCTCGTTACGGGTATGTTCATGGGCATCATCGGGGTATTTATGTCGATGCTTTTTCGCCTTCAGTTGGCATGGCCGGGCGAGAGCTTCCCCATTTTAGAGACGTTTCTCGGCAAATGGGCTCCCGACGGGGTGATGGATCCGAATATGTACCTGGCTTTGGTGACGATCCACGGTACCATCATGGTGTTCTTCGTGCTCACGGCCGGTTTGAGCGGAACCTTCTCGAACCTCCTTATTCCGTTGCAAATCGGTGCACGCGACATGGCTTCAGGCTTCCTGAACATGATCTCGTACTGGCTGTTTGCCGCGTCTTCAGTGGTGATGGTCGTTTCGCTGTTCGTTGAAACGGGTCCTGCCTCAGGCGGTTGGACGGTGTACCCGCCGTTGAGCGCACTTCCTCAGGCGATGCCTGGTTCTGGTGCCGGTATGACGCTATGGCTGGTGTCGATGACCTTGTTCATCGCAGGTTCGTTGATCGGTTCGCTGAACTACATCGTTACCGTGATCAACCTTCGCACGAAGGGCATGTCGATGACCCGCCTTCCGCTTACGATTTGGGCGTTCTTGGTGACGGCCATTTTGGGTGTGCTTTCGTTCCCGGTGCTTCTGAGTGCGGCGTTGCTGCTCCTGTTTGACCGCTCAATGGGTACCTCGTTCTACTTGAGCGACATTATGGTCGCCGGCGAGTTGCTGAGCAACCAAGGCGGAAGCCCTATTCTGTTCGAGCACCTGTTCTGGTTCCTTGGCCACCCTGAGGTGTACATCATTCTGTTGCCTGCCCTTGGCATCACGTCTGAAGTTATTGCGACCAACTCGCGCAAGCCGATCTTTGGCTACCGTGCGATGATTGGGTCTATTCTGGCCATCGCATTCCTGTCGTTCATCGTTTGGGGTCACCACATGTTTGTGACAGGTATGAATCCGTTCCTCGGATCGGTGTTCACGTTTACGACGCTGTTGATTGCCATCCCCTCGGCCGTGAAGGCGTTTAACTACATTACGACCTTGTGGAAGGGCAATATCCAGTTCACACCGGCTATGCTCTTTTCCATCGGACTCGTAAGCACCTTCGTGGCGGGCGGTTTGACGGGCATCATCCTTGGTGACTCCGCGCTCGATATCAACGTGCACGACACCTATTTCGTGGTAGCCCACTTCCACATCGTAATGGGTCTTTCGGCCATCTTCGGAATGTTCGCGGGCGTCTACCACTGGTTCCCTAAGATGTACGGCCGCATGATGAACAAGTCGATGGGCTACTTGCACTTCTGGCTGACGTTTGTAAGCGCCTACGGGGTGTTCTTCCCGATGCACTTCACGGGTCTGGCCGGTTTGCCACGCCGTTACTACAGCAACGCGGAGTTCCCCATCTTCGACGAGCTGCAGGACATTAACGTGATTATCACCATGTTCGCTATTGGCGGAGGTATCGCACAGCTGATTTTCATCTTCAACTTCTTCTACTCTATGTGGCGCGGGCCCAAGGCTCCACAGAACCCATGGAACTCGAACACGTTGGAGTGGACTACCCCGGTAGAGCACATTCACGGCAACTGGCCGGGTGCGATTCCGGAGGTTCACCGTTGGGCCTACGACTACAGCAAGCCGGGTCATGACGACGACTTTGTTCCGCAGACTACGCCGCTGAAAGACGGCGAACAGGCGCACTAAGCGTTTATAAGTTCGTTGAACGGCCGCCCGGTTTCCCCGGGCGGCCGTTTACATTTGTAGCTATGGTGGATTTTTTGCACGACGCCTCCTCGGCGGGCATGGACGATCGGGAGGCCGAGCAGCGGTTGCGTCCCGCGCGCTTCGACGACTTCGCGGGGCAGGCGAAAGTGCTCGAGAACTTGAAGGTCTTTGTGCAGGCCGCGCGCCTTCGCGAAGAGGCACTAGACCACGTGCTGCTGCACGGTCCTCCGGGCCTAGGTAAGACTACGTTGGCCCACATTATTGCGGGGGAGCTCGGGTCTTCGCTGAAGCTCACGAGCGGACCGGTGCTCGACAAGCCAGGTGATCTTGCGGGCTTGCTTACGAGCCTGGAGGCGAACGACGTGCTGTTTATTGACGAGATCCACCGCCTGAGCCCTGTGGTTGAGGAATACCTCTACAGCGCGATGGAGGACTACCAAATCGACATTATGCTGGAGTCAGGACCGGCGGCACGTTCGGTGCAAATTCGCTTGAAGCCCTTCACGTTGATTGGGGCTACTACTCGAAGCGGACTGCTTACATCGCCGTTGCGTGCGCGCTTTGGAATCGCAGCGCGACTCGAATACTACAGCGTGGAGCTCTTGTCGACGATCGTAGAGCGCTCTGCGAGCATTTTGAGCATGGGCATCGAGGCTGAGGCCGCCATTGAGGTCGCGCGCCGCAGCCGCGGCACGCCCCGAATTGCGAATGCCCTGCTTCGCAGGCTTCGCGACTTTGCCCAGGTGCGCGGGGCGTCGGTAGTGGATTTGGAAATTGCCCGCTATGGAATGGACGCCCTCGACGTGGATGCCCATGGGCTCGACGAGATGGACAACCGCATTTTGTCCACGTTAATCGACAAGTTCCGCGGCGGCCCCGTAGGGCTAAGTACCCTTGCAACAGCGGTTAGCGAGCAAGCAGAAACGCTGGAAGAAGTTTATGAGCCCTACCTCATTCAAGAAGGCTACCTAGCGCGCACGCCTCGCGGGCGAATGGCCATGGACAAGGCCTACAAGCATTTGGGGCGGACGCCCTCAGGCGGCCCCGATCTTTTTTCATGACGCGGAGCGAAGCCACAGATTACCTCAAGCGCGAGGCGCTGCGGCTTGGGTTTATGGAGGCCCGGGTCGCCCGTGCCGTTTTTTTGGCCGAAGAAGCGCCCCGACTCGAGGAATGGCTGGCCCGCGGTCTGCATGCCAGTATGGGGTACATGACCAATCACTTTGATAAGCGTTTAGACCCGCGATTGCTTGTTCCTGGCGCGAAGTCCGTGGTAAGTTTGGCGTTCAACTATTATCCAGAACCTACTGATCTTGAGGGCGAAGGCCGTCCGAGGGTGGCACGCTATGCCTATGGAGAGGACTACCACCGGGTGGTGAAAGACCGGTTGTTTGAACTGCTTGATTCCCTTCGGAGCGCAGTCGGTCCCGTCGAGGGTCGGTGCTTTGTTGACAGCGCGCCCTTAATGGAACGCGCTTGGGCGGAGCGCAGCGGACTAGGTTGGGTCGGTAAAAACTCCTTGGTGCTGCGCAAAAATGCAGGTTCATACTTCTTCTTGGCGGAACTCGTACTCGATTGCGATTTAGTGCCGGACCTTCCGGTTGCAGACCACTGCGGGTCCTGTACTCGCTGTGTGGACGCATGCCCAACCCAAGCCATTATTGCGCCCAAGGTGGTGGATAGCGGCCGATGCATTAGCCACGCGACCATTGAGCTGCACGGAGCGCTACCGCGCGATATGGCGGAATCCCTCAATCCATGGGTGTTTGGTTGCGACATCTGCCAAGAAGTTTGTCCGTGGAACCGCCATTCCACGCCCCACCAAGAGCCAAGGTTCGCACCCGGTTCCTGGGTCAGCTGGACCATTGAAGATTGGGGGCAGGCGAGTGAGGCGGCGTTTGCCGAAGCCTTTGGGCGATCGGCCGCGGCGCGCACTGGGCTCGAGCGGATTCAACGCAACGTCTCGGCCGCCTTTGGCGACCGAAGCGCTACTTAACGTCGATTTGTACTGCCTGCAGTACGCGGTAGGTCGTCTTGTCGAATGCTACGGCGACCCAGTGCATGTGCTCGGGCTTCCACGCGGCGTCGAGCGTCGCTGAAGCGTCGAGGGATTGGGTTAATCCCGCGGCGGAGGCGCCCGCAGCCCACACTTCTTGACCAAAGGGGCCCCAAGGCGCGGCGCGAAACACGTTGTAGTGAACGTAGTTCGGGTCCCGTGTTTGGTCGGGCATGAGTTGCGGCGAAACAATGCCCGACTCCTTGAGGTAAACCGCAACGCCGATCGCATTCGTTTGGCTCGCCTGGGCGCGCACGTCGAGGCGTACTGTGGCCACGCGCGAGGTGCTGTCGTACCCGCTGTAGGCATTAAATAGGACTTCGGGCGACAGCGCCAGTTCTGTGGCCGTAAGGGCGCCCCACGAACTGTAGGTTTTTAAATGGGCGTTGCTCGGGTAGTCGAGGCGATTCACCATCCCGAGGGGAAGGCCCCAAACGCCAAACACGCTCGCAAGGTCGTCGCCGTCGCTGGTGGTGAAGTCGGTGGGGTAGTCTGCCGAGGTGGACGTGAAATTAGCTGGTCCAGCGTGAATGGCGAGTCCAACTACTTTGGCCGAACCGTACAGGCTGTCAAGCTGCTTGAGCACTTTCGACGCCTTAGGGCAGTTTTTGCACTGGTGGCCGGTGAAGTCCTCAACCAGCACCGCACGTTCCGTTTGGAGGACGGTGTCGCCGTTGGCGGTAGCCGTTCCGCCGCCGCCCGGGTTGCGAAAGGGTTGGTCGATGTAGTCGCAGGATGCCGCGAACAAGGCAGTGGAAAGGGCCAGTAGGAGCGTGCGCATCAGAATTGGGTAGTTAGGGACAGACTCAGGCCGTTGGACGGAGGAACGACGCGGCACACTCCGCCCACGCAGAAAATACCCTGCTGCTGGCGGCCGTAGCCAATTTGCACGCGGGTTGGGCCGTCGAAGTGGACTACCGAAAGGAGCGGGTAGTGAATACGGCGCGATTCCGAAGGATGGCCGTAGTTGTAAATGTCTTGAACCGCAACGACCCATTTTTCAGACAGCGTGTACTCCGCTAGAAACATGGCCATTGCGCCACGAAAACCTTCACCACCGGACCATTGGAATTCGGTGCGCAAGGATTGGTGGTTGGGCAGGGCAATTTGTTGCTCCCAGACAACTGCGGGGACGACTAAAGCGCTGTCGCTGTCGGGTGCGGTTAAAATCGCGTAGTCGTTTACTCCATCGGCGAGTACCGACTTGTTGTAGACGAAGCGGTAGCCCGTGAGCTGGGTTTTGTACTTCGAGCTGAACTTGCGGCTAATGCTGAGGTTCACGTCGCGGAAGTAGGGTATTTCACCCCAAGTCAGCGGGTTGCTGAGGTAGCCCTGCGTGCCCTTGTCGCCAAAGCTTCCGTCGGCAAGCGGACGGCGGTCGATGCTCTGCGACGAGGCAATGCTCAGCGCAACCTTGGTGCCGTACTTGCCCCCAAGGAGCGACTTGCGCGGAATTAGGTAGTTCACGTCAAACTGGTACCCCATTTCGCCGTTGATTTGGGTGGCGTAAGGGTAAAGCGCCGGAAGCGCATACGTGTGAAGGTTGCCGGTGGGCGGAATGAAGTTAATCAGCGCGTCAAACTGCTGGGCATTGCGGTCGGACCGGAAGCTGAAGTTGTCAATTCGCTTCACCGTGGCAAGTACGCCAAGGCCCTTTTTGCTGTAGGTGGCGGTGGCCACTAAAGCTTCGCCGGGCTTGTAGATGTAGCCGTTGTCAAAATTTGGGTCGTTGATTTTGTAGGCGTACTCGGCCTTTAGGTTGAAGCCCTTGTAGTTGGCGCCCACGCGGTAGGCCCATGCGCCCACGTTCGACGGAAGGTTGAGCAGCGGGTCAAATCCGCGCTGAAATTTGGAGACGAAGCTGGCGCCCAGCGTGAGGTTCACGCCGGCCTTGTCTAAGAAGGGAAAGGCATCGCGCATCGCCCATTCCGCGTCGGTACCGCGCAAGATGCCCTCGCTTTTGGCGAAGTACATTCGCTGGCGGCCAAGCACCGTCTTTAGGGTCAGTCCTTTGGGAAGACGGGCAATGATACGGCTGCCGTCCATGGCGTTGTCGAGTCCGAGACCGCGCTCTTCATAGGCCCTGAATATGAGGCCTTGGCCGAATTGCTCAAAGAAATTGCCGACAGTGATGTCAAACTTGCCCTGATTCCATTGGGCGTAGCGGTAGGTGATGCCCTCTCCGCGGTAGCCCGTCGGAAAGCCAAGAATGGCGTTTTGGTAGTTTTCGTAGCGCATCCCCATGCGCAAGTTGCCCCGCTCGTAGGTGAACAGTGCCCAGCCTTGGCCAAGCGCCTTCTCGTCGGGGTAGTAGTCGCCCGCCGGGTCGAGCACCGAGTCGCGAACGTAAGCTTGCGCATCGATTTGGACCACGGCGCGCAGGGTTCCGCCCAAGGCGTCGGTGACCTGGGCAAATAGGGTAGGAGTGGTCGCGCAAAGGACCAATAGGGCAGCGGTACGGCGCATACTTACTTGAGTTTGCGGACCTCAGAAATCAGTACTTCTTCTTCGCCCGGTACGTATTTATTGGCCTGCCACACCACTTCACCAGCCGCATTGAGCAAAAAGGTGTGGGGTACGTTGTTCACGCCCATTGCACGGCGAAGGTCGCTGTTGGGGTCTAGCACCACGTTGTAGTCCCAGCCTTGGCCAGCCACAAATGGACCCACTTTGGAGCTCGTGCGGGAGTCGTCGATGCTCACGGCAATGAGGTTCACGCCGGTTTCGTCGTGGAGCTCTTCGTAGTGCTCTGCCATGGCGTTTAGCTCGTTAATGCAGGGTTTGCACCATGTGGCCCAAAAGCTGATAATCGTGGGTTTACCTGCTTCGCGCAGACTCGAAATCGGAACCTTCGCCCCTTCTAGGGTGAGCACGTCCATTTTGGGCAAGGTCTGGGCGCCGACAACGAAGCTTAATGCGGTCAGGGCAGCGGTGAATAGGCTTTTCATGCCCTCAAGGTACGTTAGCCGCACAAGCTTGTCCAAGTCTCGCCGGCGGCCTGGGGCAAAAAGAAGCGCCCGGGCCAGCAAGGCCCGGGCGCGTTCCCAACCGAACTCCGTTCGGAATTAGTGCTGTACCGTGAAGCGAAGCGTCTCGATGCGGTCGCTCAAGGCGATCTTCACCGTGTAGACTCCGTTGGCCAAATCGGCTACGTTGAAGTTCAGCTCCTGGGCGCCAGCTTCAAGCGAAACGCTTTGGGCGATTACGCGCTGACCGTTCAGGTTGAACACTTCAACTACGGCGTCGCCAGCTTCGGCAGCCTGAAGGCTCACCTTCACCGCGTCGCGAGCTGGGTTCGGGTACAAAGTGGCTTTGTTCATCAACGACTCCTCTTCACCGAGCGCGCTCGTGCTCACCCAGATGTTGTCGAGCCAAAGGTTGTTGCCGTAGGCTGAGTTGCACTCAAACTTGACAATGATGTCTTGGCCAGCAAACTGAGTAAGGCTGATCGTGTTCGGGTACCACTGCGTGGTTTGTGGGAAGAAGCGGCTCGTTGAGTTTGGAGCGGTGGCCAACGCCGTGCCCGACTTGTCGAAGACATTCGTCCACGTTCCGCCGCAATCCGAAGAAACAAACACTTTCAATCCGTCGGCCTCGCCACCGTAGGAAGCGTAGGCGTGGTTGAAGAACAGCTTGTGGCCTGCCGTGATGCCGCCCACTTTCGGGGTGATGATGCTCGCTTGAGCGCCAGATTGCATCGTGAAGAAGTCAACCATAAGCGACTTGGCAGATTGGCCGTAGCCACCGAGTTCCCAAGAAAGACCGTTTACGTTCGCCTTAGAAACTACCGTAACGAGGGGCTTGCTCGCGGTGTTGTAAAGAAGCACGTGGCCTGCGGGGATTTCGTTGAAGTTGGTGTTTTCCATGCCTTCAGCAAACGGAGCTGGGGTAGGCGTGTTGTTCAAAACGGCTGCGATGATTGGAGCAGACATGTTGTTCATGCCGTTCACGTCGCCCGTTCCATTGGGAGCGCTCACGGAGCCAACCAACGAGTTCGTTCCGGCGGGAAGCGTTACTTGAGGGAAGGTCACTACGGCAGTAGCACCTGCGGCGAGGTTGCCCGTCCAGTTTTGAGTCACCGGCGTGCCGCCGTTCAGCGTGTAGCCCACGGTAGCCGACGTGATCGCCACGCTGCCTTCGTTCTTAATGGTGATGGATGGGGTGGTTGCGCCGTTGCACAATCCTGCAGTAGCCGCCGTGAAAGCGTTCAAGCCCACGTCGGGTAGGCCTGCAATGGTTTGCGGAACCGTGCGCGCAGCATTGAGGACCGACTTGTTGCTGTTGTCTTGAACAAAAGCGACCACGGCCACTTTATTGAGGTTAGCCAAGTAGGCGGGAGCCTTGATTTTGAACGAGAACATTTGGGTCTGGCCAGCGGTCCAGCTATCGGCCATCGTGGTGCCGTTCGCGTCGGGAACCATCTTGCGCATCACTTGGTAGAAATCCTTTTCACCGTTCGTGCCCGGGGCAGAAGGGTAGTTGATTTCTTCTTCGATCAGGGCCACGTGAAGCTTCAGTGAGCCGGCTGCGCCTGAGTTTACCGTCGTGGTGCCCGCATTGGCCACAAAAACTCCGATTTGAATGGAGTCGTAGTTGGCTGTCCACTGGTGGCTCGCCGTCAAGTTGAGCGGAGCCGCAGTGTTGTAGCGGTTGTTGATGGTGGTAGCCGTTACAATCGTTCCGGGTGAGCCAGGACCGCTACCGTCCATTACCGAGTTAGGTACGCCGGTAACACCGTAGTACTGAACGCGCGAGGCAACTTCAGTTGGGTTGGCCGCGTTCATTGGGTCTACGCCCGGCCAGCTCGTTTGGTACTTAAGGGCAACAACTTTGGTCGAATTGGCGTCGAGGATAACCTTGAGCGCTGGATTTTGTGAGGCGCAAGGTCCGCACGAGGCTTGGGTGAAGTGCTCAACCAGAACCAAGCGGTTTTGGCCAAACGCACTCAAGCTAAGAAGACCCGCAAGGGCCGTTAGGGTAAGGTGCTTCATGAAGTGGCGTTGATAAAAGGGTTTTAAGAGGCCGAAAACTACGTAAAAAATGAATGCGCTCCGAGGTTTGGGTGCGGACTTCGCAACGAATTACCTTTACCGCATGCAAAAAGTACTATTTCTTGCCCTGGCGGTGGTCGGTGCCGCCACGCTTAGCGCCCAAAGCCTGATCGTTACGTCGATGGACAGCATCGTGTATGCGAACAGCCACAATGCCACCCAAGCTACCGGCCACATTGCCGTGAAAAACACGTCTACTAGCCTCAAAGAATACCGCGTGGTTCGACGCAAGGTGGGAACTACCGGCCTGGTGGATTCCAACTACTTCTGCTGGGACCTTTGCTACCCAACGTGGGCCAACCAAAGCCAGGGAACGGTTTCTATTGCCCCCAACGCGGTAGCTAATGATTTTTCAGGCTACGCCTACGTTCGCGACACGTCAGCTAACGGCCAAGACACGGTGTGGTACACCTTTGTGAACGCCAACGACGCCAACGACAGCCTTCAAGTTCCCATGGTGTTTGCCTTCAACCGCTACGTAGCGACGCCCGAGTCCATGCTTCCAGAGGTTCGCATTGCGCCGCAGCCCGCGTTAGCTGGTCAGTGGGTGCGCGGACTCCCCACGGACGTGTACCGCGTTGAATGGATGGACGCGCTGGGCCGGATTGCCAGTACGGAAGTTGTAGACGGAGCGGTTCGCGTTCCCAGCACCCCAGGATTGTGGCTGCTGCGCAGCTACCATGCTGGAGGAGTGCGCACCACCAAGGTAACCGTTCGCTAAACGCGGCATACGAATCGGCTGCGCACGGCGTTAAATCAGGTATGCTGTACCACCTCAGAGGTTCCATTGAACGCAAGACGCCAACCCACGTCGTGGTGGACTGCGGCGGGCTCGGCTACCTCGTCCATATCTCGCTGACGACCTTTGGTCAGCTTCCGGAATCAGGGTCTGTAGAGCTCTTGCTCCACCCGGTGTACCGAGAAGATGCCCAGCTGCTTTATGGTTTTGCAACAGAACTGGAGCGCGAGGTGTTCGTGCTGCTCAATTCGGTTTCTGGGGTGGGCGCGAGCACGGCGCGGGTTATTTTGTCTACGCTCCGGCCTGAAGAAACGCTTTCGGTGCTGGCCAACGGCGATTCCGGGACCCTCCAGCGCATCAAAGGCATTGGGGCGAAGACGGCACAACGCATCATTGTGGACTTGCGCGACAAGGCGGTCAAGCTCGGCGCCACGTCGACTGCCCTGCCCGCCGGAAGTTCGGCGCGCCACGAGGCGCTCGAGGCGCTTTTAGTACTTGGTTTTGCCCGACCTGCGGTAGAAAAAGCACTCTCTGCCTTGGCGGCAGAAGATGGAAGCGCGGGCGTCGAAGATTTGATTAAACGGGCGCTGGCTCGACTTTAAGGATCATGCGGGGGGCACTGACGTTGCTGGGATTACTGGCGCTCCTTCGCCTTGGAGCCCAAGACAGCACGGGCACACGCTTTCCAATGCCCGGACTTCCAACACCCCCGAACTGGAAGACCGAGGTTACGTACGACCCGGTAACCGGTTTTTACATCCTTCAGCGCACGGTCTCGGGTATGCCGGTGGGCGCCCCCAAGTACCTGAGTGCGGCCGATTACCAAGCACTGCGCTTTAGGGAACTGGAGTCCGATTTTTGGCAGAAGCGCTGGGCCCAGAACTCAGGAAGTACCGATCGAGACGGTTCGAGCCTCGTGCCCGACATGAGCATTACGAGCCCCGTACTTCGCGACATTTTTGGCTCAGACAAACTGGAAATCCGCCCGACGGGAAGCGCAGAAATTCGATTTGGCCTTCGCTACCAGCACATTAAGAACCCCATTGTGCCGGAACGCAACCGGCGCACGCTCGCCATTGACTTCGATCAAAAAATGCAGATCAGTGCGGCCGGCAAGCTTGGAGACCGCTTAAATCTGAATTTCAACTTTGACACCGAGGCCACGTTTGCCTTTGAAAACAAGGTTAAACTGGACTTCAAAGGCCAAGAAGACGACATCTTAAAGGGCTTCGAGATGGGCGACGTGAGCCTTCCGACTAACGGAAGCCTTATCACGGGCGTACAGAGCCTTTTTGGCCTGAAAACCCAGATGCAGTTTGGTAAAACCACAGTAACCACCGTGCTCGCGGAACAACGCTCCCAAAGCCAAAGCATGAACATTCAAGGCGGGGCATCCACCCAAGAATTTCGCCTTCAAGCCGATGCCTACGAGGCGAACCGGCACTTCTTCTTGTCGCAGTTTTTTAGGGACCGCTACGAACAGTGGGTCGGGACCCGCCCGATTATCCAGTCGCCCGTGCAAATTACCCGGGTCGAAGTTTGGGTGACCAACCGCCGCAGCATTCCCACAGAAGTTCGAAACCTGGTGGCCTTCTTGGATTTGGGTGAAGGGGAGTCCGGGGCCTTCCGCAGCACGGCCAATGCCCAGACGGGTGAGGCCATTTTCCCAGGGCCTAGTGGCGACCCATGGCCCTCAAACCGAGTAAACCGACTGGATCCCCAAGAGCTAGTGAGTCGATTTGCGTCCATTCGCGACGCGGCCTCGGCGGGAGCAGTGCTCAACAGCTCGGGCTACGACCCCAACGTGGAGTATGCGCAATTGACCAACGCCCGCATGCTGCAGCCCAATGAATACAGCTTCCATCCGCAACTAGGCTACGTATCCCTTAATACCGCGTTGAATCAAGACGAGGTTATCGCCGTGGCCTACCAGTACACGGTGAACGGCCGAACCTACCAGGTAGGTGAGTTTTCAAACGACGGAATTGTGGCGCCCAAGTCGCTCATTCTTAAACTCTTGAAGCACCAAATCTTGAATGTGCGCAGTCCGGCATGGGACCTAATGATGAAGAACGTGTACAACCTAAATGCGTTTCAGATTAGCCCAGATGACTTCCGTCTTGAACTGCTGTACGTGAACGACGAAACCGGCCTGCCCATTCCGTTCTTGCCCAAGTCAAGCGTCAAAGACAAGCTCCTCGTGCAGGTCCTCGAAACCGACAAGGTCAATGGGAACGGAGATCCCTTCCCCGACGGCCTATTTGACTTTGTGGAGGGCCTGACGGTACTCACGGGCACGGGACGCATTATTCTGCCGGTCCTTGAGCCCTTTGGGTCGTCGCTGGCCAAGCGATTGAACACGGCCGACGAACGAAAACGCTACGTATTCCAGGAACTCTACGACTCCACCTTGTTCCGTGCCCAGGAGCAAACCCAGAAAAACAAGTTCTTACTGCGCGGACGCTACAAATCAGCGGGCGGCTCCGTGATTCAATTGAACTCGTTTAACATTCCGCGCGGGTCGATATCAGTCACGGCGGGCGGTAACAAACTCACAGAAAACCAAGACTTTACCGTGGACTACGCCCTGGGGCAGGTGCGCATCATCAACGAGGCCATTCTCCAAAGTGGCGTTCCCATTCGCGTGAGTTTTGAGAACAATTCCCTGTTCAATTTCCAGGCAAAAACGTTTACAGGTGTCACGGTCAACCACCAGCTTCAGCGCAACTGGACCGTCGGCGGATCCTTGCTTCAGCTTCGCGAAGGCGCACTCACCCAAAAGGTAGCCGCGGGAGAGGAACCGGTGCGCAACGCCATTTGGGGCCTGAATACCCAGTACGAAAAGAACTTGCCCGGACTCACAAGGGCCATAGACAAGCTACCCTTTGTGTCGACTAAAGCGCCTTCGAGTGTAACCGTCACGGCGGAGGTCGCCCAGTTGCTCCCCGGTTCCCCCCGGATCATCACCATCAATGGCGAACCAACCACCTACATCGACGACTTTGAAAGCAGCCAAACGGCGATTGACCTGAGGGGCACCATCACGTGGCAGCTTGCGTCGGTTCCCGAAGGCCAGCCCGACCGCTTCCCTGAGGCTAGCCTGAGCAACAACTGGGCGTCGAACTACAACCGTGCGCGCTTGTCGTGGTACGTCATCGACAATTCCTTTTTCACCGGAACGGCCATTACGCCGACCAACATTCGGAACAATCCGGCGATTACTAGCGACCACCGCCAGCGCATGGTGCCGTTTGCCGAGGTCTTTCCCAACATCACGCTGGATCCGAGCCAGGCCCGCAACATCAATACGTTTGACCTTCAATTTGACCCTACTGAGCGCGGACCCTACAACTACGATGTGAATGGACTGAGCGGTATTTCTGCGGGCCTCAACCCCGACGGAAGCCTTAAAAATCCCCGCAGCCGCTGGGGCGGAATCATGCGCCAGCTCACGATCAACAACTTCGAGGAACAGAATATTGAATTCGTGCAGTTTTGGGTGATGGACCCCTTCCTCGACAACCCGACGGCACCCGGTGGCGACGTGTACTTGCACTTAGGCAACGTTTCAGAGGATATTTTAAAAGACGGAATGCAGTCGTTTGAGCACGGACTTCCGGCCGACGGCACCCGACTCGACGTGGACTCGTCTATGTGGGGCTACGCCTCGAAGTACCAGCCGGTCGTCGATGCTTTTGACAACAGCCCGACCTCGCGTCCAAACCAGGACGTCGGAGTTGATGGACTGCGCGACGAAGACGAGCAGCGCTGGCTGGGTCCAGGCTCGCAGACCTACCTAGATCGCCTGCAGGCCGTAGTTGGTCCCGGAAGCCCGGCCTACACGGCGGCCCAGCTGGATCCGGCGGCAGACAACTTCGTGTACTACCGCGGCGCCCAGCAGGACCAAGCTGACGCCGACATCTTGCGCCGGTACCGCTACTTCAATAACCCCGACGGCAACTCGCGCACCGACCTCGTCGACGGCCAGCCGGCGATGAGTACCAACATGCCCGACAAGGAAGACGTCAACCGCGACGCGACCCTCAACCGAAGCGAGCAGTACTTCAGCTACCGCATTTCGATGCGACCCGAAGACCTCGTCGTGGGCCAGAACTACATCGCAGACATCTACGAGACAACGACCGACTTGCTGCCCGACCAGACGCGCAAGCCGGTGCGCTGGATACAGTTCAAAATTCCGGTCTTTGAACCCGACGAACGAATCAACGGTGCACAAGATTTTCGCTCTATTCGCTTCGCACGCTGGATTCTTCATGGCTGGGAGCAGCCAGTCGTCCTGCGCATGGCGCGCCTTGACCTCGTGCGCGGAGAATGGCGCCGGTACCGATTTAACCTTGACGCGTCGCGTGAACTTATCCCGGTAGACGATTCCGATCCGACCACTTTTTCCGTGAATGCGGTAAACCTCGAAGAAAACGGCGGCCGGGTACCGGTGGTCTACCGCATGCCGCCCGGATTGCGCCGCCAAATCCTGTTGGGCAACACTTCGCTGCTTCAGCAAAACGAGCAATCGCTAAGCATGCGCACGTGCGGACTCCGAGACGGCGACGCCCGCGCGGTATTCAAGAATACCAGCGTCGACATGCGCATGAACAAGCGCATGAAGCTGTTCGTCCACGCCGAAGCGGCGGACGACGTCAATTTGCTTCGCGACGGAGACCTTCGGTTGTTTGTGCGCGTAGGCAACGACTACAGCCAGAACTACTACGAATACGAACTTCCGCTAAAAACAACGCCTTGGGGAGCGACTGACGAAGAAGTCATTTGGCCCACGGAAAACGACGTGGACATTGAGTTTGCGCTTTGGACGGCCCTAAAGTTGGAGCGCGACGCCGCCATGCAAACCAATCCCAACGTGAGTCCGGCACTGCCCTACGAGCGCGTTGTGGGCGACCGCACGTACCGCGTCGTGGGGACCCCCAACCTGGGCTGGGTGCGTACAATCATGGTGGGCGTGCGCAATCCGCGCCGCAGCTCGGCAAACCAAGGTGACGACGGACTCGACAAGTGCGCCGAAGTCTGGGTTAACGAACTGCGCATGACGGACTTCGACAACCGCGGTGGAGTTGCCGGATTGGCGCGCAGTACCGCCAAGCTTTCAGACGTCGGCCAAGTCGCGCTAAGCGGCGGATTCTCAACGCCCGGCTTTGGTGGAATCGACATGGCGCCCAACGAGCGCAATAAGTTCAGTTCCATGAACTACGACATGCAGACCAACCTGGATTTGCACCGGTTCTTGCCTGCGGGAAGCCGACTCCGCTTGCCGGTTTTTGTGACCCACGCTCAGGATTGGAAGACGCCGATGTTCAACCCCTACAATCCCGACATTGAGATGCCGAAGGCCCTCGCCAATTTGGTGAGCCAGCGCGCCAAAGACTCGCTGCGCGGTATGGTCAGCGACTTTCAGCAGCGCCGTGCCGTTGCGTTTACCAACGTGCGAATCGATCGAGCCGTGGGTGGAGGTGCGCCGTCGGGCCGAGGTGCGGCCACGGGTCCGCCCTCCATGGACGGAATGGAGTCCAAAGCTGCATCAGACGGCGACCTTAGTGCCAACGCGAACGCCGGGGGAGGGCCCAAGTTGCCCAAAAAGCCAAGGCCGTGGGACATTGAAAACCTGAGCGCGACCTACGCGTTCAATGAGGTGCTGCGCCGCGATGCCAATACCCTACAGGACCTCCGCCAGGAAAACCGCGGAAGTTTAGCCTACGCCTTCCAGGCTCCGCCGGTTAATATTCAGCCATTCAAGGCCCTGAAGCCCAAGGCGCTGGCCATCTTGCGTGACGCGAACCTCAACCTTACCCCGTCGCGCATAAGTGTCCGCGCAGACGTCTTACGCAGCCAGCAAACGATGCAGATGCGCAACGTCGACAACCCCAAGTTCCAGTTGCCCATTACGTACAACAAGAACTTCACCATGGACCGCAACTACAACGTGATTTGGGATCCGACCAAGACGTGGAAGCTCGACTACACCAGCCGCATTCGGGTGCGCTTTGACGAGTTGCCCGGCCCGTCGTCGGCTGACAGCGTGCGCGACTTTTTGGCTCAGAACCTCCGTTCGGGCGGACGTCCTACCGAATACCACCACACCATCAATACCACGTGGGCGGTTCCCATCAACAAGCTTCCGTTGATGGCGTTCCTTCAAACCCAACTTCGCTACACCGCCGACCTGGATTGGAAGACGAACTCCCTGCTTGCGCTGCGCCCCGGATTGGATTCGCTCAACTTTGGCAATACGGTCGAATCGAGCGGTAAATGGAACGCTTCAGCCAACGCAAACATGGCTACCTTCTACAACCAGATCCCTGGGTACAGTAAGCTCAAGAAGCCCGCTCGCGGCGCTACGCCCGCTCGCTCCGCCAAACCAACTTCGCCGCAACCCACTACGGGCAAGGGCAAGCCTGAAGAAGAAACCAAACCATCGGTCGCCAAGACCCTCCTCATTGGCGTGGTCGACCTTGCCACCATGGTGAAAAGCGTCAACGCAACGGCCAGCCTCAACACCGGATCCCTGCTGCCCGGCTTTAAAACCACCCCGGTCGTTAGTGGATTGACCCCCAACGCAGAATTCGCCCCGGGCTGGCAGGCGGCATTGGGCTTGCCCCACGACCTGCCGTCGTTGGCCTCGAGCAAAGGATGGCTGCTTGAAAACCCCCGTCAGCCGCTGCGTGCTACCGAAGCGACCACCCAGAACATCACCTTGAGGGCCCAGCTTGAACCGCTCCAAGACATGCGCATCACGCTGAATGCCAACCAGACCTATGGGCGCCAGGCATCCTACACCTACCGCTACTCCACGGGAATGGGGCTGGATTCCCTGTTCGCTCAAGGATTCCACCGCTTCAACCCCCAAGAAGTCCTGACCTACAGCAGCTCCTGGATCTCGTGGCCCACGGCCTTCGACGTCAGCAAGGAGCCCGAGTACACGAGTGCAGCCTACGACCGCTTTAAGGCAGCGCGACTCGAAGTTTCGAAGCGCATGGCCGACGCGCAGGCCGCGGTCGACCCGAACTACGTCGCGAACTTCATCGACATTGCCGACTCGTCGCGCTACGGCTACGACGGCTTCTCAGTCCTTCACACCGACGTCTTGGCCAACGCGTTCCTGGCGGCCTACGGCAACCGGGCAACGGCCAACCTCCCCATTGGGGAATACCGAAGCCTGCCGTTCTTCCCGAACTGGAACGCAACCTACACGGGCCTCATGCGCTTAAAGGCGGTGCGCAACGTTTTCACTGCCCTAAGCGTTAGCCACGCCTACACCAGTACGATGACGGTAACGGGACTTCAAACCCATATGCTTCGCGCGCAGCGCCTTCAAGACAACCCGCTGGACCTGTATCCGCGCAACGACAACTTCGACATCATGCCCGAGCGCCAGGTGGGTCAGATTTCGGTTTCAGAGTCGTTTTCGCCGCTACTTGGCGTCGACCTGCGCACGAAGTCTAACGCCTCCTTCAAGCTGAACTACGGGATGATGCGCCAGCTCAACCTGAGCATGGCCAACAACCAACTCACCGAGAGCAAGTCGAAAGACGTCACCGTCGGGGTGGGCTACATCATTAAGGACGTGCAGTTCCGCATCGTGGAACAGGGCGGAGCTCCGCGCACCATTAAGTCAAACCTCGAACTCAAGCTCGACGTCAAGTTCAGCGACAACCAAACGGTCATTCGCCGTATCCTCGAGGACTTCAACCAGCCCACTGCGGGCCAGACCCGAACTACGGTAAAGTTCACCGCGGACTACCGCATGAGCCGCCGCCTTACCGCGCAGTTCTACTACGACCAGACCGTCAGCAAGTTCAAAACGTCGCAGACCTTCCCCACGAACCAGTGGCAAAGTGGCGTAGCGCTGCGCTTAAATCTGGGAGGCTAGACCCCCCAAAGTGCCCTCGCGGCTCGCTATATTTGTGCCATGGAATTCCCCAGCAACCTGCGCTACACCAAAGACCACGAGTGGATTCGCCTTGAAGGCGACGTTGCCACCGTTGGCATCACTGATTTTGCCCAAGGCGAACTTGGCGACATCGTTTTCGTTGACATTCCGACCGAGGGCGAAACCTTGGCAGCCGAAGAAGTTTTTGGCTCCGTGGAAGCCGTGAAGACGGTCAGCGACCTCTACTTGCCCGTGGCAGGTGAGGTGCTCGAGGTGAATGCAGCGATCGACGGCCAGCCCGACCTAGTGAATTCGGATCCCTACGGCGCCGGATGGATGGTCCGCGTGAAAGTCGCGAGCATCGCAGACGTCGAAGCCCTTATGGACGCTGACGCCTACCGTGCGCTCGTCGGTGCGTAAGCAAAACGTATATCATTTGCTGCAAATGCGGCAAGTTTGGCTAGTGCTCGCCCTGATTTGGGCGGGCATTGTGCTTTTTTATTCCCTTCAGCCTAGTGTCGAGTTGCCCGGCATTTTTCGGCTCGTTCAAGACCTTGTACTCCACTTTGGCGCGTATGCAGGCGTGTCCTTTCTGCTCATGGGCTACAGCCGCTCAAGTGCCGGTCCGCTCAAGGTGTCGGTATTAAGTTTTGGTTACGGACTTGCGGTGGAAGTGCTGCAACCCATTGTTGCTGAAGGGCGTGTCTTTTCATGGTACGATGTCGTGGCGAATTCGGTGGGAATTGCCAGCGGTATAGTTCTTGCGCTATTTATTAGAAAGCGTATCTTTAACCCCAAACACAAGGAAGTATGAATCCGCGTAAAAACTTCAAGGCCGACCTGGATGCCCGCAAGGGAATGTTCCTGCAGTTGGGACTCGTTATTGCTCTGGGCTTGTCTTGGATGGCCTTCGAATGGCGCACCTACGAAGGGGGCGTTATCGATTTGGGTCAGCTCGACGCCGTCATTGAAGATGAAGAAATGCTGGTGACGAACCGCGAAACGCCTCCTCCTCCGCCGCCTCCCCCTGCGCCCGTGGAAGTGTTCAAAATTGTCGACAACAAGATTGACATTGTGGAACTTGACCTCGTTTCGACCGAAATCGACGACGATGCTACGGTAGAAATCATGGAGGTTGAGGCCGTAGAAGAGGTCTTCAACTTCGTCAACGTAGAAAATAAGCCGGTTTTCCCAGGTTGCGAAAACCTCGCGACCGAAGAAGAGCGCTTTAACTGCTTCAACGTGAAAACCCGCCAGTTCATCGGCAAGAACTTTGAGTTCCCCGAAATGGCCCGCCAGATGGGTATTCAGGGCAAGGTCTGGGTTTCGTTCATCATCGAGAAAGACGGACGCATCACCGACGTAGCCGTCGACCGTGGCGTGGACAAGCTGCTCGACGAAGAAGCGATGCGCGTAGTAAAGTTGTTCCCCAAGATGACCCCTGCCAAGGTGGGTGGCCGCTCGGTGCGCATGCGCTACTCGCTCCCGATCAACGCCCGCCTTCAGTAAGCGCGCGCAACCAGAAAACGAGCCCCGGTTTAGGCCGGGGTTTTTTATTGATACCCAATCCTTTTGCTTTCAACCTTAACGTGCATGCTATGAAAACCAACCCACGTGAATTAGTATGGGGTCCAAGCGTCCTCGACGCGGTGTATGCGGCTGCCGATGCCATTCTTCGCGTGTACGACGGCCATCAAGCGCTCAATGTGGAGCTTAAGGCTGACAATAGCCCTGTGACGGCCGCGGACCACGCTGCCCATGCCGTGCTGGATCCCGTGCTCGAAGCGACGGGTTTCCCGGTGATGAGCGAGGAGGGAAGGAGCATTTCCTACGCTGAGCGCAGCGCGTGGACCACCTACTGGGTCGTGGACCCGTTGGACGGCACGAAAGAGTTTATCAAGCGCAACGGCGAGTTTACTGTGAACGTTGCCTTGGTGCACGAGGGTTCGCCCGTAATGGGGTTTGTGTATGCCCCGGTGCTTGGCTGGCTTTATGTGGGCGGACCCGGCTACGGCGCGCGCAAGTCCATGGTCCGCGTGGCCTGGGACGAACTCTGGACCCAAGCTCAAGTGCTGCCGGCTCGCCTGCCCCAGCAAACGACGGTCGTCGCGAGCCGATCGCATTCCACCCCCGAGACCGAAGAACTCATTGCCCGCTGGGAGGCCAAGGTTGGCCCGATTGAGCGGGTCAGCATGGGTTCTTCCCTGAAAATCGGCTTGGTCGCAGAAGGTCGGGCCCACGCCTACCCGAGGGCAGCGCCGACAATGGAATGGGACACGGCCGCCGGTCATGCGGTACTTCTTGGTGCAGGAATGGAGCTGCGCCAGCTTCACCACGGACCCAATGGGTTCGAAGTGGGGTCTGCACTGACGTACAACAAAGAGAACTTGCTCAATCCGCCCTTCCTAGCCTGTGGCGCTCCGTATCTTTGCGGTGATGCGTGACCTCGGCCTTTTGCTGAAATTCCGATTGGCCTTTTCGGTCGTCATCTCGGCCGTCGCGGGCTACTTGATAGCGGCCCCTGAAATTGAGCTACTTAACCTCTTGTTGCTGACGCTAGGAGGCTTCGCAGTGGTCGGGTCCAGCAACGCCTTCAACCAAGTTTGGGAGACCCAGCAAGATGGATTAATGGGGCGCACCCAGAATCGACCGTTGCCCGCCGGCCGAATGACGCGGGGCGTGGCGCTGATGTGGGCCGTTGCATTTGGCGTTGCCGGAATTGCAGCCCTTGCCGTCCTCAATACGAAGACGGCCGTTTTTGGGGCCCTAAGTCTCTTGATTTACGTGCTCATTTACACGCCCTTGAAGGCAAAATCTCCTTGGGCCGTTCTGGTGGGCGCAGTGCCCGGTGCCATTCCCTTCATGCTCGGGTGGGTGGCCGCGACCGGCTCGTTTGGGTTGGAGTCCGGCGTACTCTTTGCCTACCAGTTTGTGTGGCAGTTCCCCCACTTTTGGGCCATTGCCTGGCTGGCGTTCGACGACTACGCGAAGGCGGGCTACTACCTGCTGCCCAACCGAGCTAAAGATGCGCTGGCAACCCGGCTCACGCTCTTTTACACCTTTTGGATGATTTTGATTTCGCTCATGCCCGCCTGGGACATGGCAGGCACGCTGACCCTTGATCTATGGGCCGGGATTGCGACCGGACTCCTCGGGCTGGATGTGCTGTACCACGCCGTGCTCCACTGGCGCCGCCACGAAGACGCCTCGGCTCGGGCCCTAATGTTCAGCACCATTCGATACCTGCCCCTGGTTCAAACCATTTGGGTACTTGACCGGTTCATTTAATACGCACTATGGAACTCACTCCCCAGCAAAAGGCGGCCCGTCCGCTGCTCTACCTCGGACTCGCCAGCATCGCCATGTCCTTTGCCGGACTCACTTCGGGCTACGTCGTTGCACGTTCCGCACTCATCGCCAAGAGCGAATGGCAGACCATCGCGCTCCCTGCGTGGTTCTATGCGAGTACGTTCATGGTTGCCCTTTCGAGTGCCGTGCTGTACCGCGCCCAGCGCCAGCTCAAGGCCGGTACCTCCCCGCGCCGCGAAATGCTGGTTGTCCTGGTCCTCGGGCTGCTATTCGCACTCTTTCAGGTGCTTGGGTGGTCGGAGCTCACGAGCCAAAACATCTACTTCACGGGTCAGGGCAGCCGCCCCGAGGCGAGTTGGCTCTACGTAATTACGTGGTTCCACTGGATGCACGTTTTGGTGGGCAACCTCATCCTCGGTCGGATGCTTTGGCGGACCTCCAAGGGCTACTACACGGGTCCCAAGGTCCTTCGATTTACCCTGGGTGTACAATTTTGGCATTTCCTTGGATTTCTTTGGTTTTACCTCCTCGGGTTTTTGCTCATCCTGCGCTAATTTTGCGCGACCCCTAAACTGATATACCCACGAACTAAATGGCACATTCAGCTGCGACAGGCACATGGTCCGGAGGCAACGAGCCCATGAAGGCCGAGTACGGCAAATTGATGATGTGGTTTTTCCTCGTCTCCGATGCCCTCACCTTTACCGGATTTCTTACTGCTTACGGTTTCATGCGCTTTGCCCACGAGTCAACCTGGCCCGTAGCCGAAGACGTGTTCACCCACTTCCCCGGCTTGGCGGGCGACCAGCCGCTGCTTTACGTGGCCTTGATGACCTTCATTCTCATCATGTCGTCGGTAACCATGGTACTCGCCGTGAACGCCGGCCACGAGCGCAAGCAAGGCGCCGTTGCATGGTGGATGATTGCCACCATCGTTGGGGGCTTCATCTTCTTGGGTTCGCAGGCATGGGAATGGTACCACTTCATCATTGGCGACAAAGGCGCTGTGGAACTAGTCGATGGACGCGTCCTCAAAGTAGCCGACGCAGAATCGGGCGAGGTGCTTTCGCTGAGCCAGCTCGTGCACGGTGAAGCCGGACACGCGTCAAACCACCACGACACGTTTACCAGTGCAGAAGTGCGCGCAGCCTTTGCCGCGAACGCCGACGTCGTACTTCAGTCTCCCGGCAAGGGCCACGCCCAGCTGTCGCGCGCTGAGTCGGTTGCCGCCATTCAGTCAGCCGAAGTCGTGCAAGGCGCGAACATGACCCGCAACGAATACGGTCAGACGCAGTTTGCCAACTTCTTCTTCTTCATCACGGGCTTCCACGGATTCCACGTGTTTTCTGGGGTGATTTTGAACATCATTGTGTTCTACAACGTACTGATGGGTACCTACGAACGCCGCAAGAGCTACCTCATGGTCGAAAAAGTCGGTTTGTACTGGCACTTCGTTGACCTTGTTTGGGTATTTGTATTCACCTTCTTCTACCTCGTTTAATCATGGCAGACGCACACGCTCCTTCAGGAACTCGTTGGATTTGGAATGTATTTTGGCTCCTGCTCGTGGTAACGGGCGTTGAGGTAGCTCTTGGTATCATCAAGCCCGCTCCGCTGCTGACCCCGCTCGCGGGCACTAGCATCCTCAACCTGATTTTCATCGGCCTCACGTTGGTGAAAGCGGGCTACATCGTGCAGTACTTCATGCACCTTAAGTACGAGACCCAGACCTTGCGCATGGCGATCTACTTGCCGGCCTTTATTTTGATTCCGTACTTGACCTTTATCCTTCTCTACGAAGGCGTTAAAGTATACGGCTACTAAGCATGGCAAGCCCGGTCGCCAAAAAGCTCATCTTGGCGGCATTGCTGCTGCT
>JBEBBW010000007.1:0-56901 GCA_041158165.1 Bacteroidota bacterium
TTGACTTGTCTGAGGTGGTGCGAGCTGATTCATGCGACCTCATGATCCTTGACCGCTGGGGCGCCAAGGTGTTTGAGCAAAAGCGCTACGTCACCGGATGGGACGGCCGCAGCAACGGGGGTGACCCACTTCCCGACGGAACCTACTACTACATTTTAACCTGCAACGACGTGGTGCGCTTCCGTGGCGCCGTGACCGTAGTCCGCTTGTAATTGACGATTATGAAGAAGATGAAATCAACTGCACTTTTTGCCGCACTTACCGGCCTCGTTATATCGGCTAACGCCCAGCAAATTCCTTTGTACAGTCACTTGTACTTCGCTCAGGCCATGGTCAATCCAGCCCGGAGCGGGGCCAAGGGCTTCAGCGAACTCGTGACCATCCACCGCCAGCAGTGGCAGGGCATGGAGGGTGCGCCCGAAACCTCTGCGCTGCTTTTCAACGGAGCGACCAACAAAGAGCGAATTGGGTACTCGGTGTATACGTTCACCGACGCCACCGACATTGTGCGCCGCTCGGGCATTTATGGCCACTACGCGTACCATGCTCAGCTATCTGAGAATTCGGTGCTCAGTTTTGGTATCGGAGCGGGCTACGTCAACAACACGTTTGACATGGCCAGTATTCGCGTGAAAAACGAAGGCGATCCCTTCTTGTTTCCGGCCAATACCAACGGTACGCTCGATATTAACCTCGGACTCAACCTAAAAGTGGAGAACTTTCAGTTGGGACTCGCGGCTCCCCAGGTTCTCGCGCCGGCGATCACGTACTCTAACAACTACACTGGACCTGTTGCGTTCCACTTGATTCGTCACTACGTGGTTCAAACCCAGTACGACCTACCGATCCAGAAAGACCGTATGACGCTGTCGCCGCTCGTGGTTGTCCGTGCGGCAAACCACGTCACACCCCAAGTTGACGCAGGTATGATGTTCAACGTGACCGAATACGGCTACGTGGGTGCCCTCTACCGTTCGAACTTCGGTGCTTCTGCCCAAATCGGCGTTCACTTGACTCCGCTTCTCACGCTCGGATACGCCCACGACTTTAGCACCAACGAGTACGCAACCTCGCTCGGAATGTCGAACGAGTTCATTTTGACGTACCGCTTTGGCGACAACAAGCGCAACGATCGAATTGAAGCAGAAATCAAGCGCCTTAAAGACAAGCAGCGCCAAGCAGACCAAAACGGAGAGAAACTGCTCAACGAGAAGTTTGAAGAGTTCAAAGAAGAACTTGAAGCCGCCAACAAGAAGCAGCTGGCCGCTCAAAGCGAGGAGCTCGCCAAAGCCACCGCGCTCAAACTGCAAGAAGCAGGCGTGCAGGGTGGGGGAGTGCGTGGTGCCGCTCCGGCTGCAGGCTCATCCAGCGCGGCGCCGACCTCGAGCAATGCTGCTCCAGCTGCTGGATCAACGGCCATCAAAGGCTACAGCAAAGAATCCTACGCAAACAACGTTGCGCCAGGAAGCACCGGCTTCTACGTGACGGCTGGCGTGTACGGAGAGCAAGAGAATGCAGACAAAATGGTTCAAAAGCTCAAGGCTCAAGGGATTCAGTCGCGCACCTTCCGCGATCCCAAGAACAACATGGTCTACGTGTACCTGCTGAAGTTCGGAACCTACGAAGAAGCCTCTACCGCCCGCGAAAGCAACCTGAACGGGCAGTACACCGGCAAGCTTTGGGTTAAGGTCATCCAGTGATGCGAAGGATTATTGCTGCACTCGCTCTCCTCGCGAGCTTCGCTTCAGGCGCTGCCCACCTCGTGGGCGGAGAAATCACCTATACCTGCTTGGGCTCCAACCAGTACCAAGTCAAGTTGCGCATTTACCGTGACTGCTTCTCTGGCGGAGCGGCATTCGACAACTCGGTGAATTTTTCGGTGTACAACCTGGCGGGTACCCTGGTAACGAATCCTTCGGTGCCCAAAGGCCCAACGATCTCCGTGCCGGCGGGAACAGGAAATCCCTGCCTGACTACGCCCCCGAATATTTGTACGGAATACGCCGAGTACATCGCAACCTTGACCCTGCCGCCAGTGGTCGGAGGGTATACGATTTCGTATCAGCGCTGCTGCCGCAACTCGACCATCAGCAACATTACGAATCCCGGTTCGCGCGGCAACACCTACACCGTGCAAATTCCGTCGATGGACAACAGCTGCAACAGCACGCCGGCGTTCACCACGGTTCCGCCCATCGTACTCTGCCTTGGCGACCAGCTCAATATTGACGCATCGGCAACCGACAGCAACAGCGATTCGCTCTACTACGAGTTCTGCGACATTTACACGGGCGGAAGCAGCGGCAATCCGAGCCCAGGTACCGCCTCAGCTCCGCCCTATACGACAATTCCCTTTGTAGCGCCTGCTACCTCAGCTCAGCCTATCCCGGGAACTCCGGCCTTGAGCATCAACCCTCAAACGGGTATTATCACGGGCGTAGCCACGACCGCAGGGCAGTACGTGGTGGGAATTTGCGTGAGCGAATACCGAAACGGCGCGCTGCAGTCGGTCGTGCGACGGGATTACCAATTCAACGTGACAAACTGCATCATCAATACGGTGGCCGATATGGTCACTCAACTCGAGGATCCAGGAATGTACTGCGACGGCCGCACGTTGACGTTTACGCCCCAAACTGCGGGCGCATTGTCGTACTTCTGGAATTTTGGCGACACCACCACTACCGCCGACACGAGTTCACTGGCCTACCCGACCTACACTTTTCCCGACACCGGAACCTACACGGTGACGCTCATCATCAATCCGGGTCTAGTGTGCACTGACACGCTAAAGGTCCCGTTCCGCGTGCTGAACGCGCCCGACTACCGCATTGAAAAGGCCGGCATTCCCTGCGTTGAAGTTCAGAACTACCGCTTTGAAGCGGTAGGTACCGCGCCCTACGACGCGAACATTTCATGGGATTTCGGCCCCGACGCCAACACCTTTGGGGCTACGGGCAAAATCGTGAGCGGCGTAAGCTGGAACAGTGCGGGTACGTATCCGGTACGGTGCATCATTCAGTCTGCCTACTGCCCCGATACCCTTTGGGATACGGTAGAAGTGTTTGACTGGTACTACCCCGTCACGGCAACGCCTCAAGACACAGCAATTGCGCGCGGCGATACACTCCTTCTCGACGTCACCTCGGGCGCATCCTACTATTGGTTTGCCGATCAACCGGTCTACTTCAACAACCCCCAGCAGCGAAATCCCCAGGCCCTCATGCATGCCGACAGTACTACGTACTACGTCATTGTTACCGACAACCGCGGTTGCCGTGGCATCGATACGGTGTTTGTGAGTTGGCTTCCCGATCAGGTTTCGCCCGACTTGTCCAACGTCATGAACGTCATTACGCCCAATGGCGACGGCAAGAACGACGTGCTGGATTTGACCGAAGTCCTTTTTAGGGATGCGTGCACGCTGCGCGTTATGAATCGCTGGGGAACAACCTGGGTTTACGAAACCGAGAACTACGCGAATACCTGGGGTGGAACCGATGCGGACGGCAACCTTCTTCCGAGCGGAACCTACTACTTCTTCGTCGTCTGCGGACGCAACCTGAGGTATTCTGGTCCCGTTACGATCGTGTACTAGCCCCATCACAGCATGGACTAGCAACGAAAAGCGGCCCCGAAGGGCCGCTTTTTTTATCCTTGGAACAAATCCTTGACCTTGTCAAAGAAGCTCTTGTCGCCAGCCCCAGGACGCGGCTGAAATCGATCGCTTTGGTTCAGCTTCTCTAAAAGTTCCTTTTCTTCGTTCGTCAGTGACTTGGGCGTCCAAACGGCAACGTGAATCAATTGGTCTCCTTGCCCATAGCCCTCAAGGCTTGGCAATCCTTTGCCCTTAAGGCGCAGCGTCTTGCCGCTTTGCGTTCCCGGGTCAATTTTCATGCGCACTTTACCCGAAACCGTTGGAACCTCAACCGACGTGCCCAATGCGGCGTCGGGGAACGACACGTGCAGCTCGTAGTGCAGGTTGCTTCCCTCGCGCACCAGCACCTCGTGGGGCTCCTCTTCAATCGAAACAATAAGGTCTCCAGCCGGACCGCCCGCGGGACCGTGGTTGCCTTTTCCTTGAACGCGCAACTGCATCCCGTCTTGAACACCCCCAGGAATTTTTACGCTTACGACCTCGTCGTGGCGCTCCAGTCCGTCGGGTCCAACGCCGTCGGGCCGCTTATCAATCGTCTTGCCCGCTCCCTGGCAGCTCGGGCACGCACTCGCCGTGCGCATCTGGCCAAGAATCGTGTTTTGTACTCGGGTTACTTGGCCAGAACCTCCACACGTTCCACAGGTCTTAAAAGTCAATCCCTCTGCGGGAACGGCGCGGCGAATTTTTATCTTCTTTTCCACTCCGTTCGCAATCTCTTCAAGGGTGAGCTTGACCCGAACGCGCAGGTTGGCTCCGCGGTTAGCGCCGCCTCCTCGGCCGCCGAAGCCGCCGAATGCGCCGCCGAATGCATCTCCGAAAATGTCGCCAAAGTGGCTGAAAATGTCGTCCATGTTCATGCCGCCCCCAAAGCCTCCAGAGCCGGCTCCAAAGGCTTGGTGGCCAAATTGGTCGTACTTCTGGCGCTTTTCAGGACTTGAAAGCACTTCATAGGCCTCGGCGGCCTCTTTGAACTTCTCCTCGGCCGCAGCATCCCCCGGATTTTTATCGGGGTGGTACTGGATGGCCAGCTTGCGGTAGGCCTTTTTAATTTCCTCTGCAGAGGCTCCTTTCGAAACCCCGAGTACTTCGTAGTAATCGCGCTTGCTCATGCTTATTCGGCGGTTTGCCCAACCACCACTTTGGCGTATCGGATTATTTTATCTCCTAACATGTACCCCTTCTCGAGCTCGTCCACCACGCAGCCCGCTAATTCAGGGGTCGGGGCGGGAATATTGGTGATGGCCTCCATTCGCTCTACATCAAAAGCTTGACCTACGGTGGAATCCATGGGCTTTAAGCCTTCCGACTTCAGGGCTGACACTAATTTGTGCTGAATAAGTTCGAGTCCTTGGCGTTCGCTACCCTCACCTAGGGTCTTGAGCGCACGGTCAAAATCATCCAAAACCGGCAGCACCGCCTTGATAACTTTTTCGCCAGCCGTAGCCATCAGCTCAAGGCGTTCGCGCGCATTTCGCCGACGAAAGTTTTCAAACTCGGCATACAACCTTAGGTTTTGGTCTTTCAACTCTTGGATTTGGGCCTCTACGTCAAGTTCGGCGGTTCCGGACTCTATGGTTTCATTCGAGGTCGCCTCCATCTGGGGTTCCTCGGGATTCGTTTCGGGCGTACGGTCTGACTCTTCCATGATTCAAAAATTTGTCGATGCCTAGTAAACACAAAGCCTGCCAAACGACCTCAATGTGTCAGAATGGCAGGCTTTGAGTTAGCGCCGTCTTACTTGGCCTGCATGGCTTTGAGTGCGTTTTCCAGGGCTGCGCCGCGAAGGTTCTTCGCAACGACTTTACCTTTTCCATCGATCAGGTAGGTAGCTGGAATGGAATTGACTCCGTAGAGGGCAGCACCTTCAGAACGCCATCCTTTCAAGTCGCTGACGTGGTTGGGCCAAACAAGTCCATCCTTGGCAATGGCTTCAACCCAGCGATCTTTCGTGTTGTCCAGCGAAAGAGAGAATACTTCAAAGCCCTTGCCTGACGTGAATTTTGCGTCTTTGTACTGCGAATACACGCGCACAACATTGGGATTCTCCATGCGGCAAGGTCCGCACCAAGCGGCCCAAAAATCCAGGAGCACCACTTTGCCGCGAAGGTCAGAAAGCTTGCGCGTCTTACCAGACGGATCAGGAAAAGCCAAGTCCGGTGCCATGTCGCCCACGTTGATAGTGGCCATTTGCTCCATGGGAGTAGGGGAGGTCACGCGATTCGAAGGAGTCGCAGCAAACACAAGGGCGGCTAGGCCCAAAACAGCAATGTATTTCATAGGTCTAAAGTACGTAGCAAAATTCAGTCCGCGACGCGCTCAATCTTGGCGCCAAGGGCGCGAAGGCGCTCGTCGATACGCTCGTAACCGCGGTCAATTTGTTCAATATTATGGATCACTGAAGTCCCCTCGGCACTCAATGCGGCGATCAAGAGCGCGATGCCTGCACGAATGTCAGGAGACGACATGGTAGTCGCCCGCAACTGAAATGCGCGATCGTGGCCTATTACGGTTGCGCGGTGCGGATCACACAAAATGATTTGTGCGCCCATATCAATCAGCTTGTCGACAAAGAACAGGCGGCTTTCAAACATCTTTTGGTGAATCAGTACCGAGCCTCGGGCCTGCGTGGCGGTAACCAGTACGATACTGAGAAGGTCGGGCGTAAACAAAGGCCAAGGACCGTCTGCAATCGTCACCATGGAACCGTCGAGGTAGGCGCCAATTTGGTAGTGCTGTTGTGCAGGAATGTAGAGGTCGTCGCCGCGCTCATCGATGCGAATTCCCAGCTTGCGGAACACGTTCGGAATTTGGCCGAGGTGCGCAATGCCCGCGTTTTTGATCGTGAGTTCCGATTGGGTCATGGCCGCAAGGCCAATCCACGAACCAATTTCAATCATGTCGGGAAGGCAGCGGTGTTCCGTGCCGCCGAGGCGGTCCACACCGGTAATTGTCAGGCGGTTGCTCCCAATTCCGTCAATTTTAGCCCCCATGCGCACGAGCATGCTGCACAGTTGCTGCAGGTAGGGTTCGCAGGCTGCGTTGTAAATGGTTGTTTCGCCCGGAGTAAGTACCGCCGCCATCACGATGTTCGCGGTTCCGGTTACCGAGGGTTCGTCAAGCAAAATGTAGGCGCCTTTAAGGCCTTCTGCAGGAGCCTCAACCCCATAGAAGTAGGCTTCTTCCTCGTAAACGAATTTTGCGCCGAGCTTCATGAAGCCCTCAAAGTGGGTGTCTAAACGGCGCCGGCCAATTTTATCTCCGCCGGGCTTGGGAATGTATCCCTTGCCAAATCGCGCAAGCATAGGGCCTACGACCATCACCGAACCGCGCAGCGCTGCACCCTTCTTCTTGTAGGTCTCGCCGAACAGAAAATCGACGTCAATTTGGTCTGCCTGAAAGGTGAAATCACCTGCTCCGTTTTTCGTTACCCGCACGCCAAAATCGCCCAGAATTTCGATGAGTTTGTTGACGTCGACGATATCGGGAACATTGGTCACCCTTACGGGCTCAGAGGTCAGCAAGACCGCACACAAAATTTGTAAAACTTCGTTTTTTGCGCCTTGAGGATGTACGTCGCCGCGCAGTGCGGTTCCGCCGGTAATTCGGAATGAGGCCATAATCACTTGCGGAAAAATCCGCCTTTGCGTTTGTTGGTAAAATTGGACGAATTAGGTTTTTTCTTTTTGCGGTTTTTCGTGTGCAAGGGTGCGTTTTGAGACACCACGCCTTTGGCGACCGTCAGCGCGGACCCCTCTTGGCCAAGTCGACCGCCCGACAAAATGCGCAGGTCGTTAAATATCACCGCGTCGTCAACCGTGTCTTTGTTCCAACTCAAGTAGGCGCGCTTCATCTGGTTCGCAATGTCGTACTCAATGCCCTGGCGTTCTTCGGACGGCTCCATTTCGGCGACCGTGTTGATCAAATTTTGAAGAATCACGCCGTAGTACCGGTGGCTGCGGCTCTTAGGGGGGTAGGGAACGCGCTCGGGCTTGGCTTCGAGCAGTTCTTTAAGCGGGGCAGGAAAAGGTCCGTCTACGTCGAGCTGAAAGCCAGAAATTACGTGAAGGTGATCCCAAACTTTGCGAGCAAAATCAGGTTGCCCGCGAAGGCTCGGGTTGAGTCGCCCAACCGTTTCAACGATGTGTGCAGCGGCCTCGGTTCGCTTAGCCTTGTCCTCAATCGTCAAGCAGAACTCGACCATGGTTTGCACGAGCCGCCCGTACTCGCCAAGCGCCATCTGGGGCCGGTCGGTGTTGTAGTCCAGCGAAAGGGTAGTAATACTTGCGGTTTCCATGGTAGTGCACCTGCTAGGCCAGGAGCTGCAATTTAGCGAACTTCAAAAGGAGTTTTTTCTCGCCCGCGTTATCAAACTGAATGGTGGCTTTACCGCCGTCGGCAGCTGGCTCCACTTCGGTTACGGTGCCCGCACCAAAGCGTTCATGCAGCACCCGTACTCCGGAGGCCAAATTTAGTTCGTTTGCAGGACTTCCCGACGCGGAGGTCGCTTGACCAATAGGAGTAAGGTGGTCAGGCTTGCGGAACCGAATGGGGGCGGGTGGGGGCGTCGTGGGCGCGGAGCCCTGCGGGTGCATTTTTTGTGCGGCGGCGCCACGGTACGTTCTGGGTTGCTCCGGATCGCCGAACGCGTCCCGAAGTTCCCGCGGCACCCCGTAGTTTTTCGGTAGCTCCGGCACATGGATTTCAAGGTGCTCCTCGTCCAGTTCGTCCAAAAAACGGCTTGGCTCGCAATCGATTAGCTTTCCCCAACGGTAGCGCACCCGAGCATAGGTAAGGTAGGCCCGCTGCTCAGCGCGCGTAAGTGCCACATAAAACAACCGCCGTTCTTCTTCGAGGTCGCTGCGCGAATTCATGGCCATCATCGACGGGAACAGGCTATCCTCCATGCCGACGACAAAAACGACAGGGAATTCTAGGCCCTTCGCCAGGTGGATGGTCATTAAAATGACTTTGGGTTCATCGGTCTCTTGCTCGTCGCGGTCGGTGAGCAGGGCCACGTCCTGCAAAAACGCGCCAAGACTTGGGTCGCCGCCTTCGGTCTGGCTTTGCTCGTCCACGAAATCCTTGATTCCGTTTAAAAGCTCTTGAACGTTCTCGTACCGGCTAATGCCCTCCGGAGTTTTGTCCTCGGCGAGCAATTTGACGAGGCCACTGGTGCGCGCAATGTGCTCTACGGTCCCAAACGCATCCATCTGCGTCGCGATGATTCGGTACGAATCAATGAGGTCTGCAAACGCCACTAGGCGCTCGGCGGTAGGTCGATTGACGCCCAAATCCCACGTCGTCGCATTGCGGACCGCTTCCCAAAGCGGAGTCTGTCGCTCGTTGGCTACAATCGTTAGCCGGGCGATCGTCGTGTCGCCGATTCCGCGTGCGGGCAAATTAATTACGCGGCGAAGGGCCTCCTCGTCGTTGGGATTCACCACGAGGCGCACGTAGGCGAGCACATCTTTGATCTCCTTCCGCTGGTAAAACGACAGTCCGCCATAAATCTGGTACGGAATATTCCTTCTGCGCAGCGCGTCCTCAAACGAACGCGATTGGGCGTTGGTGCGGTACAGGATGGCGAAGTCGCCGTAGCTCCGCTGCTCCCGGTGCACTAAATCCCAAACGGTCTGGGCTACATATTGGCCCTCGTCGGAATCGCTAACGCTCTGGTGCACTACAATTTTCTCTCCGAGCGGATTCTCGGTCCACACGTCTTTCTCGAGCTGTTCCTTGTTGTGGGAAATCAGGACATTTGCGGCTTGGACAATGCGTTGGGTACTGCGGTAATTCTGCTCCAGTTTATACAGCGCAGCGTCGGGGTAGTCCTTTTGAAAATTGAGAATATTGCGGATGTTGGCCCCTCGAAACGAATAAATACTCTGGGCGTCGTCGCCCACCACACAAATGTTCTCAAAGCGCGCAGCCAGGGCCTTCACGATCAGGTACTGTGCGTGGTTGGTATCCTGATACTCATCCACTAACAAGTAGCGAAAGCGTTCTTGGTACTTCGCCAGCGCGTCGGGAAAGCGCGCAAACAGCTCATTGGTTTTGAGCAGGAGGTCGTCAAAGTCCATGGCGCCGGCTCGAAAACAGCGTTCCATGTACTGGTTGTATACCTCGCCAAGCTTCGGCATGCGTGCGGCTGCGTCCTGCTCCTGAAGGTCGGCACGGGCAGCGTAGGCCTTTGGCGTGATCAGGCTGTTTTTGTAGGCCGAAATTCGAGATGCCACCGACTTCGTCTTGTACACCTCTTTGTCAAGGTTCAGTTCTTTAATGACGTTGGCTAACACCTTTTGGGCATCCTCGGCATCATAGATCGTGAAATTGCTGGGGAATCCGAGCCGCTCACCCTCAACGCGCAGTATTCGGGCGAAAATGCTGTGGAACGTACCCATCCAAACGTTCTTCGCTTCCTCTGGACCGATGACCTTGGCAATGCGCTCCTTCATTTCGCGCGCAGCCTTGTTGGTAAACGTCAGTGCGAGGATCTGAAAGGCATCCGTTCCCTGTTGAATTAAGTGCGCAATGCGGTAGGTAAGTACCCGGGTTTTGCCTGATCCCGCACCAGCAATGACCATGACGGGTCCTTTAGTATGCTCTGCTGCCTTGCGTTGGGCTGGGTTTAGTCCGCTTAATAGTCCTTCCATGATGCCCCACAAAAGTAGGCGGGACCCGCGGCCGGCACACCCGAAGTGGAAAACTTTGAAATTCTTTTTAATAGGTACACATGATTACACAAGAAATTGTTCTACATTTGCAGTCCCCAAAAAAGTGGGGGTAAACTTTTATTTCTACCGACGTCAAACCACGTAGAAGAGCATGCCAACGATCCAACAACTAGTCCGCAAAGGACGCGTCACCCTGGAAAAGAAGAGCAAGTCGGCCGCACTGGACGCTTGCCCGCAACGCCGTGGCGTTTGCACCCGGGTGTACACCACCACTCCTAAGAAGCCGAATTCCGCTATGCGCAAGGTTGCGCGTGTGCGCTTGACCAACGGCAATGAAGTCAACGCCTACATCGGAGGTGAAGGCCACAACCTACAAGAGCACAGCATCGTCTTGGTTCGCGGAGGTCGTGTGAAAGACCTTCCTGGTGTGCGCTACCACATCGTTCGCGGTGCCCTTGATACGGCCGGCGTTAACGGTCGTATGCAGCGCCGCTCGAAGTACGGAGCTAAGCGTCCTAAGGCTAAAAAATAATATTAAGGAATCATGAGAAAGACCCGTGCCAAGAAGCGCCCGTTGCTGCCGGATCCCCGCTTCAACGATCCCCTCGTTACCCGGTTTGTAAACAACATGATGCTCGACGGCAAGAAGTCGACGGCGTTCAAGATCTTCTACGATGCCATTGATTTGGTATCTGAGCGCACTGGCGAGGCCAACGGCCTAGACCAGTGGAAGACTGCGTTGACCAACGTCATGCCGCACGTAGAAGTGCGCAGCCGTCGTGTAGGTGGTGCTACCTTCCAAATTCCTCAGCAGATTCGCCCAGAGCGCAAAATCTCGGTTGCGATGAAGTGGTTGATCGGATACGCACGTGGCCGCAACGAAAAGAGCATGGCTGGAAAGCTTGCTGGCGAAATCATGGCTGCTGCCAAAGAAGAAGGCGCAGCAGTGAAAAAGCGCATGGATACGCACAAAATGGCTGAGGCCAACAAGGCGTTCTCACACTTCCGTTTCTAATAGATCTCGAATTCGAAGATGGCTTCACGCGACCTTAAATACACCCGCAACATCGGCATCATGGCCCACATTGATGCTGGTAAAACGACCACGACCGAGCGTATCCTCTACTACACTGGCGTAAGCCACAAGATTGGTGAGGTACACGACGGCGCTGCTACCATGGACTGGATGGTTCAGGAGCAGGAGCGCGGCATCACCATTACCTCCGCGGCAACGACGTGCTTTTGGCGCTTTCCGACGGTGCAGGGCAAAGACATCGCTGGCCAAACGGAAGAGTACAAGATCAACATCATCGACACTCCAGGACACGTTGACTTCACGGTAGAAGTAGAGCGCTCACTTCGCGTACTCGACGGTGCCGTGGCTCTTCTGTGTGCCGTAGGTGGTGTTCAGCCTCAGACCGAAACGGTTTGGCGCCAGGCTACCAAGTACAGCGTTCCCCGTATTGCGTTTGTAAACAAGATGGACCGCACGGGTGCTGACTTCTTCAACGTTGTTCGCCAGATCGACGACAAACTTCGCGGCAATGCAGTTCCGCTTCAAGTGCCCATCGGTGCAGAAGCTGAGTTCCGCGGCGTAGTTGACCTGCTTACGAAGAAGGCCATCATTTGGAACGACGAGACCCAGGGAATGACCTTCGACGAGATCGAGATTCCGGCTGACTTGGTTAGCACGGTGGAGGAGTACCGTGAGAAGCTCGTTGAGGCCGTTGCGGAGTTCGACGACAACTTGATGGAGAAGTTTTTTGAAGACCCCGCGAGCATTACCCGCGAGGAACTGACCGCGGCCATCCGCAAGGCGGTTATCGCCATGAAGATTACGCCGGTTCTGTGTGGTTCAGCCTTCAAAAACAAGGGCGTTCAGACCATGCTCGACGCCGTTATGGAATACCTTCCCTCACCGGTAGACGTTGACGCCATCACCGGCATCAATCCCGATACCGAATTGGAAGAGATTCGCAAGCCCGAATCAACCGAGCCCTTCGCTGCGCTCGCGTTTAAGATTGCGACCGACCCCTTCGTAGGGCGTTTGTGCTTCTTCCGCGTGTACTCCGGTAAAATTGACGCGGGTTCGTACGTGAAAAACATGCGCACCGGAAACAAGGAGCGCATCAGCCGCATCTTCCAGATGCACGCGAACAAGCAGAACCCGGTAGAAATGATCGAAGCCGGTGATATCGGCGCCGGTGTAGGCTTCAAAGACATTCGTACGGGAGATACCCTCTGCGACGAAAAGAAGCCCATCGTGTTGGAGTCCATGAGCTTCCCCGAGCCCGTTATTGGTTTGGCGGTTGAGCCGAAGACGCAAGCCGACGTAGATAAGTTGGGTATGTCCCTGGCTAAATTGGCCGAAGAGGATCCCACCTTCCGCGTGCACACCGACGAAGAGACCGGTCAAACGGTAATCTCTGGTATGGGTGAGCTTCACTTGGAGATCATCGTGGACCGCCTCAAGCGTGAGTTCAAGGTTGAATGTAACCAAGGCGCTCCTCAAGTTCAGTACAAAGAAGCCTTGACGGCTGCCGTTAACCACCGCGAAGTGTACAAGAAGCAGACGGGTGGTCGCGGTAAGTTCGCTGACATCGTCTTCTCTATCGGACCTGCTGACGAAGGCTTCGCTGGCGGACTCCAGTTCGTGAATGAGATTAAGGGCGGTAACGTTCCTAAAGAATACGTTCCTTCAATTGAGAAGGGCTTCAAAGAAGCGATGAAAAACGGTCCTTTGGCTGGTTACGGTATCGACTCGATGAAGGTTACGCTAACCGACGGTTCATTCCACCCGGTTGACTCGGATTCGCTTTCGTTTGAATTGGCGGCTAAAATTGGATTTAAAGAGGCTGCCCGCAAGGCGCGCCCGGTAATCCTCGAGCCGATCATGAAGATGGAGGTAGTTATGCCAGAAGTCAACATGGGAGACGTTGTGGGTGACCTCAACAAGCGCCGCGGTATGGTAGAAGGTATGGATACGAAGGACGGCGACAGCCTCGTTCGTGCCAAAGTACCCTTGAGTGAAATGTTCGGATACGTAACCACGTTGCGTACGCTGACCTCTGGTCGCGGTTCTTCGAGCATGGAATTCAGCCACTTCTCAGAGACCCCACAAAACATCTCTGAGGCCGTTATTGAAAAAGTTAAAGGCAAATAATAGGATCGATGAGCCAGAAAATTCGCATCAAGCTTAAGTCCTACGACCACAACCTCGTAGACAAGAGCGCCGAGAAAATTGTTAAGACGGTGAAGAGCACCGGAGCCGTAGTAAACGGTCCGATTCCCTTGCCTACCAACAAGCGCATCTACACTGTACTGCGCAGCCCGCACGTCAATAAAAAGGCGCGTGAGCAATTCGAGTTGTCAAGCTACAAGCGTCTGCTTGACATCTACTCGTCTTCAAGTAAAACCATCGATGCCCTGATGAAGCTTGAGCTTCCCAGCGGTGTTGAGGTCGAAATCAAAGTGTAATAACCCCTAGAATTCCTGAAAATGCCTGGACTAATTGGCAAAAAAATCGGAATGACCAGCATCTTCGACGGTGACGGGAAGAACTTCCCGTGCACCGTTATTGAGCTTGGCCCCTGCGTGGTGACCCAGCTCAAGACGAACGATGTCGATGGTTACGAAGCCGTGCAGATCGGCTTTGGCGAAAAGAAAAACGCCATCGCACCTGCCTCCGGCCACGCTGCAAAGGCAAACACCTCTGCTAAAGCGAAATATGTTGAATTCCGCGAGTTCGGTTCGGAAGTGGCCCTCGGTGAAGTACTCACCGTTGCTATGTTCGAAGAAGGCGAGTTCGTTGACGTCGTTGGCCAATCAAAGGGCAAGGGCTTCCAGGGGGTAGTAAAGCGTCACGGCTTTGCCGGTGTCGGCGAGTCTACCCACGGTCAGCACAACCGCCTTCGCGCTCCAGGTTCGATCGGTGCGGGTTCTGACCCCAGCCGTGTATTCCGTGGAATGCGCATGGCCGGTCGTACTGGCAACAGCCGTGTTAAAGTTCAAAACCTTCAAATTTTGAAGGTCGATGCAGAAAAGAATCTGCTCGTAGTTAAAGGTTCCATTCCCGGCGCGAAGCAATCGCTCGTAATTGTAGAGAAGTAATGGAAGTTCGCATTCTCAACCAGCAAGGTAAAGAGACTGGCCGCACGGCTCAGTTGAACGACGAGATCTTCGGCATCACGCCGAACGATCACGCGATGTACCTCGACGTGAAGCAGTACCTGGCAAACCAGCGTCAAGGTACCCACAAGTCAAAGCAACGCGCTGAAATCGCACGTACCACGAAGAAGCTGCACAAGCAAAAGGGCACCGGTGGTGCGCGCCACGGCAGCATGAAGTCTCCGTTGTACCGCGGTGGTGGTCGTGTCTTCGGTCCAATTCCTCACGACTACGGCTTCAAGCTCAACAAGAAGCTTAAGTTGGTGGCGCGTAAGTCGGCTTTAAGCCAATTGGCAGCGTCAAATCAGATCTTGGTCGTGGACCAGATCTCGATGACCGCTCCAAAAACAAAAGACTACGCGGTGATTCTTAAGGCCTTAGGTCTTGAGGGCAAGAAATCCACGGTAGTATTGGCTGAACCGAATAATTCAGTATATTTGTCGTCCCGCAATTTTGAGGGCTCAAAAGTCGTAATCGCTTCAGAATTAAGCACTTACGGAATTTTGAACGGTGGCACACTGGTCTTAGTAGAGCCTTCGATTGCGAAAATTGAAACTGCCTTAGCGGCCAAATAGTGATGGAACAGATTCTCATTCGCCCGGTACTCACCGAGAAAGCGACTGCCTCAGCAGAGGGAGCGAATCGCTACACTTTTGTCGTAGACAAAAAAGCCAACAAGGTTCAGATTAAGAAAGCGGTAGAGGCTGCATACAAAGTGAACGTGGAGAACGTACGCACGATGATTGCACCCGCTAAGCGCATTGTACGCTACACCAAAGCCGGTATGATGGAAGGTCGAAAGCCTTCTGTTAAGAAAGCCGTAATCGAGGTGCGTGCTGGTGAAACAATTGATATCTACGCTAACCTCTAAGTCATGGGCGTACGTAAACTAAAACCGATGACCCCAGGCCAGCGCCTGCGTTCGGTTAATGATTTCGCTGCGGTTACGGCTTCGGCTCCTGAAAAGAGCTTAACCGTTCCCAAGAAGCGCTCCGGCGGTCGCAACAACACCGGTAAAATGACGATGCGCTACCTCGGTGGTGGTGCGAAGCAGCGTTACCGTTTGGTTGACTTCAAGCGTGAGAAGTTTAACATTCCCGCAACGGTTAAAACCATTGAGTACGATCCAAACCGTACTGCGTTCATCGCCCTGTTGGTGTATGCCGACGGTGAGAAGCGCTACATCATTGCACCCAACGGTCTTCAAGTTGGTCAAACGGTGTACAGCGGTTCAGGCATTGCTCCTGAAGTTGGCAACGCCATGAAGCTTGCTGATATGCCTTTGGGTACGATCGTGCACAACATTGAGCTTCGTCCTGGTCAAGGTGGTATCATCGCTCGTTCTGCTGGTGCATTCGCTCAGTTGGCGGCTCGCGATGGAAAGTACGCTGTACTTCGCATGCCTTCAGGCGAAAGCCGCATGATCCTCACGGAGTGTATGGCCACCGTAGGTACGGTATCGAATGCTGACCACGCACAAGTTGACAGCGGTAAAGCAGGTCGCAGCCGTTGGTTGGGACGCCGTCCGCGCAACCGTGGTGTGGCTATGAACCCAGTTGATCACCCCATGGGTGGTGGTGAAGGTCGCGCTTCAGGTGGACACCCGCGTTCGCGCAAGGGTCTACCCGCGAAGGGCTACAAGACGCGCACGCCGAAGAAGGCGAGCAACCGCTACATCATCGAAAAACGCAAGAAGTAATCATGGCACGTTCGCTCAAAAAAGGTCCCTACATCCATTTCAAGCTTGAGAAGCGCGTAATGGAGAATGTGGAATCAGGTAAGAAGACCGTGATCAAGACGTGGTCTCGCGCTTCAATGATTAGCCCAGATTTTGTCGGTCAGACCATTGCGGTTCACAACGGCAAGACATTCGTTCCGGTTTATGTTACCGAGAACATGGTAGGCCACAAGCTTGGAGAATTTGCTCCGACGCGCGTGTTCCGCGGCCATGCTGGTAAAAAAGATAAAGGCAAAAAATAGTAAGCGATGGGAGCTCGTAAGAAAAACCGCGCCAATGCGATCAAAGAGGCACGCCGCAGTGTAGCAATGGCTTCACTGAACAACTGCCCGACTTCGCCGCGCAAGATGCGCCTGATGGCTGACCTCATTCGTGGAATGGAGGTAGCTAAGGCACTCTACGTCCTGAAGCACAGTGGAAAAGAGGCGTCAATTCGCCTTGAGAAACTTCTGCTTTCTGCCTTGAGCAACTGGCAAGCGAAAAACCCGGAGGCTTCGGTCGACGCAGGTCTAATCGTTCAGAGCATCTCGGTTGATGGTGGCCGTATGCTGAAGCGCATCCAACCCGCACCGCAGGGCCGTGCCCACCGTGTGCGCAAGCGTTCAAACCACGTTACCCTGGTTGTGGGTCGTGTTGCCGAAGAAGGTTCAACTAGCTCTGAAAACGCCTAATCATGGGACAAAAAGCAAATCCTATTGGCAACCGCCTAGGCTACATCCGCGGATGGGAGTCAAACTGGTACGGAGGTCGCAACTACGGTGACAAAATCGCCGAGGATGCCGCAATCCGTAAGTATCTCTACGCTCGCTTGAGCCGTGCAAACGTTGCGCGCATCATCATTGAGCGCACCTTGAAATTGGTTACCGTGACGATCGCAACTGCGCGTCCTGGTGTAATCATCGGTAAAGGCGGTCAGGAAGTTGACAAGCTTCGTGAGGAGCTCAAGAAGCTGACCAAGAAGGAAGTTCAAATCAACATCCATGAGATCAAGCGTCCTGAGCTTGACGCCAAGTTGGTTGCAGACAGCATTGCTCGCCAGATCGAGGGACGTATTTCGTTCCGTCGTGCGGTGAAAATGTCCATGGGAAGCACCATGCGCATGGGTGCAGAAGGCATCAAGGTTCAATTGAGCGGACGTTTGAATGGAGCAGAGATCGCTCGTTCAGAGAAGTTCAAAGAAGGACGTACGCCGCTGCACACGTTCCGTGCGGACATTGACTACTACATCTCTGAGGCCCACACTACCTACGGTCGTATCGGCATCAAGGTATGGATTATGAAGGGCGAAGTCTACGGAAAGCGTGACTTGAGCAACGTACTCGGCCAATCAGCGAAGCGCGTTGGTACAGGTGGTGCTCCTTCTGCTGGAGGCAACGACCGTCCCCGTCGTGGCGGAGCCGGTGGTGGTGACCGTGATCGCCGTCGTCCCAACAACAACCGTAAAGCCTAATCGCCATGCTTCAGCCGAAAAAGACTAAGTACCGCAAAATGTTTAAGGGCAAGATGAAGGGCACCGCGCAGCGCGGAGCCACCTTGGCCTTCGGTTCCTACGGAATTAAGTCCCTCGAGGAGGTTTGGATGACCGCGCGCCAAATTGAGGCTGCGCGTATTGCCGCCACCCGCTACATGAAGCGTGAAGGACAGCTTTGGATTCGCATCTTCCCAGACAAGCCGATCACCAAGAAGCCTCTTGAGGTTCGTATGGGTAAGGGTAAAGGTGCCGTTGAATACTGGGCAGCTGTAGTACGTCCTGGACGTATGCTGTTCGAGCTTGATGGAGTAACCGAGGATATCGCCAAGGAAGCTCTTCGTCTTGCCGCACAAAAACTGCCGGTTAAGACCAAGTTTGTGGTTCGCCGTGATTTGGTAAACGCTTAATGCACTTATAGTCATGACTACTGCAGAACTGAAAAAATTGAGCACAGAAGAGGTAGGTACTCAGTACCACAACCTGAAGACGGAGTTGCTCGACCTTAAGCGCAAGCACCGCTTGAGCCCGCTTGAGAACCCCATGCGCATTGCTGCGCTCCGCAAGGATGTAGCACGCTTGGCAACTGAAATGACCCAGCGTTCTAAGAATTAATACGATGGAAAACCAACGCAATCTGCGCAAAGAGCGCATCGGGGTAGTAACCTCGTCTGCCATGGACAAAACCGTGACGGTAAACGTATCACGCCGTGTGAAGCACGGTATGTACGGCAAGTTCGTCACCTTCTCTAAGAAGTTCCACGCTCACGACGAGACGAACGACTGCAATAAGGGCGACACTGTTCGCATTATGGAAGTACGTCCGCTTTCGAAGACGAAAAAGTGGCGTGTTGTAGAAGTAATTGAGCGCGCTAAGTAATTAAAAGATGCTACAGACTGAATCTCGGCTCCGCGTTGCGGACAATACCGGCGCCAAAGAAGTTTTGGTGATTCGCGTACTTGGCGGCACTCGCCGTCGCTACGCTTCGGTGGGTGACACCATTGTAGTTACCGTGAAAGACGCAACTCCTTCAGGTAACGCAAAAAAGGGTACGGTTTCTAAAGCCGTAGTCGTTCGCACGACCAAAGAAATCCGTCGCCCAGACGGATCGTACATCCGCTTTGACGACAACGCCTGCGTTCTTTTGAATGCTGCAGGTGAAATGCGCGGAACCCGTGTATTTGGTCCGGTAGCTCGTGAGCTTCGCGACAAGCAGTACATGAAGATTGTTTCACTAGCACCTGAAGTGCTTTAATCGCCTACGACGATGGCAAAGTTTCACATTAAAACCGGAGACACCGTAGTGGTGATCGCTGGAGCTCACAAGGGTGAGCAGGGCAAGATTGTCCGCATGATCCCTAAGCAGCACCGTGCGATTGTAGAAGGAGTAAATCTGGTGACGAAGCACATTAAGCCCAGTGCGACCAATCCTCAGGGTGGTTTAGAAAAAGTTGAGGCTCCGCTTCACGTTTCTAACCTGATGCTGTTGGACAGCAAAGGCAACGCTACCCGCACGGGTATCCGCGTTGAGGCGAATGGTGTTAAAGTTCGCGTTGCGAAAAAAACCGGCGAAGTAATTAAGTAATGGAACCGAATCTTAAAAAGAAATACCTCGCTCAGGTCGTTCCGGCCATGATGGAGCAGTTTTCGTACACGAACCACATGCAGGTTCCGCGCCTGCAGAAAATTGTTTTGAGCCAGGGCCTCGGCGCTGCCGTTTCAGACAAGAAGTTGATCGAGTACGCCATTGAAGAAATGACTACGATCGCTGGTCAAAAAGCAGTAGCCACCAAGTCTAAGAAGGACATTTCGAACTTCAAATTGCGCAAAGGCATGCCGGTTGGTGTGCGTGTAACGCTTCGCGGCGAGCGCATGTACGAATTCTTCGATCGCCTCTTGGTTTCTTCCCTTCCGCGCATTCGCGATTTCCAAGGTCTGAAGGACGGATTCGACGGTCGTGGCAACTACACGTTCGGTATCACGGAGCAAATCATCTTCCCTGAAATCGAAATCGATAAGGTGAACCGCATCTCAGGTATGGACATCACGTTCGTTACCTCGGCGAACACCGACAAGGAGTGCAAGGCTCTGCTGCAAAACTTTGGAATGCCTTTTAAGAAGTAAGTCATGGCAAAAGAATCAATGAAAGCGCGTGAGCGCAAGCGCGAGGCTCTGGTAGCGAAGTATGCTGCAAAGCGCGCTGCACTGAAAGAAGCGGGTGACTACGACGCCCTTCAAAAGCTTCCTAAGAATGCATCTCCGGTGCGCCTACACAACCGCTGTAAGTTGACGGGTCGTCCCCGCGGCTACATGCGCCAGTTTGGAATTTCACGTGTGACGTTCCGCGAAATGGCCCTCAACGGCTTGATCCCGGGTGTTAAGAAGAGCAGCTGGTAACCTCAATAGAACGAATTAGTTATGTATACTGATCCCATTGCAGATTTTTTGACGCGCATTCGCAACGGAGCGAAGGCAGGTCACGCAGTTGTTGAGGTTCCCAACAGCAAGATGAAGGCTGAAATTGCCCGCATCCTCATGGACCAAGGTTTCATCAAGAGCTACAAAGTTGACGAAGTTGGCCCCCAAGGCCTCCTCAAGGTAGCCCTTAAGTACGACAAGGCATCGAAGCGTTCCGTGATTCGCGGTATCGATCGCGTATCTCGTCCCGGTCTCCGCAACTTCAAAGGCAGCGACGAGCTTCCCCGCGTGAAGAACGGACTTGGTATTGCCATTGTTAGCACGTCGCACGGCATGATGACCGACAAAGAAGCACGCACCCAGAATGTGGGTGGTGAAGTAGTTTGTGTAGTTTACTAAGGATTAGTCATGTCACGAGTTGGTAAATCCCCCATCACGGTTCCTTCAGGTGTCGAGCTTTCGATTGACGGGAATGTGGTTACTGTTAAAGGCAAACTTGGCACTTTAACGCAAGAAGTTAATCCTGAGATCAGCATCGAACGCGAAGGCGACGTACTGACGGTAGTCCGTCCCTCGGACCACAAGGACCACCGAGCGCAGCACGGCCTCTACCGTGCGTTGATCCAGAACATGATTACTGGAGTTTCACAAGGCTTCGAAAAGAAGTTGGAACTAGTGGGCGTGGGTTACCGTGCCTCACACCAGGGTCAGAGCTTGGAACTCGCTCTTGGTTACTCGCACATTTTCGTGATGCAAATCCCGAGCGAGGTTAAGTTGAATACCATCTCTGAAAAAGGTAAAAACCCCATCGTTGAGTTGGCTTCGTTTGACAAGCAGCTTCTTGGAGCTGTAGCGTCAAAAATTCGCAGCCTCCGCAAGCCAGAGCCGTTCAAAGGCAAGGGTGTGCGCTACGTTGGAGAAATTGTTCGCCGTAAGGCAGGTAAATCAGGTGCTAAGAAGTAATAGACTATGGCAACAAAATCGTTAACCCGTCGTGAGCGCATCCACCTTCGAGTGCGCAAGGTGGTTGAAGGAACTCCTTCACGTCCGCGCCTCGCGGTATTCCGCTCGAGCAAGGAGATTTATGCTCAGCTAATTGACGACCTTTCAGGCGTTACCCTGTGTGCAGCTTCATCGCTCAAGAAGTCTGGCCGTGAAGTAAGCGGTTCAAAGCTTGATCAAGCTCGCCAAGTAGGCAAGAAAATTGCCGAGATGGCTAAGGCTAAAGGCATTGAGTCTGTGTCGTTTGACCGCGGTGGATTCCTTTACCATGGACGTGTAAAATCATTGGCTGAGGGTGCTCGCGAGGGTGGCCTGAATTTCTAAGACTGTTATGAAAGAGACTGCATCTAAAAAAGTAAAGCCGAGTGGCTTGGAGCTGGTTGACCGCCTCGTGGGTGTTCAGCGCGTGACGAAGACCACTAAAGGAGGTCGCACGTTCAGCTTCACTGCCATCGTGGTTGTGGGCGACGAGAACGGAATCGGTGGCTACGGCTTGGGCAAATCCAAGGAAGTTAGCGAAGCGGTTACCAAGGGTATCGAAGACGCAAAGAAGAACCTGTACAAGTTCCCTATCCTTAAGGGTACGGTACCTCACGAGCAAGACGGTAAGTTTGGTGGCGCACGCGTATTCTTGCGCCCCGCTTCTCATGGTACGGGTGTAATTGCCGGTGGTGCAATGCGCGCAGTGCTAGAGAGCGTTGGGGTACACGACGTTCTTGCCAAGAGCAAGGGTTCGTCGAACCCCCACAACTTGGTCAAGGCTACGTTTGAAGCACTTCACCTGATGCGCGATGCGAAGCAAGTAGCTAAGACGCGCGGTATTGCAGTAGATAAAGTGTTCAACGGTTAATATTCGAGTCCATGGCACGTATTAAAGTCACTAAGGTTCGCAGCACGATCGATCGTCCGCCGTACCAAAAAGCCACCATGACCGCCCTGGGTCTTCGCAAGATGAACCAAACGGTAGAGCATGAGGCAACGCCCCAGATTTTGGGAATGGTTCGCGCCGTGAACCACTTAGTTAAAGTTGAAGAAGTAAACGCCTAATCATCATGGCAGCATTGCACGAACTCAAGCCTGCTCCAGGAGCAGTTAAGACCAAGAAGCGCCTAGGGCGTGGAGAAGGTACCGGTAACGGCGGAACGGCCGGAGCTGGTCACAAGGGTCAAAAGGCTCGCACGGGCTACAGCAAGAAAATTGGTTTTGAAGGTGGTCAAATGCCGCTTCAGCGCCGTGTTCCGAAGTTCGGTTTTAAGAACCCGAACCGCGTGGAATTCCGTGCCATCAACATTGACGTTCTCGAGCAGCTCGCTACGACGCACAACGTTAAAGAAATCAGCCCGATCGAGCTCGTTCAGTTTGGCCTTGCCAGCAAGAACGATTTGATCAAGGTTCTTGGACGTGGTGAGTTGAAGTCTGCTTTGACGCTTCGTGTTCACAAGGTTAGCCAATCAGCTGCTGCGGCCATTACGGCTGCTGGCGGTAGCGTAAGCCTTCTTCAAGAAGTTACCAAGTAATGAAAAAGCTCATCGAAACCTTTAAGAATATCTGGGCCATCCAGGAGCTGCGTGATAAAATCACGTTGACTGCTGGTTTGATCTTGGTGTACCGCTTGGGTTCGAACGTGGTGTTGCCAGGTATTGATCCCTCTAGTTTGGATCAACTGCAGAACCAGGCTTCTGAAGGTTTAGTTGGCTTGATCAATGCGTTCTCAGGTGGTGCGTTTGCCAACGCTTCCATCTTGGCCTTGGGTATCATGCCCTACATCTCTGCGTCCATCTTTATGCAGCTTGCTGGACTTGCCATTCCGGCGATCAGCAAAATGCAAAAGGAGGGAGAGTCAGGTCGCCGCAAGCTCAATCAAATCACCCGCTACCTCACCATTTTGGTGGTAGCTGCGCAGGCTCCGGGCTACATTACGAACCTGATGTACCAAGGTGTACAGGTGACTTTGCCTACGGAACTCTTCTGGTTCAGTGCGTGGATCACGCTGATCTCTGGAACCATCTTCGCTATGTGGCTGGGTGAGAAAATTACCGACAAGGGTATTGGCAACGGTATTTCGCTGCTGATCATGATCGGAATCATCGCGTCGTTCCCGCAGTCGTTTTTGCAGGAATTGGTGACGCAGCTCAGCCCCGCGGGCGGAGGCTGGATCGTCTTCCTCTTGGAGATGGTCGCTCTTTACCTTGTGATCCTGTTCGCCATTGCGCTCACGCAAGCGGTTCGTCAGATTCCTTTGGAGTACGCTAAGCGCGTTGCCGGAGGAAGCTCGAAGTCACTTGGCCGCAGCTACCTTCCCATCAAGGTGAATGCTTCAGGAGTGATGCCGATCATCTTTGCGCAGGCGCTGATGTTCATTCCGTTGACGGTGGTTCAGTATGCCGGACTTACGGGTGAAGGCACTTCGTGGATGGTTGACCTCTTCGGTAACATTCAAGGCTTTTGGTACAATTTTGTCTTCGTGGTGTTGATCCTAGTGTTCACCTACTTCTACACGGCGATCCAGATCAATTCTACGCAGATGTCTGATGATCTTACGCGCAACGGTGGATTTATTCCCGGTGTAAAGCCTGGTTCTGATACGGCTCGTTTTATTGACGACGTGTTGGCCAAAATCACGCTTCCAGGTGCGCTGCTGCTTTCGGGCATTGCCATCCTTCCCGCTGTTCTGATGAATTTCGGGGTGAGCATGACCTGGGCACAATTTTACGGCGGTACTTCACTGCTGATTATCGTGGGTGTAGTCCTTGACACGCTGATGCAGGTCGAGAGCTACTTGTTGAACCGCCACTACGATGGCTTGATGGACGGTGGCCGCATTCGTGGTCGTAACGCCGACGCACTCTAGTCTATGTCGAAGCAAGGCGCGATCACCCAAGACGGTACGATAACCGAAAACCTTTCGAATGCGATGTTTCGCGTCGAACTGGAAAACGGTCACGTCGTCACGGCGCACATTTCAGGTAAAATGCGGATGCACTACATCAAGCTTTTGCCGGGTGACCGAGTGAAGTTGGAGTTGTCTCCGTATGATTTGACCAAAGCACGAATTGTTTACCGCTACTAAACTGAAGTTTTAATCGCAACCGATGAAAGTTAGAGCATCCCTCAAAAAGCGCAGCGCGGACTGCAAAATTGTTCGCCGCAAAGGCCGCTTGTACATTATTAACAAGAAAAATCCGAAGCTCAAGCAGCGTCAGGGCTAATCCAATCCGAATAGAATAATGGCACGTATTGCAGGTATTGACCTCCCCCGGAACAAGCGCGGTGAAATCGGCTTGACCTACATCTACGGAATCGGTCGCTCCAAAGCGAAAGAGATTCTAACCACCGTTGGCGTTGACGTCAACATCAAGGTGCAGGATTGGACCGACGAGCAGCTTCAGCTGATTCGTGATTTCATCACTGGAAGCATGAAAGTGGAAGGTGAGCTTCGTTCAGAGGTTTCGATGAGCATTAAGCGCCTGATGGACATCGGCTGCCAGCGTGGCATCCGTCACCGTCTGGGTCTTCCGTTGCGCGGTCAGCGTACCAAGAACAACAGCCGTACTCGTAAGGGTAAGCGCAAGACGGTAGCAAACAAGAAGAAGGCAACTAAATAAGCATTAAGCGTTAGAAGCGATGGCAAAACAGAATACGAAGTCCGCTAAGACTACAAAGAAGCGGAAGGTTAAAGTGGAGTCGGTGGGCGAAGCGCACATCAGCACTACGTTCAACAACATCATCATTGCGTTGACGAATACCCAGGGTCAGGTGATCTCGTGGTCTTCGGCCGGTAAAATGGGCTTCCGTGGTTCCAAAAAGAACACGCCCTACGCCGCTCAGGTTGCTGCAGAGCAAGCTGCTGGTGTGGCGATGGAAGCTGGTCTCCGCAAGGTGAAGGTGTACGTTAAAGGCCCAGGTAACGGTCGTGAGAGCGCTATTCGTAGCCTTTCCAATACCGGAATTGAAGTTACGGAAATCGTAGATATCACTCCGATTCCCCACAACGGCTGCCGCCCTCCTAAGCGCCGTCGCGTATAGTAATTAGTTAAAAGAAGCAGAAAGAAATGGCACGTTACCGAGGTCCTGTTACGAAAATCGCCCGTCGTTTTGGCGAACCCATCTTTGGTCCGGATCGCTCACTGGATAAGCGCAACTACCCTCCCGGGCAGCATGGCTTCCAGCGCAAGCGCGGAAAGAAGAGCGAATACTCTGTACAGCTTGCTGAAAAGCAGAAGGCAAAGTACACCTACGGAATTCTGGAGCGCCAGTTCCGCATCATGTTTGATCATGCTTCGCGCTCAAAGGGTATTACCGGTGAGGTACTGCTTCAGTTGTGCGAGCGTCGTTTGGACAACGTGGTGTACCGCCTGGGTATTGCCCCAACCCGTCGTGCTGCGCGCCAACTTGTGACACACTGCCACATTACCGTGAACGGTGAGGTGCTCAACATTCCTTCGTACTCTGTGACGCTGAACGACGAAATTGCCGTTCGCGAGCGTTCTAAGTCGCTGGAGGTGGTGAGCAACAGCCTCGGTTCAAACCGTGCGGACCAGTACCCCTGGATGCAATGGAATGCTGCTACGATGAGTGGCAAAATGCTCAGTGTTCCTAGCCGTGACATGATCCCGGAGAACATCAAGGAGCAACTGATTGTCGAACTCTACTCGAAATAAGCTATGCCGATTCTTCCTTTTCAAAAGCCTGACAAGGTTCACGTCATTTCGACGTCGGAAAACCTTGGTCAGTTTGAGTTCCGCCCCCTGGAGCCTGGTTTCGGCCTCACCGTGGGTAACGCGCTTCGCCGTGTTCTGCTGAATTCCCTCGAGGGATTCGCGTTCACCAGCGTACGCATTCAAGGCGTGGACCATGAGTTCTCTACCATCAAGGGCGTTGTTGAAGACGTAACCGAGATGATCCTCAACCTCAAGCAGGTTCGCTTTAAGCGCCAAATTGAGGGTACGGAGGGAGAAACGGTTAAAGTCGTTATTTCAGGTAAGGATGCCTTTAAGGCAGGCGACCTGTCGGCCTTTTTGACGAATTTCCAGGTGCTGAATCCCGAACTCGTGATTTGCAACATGGATTCTTCGATCAAGTTGGAAATGGAGTTCACGATTGAAAAAGGTCGTGGCTACGTGCCAGCTGAAGAAAACAAGAAAGTGGATGCCCCAGTTGGAACCATTTTCATGGATTCGATCTACACGCCAATGAAGAACGTGAGCTTTGATGTGGAGAACTTCCGCGTAGAGCAAAAGACGGACTTCGAGAAGTTGGTGCTTAACATCGAGACTGACGGTTCTATTGCGCCCATGGATGCATTGACCGAGTCTGCTCAAATTTTGATTCAGCACTTCTTGCTCTTCACCGACGACCGCATGGTTGCCGAGACAGAGGTAGCAGTCGAATCAGAGGCCTACGACGAAGAGGTACTGGAGATGCGCAAGCTGTTGCTTCGTCCGTTGACGGAGTTGGAGCTGAGCGTGCGCGCCCTGAACTGCCTCAAGGCTGCTGAAGTGGAGCTCGTTTCAGACCTTGTGTCGTACACGAAGCAAGATTTGATGAAGTTCCGCAACTTCGGTAAGAAGTCACTCACTGAACTTGAAGAGCTAGTGGCACGCCTCGGCTTGACGTTCGGAATGGATGTAACCAAGTACAAACTCGATAAAGAATAAGACATGCGTCACGGCAAGAAATTCAATCACTTAGGACGTACGGCTTCGCACCGCAAGGCGATGCTGAGCAATATGGCGGCTTCGTTGATCACCCACAAGCGCATCAATACTACGCTTGCTAAGGCCAAGGAGCTCAAGAAGTACGTGGAGCCGTTGGTTACCCGTTCAAAGACCGACAGTACGCACAACCGCCGTATGGTGTTCTCGTACCTTCAGAATAAGGATGCCGTTACGGAGCTGTTCCGTGAGGTAGCCGTGAAGGTTGGCGATCGCCCAGGTGGCTACACCCGCATCATCAAGACGGGCAACCGTTTGGGTGACAACGCGGAGATGGCCATGATCGAGTTGGTTGACTTCAACGAGATCTACACGAACGCCAAAAAAGAGGCGAAGAAGAACACGCGCCGTAGCCGTGCCAAAGTTGCTGCTCCTGCTGCAGCAGCTCCGGCTGCTGAAGTAGCTCCGGAGGCTCCGGAAGTTGCCGAAAACAACGAAACGAACGACGCGGAATAAACCGTGTTTGGCTCGTACTTTGCAAAGGATAAGGCGACCCCTTATCCTTTTTTTGTGCCTTATTCTTAACGATTGATAATGAGTTCTAAAGCGTTCGTACTCCTCGCAGACGGCACCTTGTTTGAAGGGGTTTCAGTAGGCATTGACGGCACTTCGGTGGGTGAGATTTGCTTTAATACCGGCACGACCGGGTACCAAGAGATTTTTACGGATCCGAGCTACAAAGGCCAAATCATGGTCACGGCGACTGCGCACATTGGCAACTACGGTGTGGCGCCCGAAGAAAACGAGTCGTCCAATGTGCAAATTGCCGGTCTTGTGTGCCGCAATTTTAGCGAGTTGGCGTCGCGTGTGCGCGGAGGTCATGCTGGTTTGAAGCAGTTTATGAAGGGGTCCGTGGTGATTGCTGAGGTGGATACACGCGCACTCGTTCAGCATATTCGTGACTTTGGGGCTCAAAATGCCGTGGTGACCACAGAGTTGACGTTGGAAGAGGCGACTGCGCGGCTCGCGGCGGCACCCCATATGGAAGGGCTTGAGCTATGTTCCGTAGTGAGTACCAAAGAGCCCTACACCGTGGGCGCACACGACGCAGCGTTCCACGTGGCGGCTCTTGACCTTGGGGTTAAGCGCAACATTTTGCGAAACTTGGTCCGCGTTGGATGCCGCGTAACGGTATACCCGTACAATACGTCATTTGCTACCCTCGCTGCGGACCATCCTCACGGCTACTTTTTATCCAACGGACCAGGGGATCCAGCGGCAAGCCCTGGGGTAATTGCTACGGTTAAAGAGATTCTTGCCTCGGGTAAGCCTACGTTCGGAATTTGCCTTGGACACCAAATGATTGCCCTCGCTTCAGGCTTAACTACCTACAAAATGCACAACGGGCACCGTGGGATTAACCATCCAGTGAAAAACCTGAAGACAGGTAAAGGGGAAATTACCTCCCAAAATCATGGTTTTGCCGTTTCGTTGGACGACGTCAAGGCGGCATCCAACGTCGAACTGACCCATGTGCATTTGAACGACGGCACCGTGGCGGGAATCCGCCGCACCGACGTGCCCGCATTTAGCGTGCAGTACCACCCGGAAGCATCGCCGGGTCCGCACGATGCCCAATACCTTTTTGATGAATTCGTTGCGTTAATGAACCAACAAATCCCTGCTTAATCATGCCTACGATTACTTCTGTATACGCTCGCCAAATTTTGGATTCGCGCGGAAACCCCACGGTAGAAGCCGATGTGATAACTGATTCTGGTCACTTTGGCCGTGCGGCCGTGCCGTCGGGCGCTTCCACGGGTGCCCACGAGGCCGTAGAGCTCCGAGATGGAGATGCCAAGACCTACATGGGGAAGGGCGTACTTAAGGCCGTGGATCATGTAAATAATGAATTAGCCCAAGCCGTAGTTGGACTTGAGGTTACCGACCAAGCCGAAATCGACATGGCCATGCTGGAGGCAGACGGCACTCCGAATAAGGCACGACTCGGTGCCAATGCCATTCTGGCGGTCTCACTGGCGGCGGCGCGAGCTGCCGCTCAGGCTAGCGGTCTTCCCCTGTTTCAGTACGTGGGTGGAGTTACTGCGCGCACGCTTCCCGTTCCGATGATGAACATTCTAAATGGCGGAGCACACGCCGACAATGCCATCGACTTTCAGGAGTTTATGGTGATGCCTGTGGGTGCAACAAGCTTCAGTCAGGGCCTGCAGATGGGAACCGAAGTTTTCCACCACCTGAAGTCCGTCCTCAAGGCGAAGGGCTACAGCACCAATGTGGGCGACGAGGGCGGATTTGCGCCGAACATTCGCAGCAACGAAGAGGCCATTGAAACGGTTTTGGAAGCTATTCACAAGGCGGGTTTTGTGGCTGGTAAAGACCTTTTCATTGCCATGGATGCCGCCATGACCGAGCTCTACGACGAAAAGACCGGATTGTACACGTTCAAAAAGTCGGGCGGCGCTACCATGACGACCGACGAAGTGGTGTCGTACTGGACCAAGTGGGTAGATCAGTACCCCATTCTCTCTATCGAAGACGGCCTCGCGGAGGACGACTGGAACGGATGGGCAAAGCTTAATTCCGCCATCGGAAACCGCGTGCAAATTGTTGGCGACGATCTTTTTGTGACCAACGTGGATCGCGTGACGAAAGGAATTGAACAAAGCGCGGCGAATTCCGTATTGGTTAAAGTGAATCAGATTGGCAGCTTGACCGAAACGATTGCGACGGTGCAGAAGGCCCAGCGCAACGGAATGACCTGCATCATGTCGCACCGTTCGGGCGAAACAGAGGATTCAACAATTGCCGATTTGGCGGTGGCCTTGAACACCGGCCAGATTAAAACGGGATCAGCGTCGCGCTCGGACCGCATGGCGAAGTACAATCAGCTGCTCCGCATCGAAGAAATGCTCGGTGGTACTGCAGTTTACCCCGGTAAAAATTTTAAGTAACCGACGAACACCCCTTGATTATGGATCGGATTAAAGAACATTTTGCGACCAAGATTGCCCCGGCTCAGGCCGAGATCAAAGAGTTCTTGGCAAAGCACGGCGAGGACAGCCTCGGCGAGATAACGGTAGCCCAGGTCTACCAGGGAATGCGCGGCATGACAGCGCTGATTTGCGAAACATCGAAGCTTGATTCCCAAGAAGGGATTCGCTTCAGAGGCTACAGCATTCCAGAGCTTCAAGCCAAGTTGCCGAAGTACCCCGGTGGAGCTGAGCCGCTTCCGGAAGGGCTCTTTCACCTCATCTTGATGAACGAGATGCCCGACGACGACGACGTGCGCCGCTTGAGCAACAGCTGGGCTCGCCGTGCCATTGTGCCACAGCACGTCTTCAAAGCGATTGATGCGCTGCCCTTAACCGCGCACCCGATGACGCAGTTCGTAGTGGGAATTATGGCGTTGCGTACCGAGACGGAATTTGGCAAGGCCTACGCCCGAGGAATCAGCAAGTCGGAATACTGGGAGTACACGTACGAGGACGCGATGAACTTGATCGCTCGCTTGCCGAGGGTGGCAGCCTACATCTACCGCCGTACCTACAAGAACGGTGACCACATCGAGCCGGATCCCAAGTTGGACTGGGCTGGAAACTTTGCTCACATGCTCGGCTACGAGAACGAAGAGTTCCGCGAGTTAATGCGTTTGTACATGACGATTCACTCGGACCACGAGGGTGGAAACGTTTCTGCGCATGCGGTGCACTTGGTGGGTTCCGCGCTCAGCGACGCCTACCAGAGTTTCGCGGCCGGTATGAACGGTTTGGCGGGTCCGCTCCACGGGTTGGCCAACCAAGAAGTAATCAAGTGGACGCTGGAAATGCTCGAAGATTTGGGCACCCAAGAACCCACGAAGGAGCAAATTGCGGATTACGTTAAGCGCACCCTGGCCGGTGGAAAAGTGGTGCCCGGATTCGGTCACGCGGTGCTTCGCAAGACCGACCCGCGCTACATGGCGCAACGCGAATTCGCACAGAAGCACATGCCAGAAGACCCCTTGTTTAAGGTGGTTTCGAACATTTTTGAAGTGGTTCCGGGAATCTTGGAGGCTACTGGAAAAGTAAAAAATCCATACCCGAACGTAGACGCCCACAGCGGACAGCTGCTCATGCACTACGGAATGGTTGAGTACGATTTCTTTACGGTACTGTTTGGCGTGTCGCGCTCTCTGGGTGTTTTGGCGAACTTGATATGGGACCGCGCTCTCGCGATGCCTATTGAGCGACCAGATTCGACCACGACGACGTTGCTTAAGCAGAAGTTCAACGCTCAATTTGCCTAGAGCGGAACAAAGGCCTCGACATTGTCGGGGCTTTTTTATTGGTAATTCGCTGATTGCGCGTGGATTTTCACTACCTTTGCGGTCCCATTTTGGTACGCATTGCGAAAGGACGCCATTTGGGAATTTATACCTAACGTCTCTGTGCGCAGCGCTGCAGTCCTTTCCGAGCGCCAGATACAAGACCCTAAGCTCATGTCTGAAGAGCTAAATCCCGAATTGGAGGGCCAAATCCAAGAACAAGCCGCCGCTGAAGTGGAGGCAACCCCCGAAGTCGAAGTTGCTGAAGTTGCTGCCGCCGTTGAGGCCGCGGAGGACGTTGCCGACGAGGACGAGCTAGAGCTCGTGCTTGACATCGAAGAAGAAGACGTAACCTTTGACTGGGACGCCTACGAATCAGGTTACGGAGCCCGCAGCGAAGAGCACAAGGCGCTTGAGCAGCTGTACGAAGCTACCCTGGTAACCTCTGTAGAGCACCAAGTTGTCAACGGCGTAGTCGTTCAGCTTACGGACCGCGACGCCATCATTGACATTTCATCAAAGTCTGAGGGTGTAGTATCCCTTAACGAATTCCGCTACAACCCCGACCTGAAAGTGGGTGATGTAGTCGAGGTCCTCGTGGACAAGCAAGAAGATAAGCTCGGCCAGTTGGTGCTGTCGCACCGCAAGGCGCGCTCGATCAAAGCTTGGGACCGTGTAAACGAGGCCTTCGAAGCAGAAGAAATTGTTCAAGGTTACGTGAAGGCACGTACCAAGGGCGGTATGATTGTCGACGTGTTCGGACTGGAGGCCTTCCTTCCTGGTTCACAAATCGACGTCAAGCCAATTCGCGACTACGACGTCTACGTCGACAAGACCATGGAGTTCAAGATCGTCAAAATCAACCACGAGTTCAAGAACGTGGTGGTTTCGCACAAAGCCCTTATCGAGGCCGACCTCGAAGAGCAGAAGCGCAAGATCATTGGCCAGCTCGAAAAGGGTCAAGTACTCGAAGGTGTGGTCAAGAACATCACCAGCTACGGTGTGTTCATCGACCTTGGTGGCGTGGACGGATTGGTGCACATCACCGACCTTTCTTGGAGCCGCATCAACCACCCGTCAGAGGTGGTCGAGCTCGACCAAAAGCTCAACGTCGTTATTTTGGACTTCGACGAAGCCAAAACGCGCATCCAGCTTGGTCTTAAGCAGCTCTCAGCCCATCCTTGGGACGCCCTCGACGCCAGCATCCAAGCCGGCGATACGATCAAGGGTAAAGTTGTGGTTCTTGCCGACTACGGTGCATTCATCGAAGTTGCTCCGGGCGTAGAAGGTCTGGTGCACGTTTCAGAAATGAGCTGGGGTTCACACCTTCGTTCAGCCCAAGACTTCTTCAAGGTGGGCGACGAAGTTCAGGCTTCGGTACTTTCAATCGACCGCGAAGAGCGCAAGATGTCTCTTGGTATCAAGCAGCTCACCCCAGATCCATGGGCGAGCATCACGGCGAAGTACCCCGTTGGATCGGTTCACACCGGTAAGGTTCGCAACTTCACCAACTTCGGTGTGTTTGTAGAGCTAGAAGAAGGAATTGACGGATTGATTCACATCAGCGACCTTTCATGGTTGAAGAAGGTGAAGCACCCGAGCGAGTTCACTTCGGTTGGTGCTGAGCTTGAAGTTAAAGTTCTGGACATCGACGTAGACAACCGCCGCTTGAGCCTCGGCCACAAGCAGGTTGCCGACAACCCATGGGACAACCTAGAGGACGTGTTTGCCGTAGGCAGCAGCCACACCGGTACCGTGAAGTCGACGGCCGACAAAGGGTTCAACATTTGGTTCCCGAACCAAGAGATTGAGGCCTACTGCCCACCTCGCCACGCAACGAAGGAAGACAACTCAAGCATCGCCGTTGGCGAGGAACTTGAGTTCCGCGTAATTGAGTTCAACCGCGATTCGCGCCGCATTTTGGTTTCGCACACCCAGTCATTCAAGGGTGGCGTTGTCGAAGAAGGCGCTGAAGGCGGAAAGGGCAAGAAAGGCGCTAAGGGCGCTGGAGCAAAGACGACGGTTCAGTCGATCAATGCCCAAGTTGAAAAGGCCACCTTGGGTGACCTCGACAGCTTGGCCCGCTTGAAGGAAGAAATGGAAGGCAAGGAGTAATCCGAGCTGACCTAGTGCTCAAGGCCGCCCTCTGGGGCGGCCTTTTTTGTTTCTTTGCATTCTATGAAGTTGAACGAATTCGTGCGGTGGCTTGAGGCTCGGGCCCCACTGGCGCTCCAGGAGTCTTGGGATAATTGCGGACTGCTCGTGGGAGACCGCGACCAGGAGGTCACGGGGGTGCTCTGCTGTTTGGACGCCGACGAAACGGTGATTACGGAAGCTGTCCGCCGCGGCTGCAATGTGGTTCTTAGCCACCATCCGTTGGTTTTTAAGGGCTTAAAACGGCTAACGGGTAGCCATGCAGTTGAACGCAGTGTGGCGCTAGCCATCAAGCAGGGGGTCGCACTGTATGCCGGCCATACCAACTGGGATCAAATTCATGGCGGCGTGAGTTTTTCGCTCGCGAACCGATTGGGGCTGCGCGAGGTTCAGGTGCTAGCGCCACGGAACCAATCCCTACTGAATTTTGTGGTCTACGTGCCGGAGTCGCACGCTTCGGCCGTTGCTGACGCGGCGTTCACCGCTGGAGCTGGTCGGGTTGGCTCGTACGATGAGTGCCATTTCGCCTCGGACGGCCTAGGGAGTTATCGGCCTCTTGAGGGGGCCAAACCGTTTAGTGGGGAAGTTGGCCGTCGGTCGGTCGCCGCGGAACAGCGGCTGGAGTTTGTGGTGCCTGTGACGCTGCGCGCAGCGGTGCATCAAGCCGTTTGCCGTGCGCACCCCTATGAGGTTGTGGCGCATTCGTGGATTGCCCTTGAGAATTCCTGGCCCGATGCGGGCTATGGGGCCGTTGGACTGCTGCCAAGTCCCGTCGCGCTGAGTGATTTTCTCGAGCAGTGTGCCAAAGCCCTTGGGTGCGAAGCTATTAAATACAGCACCTCAGATCGTTCTAAGTTGGTTCGTCGCGTTGCCGTTTGTGGCGGGTCTGGGGCGGACTTTGTCGGGGCGGCGTCCGCGGCGAATGCCGACGTGTACGTAACTGGAGACCTGAAGTACCACGGATTTCAGGATCCGCCCGGAGGCATGACCTTAGTCGATGTGGGGCATGGAGAAAGTGAATGGCCCTTTGTTCACGATTGGGCCGAGGCTATTCGCTCAGAATTTGTTACTTTTGCAGTCCTAATTTCGGAGTCGGACAACCGCCCCGTTCGTACATACCACCACCATGGCTAAAAAGTCACCTGCATCAAACGCTGCGACCACCTCAGTAGAGGACAAACTTCGCGCGCTGTACAGCTTGCAAATTGTCGATCGCCGCATCGACGAAATCCGCAGCCTTCGTGGCGAGCTTCCCCTCGAAGTGGAAGACCTTGAAGACGAAATTGCCGGGCTTGAAACGCGCTTTGCCAAGGTGAACGACGACATCAACCAGGCTAAGACAGAAATCAAGGGCCACAAGCTCATGATCAAAAACTGCCAGGAAAAGATTGCCAAGTACGAAGAGCAGCAGAAGAACGTTCGCAACAACCGCGAATTCGACGCGATTGCCAAGGAAATTGAATTCCAAGAGCTTGAGATTCAACTAGCCGAGAAGCACATTCGCGAGTTCGAAGCTTCGCTTGAGAATAAGACGACTGCGTTGAATTCGGTCGAAGCAAAACTTACGGAGCGCAAGAGCCACCTGGAGTTTAAAAAGAACGAATTGGACAGCATTATTGCCGAAACCCAGCGTGAAGAAGAGTTGCTGCTGGCGAAGAGCGAAACGCTTTCAGCTGTTGTTGGCGATGACCGCCTCTTGGGTGCCTACCGCCGCATTCGCGGTAAAGTTCGCAACGGCTTGGCAGTAGTAAGTATTGAGCGTGGCGCATCAGCTGGCTCATTCTTCACCATTCCTCCGCAGCGTCAGATGGAAATTGCGCAGCGCAAGAAAATTACTATTGACGAGCACTCTGGTCGTATTCTGGTTGATCCGCTGCTCGCTCAAGAGGAGGAGCAAAAAATGGCTCAGGAACTGGCGACCATTCTCGGTTAATCGTTCACCTGGCACCAAAAGAGAAAAGCCCGCGTCAGCGGGCTTTTTTATTGGGTGAATTTTCGCGCCGTTATGCCTTGCGAACCACAAAAAGGGGTTCGCCGACGGGAAGGCGGTAGCGTGCGTATTCTTCTGCCGGGATGCGGTCGGCAAGGTCGATGCGCGCTACCTCGAAACCGGCGGCGCGCATGCGGTCAGCGTAGTCCTCACCGTACATGCGCACATGGTCGTATTGGCCAAAGCGGCGTTCCCGTTCGCGCGGATCCGTTAGGGTAGGGTCTTCGTCGGTGGTCGGGCGCCCAGGAATCCAAGGGATTTGGAAGATGCCCCAGCCGCCGGGTTTCATGACGCGGTACAGCTCCCGAAGGCACTGCGCGTCGTCGGTGACGTGTTCCAGTACGTGGTTGCAGAGAACTACGTCAAAACGGTTGTCCTCGAGCGGAATATGGTGCAAGTCAAAGTGCAGGTCAGCCAGGGGCGATTCGATGTCGCCCGTGAGCACCTTAAGGTGCTTGAGCGCTTTAAATCGATGGTAAAAGCACTGTTCTGGGGCAATATGCAGAAGTTCGCCCGGCTTGGTAAAAAAGTCGCTGTAGTTTTTCAGGTACAGCCACAGCAGGCGGTGGCGTTCCAGCGAGTGGGTACCTGGCGCAAGGACCTCGGGCCGAATGGCTCCGCCGTAGCCGTACGGAAAAAAGAGCCGGTAGGAACGTCCGTCAATTGGATCAGTGTATTTATTGCCAGCGTAGAGTAGGGGAGCCAGCCACCGGAGCGGTGCGCTCAACCGAATTAGCCAGGGGCGGGGAATCCAACGGAGTGCGAGGCGAATCATGCGAACACCGGGTCGTTTTTGGGAAGGCCCAGGGCTTCGTAAATGTAGTCGAAAGTCGATAGCACCACGGGGCGACCGTCGACCAGAGCGACGTCGTGTTCGAAGTGCGCTGATGGCTTGCTGTCGCCTGTGACGATGCTCCAGCCGTCTTTGAGCTGGCGCACGCGGTGCGTCCCCATGTTGATCATGGGTTCGATGGCCAGCACCATGCCGTCTTGCAGCAGTTTGCCGGTGCCGCGCTTTCCGTAGTTGGGAACCTGTGGGTCTTCGTGCAGCTTTCGGCCAAGGCCATGGCCAACGAGTTCGCGCACGACGCCGTAGCCCTCGCGCTCACAGTGCTTTTGGATGGCATGGCCAATGTCGCCTACGCGGTTGCCGCGGCGCATCGCGTCAATACCTACGTAGAGCGAAGCTTTTGTGACCTCGAGCAGCTTGCGGGTTTCAGGGGCCACTTCGCCTACCTCAAACGTGTAGGCATGGTCACCGTAGAAGTCGTTCATCAGTACCCCGCAGTCCACTGAAATAATGTCGCCGTCTTCTAAGGGCTGGTCACTGGGAATACCGTGGACTACCTGCTCGTTGCGCGACATGCACAAACTATTGGGAAAACCATACATGCCCAAAAAGGCGGGAATGCCGCCATGGTCGCGAATGTACTGTTCCGCTAAACGATCCAGCTGCAGCGAGCTTACGCCGGGCTTAATCTCAGCGGCAAGCATGCCTAGGGTGCGGGATACGAGTTGGGCCGACTCGCGCATCAGGGCAATTTCGTCGGCAGACTTGAGCTCAATCATCGGCGAAGTAGGCTTTGGCCGGTCATCGCGGCGGGTTGCGGAACGTTCATCCACTCTAAAATAGTCGGAGCTACGTCGCCAAGCACCCCGTTGGCTAGCGTAAGTCCGTCGGTGGATTCGTTTGTCACGAGAAAGAAGGGTACAGGCCGCGTCGTGTGGGCCGTATGGGGGCTGCCGTCGGGGTTGCGCATGCAGTCGGCGTTCCCGTGGTCCGCCAAAATGAAAAAGCTGTATCCGTGGTTGAGGCCAGCCTCCACCACGGCTTGGGCGCACTGGTCCACTGTTTCGCAGGCCTTGATGGCCGCCTCAAGCACACCGGTGTGTCCGACCATGTCGGGGTTGGCGAAGTTCAAGCACACAAAGTCGGCAATGCCGTTGACCAGTTCGGGAATGAGGGCGTCTCGCAGTTCGTAGGCACTCATTTCTGGCTGTAGATCATAGGTGGCCACTTTCGGAGACGCGCGGAGGATGCGTGATTCGCCCACAAAGGGTTCTTCGCGGCCACCCGAAAAGAAAAACGTCACGTGGGGGTACTTCTCGGTTTCGGCGATGCGAATTTGGGTTTTGCCCGCACGCTCAAGGACTTCGCCCATCGTGTCGGCAAGGTTGTCTTTTTCGAAGACCACCTTGATGCCCTTGAAGCTCGCGTCGTAGCGCGTTAACGTGACGTAGTGGAGGTCAGGCACGGGCTTCATGGCTTCGGCGTCCAGTCCACCTTGACTTAGGGCCTGGGTGAGTTCGCGCCCGCGGTCTGTACGGTAGTTAAAGAAGAATACAGCGTCTCCGGGCTGAATGCGGCCGTCTGGGGCAAGTACGTGGGGAAGCAGGAACTCGTCGGTCGTTCCTTGGGCGTAGGAGGCACTCAGGGCTTCTTGGCCGGTCCCGGACCATGCGGTGCCAATACCCTGAACAAGGGCATCGTAGGCGATTTTAACGCGTTCCCAACGCTTATCGCGGTCCATGGCGTAGTAGCGCCCCGTGAGCGTAGCAAGTTGACCGATGGTTTGCGCCATGTGCGCCTCGAGGTCGCCAAGGAAACCAGCACCGCTTTGGGGGTCGGTGTCTCGACCGTCCGTGAAGGCGTGTACGAACACGTTGTCCGCTCCGGCGGCAGAAAGTTCGGTAAGAATGCCCTTGAGGTGGGCAATGTGGCTGTGCACGCCGCCGTCGCTGACCAACCCAAGCAGGTGGATGCGCTGGCCGGCCGCACCGCGCTGGGCCAGGTCAGCAAATACGGGATTTTGGGCAAACTCGCCGTTTTCGAGGGCTACGTCAATGCGAACGAGGTCTTGGTACACAATCCGCCCCGCCCCAAGGTTCATATGGCCAACCTCAGAATTGCCCATTTGGCCGTCGGGAAGGCCGACTGCGCGCCCACTGGCTTCGAGTTGGCTGAACGGGTAGCGGGCCCGAAGGCTGTCGTAAAATGGGGTGGAGCCGAGGTCAATGGCCGATACCGAAGGGTCGGCGGGAAGACCCCATCCGTCGAGAATAATTAAAACTGCTTTGCGCACCCCGCAAAGGTAGGAATTTCTAGACGCGCAGTGGTCCTGGATTGCACTCCGTGGCGGGCTGTCCTGCACGAAAAATCCGGGCTGAATGGGGACCGTTAAGGGTATGCTCCGTGCCGTTCGATGTGATCCAGCTTCCTTCGCGAAGGCCTACGACCGGTTGGGGATTGAACGCGTGGAATTCGGTAATGCGCTGTTCACGGGTTTCGCCCATGTGGGTACTGCCCTCCGGCGTGTCGAGGTAGTGTGGGTTCAGGTTGAACGGGAGCCAGCCCATAGCCTGAAGCGTAGGTACCTCGACGACCGGCATGTCGTTGGTTGTGCCGATGCTCAGGCCGGCGATGTTGATGCCTGCACTGCTGCCCATGTAGGGGGTTCCGCTGCGCACACTGGCGTCAAGCAAGGATTCAAGCCCCGTTTCGCGCAGGCTGCGGCGAAGTACAAATGTGTTGCCGCCTCCGATAAACCAGCCCTCCGCGGCTTCGGCAGCTTGGGCGACCGAAGCGAATTCATGCACCCCCTTGACGGTGATGCCGGCCTCCGCCATAACCGACTTGGGGCGCGCGGTGTAGTCATCCCAGGTCATGCCCCCGGGGCGCGCATAGGGAACGAAAACCACGAGTCGTCCCGCAAAGTGAGCGGCCCATTGTTCGCGCAAGTAGATTAAGTAGGGCGCACCGTGTACGGTCGACGTGGACGCCAGGAGGAGCTTCATTTCTTTCGGCGCTTGGCGGGTTGGGGCTCGGCTTGGGCGGGCAGGGCGTCCTTGGCTGGGTCCGCAAAGCGTCCGTACACCAATTCATTTACGCCGTCGCGCTGCTCGGTCCACACCGCATGGACTTCTCCGTTGCGTGCGGCGATGCCCGAATAGTCACCAAAAAAGCGGCGTGGAGTTGGGGTAAATGGGGTGCTCAGCGGAGTGGCGGTCCAGGTCTTGCCGCCGTCGTCGGACCGGTGTGCCCAGGCCTGGGTGCGAAGGGATTCCGTTTGGCCGTAGGCAATGACGTGAAGGGCGCCCGTACTCTGGTCGACGGCAAACCACGGCATGAAGTGGTGTGCGATGCTGTCGGGAACCGGAAGGCGCTTGCTCGGTGACCAGTTTTCGCCGCGGTCCAGCGAACGGGCGTGGCTGACCCAAGAGCCGGTACTGTCTTGCTCGCCAAAAACTAAATGCCAGGTGCCGTCGGGGGCAAAGTACGAAACGGGCATTCCGTTGGCTCGGCCCAAGGCCGGAATTTCGTGGGCCCATCCTCCGCGCTGCAGCGCGATGGGTCGGTCGATGGGCATCCACGTGAGGGCGCCGTCGTCGTCAGAGCGGTTCATCCAAATGGTGTCGTTGTAGGACCACACTACGGCCACACCGCCGGTGGGGTCGACCACCGGAATCGCGCCTTCTGGCGTTTGGTCGCCGTCAAGGCAGTTGCCTTCTTCGTTCGAAACAGTAATCGCCGGAGTCCAGGTTGCGCCACGGTCGTAGGACTGGCTAAATCGAATGCGCGAGCGGAACTCCGGTTCCTTTTTTCCGTAGGCGTCAAATTCGGTCCACGAAACGTGCAGCGTTCCCGACGCGGGGTCAATGGCAATACCCTCCTTGTCTTGGTCTTTGGGCGGATTGTGCCCGATTCCCGCCCCGTCGGACCAGGTCTTGCCGCGGTCGTCGCTCCACTGAATCACGATGCGGTCCAGCCAGGTTTCGCCAGCACGGCCTTTTCCGCTGGGGTCTGCGAGGTGCAAGTAGTACAGTCGGCCCTGCCGGTCGTGCGCCAAGATGGGGTCGCCGTACACGCCCATCGAAGAGGTGAGGCCTTGGTTGCGGACCCAGGCGTCGGGGGCGCCGTTGCGCGGATTGCGGTGAAGCTGGTTCAGGACGTTGCCGAGGTATACCCCTTGGCCGGTTGGATCAACGGCCACCGAGGGTTCACAGGCCCAATTCGTTGCGCCGTCAGCTTTGGTGATGGTCGTTACGGTCCATTGGGCTTGGCCCCATGACGCGGTGCTGAGTGCCAGCGCAGCCAGTGCGGTGCTTAGTTTCGCTTCCATATCCACTTCATTCCAGGGATTATGCCGAGGGCCGCTGCGCGTCCTCCGGCGATTTCAAGTACGTACTTCGCCGGACCTTCTGAAGGCAGCGGCGTTTCGTTCATCGGTTGGGCGTTGGCTTGAATGCTCACCACGGAACCTGCCTCACTGAGGTAAATGATGTCGAGCGGCACGTAGGTGTTGCGCATCCAAAAGCTCTGGTAGCGCTCTTCGGGCATGATGAAGAGCATGCCGGTGCCTTCGGGAGCGCTGCGGCGGAACATCATGCCCTGGGTGGTTTCTGCGGTGGTTTCAGCCAGTTCCAGTGCAAAGGCGGCTACCGTGTCGCCCGCGGGGGTTACGAATGCACCTTTTGCCTCTTCGGTGAAGGGGGGTTCATAGGATTCCGCGGGGGCCGGGGCGCTGCTCGATTGGGTGGGGCCCGCCACCGGAGTGAACCACGACATGATCACGGGGACGACGAGCCCGAGTAAGGCGAGGGCGAGCAAAACTCCGCCCACGCGCATGATGAGTCGACGGTTCATAGCTTCTCGTTAGGTGTTTTGGACATAAGGCTTCGAACAATCAGGAACACACCGGCAACCACGAGCGGAATGCTGAGCAATTGCCCCATGTTCCAATCCATGCCTGATTCAAAATCCTTTTGGTTCGCTTTGATGAACTCAATCACGAACCGGAATCCGAACACGGTAGTTAAGAAAATACCGAAAATCTGCCCTTCACGCGCCGCAGCTCCGCGCTGGAACAATAGGAGTAGGACGACGTAAATGAGCGCGTACGCAATGGCTTCATAAATCTGGCTCGGTGCGCGCGGAATCCCGTAGGCCGTAAGCACGTAGTACCCGTTGGCTTCGCGCACCAATTGGTCCTGAGGAAGGTACAGGTGGCGGTTGTCTGCGTTCTGGCGGTTGATGAGCGGTTCGAGGTAGAGTTCGACCATGGATTGAACGCCGTCAAGGCTCGCGTCGGCCGTGGGCGTAAATCGGATTTCGTATTCCGGCAACGTCAGGCTGTCGGTCTCCAGGCTTTTGCCGGTCGGCACGTAGTCTACGTCGGAAACGTCTCGAGCGAAGTAGCGCTCCACGTAGTCGGTAATGTTGCGCACGAAGACCGTTTCAACCGCAGAGTTTTGAGGCTGCCCATAGATTTCGCTGTTGGTAAAGTTCCCGAGGCGGATGAACGCGCCCGCGAGGGCCACCGTGATAACTACGCGGTCCAGCATCCAAAGGGGCGTTTTGCCAATTGGCTTTAGGTACTTGGAGCCGAACCACAGCATCGCGACGACAATGGCGATGGCGGCTCCGTGGGAGGCGAGTCCGCCCTTCCAAGGCATGAAAATTTCGGCGACGTGCTCGCGGTAGTAGCTCCAGTCATAGAAAAATACGTGGCCGAGGCGCGCACCCACCACAGTGGCTACGACCATGGTCGAGAGGAGTGCGTCCAAAATGCTGAGGTCGACGCCTTCTTTGAGGAAGACTTTTTTCATCCATCGGTACCCGAGGAAGAATCCGAGAAAGAAAAAAACTTGGTAGTACCGAATGAAGAGCGGTCCGAGTTCAATGCCGCGGTCGGCGACCCAGGTAATCGTAGCTAGCATGGCTTAAAGTTAGGTTTTCTTGATTAGCCGCGTGGGGCGGTTTCAGAATTTTTTCGGCACGGGGTCGATCCCAGAGGTCCCCCAGGGGTGGCACCGGCTGAGTCGCCGCAGCGAGAGCCAAGACCCGGTCCATGGGCCCCACTCCTTGATCGCTTCGCCGGCATAGGTCGAGCAGGTCGGGTAGTGGCGGCAACTGGGAGGCGTCAGCGGCGAAAGCACATATTTGTACAGACCGATGAGCGCGAGCATCGGCGCCGAGATCACCCAGGTCAGCGCGCGCTTCATTCGACGTGGTAGCTGCTGCCGTCGGCGCCATCCTTGACGACAATGCCGCCTTGGGCCAGCGCATCGCGCAGTGCATCGCTCGTGGACCAGTCCTTGGACTCGCGGGCCTTGCGGCGCAGGTCGAGCACAACCGACATAGCAGCGTCTAGAGCCTTTTGGTACTTGCCCGAAGCGGAGTGCTCCTCGGGCGCAAGACCCAGCACGTCAAGCATCCAGGTTTCCATGAGCTGAAGCAGCATGGCTGCGCCTTCGGTACCCAAGACGCTCGGGTCCTTTTGGTCTGCGGCCACGGCCTTGGCGCCGTCAAAAAGCTGCGCGATCAGCACCGGGCTGTTGAGGTCCTGGTTCATAGCCTCGGTGCACTGGGTGTTCCAGGCCTCGACGTTCCAGGTTCCGCGGGCTGGCCCGGAAGCGCCGCGTTGGCGCAGCACGTCCATGCTCGCAAGCAGTCGGTAGTAGCCTTTTTCTGCAGCCTGGAGCGCGGAATCACTGAAGTCCAGCACGCTCCGGTAGTGCGCTTGGTGAATGAAAAAGCGCACCGCGCCGGGGCTGTAGGCCTTGGTCAAGTGCGGGCTGTTGCCGGTGAGCAGGTCGCGCGGATCCAGCGTGTTGCCGGTGGACTTGGCCATGCGCTTTCCGTTCAAGGTCAGCATGTTGGCGTGCAGCCAGTAGCGCGCACCGCCATGGCCAGTCGCTCCCTTGTTCTGGGCAATTTCGCACTCGTGGTGGGGGAACTTCAGGTCCATTCCGCCCCCGTGGATATCAAACTCTTCCCCGAGGTATTTGGTACTCATGGCGGAGCACTCCAGGTGCCATCCCGGGAATCCTTCGCCCCAGGGCGAGGGCCAGCGCATGATGTGTTCGGTGGACGCCTTTTTCCAGAGCGCGAAATCGAGTGGGTGGCGCTTGTCCTGCTGGCCGTCGAGGTCGCGGGTGCCTGCTTCGAGGTCTTCGATGCTGCGCCCCGAAAGCTCCCCGTAGGGATAGGTCTTGAGGTAGGTCTCGATGCTGAAGTACACGCTGCCGTTGGCTTCGTAGGCAAACCCGTCGGCGAGCAACTTTTTAATCAGCTCAATTTGCTCGACGATGTGTCCGGTGGCAGTGGGCTCGATCGAGGGCGGCAGCGCGTTGTAGGCCTGCATCACGGCGCGAAACCCCACGGTGTAGCGCTGCACGATCTCCATCGGCTCCAGCTGCTCGAGGCGGGCTTTTTTGGCGATTTTATCTTCGCCTACGTCGGCGTCACTCTCGAGGTGGCCGGCGTCGGTAATGTTCCGCACGTAGCGCACTTTATAGCCAAGGTGGGTCAAGTAGCGAAACAGCAGGTCAAAACTCAAGAACGTACGCGTATTGCCAAGATGCACGTCACTGTACACCGTGGGGCCGCAGACGTACATGCCCACGTGGGGCGCGTGAAGCGGTTCAAACGGACGGAGTTCGCCGGTTAGGCTGTCGTACAGGTGCAGCGTGCTCATGTGTGGGGGCTGTCGCCAAACGTAGTTTGGGTTTGAATGTAGGCCAAAAATTCGGTGCGGAGCCCTTCTTCTGCCAAGAAGCGGCCGCGGTACTCTGCGGTGACCGTGCTCGAGTGGATGTCGCGGATTCCGCGCGCGTTGACGCAAAGGTGCTTGGCATCGATCATTACAGCGACGTCGTCGGTGCCCAGCGCGTGAATGAGCGACTCGGCCACTTGGCGGGTGAGGCGCTCTTGCACCTGGGGACGCTTGGCATAGAAATCCACGATGCGGTTCATTTTACTGAGGCCAATAACGCGGTCTTTGCTGAGGTAGGCGATGTGGGCGCGGCCCACAATCGGCATAAGGTGGTGCTCGCAGGTCGAGTAGACGACGATGTTTTTCTCGACCAGCATCTCGCCGTAGTGGTAGTTATTCTCAAACGTATTGAGGTCAGGGGCCTTGTCCGGGTGTAGGCCGCCAAAGGTCTCTTTGACGTACATTTTGGCTACGCGCTTCGGCGTGCCGCGCAAGCTGTCGTCTTCGAGGTCCATGCCCAGGGTGTCGAGGATTCCGCGCACGTGCTCCTCAATGCGCGCAATTTTCTCGTCGTCGCTGAGTGCAAAGGCATCGGGACGCAGGGGAGTGTGGACGCTCGAGCTTGGGTGGTCGGAATCATGGGATTTCATGCGGGCAAAGGTACAAAGTGCATTGGGCGGAAAACGGTACCTTTGCGGCCATGAAAAACGCTGTGGTCATTGCCGGCACGGGTTCCGTGCTTCCCGAGGTTGTCGTACCGAATTCCGCTTTTTTGCAGAACGAGTTTATGGACGACAACGGGAATCCGTTTCCGAATGCTAACGAAGTTATCATTCAAAAGTTCCAGCAGATAACGGAAATTGAGGAGCGCCGCTACGTGCGTCCGGATCAAAATTCCTCGGACATTGGTGCCGAAGCCGGCCGTAAGGCGCTGGCCGACGCGGGTTGGAATCCCGAAGAGCTCGACCTCATCATTGTGGGACAAAATTTTGGCGACATCGACCCCGGTACGCGCCGCATCGACCAAATGCCGTCCATTGCGTCGCGCATCAAAGAAAAATTGGGCATCGCCAACCCCAATGCCGTCGCATTTGACGTTCTGGCTGGATGTCCGGGTTGGATTCAGGGCGTACTTGTGGCAAACGCATATATGAAAGCAGGAATGGCAAAGAAGGCCCTCGTAATTGGCACCGAAACGCTGTCTCGTGTGGTGGACCAGCACGACCGCGATTCCATGATTTTTGCGGATGGCGCCGGCGCGGCCTGCTTTGAGCTTCAAGCCGAATTGAACGGAGCCGGAATTCTCGGTACCGCCGCAGTGAGCTACACCAAAGAGGAGGCCTACTACCTCAAGTCCTTGCCTTCCGTCAACCCCGCCGGCGACCCCAACGAGCGCCTCATTCGCATGAAGGGCCGCAAGATCTACGAGTTTGCCCTCAAGCACGTGCCCGACGCCATGAAGGCTGCCCTTGATAACGCCGGCGTGCACCTCAAGGACGTTTCGAAGATTTTCATGCACCAAGCCAACGCCAAGCTCGACCACGGTGTGGGGGAGCGTCTTTACAAGCTTTACGGAATGCACGCAGATCTCGATGCCGTAATGCCGATGTCGATCCAATGGATGGGCAACAGCTCGGTTGCTACGGTCCCGACGCTGCTTGACCGCGTTCGCCACGAGCAGTACCAAGGTCACGAGGTAAAGCCCGGCGACATCGCGCTGTTCGCTAGTGTCGGCGCTGGCATGAACATCAACGCCTTCGTATACCGTTTCTAGGGGGGCGTCGTTGCCTTTAACGAAAAAGGGGCGGCCCCAACGGGCCGCCCTTTTTTTTGGTAGGTGCACCGCGTTGCCGTAGCGCTCACCAGGATTCGCTCTGGGCAAGCAGGGCGGCCACGCGCTTTTCAACGTCGGAAAGCTGTTCTGCCACCACGCGGCGCTGGTCCTTCATGGTTTGGGTGGGCTCAGAGCGGATTGAGTACGAACCCCACACGGCGGAGCTGAGTCGGTCGCGCAGTCCCGGCAGGGTTTCAAATTCCTTGCTCGCGATGAGCTCGTCGCCGTCGAGGATCAGTTTGAGCGCGCGCCATTCCGCGCGCGCACTGGCAACTTGCCCGCGCAGGGGCGCGGGATTGGCCGTTCCGTAGGCGACGACCTTTTCGGCGCGGCCCAAGCGGGCATCAACCTCTTCGAGTTGGCGCCCAACCTTGTCCATTCGGCCCTGCAGCGCGTCCAATTGCTTTTGCAGCGCGACCAACTCAGCGGGTTTTTCGGCCGGGAGCGTCACGTTGTTCACGTACTTCACAGCGAAGGTCGACGGCTTGGTCAGCGTGTCCACCTTAGCACCGTGCACCCCAACAAGCTGGAGGCTGTACGTGCCTTCGGGCGCCAAGTACGCGCCTCGGTCCGGCGAAGCACCGCGGGCTACTTTGCCGTCCCAAACGCTACGCTTTAGCCCGTTGCTGTACTTCGCTTGAAGCACGCGAACGACGCTACCTGAAGCGTTGCGTACCACAAGCGCCAAGTAGGGCTTTTCTTCTTCCGCCTCGGCCCGAATGGCGTCTTTGCTCGGGTAGCTGCCCCCAGCGGTCTTTTTGTCGAGCTCTTCGCGCTGCTCCTTCAGCGTTTTGGGCGCATTCTTGACCCAGTACGTGAACGTTGCGCCCACCTTGGGATTGTCGGCCATGTAGTAACTCGCCCCCAGGAATCCAGCCCCCGAATACCCAAGTGGCGAAGCCTCGTGGTAGAGCAGCGCCGTCTTGATGGGCAAAATCAACGCTTCGTTCTTCTTGATGTCGTTCTTGATTTCGCGCAGCGGACTGTAGTCGTCGAGCACATAAAATCCGCGGCCAAACGTCGCTAAAACCAAATCGTTTTCGCGCTGCTGAATGGCGATGTCGCGCACGGCAACCGTCGGCAAGCCCTTTTTGAGCTCGGTCCAGGTCAACCCGGCGTCGGTGCTAGTGAATACGCCGAACTCGGTGCCCACAAACAGGAGAGCGGGGTCGACATGGTCTTCTGCCAGCACATAGCTTGAGCCGCGCTGCGGCAACCCGGTGCTCAGAAGTTCCCAGGACTTGCCGCGGTTCTTCGTCACGAACACGTAGGGTTTAAAATCTCCGTTTTTGTGGTTGTTGAAGACCACATACAGCACATCTGCGGAATGCTGCGACCACTTTACGTCGTTTACATACGTCAGGTCGGGAACGCCCGGAATCTTGTCAAACCGCGTCCAGTTGGCGCCGCCGTCGCTTGAAATGTGCACAAGTCCGTCGTCGGTCCCCGCAGCGAGCAGGCCCTTGACCTTGGGCGACTCGTGGAGCGCCGTAATGTTGCCGTACATCGACGTGCTCTGCTTGTAGGCAATGGCGTCGAGGCCCTGAATCTTGCCCATTACCGGAATTTGGTGGCGGTCCAGCTGGCGCGACAAGTCGCCCGAAATGGGCGTCCAGGAATTACCGCGGTCGGTGCTCTTGAACACCACGTTGGCTGCAAAATAGAGCGTCTTGGCATCGTGCGGACTGATCAGCAGCGGAGCGTCCCAATTCCACCTCCATGCCGTACCTCCAACGGGCTCGATGGGCTTGATGTTGACCCCTTCACCCGACTTTTTGTCGAAGCGCTGAAGTCCGCCGTACTGGGCCTGAGCATACACAATGTTGGGATCGTTCGGATCAATCTGCGATTCAAATCCGTCGCCCGTTTGGGTTACGTACCAATCGCTGTTCACAATGCCGCGGTCGTTGATGGTGCGGCTCGGACCCCCCAGCGAGAAGTTGTCTTGGGTTCCGCCATAAATGCCATAAAACGGGAGTGCATTGTCTACCGAGACGCGGTAAAACTGGGTGATGGGCAGGTTGTCCTTGTAGTGCCAGCTCGCGGCGTGGTCCCAGGTCTCGTACACGCCGCCGTCGCAGCCCATGAGAAGGTGCTTGGCATTGCTCGGGTCCTGCCAAAAGGCGTGGTTGTCGACGTGCTTGTTTTTCTCGCCAAGGCGCTTGAACGTAGCTCCGCCGTCTTCGGACCATTGCGCGTAGGTGTCCATGCTGTACACCACGTCGGCGTCGTGCTTTGACGGAATCAGTTCCACGTAGTAGTTGCCAGACGTGGCGTGGTCGCTGCGCTTGCTGTACGAGGCGCCGCGGTTGGTACTGCGGTAGGTGCCGTGGCCCTCGATCATGAGGTAGTGCACGTCGGGGTTGACGGGCGAAATCGCCAAGCTCAGTCGGCCTTTGTCGCCACTGGGGACGCCATTTTTTACTTCGGTCCAGGTTTCGCCGCCGTCTTCCGACTTCCACAGTCCGGACTCGGGTCCGCCCGAAACGTAGGTGTGCACGTGGCGCCGGCGTTGGTGGGCCGTGGCGAAGAGCAGGTTGGGGTTCCGCGGATCGAGGTGAACTTCATTGAAGCCCGTGTGATCCGACACGTGCAGCACGCGGCGCCAGGTTTTTCCGCCGTCGGTGGTCTTGTAAATTCCGCGCTCGCCGCCGGCACTCCAGAGCGGGCCGTAGGCAGCAACCCACACGATGTTGGCATTTTTAGGGTGCACGGCGATCATGCCGATATGCTCTGATGCCTTCAGTCCCATATTGGTCCAACTGGCACCGCCGTCGGTGGATTTGTAGACCCCGTCGCCGTAGGCTACGGAACGTTGGTTGTTGTTCTCTCCGGTTCCGACCCAGACGGTGTAGGGGTTGCTCGGGTCCAGCGTGACGCAGCCAATCGAGTACGAACCTTGGTCGTCAAATAGGGGTTCAAACGTAACCCCGTGGTTGGAGGTCTTCCATACTCCGCCCGAGGCCGCCGCAACGTACCATTCGTCGGGATTGCTGGGGTTCACCGCGAGGTCCGCAACACGGCCACTTGTTAGGGCGGGTCCTACGCTGCGGAACGCCAGTGCGTCTAACTTCTGGGCCTGTACGGCCGCGGGCAGGGCCACCAAAGCGGCCATCCAAAAAATCTGCTTCATGTTCCGAAAATACGCCACGGAACGCGAAGCGCTTTAGAATCGAACTCGGTAGGTTGCGCTGAGCCGCTGCTGCGCAGTCCGGAGGTCCCAATTTTGCCCAGAGGCAGGCTCCTGGATGCTTCCGGCGCGCGAAACGTACTGGTAGGCCACGTCAAAGCTCCAGTCGCGTTCTTGGTAACCGCACCCGATTGCCGCCATCTGGTAGGCGCTGTGGTCCGAAAACTCCGTGCCGGACTGGGCCCATTGTACCCCGCCCCGAGCGGTCCACGCTTCGGTTAGGCGGTATTCCCCTCCGACGCGGACTTGGTGGTGCCCACGAAGTTCCGAGGCCATTTCGCGACCGAGGTCGTAGTAGTCAAGTGGTTTGCTTATCAATGCCTTTACCGCCCCCGTGTACACCCAAACGGCGCTCAAAACCGATCTTCCTTGGAAGGTTTGTGCCGCACCGAGCTGAAGGAGTACGGGCATTTGGTACCGGAATTCCTGGTCGTCGTACAACTCAAACGGCGTCACGTTGCTTGCTGGATTCGTGGCTACTGGGGTTACCCGATTTCGGTAGTCCCATTGAACCAGTGCAGAACCCGCAGGCTGAACCGCTGCGCTCAACCGAAGTGTGGGCGTGGCTTGGACGGCTGCACCCAACCTCAATGTCCATTGGCCCCAGCGGGAGCTGTCAACGACGTTTTTCGTGTAGCTGGCCGTCACGCCGGCCGGATTGAATCCTGATTCCGTCAACGAAAGCCGCTCTTGAGCGCGCCCGTCGCGCCGCTCGATCCGCAGTCCGAGCGAGAAATTATCGGTTTTAATCGCAATGGGAACAGCGAACGAGGTGCTTCGGTACTCCCGAACAAAACGCGTTTGTCGGTAGGTCGGCAGCCCGTCGGCATAGGCTGTGTAGGAATTTCCGCTGCCCACCTCTGTGAGGTAGCCCATATAGGCCACATAGGCGTCGTACTTGCCTTGGGCCAAAAGCTGAGCCGGACTAAGCCCATTGGATTCAGTAACCCATTGACTCACGGCAGAATTTTGGGGGTTTTGCTCGGACTTAATCCAGAAATTGGGAAACCACGCGTCGTGCTGGTACGAGAATCCGAGCGACATGCGCGTCGTGCTGTTCAGGCGCCACGCAGTCGCAAGGTAGGCTTGGCCCATGCCCGTGCCTTGGCTCGTGAGGCTGGTTTGGTCGCTTCGGAAGTGTCCGGTGAATTCCATGCCGCCGAACTTCGTGCTGTTCATCAGGGCGGGGTTTTCAAGTCCTGAGGTGCCGTCTCCGCCAAAGGCAGCGAGCGCGCCTGCCGAAGAATTGTATCGCGCCGTGCCAAACAGCTGGTTGCGCTGCATCCAAACGGCTGAAGTGCTTTGCTGTGCCCACACAGAAAGTTGGGTCCCTAGTGCAAGGACAAATAAGGTCGTTTTTTTCACGGGGTAGGAGATTTAGGGGCGGCGAACTCCGGGTGCGGGACTGCTGCGCTGCATGGAGGGTTGCGAACTCGGACTGGTTCGCTGCACAGATGGCTGCGGAGCGCTCGGTCGCGATTCGAACCCACCACGCTGCATCGAAGGTTGTTGCGGAGCACTCGGGCGCGATTCGAACCCGCCGCGGGCTTCCGGTTCGCGAGCCGCTGGCGGCTTGCGCACGCTTGGCTCGCTTGGTGGAGTGGGGCGCGCTTCGGGCTGGCGCGAAGCAGGTGCTTGCGGTGCGGTGCGGCTAGCGGGTGGGTTGGGTCGACTCGGTTGGTCCTCGCTGACGGTACCTGGGCGGTTACCTGACGTCGGCCGTGATGGGGTGGATTCTGGAGTGCGCTCCGACTGGGTCGTACTAGGGCGTTGGCCGCTCACGCTGCCTCCTCCCGGGTTGTTGGTGACCACGGGTCGGCGGTAGGGCGTACTGCTTCCGTTGATTTGTTCTCGGCGAAGTCCGTCGGTTGGTGTTGGGTCCACGCCGCCGCCGTTACCGCCACCGCCGTTGCCGCCGCCGGGCTGGGTCCAGCCTCCTCCAGGGCGGTTCCATCGGTCGTAGCGTCGGTAGTAGGGGTTGCCCCAGTAGCCGCCGTAGCCGTAGTACCCGTTGTACCCATAGTACCCGCCGTATCCGTACCACGGGTCGTTCCAGCCGTAGCCGCCGTACCACGGATCATTCCAACCATAGCCTACGTACCAGGGGTTGTTCCAGCCGTAGCCGCCGTACCACGGATCGTTCCAACCATAGCCTCCGTACCAGGGGTTGTTCCAGCCGTACCCACGGTTCCATCGGTAAGGGTTGTTCCATCCGCCGTAGTACCGGTGCGCGGGATAGCCCATCCAGGGCTGGCTCCAGTGGTAGTAAAAGGTTGGGTAGTACTCGTAGCGGACCACGGTTCGGGTGCGCGTAGTTCGTTCCGAACGGTCTGCCTCTGCCGATTCAGCGGCTTGATCGTCAGCGCCCTCTTGGTAGCCTTTTTGGTAGCCCGACTGGTAGCCTTCTCGGTAGGCCTCCGAATTGGACCAGGAATAGGAGCCGTCGTAGTCGCGAAAGCTTGACTGGCGACTGCCGCAAGAACTTAGCAAAAAGCCAAGCGGGGCGAGGAGTAGGAGGTAGCGCATCGGCCGTACTTTTGGGGTTCAATAGGACAGAACCCAAATTGCATACCAAAGTATGGCGAAGAACCTCACGCCCCGCGCAACCGACTACAGTAAATGGTACAATGAACTCGTTGTTCAGGCGGATTTAGCCGACAATTCTGGGGTGCGCGGATGCATGGTCATCAAGCCCCATGGCTACGCGATTTGGGAAGGAATGCAGGCGGAACTTGACCGTCGCTTCAAAGAAACGGGTCACGTCAACGCCTACTTTCCGCTGTTCATTCCCAAGAGCTACTTCAGCAAAGAAGCCGCCCACGTCGACGGGTTTGCTAAAGAGTGCGCGGTGGTGACGCACTACCGCCTTAAAAATTCGCCCGACGGAAAGGGCGTGGTGGTCGACGAAGACGCTAAGCTCGAAGAGGAGCTGATTGTGCGCCCGACGTCAGAAACAATTATTTGGGATACCTACCGCGGCTGGGTTCAGAGCTACCGCGATTTGCCGATTCTCGTGAACCAGTGGGCCAACGTGGTTCGCTGGGAAATGCGCACTCGACTCTTTTTGAGGACCGCGGAATTTTTGTGGCAAGAGGGGCACACGGCCCACGCTACCCGCGAAGAGGCCATTGCTGAGGCCGAGCAAATGCTCGAAGTCTACGCGGAGTTTGCCGAAAATGTGCTCGCAATTCCCGTGGTTCGCGGAATAAAGACGCCCAACGAGCGGTTTGCAGGTGCCCTCGAGACCTACTGCATCGAGGCACTGATGCAGGACGGCAAGGCGCTTCAGGCGGGCACGTCGCACTTTCTTGGCCAGAATTTCGCCAAGGCTTTTGACGTGAAGTTCCAGGACCGCGACGGCGAAGTCAAGCACGTGTGGGCGACCTCGTGGGGCGTTTCGACCCGCCTAATGGGTGCGCTCGTCATGACGCACTCCGACGACAACGGTTTGGTATTGCCGCCGAAGTTGGCCCCGATTCAGGTGGTTATTGTGCCCATTTACCGTGGCGAAGAGGAGTTGGACGCCATTTCGGTGGTGGCGAAGCAGCTCGTGGCGGACTTGCGCGCTCATGGCGTTCGGGTGAAGTACGACGACCGCGACACCTATAAGCCGGGTTGGAAGTTCAATGAATACGAGCTAAAAGGGGTTCCGGTGCGCATCGCTATCGGGCCGCGCGACCTCGCGAACGGCGTGGTGGAGTTGGCGCGCCGCGATACGTTGACCAAAGAGAGTGTGCCCATCGAGGGGCTGGCGGCGTCGATGAATGCGCGATTGGCTGAAATCCAGCAATCGTTGTACGACCGTGCGCTCGCACACCGCGAAGCCAACATGCACGTGGTGAATACCTGGGCGGAATTCGAGTCCGCACTCGACCAAGGCGGTTTTGTGTCGGCCCACTGGGACGGAACGCCCGAAACGGAGGAGCGCATCAAGGAGCTGACGAAGGCCACGATTCGCTGCATTCCGTTGAACAATCCGCTGGAGGCGGGAAGCTGCGTGCTGACGGGTGCGCCTTCGGTCCAGCGCGTACTTTTTGCCCGAGCCTACTGATGAAAAACGAAGCAAGTCCCGAGTTGATTCTGCAAACGCTGGCGACCAAGTCCAGCAACAAGCAGTTGGTGCACCGCAGGGTGCTGTCGGCTTTTGCCGAACTGCGCATGGTGGTTCAGTCTGTAGCGGTGGAGCTCAATAGCCAGATGGTGGGTATCGACCGGACCGTGGTAGTGGAGTTTGTGGACCGCGGCGAGTACGAGTTTGAAATTCGGTTTTCCGGGGATTCGCTTGTTTTTCAGGTGCATACGAATGCGTTCTTGCTTCCTTCGGGGCATGCGCTCCTCGCAACCCCTTATGTGAAGGCCGATCCAATGCGGGCTTATTTTGGATTGATTCACGTGTACAATTTTCTGTCGGACTCGTTTCGGATGCGCCGAATCAACGACGTGGGCACGCTCATGAGCCGACTTTTTGTGAACGGAGCCGGACATTATTTTGTGGAGGGAGTCGGGCCACTTAACCTGCCGCTTAACGAGGCAGAAGTGTGTGCAGACGATCTGAAACTCTGGCTTTACCGCCTGATGGTCACGGCAATGGACTTTGACTTGCAGGCGGCGCCGTTCGAGGCCATTCAAGAGGTTTCGGTCTTGGCACTCGAAGGAATTCGCGAGGAATTGCGCCAGCGCACCGGCAAACGCTTAGGGTTTCGCCCCGGAGGTTAGCAGATTTCTCTCAATGTACTTGTTGCATTGAGGGAAATTTTATATCTTTGCGCTCCCAAAACATAGGGCCCGTTCGTCTAGCGGTTCAGGACATCTCCCTTTCACGGAGAAGATCACGGGTTCGAATCCCGTACGGGTCACAAACAACAAAAACTAGCTAATCATGGCTAACCATAAATCTGCGTTGAAGCGCATCCGCCAAATCCAGGCCAAGCGCGTTCACAACAAGTACTTCCACAAGACGACCCGCAACGCGGTTCGTGCACTTCGCGCTGTTACCGACGCGGCAGCTGCTGCGACTCAACTCCCATTAGTTTCGTCAATGCTGGACAAGCTTGCCAAGCGCAACATCATTCACAAAAACAAAGCTTCTAACTTGAAATCAAGCCTTACGAAGCACGTTAACAGTTTAGCGTAACTCAACTACGCTGAGATTGGTTGTTTGGAACCGCCCCGAGAGGGGCGGTTTTTTTTGTTTATGCCTCGCTGAAGCGGTCCCATGTTGGCGTGTGGAAGTGTTTGAAGTAGCTGCTGTCGTTTAGGCTACGGCTCGCCAAAGGTGTCGGCGGAAGTTTGCGGTATGAACAACGAATCCACCTCACGATCCATACGCACCTGGGCCGAAGAAGAGCGGCCCCGGGAACGCGCGCTTGTCCACGGCATCCGAGGGATGACTGCCGCAGAGTGCTTGGCCCTGGTCCTACGGTCGGGCACACGGGCACAGTCGGCGCTTGAACTCGCTCGGGAACTCCTTGCGCAGCACGAAAATGGGCTCGGAAGGCTGGCTGCGGCCGATGTGCTCGCGCTTCAGGGTATTTCAGGGGTTGGCCTGGCCAAAGCGGCGGCCGTTGCGGCTGCGTTCGAACTCGGACGGCGAGCAGCCCACGAGTCGAGCGGACCAGAGTCTGTTGTTCGCGGGTCTCAGGATGTCTTTCAGCTGCTCAACCCGAGAATGGCCTCGCTCGACCACGAGCAATTTTGGGTGGTCTACCTCAACCGCGCCAACAAGGTCGTCCACTACGAGTGTGTGGGTCGCGGCGGATGGACCGCCACGGCAGCCGACGTTCGGGTAGTGTACCAACGGGCATTGGCCTTGCGCACACCGTCAATGGTGGTGGCCCATAACCATCCGAGCGGGCGACTGGAGCCCTCTGAAGAGGACCGGAGGCTTACCCAGCGCTTGGTGGAAGGTGCGCGCATTCTCGAGCTGACTTGTTTGGACCATTTGATTATCGGGCAGAACCAATACGTTAGTTTTGCCGATAGAGGATGGATGCCCTGAATTTAGCCCCCTACCGAATTGCGCATGTCGTGGGCGCACGGCCCCAGTTTGTCAAGTTGAAGCCTTTGGTGAACGCCATTGCGCGCGCTGGGGGCCAAAATTGGATTGCGCATACAGGGCAGCATTACGACGCGAGCATGAACGACTCGTTTTGGTCGGAGCTCGGTTTGCGGCCGGATTTTCACGGCACGTGGGTGGAGCGCAGCCAAGATGCTGCTGCGTTGCGTTCGGCTTTGGGCGCCGCCAACGTCGATGCCGTTGTGGTCTACGGCGACACCGATTCTACGGTGCTCGGAGCCCGAGTAGCACTCGATTTGGGCTTGCCCTGTGCCCATGCCGAGGCGGGTCTTCGCAGTTTTAACGCGGCCATGCCCGAGGAGCATAACCGAATTTGGGTGGATCAACGGGCTAAATGGCTTTGGGCCCCGACGGACCGGGCGCTGCAGCAACTCCATTCGGAGGGCCTTGATGCGGGATCCCCATGGGTTCTGTGTGCCGGGGACTTAATGCGCGACGCGTTTCCGACCCGTGCCGACGTGGCGACCGTTCCCGGTCGGTTACTCGTTACGCTTCACCGAAATACCAACATTGACCATGCGCCGCGCCTGCGCCACATCGAGGCTGCACTTGACCGTATAGCGGAACGCTTCGAGGTTGAATGGCCGCGGCATCCGCGCCACCGTGCGGCGGGTTTGGCCTCCCAGCGCGTGGCGGACCGGCTCCCAATGGGCCGTTCCGAGGTCGTAGATGCACTTTATCAAGCCGAATGGGTGCTTACTGATTCGGGAGGGCTCCAAAAGGAGGCGTTCTTTGCCGGTAAGCGATGTATTGTGCTCCGCACGGAGACGGAATGGACCGAGCTCGTAGATTGCGGATGGGCGGCGCTCGTGGATCCCGACGGAGCAGACCTTAGCGAACGCATCCTCCAGCAACTTAGCAGCTGGTCCCAACGTGGCCCCGAGACGCCACCGGAACTTTACGGCAGCGGTACGTCCGCCGACACCATGGCAGCGTCGCTCGCTGCAGGCCTAACGCAGCTTCGGGCATGACAACAGTTGTTTTTGCACACCCATCGCCTGGGGCCGCCCACGGCCAGCTAGCCACGCTGCTGAGCGCGTTTTGGGGTTGTAAGGTGCGTTTTGGTGCCGCGGCCACAGCAAGATCCTGGGACGATTCCGGATGGCTGGATGCGCCGAGTTTTGATGAACCTCCGGCAAGTGACGCGTTAGCGTGGATTTGGTGGCGCACGCGCTATTGGGCGGCTGGACTTCCGGTCGACGCCCACGGGCGCCCACGAGGGTACAAGGCTGACCGATACCTTGGCGTCCCCGAGGCTGAGCTTCGCGCACGTTCTCTGGCTGTCGAGCTTGGCTTGTCGATTTCCCCCTTGGCGCGCCCCAAGCCGGTAGTTGTGGTTGACATTGACCATTTGTTTGCCTACCGAGGCCGTGGGCGCTTGGCGCACTGGGGTGGATTTTTTAAGGACGCACTTCGGGCCGACCTGCACGCCCTTCGGCAGCGTGCGTTTGGGCCAGATCCCTTCTTTAGCCTCTCGCATTGGGCGGACTTTGCTCGACGGTATCCCAACTGCTCGCTTCAGTTTTTCGCACTGCTCGCAGGTCAAAAAGGTCCCTACGATCGGGGGGTGCTTCCAAACGATCCGGAGGTTGCCGAGGCGCTGCGCACGCTGGCCATGCGTTTTGAGGTTGGGTCGCACTTATCGTACGCTAGCCACGACCGGGTCGACGGCTTCCGCGAGGAACTACGGTTTTTGGACCGCATTTTGGGCGCACCAACACTGCGGCAACGCGTTCATTTTCTGAGGAATGCGGGCCAAGATGACCTCTTTGACTCCCTGGAAGCCCTGGGTGTTCGCGAGGACTGGTCCGATGAGTTTGCCGACGTTCCCGGTTTTCGTTCGGGATGGGCGAGTTCCTTCGCGGTTCGCGAGGGATTGGTTCAGGTTCCGGTTGCCGTGATGGACCAAAATGTACTTGACCGCAGCCCGCGCGAAGTGGCCGATCTGCTGCACGAGCTGCAGGAATCGGCTTGGTCCGTCGGAGCACCCCTCAGGGTTGGCACGCACTGGAGGATTTTTGGCCCACGGCCCGCAGCCGAGCGCAATGCCAAGGATTT